>DASXEK010000072.1:0-51683 GCA_036490155.1 Acidimicrobiales bacterium | reverse complement strand
TTCTTCTTGTCCACGACGTGCCATACGTCAACGGTGCGGGGCTAGTACTCACCGGAACTTTGATATCAACAATCAACACATCCGGCGATACCACGGCGCAGCCGGATGATCACACGATGTGGTTCATTGGTGTCTATCCCTGCGACCAACACGGTGCTGAAATTGAGGGGCTCAGAAACACCGGCCGGCATCAAATCGATGCGAACCTAATCGCTGACTTTCGGTTCTCGTCGAAACCGCCAAGCGGCCAGTATCCGAATTACTACGAGAAGGTGACAACGTACGTCGCCATACTCGAGAGTCCCGCTCAAGCCGTCGATCCAATGGCAAGCGCCAAGACGTTTCCCATCGTTACTGACGCGGATGATGAGAGGGTGTTTGCGTATCTTGACTCGGCGTCCACAAGAGCTGGGATCGTTGCAGCTATGCGAAAGCTCGAGCTAAGTCGTGTGGCCATTGTGGGACTTGGAGGGACTGGGTCATTTGTTTTTGATCTGATCGCTAAGGCACCGGTCAAGGAGATCCATCTGTTTGATCCGGACACCTTCTACACCCACAATGCCTTTCGTGCGCCGGGCGCGACCAGCATCGATGAACTGCGAGAACAGCCAAAGAAAGTTGCGCATTGGGCGAGGAAGTACTCACTTATGCGCAAGGGAATCGTCCAACATGCTTACGCTCTGACGCTGGAGACTGCACCCGAACTCGATCGAATGGACTTTGTGTTCATCTGTATTGATGCAAGCGGCGGCAAGGCAGCAATCGTCGAGCGCCTTGAACAGACACGTATTCCGTTTATCGATGTCGGCATGGGTTTATCGATGTCGAACGACATGATCAGCGGAATCGTGAGAACGACAACCAGTGTTCCAGGTCGAAGAGAGGCATTTCGACGACGAGCTTCGCTCGGGTGCAGCGATCACGACGATGAATACAGCACAAACATTCAGGTGGCAGATCTCAACGCTCTCAATGCTGCGTTAGCCGTCATACGTTGGAAGAAGTTATTCGGGTTCTATGCGGATTTTCAGGGAGAGCTTGACTGCACCTACACGATCGATACGAACATGCTCTTAAGCGAGGAGACTGATGCGTGCTGACACGGTAAGGACTCGCTTTGTCGAGCTCATGCCCCCCCATCTTGAGTCCGGCACTTTATACGTGTCCATGGAATATGGGATCGTTATACATTTGTGTTGCTGCGGATGCGGCAACAAAGCAGTTACCCCACTTTCGCCAGCGGGGTGGTCGCTCAGATACAACGGCGAGACGGTCTCCCTAGCTCCGTCGATAGGCAATGGCAGCTTTTTGTGTCAGTCCCACTACTGGATTGTCAATAACCGTGTGGAGTGGTTGCCGCAGCTACCGGTCAAGGATATTGATCGCGCACGGCGTCGGGACCGAGAGGCGCAACTAGCACTTGAAGCGTCAAGCTCACAGAGGATCCCAACCCAGAAGGCTGCTCCCGGCAGAATCGCCATATTGCTCCGCCGCCTTCACAGTGGCCTGCGGCGTTGATGATCTGCGATCACAAACGAGATAGAGCCCGTCCCCCTGACATAAGAGGAAGCGGAACGGACCCAGAAAACCGAATGCGGTTCAAATAGAACCTAACTGAGTGACACCAATGGGACGATCGTCGCCGGGTTATGAGCCCGGAGGCGCCACTCAGCCCAGGTTGTCGGCCTGCCAGTCGAGCAGCTGCGGCGCCAGGAGCGGCCAGCGGGCGAAGAGCCCCTCGTCGTGCGCTTCCAGGCGCTCGAGCCACTCGCGGTCGCCCCACGGTGGCTCGGCAAGGCGGGCCTTGGGCAGCAGCTCGGCCAGTAGCTCCGAGGTGGCGCGGGTGTGGTGGACGTCGCTGGCACCGCTGCGGAACACGAGCGCCGGGAGGTCGAGAGCTCGGGCGTCGGCGTCGGGCAACCCGGGGACGTGCTCGTCGTCGCGGGGGCAGTACGCCATCATCCAACGCTCCATGGTGGCGACGAACGTCTCGGGGTCTTGATCCAAGAAGCGCTGGCGGTTCCCCGGATTGCGCGCAATCACCTCGGCCCACTCGGGCAACGCCGCCACCGCCTGCATCCCGGAAGTCCACGCCGCCGCCAGCGAGCCACCGCAGTAGTGCGTGGCCAGGGACAGCAGCCCGTAGATGCCGCCGCTGATCCACCAGATTGCGAGGCCCGCCGCCGCCCCGGGGTGGCGAGCCGCCGCCAGCAGCGACACCCGGGAGCCACCCGACCCCCCGCTGATCACGGCCGGCGTCATGTCGAGGTGCTCGAGCAGCGCCATCAGCGCGTCCGCCTGCACGGCCGATTCGGAGGCGCCCTCGAAGCACACGTCCGACTCGCCGCAGTTCGGCCGGTCCCAGATCAGCACCCTGTTCCCCTGCGCAGCCAACTCGGTGGCGAGCTCGCGCACGCCGGGGGACTCCTTGGTGAAGCGACCACCCGGGGTGATGACCCAGGGTCGTCCCTCCCCGATCGTCTCGTAGGCCAGCGTGATGCCGTTGACGGTTGCGGTGGCCACGTGCAGGTTCCTCCTCGTTGTCGCCGAAGGCGCTGGGCGACGCTCAGCCCGTAGTGGGTCGGCCGCGCGGGACGTCGCGGAACGGCACGTCCTTGTCCAGGCGCCGCTCCCGTGGCATACCGAGCACGCGCTCACTGATGACGTTCCGCGCCATTTCCAGCGTGCCGCCCCCGATGGCGCCGCCCTGGCGCATGATGAAGTTCAGCGCAGCCCGGGCCGCCGGGCCGTCGCCGCTCCAGGCGGCTCCCACCGAGCCGGCCGCCTCGAAGACGAGCGTGTTGACGCGCACCTGGGCCGCGCCCTTGAACAGCCGCACGAGCGCCGCCGCCTGATCGGACAGCTTGCCCGTCATAATGCTGTCGCTGACCCGCTTGCTCAGCGCGTCACCGACCAGCTCGAGCATGCGGGCTTCGCCGATCCGCTCTTGGGTTGCAGTGTCGTCCATCGTGCCGGCCTCGCGGGCCACCGTGGCGACCAAGCCGGCGTCCATGCTCCCGTGGGTGATGCCCACCGGCTCGGTCACGTAGGGCGAGCTGAAGAGCATCCGCTCGTGGAACATCCAGCGGGTGCCCACCGTCCAGCCGTCGTCGACCTCGCCGACCCGGTCCGTGTCGGGGACCACGAGGTCGGTCAGGAACTCCTGACAGAACTCCCGGGACCCGTTGAGCATCTCAATGCGGTGGACCTCCACGTTGGGCTGGTGGATCGGCAGCATGAAGACGGTCAGGCCGCGGTGCTTGGGCACGTCCCAGTTGGTGCGGGCGAGGCACAGGCCCCAATCCGACCACCAGGCCCCCGTGGTCCAGACCTTCGACCCGTTGAGCACCCATTGCTCGCCGTCGCGCACGGCGGTGGTCAGCGCTCCGGCCACGTCCGACCCGCCGCTCGGCTCGGACAGGAACTGCATCCAGAGCTCGTCGCCGCGCAGGATGGCCGGGATGTGACGAAGCTTCTGCTCGTGAGTCCCGAACTCCAAGATGACCGTCGCGCAGGGCGAGAACGTCGGCACCTGAATCCGCCGGGGATACTCGTGCCCGACGATCTCCTCGTTGAACACCTTCTGGTGGGCCATCGAGAGGCCCTGCCCGCCGTAGGCCTCGGGAAAACAGATCCCCGCCAGTCCGGCCTCGAAGAGCGCGCGCTGCAGCTCGCGCTCGTGCGCGATCTCGGCCAGCTCAGTCTCCTCGTCGTTGCGGCTGTAGTCCAGGCGCAACTCCTCCATGGTCATGGGGCGCAGGTTGGCCCCGATGAACGCACGCGCCCGGAGGCGAAAGCTCTCGAGGTCTTCCATCTCCTCGGTCCCGCGGTCCTCTTCGGCCCGCAGGGCGCTCACGCTGCCGCCTCGTTGCGGGCGTCGAGCAGGCCGGCGATGCGCCGGAGATGCTCCGGCGGCGTCCCGGCCAGCGACCGGTTGATCGTGAGACGGCGAAGGTACAGGTGGAGGTCGTGGTCGAAGGTGACGCCGATCCCACCATGCAACTGGACGCAATCATGTATGAGCTCGGCGCCATAGTGACCGATGAACGCCTTGGCGGCGCTCGTGAGCTCGTCCGCGTTGTCTGCGTTCGCCTGCACGGCGGCGCAGGCGACGTCACTAATGGCGTGGCCGCCCTCGAGCCAGGTCATCATGTCGGCGAAGCGGTGCTTGAGCGCCTGGTACGAGGCCAGGGGCCGGCCGAACGAGTAGCGGTCGAACGACCACTCGACGGTCATCTCGAAGGCAGACTGCATGCACCCGACGGCCTCGGCGTTGAGGATCGATAGGACGTACCGCATCTGCCGCTCGACGTCGGGCCCCGCCCCGCCCCGGACGCCGACCACCGAGTCCGCGCCGACGCGGACGCCATCGAACGTGACGGCGCCGAAACGCCGGGACAGATCCACCGTCTGCATGCGCTCCACTGACACGCCGGCGGCGGAGGCGGACACGAGCACCTGAGTGAGGCCCTCGCCGTCCCGCCCGGTGACCAGGAAGTGCTGCGCCTGCGCGGCGTACTCCACCGGTCGCACCGTGCCGCGCAGTACGACACCTTCGCCATCGCTCTCGACCTCCACCGCGGTCCGCCACTCCCCTGGTCGTTCGCCGAATTCGGGCGCGCACCAGGTGGCGATCGTCTCTCCCGAGAGCAGGCCAGGGAGCACGTCGCCTGTGCCCGTGACCGCGCCCGCCTCGCTGAGCGCCGACGCGACGACGTTCGTCGCCAGCAGAGGTCCGGGTGCGGCGTGGCGGCCGAACTCGTAGGCGACGAAACTGAGGTCCACCAGCCCGGTGCCGCTGATCGAGCCGCCGCCGTGTGCTTCGTCCACCAGCAACGAGGTCCAACCCAGCTCGGCACCACGGCGCCAGTAGGCGCGGTCGAAGCCAGCTTCGTCGTCGCGCAACTGCCGCAGCGTGTCGGGAGAGGCCTGCTCGACCAGGAAGCGCTCCGTGGTCTCGGCGAAGAACTGCTGGTCCTCGCTCGGGGCGATCAGCATTGCGGTCCTGGTCTCTCTTTCTTGTCTCGAATGGAATCCATGGTGGTGGCAGGCCCGCCACCGGCCCTGACGACAAAGGGCGCGCTCAAAGGGCGCCGATGCCGGCCGCCTCGTTGCGCGTGCGCCACTCGTGGCGCGACATCCGAGTGACGTCGACGTCGTGCGCCCGACCGCGCAGCGCGCCCACGGCGGCCTGTTCCCTGGGCGTGTGGACGAAGGGGTCCCAGTTGTAGAAGCGACAGGCGTTCTGCCACGTGATCTTGTGGATCTCGGTCTCCTCGGTGACCCCGGCCTCGGCGAACTCGTTCCAAGTGAACTCGGGTGACCTGGGCCACGTGGTGTCCGTGTGGGGGTAGTCGCACTCCCAGGCAATGCCGTCGATACCGATGCGGTCGCGCAGCAACAGTCCCGACGGGTCGGTGATGAAGCACGCCAGGATGTGGTCCCGGAACACCTCGGAGGGGAGCTTGCCCCCGAAGTCGCTGTGCATCCACTCCTGGTTGCGGAAGTGACGGTCGATGCGGTCGAAGTAGAAGGGGATCCAGCCGATGCCGCCCTCCGACAGCGCGACCTTTAGGTCTGGGAAGCGGCGCAGCGTGGGCCCGAACAGCAGGTCCTGGGCGGTGATGGCGCTGATCTGGCAGGCCAGCACCATCAGGTGGTCGATCGGCGCCTCTTCGGGCCGCCTGATGACCCCGAACCCGGCTCCGATGTGCAGCGAGAGCACCATGCCTTCGTCGCTGAGCGCGGCCATCATCGGGTCCCAATAACCCGACAGGAAGCTCGGAAACCCCTGCACGTGAGGGGTCTCGAGAAAGCTGATCGACCGGCACCCCTTCTTGGCCAGCCGGTGCACCTCCGCTACCGCCGCCTCGACGTCCCACATGGGCACGATCCCCAAGGGGATGAAGCGGCCGGGGTAGGTCCCACACCACTCGTCGATGGCCCAGTCGTTGTAGGCCTGGAGCATCACGAGGGCGATCTCCTTGTCACGCGCCTCGGCGAAGGTGCGCGCGTTCCACCCGGCCATGGTCGGGAAGCACATGGAGCCGAGGACGCCGTTGGCGTCCATGTCGCGCACCCGCTCGTGTACGTCGAAACAGCCCGGACGGAGCTCCGAATAAGTCCCGGGGTTGAAGCCCCACTCCTCGCTGGGCCAGCCGACCGTGGCGGACATGCCGAACGAGGTGCTGGTCTTCTCGCCCTGGAACACCCACTGGTCGATGCCGTCCTCGTGCACGACCTTCGGCGCGTTGTCCAGCCACTTCTTCGGCACATGGTTCTCGTACATGTGCGGGGGCTCAATCATGTGGTCGTCGATGCTCACCAGGATCATGTCGTCCATGTTCATCTCGTGCTCCCTTCCCCCGGTGCCCTCACGAAGTGCGCACCGGCAGCGTCTCCCAGCCGCGCACCGTCGATGTACGGGCGCGCCGCGCCTGGTCGTAGTCGACCTCCCACTCGGGGAACCGGTTCAGCACCTCGTCGAGCGCCACGCGCCCTTCAAGGCGAGCCAGCGCCATACCGAGGCAGAGGTGGATGCCGTAGCCGAAGGCTTGATGCCGACCGAGCTCGCGATGGATATCGAAGGTGTCCCCATCGGGGAAGTGCCGTTCGTCCCGGTTGGCCGAACCGTTGAGCAGCACCATGATGCTGCCCTCGGGAACCGTCGCGCCGTGGAGTTCGACGTCGCGGGTCACATAGCGGGACTGCACCGGGGACGGCGACTCGTAGCGCAACAGCTCCTCGATCGCGTTGGGGATCAGCGACCGGTCCGCCACGATCTCGGCGCGCTGGTCGGGATGGCGCCCGAGGACCTCGCCCGTGAAGCCGATCAGGCGGGTCGTGGTCTCGTTCCCGGCCCCCGCCAGCAGGCCGACGTAGCCGAGGACCTCCTCGCGGGTGAGCGTGCGCGTCGTTCCGGTCTCGTCCTCGAACTCGGCGTTGAGCAACTCGGTCATCAGGTCGTCAGAGGGGTGTTCCGCGCGCCAGGTGATGTAGTCCGAGAACACCTCGAACTGGGCCGCGCCGTTGTACTCGGCCTCTTTCGGAACGCCTTCCTCGAGGCGCAGGCCCTCGTCGAGGCGGTCTCGGATGGCCTCCTGGTCCTGTTCGGGGATGCCGAGCAGCATCCCGATGACCCGCATCGGCATGAACTTGCCCAGGTTCTCAATGAAGTCGAAGTTGCCCGAGCCGACGAGGGGGTCGAGCACCTGCGCACAGAAGGCCCGCACCTCCGGCTCGAGCGCCTGCATTTTCTTCGGCGTGAAGACCCGGGAGAGCAAGCCGCGGTGAAGGTCGTGATTCGGCGGGTCCTCGAAGAGGATGGACCCCGGGGGGATCTCCACTCCGGCCTTGATGATCTCGAGCACCGAGCCGCGCCCCGAGATGTACGTCTTCCAATCGAGCATGGCGGCGTCGACGTCTGCCCACCGGCTCAGCGCGAAGAATTCGTACTTCTCGTTCCGGTACAGCGGCGCCTCGTCCCGCAAGCGCTTCCAGACCGGGTACGGGTCGGCGTCGATCTCGAAGTCGTAGGGGTCGTAGTAGACGTCGGACTCGCGGGTGACGGTCACGCCATTCCTCCCGACTAACCCGCTGGCCAGGAGACCGACTTGATCTCCAGGTACTGCTCGAACCCCGGCACGCCGTTCTGGCGCCCGATCCCGCTGGCCTTGAACCCGCCGAACGGCAGGTCCGGTCCGTAAGGGGCGCCGCCGTTCACGCTGACGCCACCGGTGCGGATCCGCCGGGCCACCGCGAGCGAGTGCTCGACCGAGCCCGAGAACACGCCACCCGACAGCCCGTAGATGCTGTCGTTGGCGATGCGGATGGCATCCTCCTCGTCCTCGAACGGGATCAGGACGAGGACCGGTCCGAAGATCTCCTCCTGCGCGATCGTCATGGAGTTGTCGACGTCGGTGAACAGCGTGGGCTCGACCCACCAGCCTTTGGCGAACTCGTCGCCGGCGGGACGACCGCCCCCGACGGCGAGCGTGGCGCCCTCGGCCTTGCCCTTCTCGATATAGCCGAGCACGCGCTCGCGCTGCTTGGCCGAAATGAGCGGCCCCATGATCACGTCCTCGCGGTGCGGCTCGCCGTACGGCACGGCCGAGAACATGCTCTTCACCAACTCCACGCCCTCTTCGTAGCGCGAGCGGGGTAGCAGCATCCGCGTCTGAATGGCGCAGCCCTGCCCGGCGTGGAAGCAGGCACCCATGCCCATCATGGCGGCCAGGCCCAGGTCGGCGTCCTCGAGCACGATGGTCGCCGACTTGCCCCCCAGCTCGAGGAAGACGCGCTTCATGGTGGCGGCGCCCTTCTCCATAATCCGGCGCCCCACCGCGGTCGAGCCGGTGAACGAGATCATGTCGACCTTCGGCGACAGTGTGAGCTCCTCGCCGACCAGGTGGTCCGACGACGTCACCACGTTGATCACCCCGGCCGGGATGTCGGTCTTCTCCGCGATCAGCCGGCCGAGAAACGTCGCGTTCCACGGCGTGTCGGGGGCGGCCTTGACGATCATCGTGTTCCCGGTCGCCAGCGCCTGCCCGACCTTGTGCAGCGTCACCTCCACCGGGAAGTTCCACGGCACGATCGCACCCACGACGCCGACCGGCTCGCGCCAGATCCGCCGTGCGTCGACCGAGCCCGTGATGCTCATGGCGTCGGGCAGCACCGTCTCCCACTCGAAGTTGTCGATCTCCTTGGCCGGCCAGGCCAGGGCCTCGGAGAGCGGCGCGTCGAGCTGCGGCCCGTTGGTGGTCATCTTGGGACAGCCGACCTCGAGGATGAGCTGCTCGCGTAGCTCCTCCTGCTCGGCCTGAAGCGCTTCGTGCAGCTGTTCGAGGCACCGCTTGCGCAAGGCGCGGTTGGTCGACCAGTCGGTCTCGTCAAAGGCTCGGCGCGCCGCGTCGATGGCGCGATGCATCTCGGCCGTCGAGGCATCCGCCACGCCCCCGAGCACCTCTTCGGTGGCCGGGTTGATGTTGTCGAAGGTCTTGCCCGAGTCAGCCTCGACCAACTTCCCGTCGATGAGCATCCGCTGCTCCGGATTGACCTTCACTCTCTCGGCCACGGTCCTCTTCCTCTCGTCGCTCGGATCCACCCACCCCACGAGGGCACGGCGGCTCCGCTGGTCACCGGAAAAGCCCCGGCCACCCGGCTGGGGACGCCGGTTTTGGAGGGTATCTGACTTTGACGTCGTCGTCAAAATTGACGGAATATCCGTCTGGGCCCAAGGTAATGGCCTCGCGTAGCCGTACTGGCCGGTGCGCCGAGGGCGGACCACCTCATCATCTGACCACCGCAGACAACGAACCGAAGACAACAAGGAGCCCCCGATGTCCACCATCGATGCCTTCCTCGAGTCCCTCACCCTCGAGCCGATCGGCGACGACCGCTATCGCGCCGGCAATCTGCCGACTGCGCACGGCGTCGTCTTCGGTGGCCAGCTCCTGGCCCAGTCGATCATGGCGGGCCTGGCCGGCCAGGAGGGTAAGGCGGTCAAGACCCTCCACACCGTGTTCGCCCGCGGGGCGTCACACGAGGTGCCGCTCGAGATCGCCGTCGAGCGGATGCACGCCGGACGTTCGGTGGCCAGCAGCACCGTGACGATCAGCCAGGGCGACCAGATCTGCACGCGGTCGCTGGTCCTCCTGAGCGCACTCGAGGACGACGTCATCCGCCACGCCGACGCGCGCCGCTCGACCTCGAGCCCCGATGACGTCGCCGGCCATCTCCGCGGCGAGGGGGCGTGGGAGATCGGCATCGTCGACAACGTGGACCTGAGTGACCCCGAGCTGGTGGGCCCCGCGGAGCTCGACGTCTGGGTCCGCTTCGCCGGTGCCCCGGACGATCCCGCGACCGACCAGGCGCTCGTCGCGTACTCGACCGATGGCTTCCTGATCGGCACGGCCATGCGCCCCCACGCCGGCGTGGGCCAGGCGCAGGCGCACCACACGCTTTCGACCGGCGTGCTCAGCCACACGCTGACGTACCACGAACGATGCCCGGCCTCCGAATGGCACCTCTTGGAGCAGCGCGCCACCTACGCCGGGCACGGCCGCAGCTATGGCCGCGGTGAGATCTTCCGGGCCGACGGCCAGCTCGCCGCCTCCTTCGTGCAGGACGCCATGATCCGAGCCCGTTCGGGGGGCGCCGGCAAGCTCTAACGCCGTCTCGCGCCCGCCTCAGCCCGCCGCGAGTCGGCTGAGTTGCCGGGCCAGCCAGTCGTCTTTGCAGTGGGTCGCCAACCGGACCGCCTGCGCGTCCGGAGCCAACTGGTACGCGTGCGGCAAACCCGCGATCACGTGAAGCTCACACGGAACGCTGGCCTGGTTCAGCCGGCGCGCGTAGTCCACGTCCTCGTCGCGGAAGCCGTCGATCGATCCGACCACGATGCAGGCGGGTGGCAGGCCCGCCAGGTCGGTCGCGCGCGCCGCAGCGGCATAGGGCGGCACGTCGTCGGACCCATAGAGGTCGCCCAGATAGGACCGCCACCCGAATTCGTTCGACGCGGCGTTCCACACGTAGAGGCCCTTCGCCGCGAGCGAAGGTGTGCCCTGGCGGTCGTCGAGCATCGGGCAGTCGAGCAGTTGGAAGGCGAGCGGGACCTCTCCGCGGTCGCGGGCCAGCAGCGCGAGCGCGGCAGCCAACCCTCCCCCGGCGCTGATCCCGTTCACGCCGATGCGCGTCGCGTCGACACCGAGCTCCTCGGAGTGTTCGTGGGTCCAGCGCAGTGCGGCATAGCAGTCCTCGAGCGGCCCCGGATACGGCGTCTCCGGCGCCAGCCGGTACTCGACCGACACACCGACCGTGCCGAGCTGTGGGCTCCACGCATCGTGCAAGAAGTCGTCCATGGCATACGAGCCGATGACGTAACCACCGCCGTGAATGGTGAAGATGGCCGGGAGCACATCGTCGATCCCGGCCGGGCGGTGCACCCGCACGGGAACGGGCGGATCCCCGGGAACGACATGCTCCGTGCGCACCACCGCGTCGGAGGTGTCGGAAGCGGGCAACGCCGTGGATCGGATGGCCGCGATGCTGTCCGCATCGATCGGCGGCATCTCGAATCCCCCGAGGATCGGACCCAACTCGGGATCGAGCAATCCGCGCACGTCGACCGGGCGCGTGGTCTTCTGACCCTGTACCTCTTGGCTCATAGCGACGACAATCCTCCGCTTCTCACGGCAGCGATGACGCCGCCATCGACTGTCAGATCCACCCCGGTCACGTACCCAGCAGCGTCCGAGAGGAGGAAGGCCACCGCCGCTGCCACCTCTTCGGGCCGACCTTCTCGCCCGAGCGCGGAGGCCTGGACGAGCAACTCCATCACCGTGTGGGTGTCAGCCTCCTGGCGCCCCATTGGGGTGTCGATGATCCCTGGCGTCACCGAGCAGATCCTCGCCCCACGCTTCCCGAACGCGGCGGCTTCGCGACGGACCAGACGATGGACCCCACGCTTCGCCCAGGTGTACGCCATGGCCGAGTCTTCGAGCTCGGGCCCGACGACCTCCCGGAGGCGCTCGAGGAACTCGGGGTGGAGCGGGTCGTCGAGTGCCGTGTCGGCGGGTTGGTCGACGTCGGGCAGCGCAAGCGAAGCCGAGATAGAGGCGAAGCAGACAATGGCCGTGCCCGCAGTTGCGAACGAGCGAATGACCTCCACGAGCATCGCCGTGCCCACGAGGTCGACCGTGAGGACCTCTCGCCAGTCGGCCATGGTGGGCGAGACGCCGGCCGCGTGCGCCACGGCGCGCAGCGGGCCGAGCTCGTTGGCGCGTGCGGCGAGCAGACCCAATCCCTCGCGATCCTTGACGTCGAGGACGAGCGTCTCGACGTTGGCCCGCGGACCCGTTGCGACGAGGTCCTCGGCTGCCACTGCGAGGTTAGCCTTGTTGACGTCGACCAGTATCAGGACGTCGACCATGTCCTTGATTCGGTCCGCGCATGCGGCACCCATCCCTCGCGCCGCTCCCGTCACGATGCCGACAGTCACCTCATCTCCCCCCTCCCACGAGCCCGTTGTCGGACGACGCCAACACGGCGAGCGGCATGCACACTCGGTGCGGTGAGACACGACGTGGAGCGGCCGCGATATGTGACAGGTCTGTCGACACCGATCCCGGTCCTTTCCACGCACCCGGGTGCCGGTGCGTTGCTGGCGACAGTAGCCGTCGCGCCTCGAGGCACGAGGTTCGGACGAGGGTCCTGCCGCTAGTGTCCGGCGCAAGCCGGAGTGATCGGGAGGGATGCATGGCAAACGAACTGGGCGCGGCTGGGCTTCGCTTCGAGCGGGACGGCCCGATCGCGTGGTGCATCATCGACCGGCCCGAGGCCCGCAACGCACTGACCCCGGCCATGTACTTCGGGATGAAGCGGGCTGTCCGCATCGTCAACCAGGATCCCGAGCTGGCCGCGCTCATCATCACGGGTACGGGCGACGTCTTTGCGCCGGGAGGGGACCTGGGCGGTCGCCGGGAACCCGGCGACGAGCCGACGCCGGACATCGGGCACGACATCCTGCCCTTCCTCTCCATCCGGGACAGTCGCGCCCCCGTCGTCGCGGCGGTGAACGGGATCTGCCAGGCCGGCGGCCTCCTCATCGCCATGCTGTCGGACATCTGTGTGGCCAGCGACCGGGCGACGTTCCGAGTCCCCGAATTGCTACGCGGCATCCCCGACGCGACCTATGCGGCCGTGCTGCCGGCGCACGTGGGCGTCGCTGTGGCCCGGGACCTCCTGCTCTCGGCCCGCCGCTTCGACGCCGCCGAGGCGCTGCGCCTCGGGGTGATCTCGCGGGTCGTTCCGGATGAGCAGCTTCGTGACGCCGCCCTTCAGGCCGTGCGCGAGATCCTGCAAACGCCGCCGATGGCGCGCATGCACGTGAAGCGCATGCTCAACGAGCGCTACGGGCTCATCGACTACCAGACAATGTTCTGGGCACTCGAGGAGTCACCCGAGCCGCGCGAGGGCATGCAGGCCTTCATGGAGAAGCGGCGCCCCAACTGGGTACCCGAAGGTCTCGACAGCGAGGCCTGAAGCACCGTTCCGCAAGTGCGATTTCGCCGCCTGAAATTGGAGCTGACGCGGCGGCGATCTGATGGAGTTCCCGGATTGCAGATTCCCCTCGTAGGGCACGTCGAAGCCACCCAGTTTCGACCGGATCCTCACCAAAGCCTTACTTCGGGAGTGCGGCGTAAGACAGACTAAGAAGAGCGTTCATCTGGAGGAGAGCAGGCAATGATTTTTGGCGCCCACGTGATCGTCTTCAGCAACGACGCCTCGGCCGACCGGGCATTCTTTCGGGATGTCCTCGGATACCCATCGGTTGATGCGGGACACGATTGGCTCATCTTCGCACTGCCTCCAGCAGAGTTGGCCGTCCACCCCGCAGATGAAGAGTCGGGGCACGAGCTGTATTTGATGTGCGACGACCTCCAAGCGGAGATAACCAGCCTCACCGCAAAAGGCATACGGACTGCAGAAGTCGAAGAGGCCAGGTGGGGTTCGGTCACCAAGATTCAACTCCCGGGCGGGGGCCAGGTGGGTCTCTACCAACCGAAACATCCGACAGCATTGTCGCCACCGCCATCCTGATACTCCTTCGAGGGACTGTCCCCGCCGGCTCGAGGTCAAGGGCCGTGGACAGGAGACCGCCGCGACGGGTCCGGCGCGCCGGCGCGGCCGCTGACCGAAAGAATCAGCGCGAGACGGCTCGCAGGCAGAAGGTCGTGACGCGTTCGGTCTCCGTGCGGCTGGCGGCGGAACGACGCCACAGGCAGTCCGAGAGCTGGCCGAGGGTCGCGTGCGCGGCGAGTGCGGCTTCGAGCTCGACGGCATCGCTGCCGAGCGCTGCGAATGGCTCGTGCAGCAGCGTCGCGAGCGGTGCGGCCGCGAAGTGCCGGCCGGCGGCCATCCCGCCGTCGGCGCCGCTCCCGTTCCACAGCACGGCCAGCGTGGCTGCCGCGAGCTCCCCGTCGGCCTGAGCGAGCACACCCTCGACCCAACGGCGGACCTGCGCCTCGGGCGTCCGGGCCTTGGCCATCTGGTGGGTGAGATAGCCGCGCAGGCGCGCCGACCCGTCCTCGAGCAGCGCGTTGACCAGGTCGTCCTTGGAGCGGAAGTGCCGGTAGAAGGCGTCGTTGGACAGGCCGGCGGCACCGACGATGTCGGCCACGCGCGGGCGCGACGTGGTGCCGGAGCGCTGCATGAGCTCGAGCGCGGCATCGAGCAGCCGGCGCACCTCGTCGGCGTAGTCGCCCTCCCGCTTGGCCAGGGAGCGCCGTACGATGCGGTCGGCGACGCCGCCGGTGTCGGCCGGGCCCGCCGGCTCGGGCTTCGGTATTGCGTTCTTGATAGCCAGAATCATATTCTGGCGGAGAGAGCCGAGGGAGGGCACCATGGCGTGGGACTTCGAAACCGATCCCGAGTACCAGCAGAGGCTGGACTGGGTCGACCAGTTCGTCCGGGACGAGGTCGAGCCGCTCGAGCTGGCCTTCCCGCACCTGCAATTCACCCCCCTCGAGGGCAAGCGGCGCGAAGCGATCGATCCGCTGAAGGAGGAGGTGCGCCGGCAGGGCCTCTGGGCGACGCATCTCGGCCCCGAGCTCGGCGGCCAGGGCTTCGGGCAGCTGAAGCTGGCGCTGCTCAACGAGATCCTCGGGCGCTCGTCGTGGGCGCCCATCGTCTTCGGCTGCCAGGCGCCCGACACCGGCAACGCCGAGATCATCGCCCACTACGGCACGGAAGAGCAGAAGCAGCAGTACCTGCACCCGCTGCTCGAAGGCGAATGCTTCTCGAGCTACTCCATGACCGAGCCACACGCCGGCGCGGATCCGACGCTGTTCACGACCCAGGCGGTCAAAGACGGCGACGAGTGGGTCATCAACGGGTGGAAGTACTTCTCCTCCAACGCCAAGACGGCGTCCTTCCTCATCGTGATGGTGGTGACCAACCCCGACGTGAACCCCTACAAGGGCATGTCGATGTTCCTCGTGCCCACGGACACGCCGGGCGTCAACATCGTGCGCAACGTCGGTCTCTACGGCGAGCCGTTGAACGAGGGCTCACACGCCCTCATTCACTACGAGGACGTGCGAGTGCCCGACGAGGCGCTGCTCGGCGGCGAGGGGCAGGCTTTCGTCATTGCGCAGACCCGGCTCGGCGGCGGCCGCATCCACCACGCCATGCGGACCATCGGGATGGCCCAGAAGGCGATCGACATGATGTGCGAGCGCGCGCTCAGCCGCGAGACGCAGGGCAGCCTGCTGGCCGACAAGCAGTTCGTACAGGGCTACATCGCAGACTCCTACGCGCAGCTCGTGCAGTTCCGCATGTTCGTGCTCTACACGGCATGGGAGATCGACAAGTACAACGACTACAAGCGGGTGCGCAAGGACATCGCGACGGCCAAGGTCGTGATGCCCACGGTGCTGCACGACATTGCATGGCGCGCCATGCAGGTGCATGGCGCGCTGGGCACGACCAACGAGATGCCGTTCTTCGGCATGATCCACGCCGCCGGCGTGATGGGCCTGGCCGACGGGCCCACCGAGGTGCACAAGGTCACCGTGGCCCGCCAGGTGCTGCGCGACTACAAGGCAAGTGACGACATCTGGCCCACTCAGTGGCTGCCCAAGCGCCAGGAGGCGGCACGGGCCCAGTTCGCCGAGTATCTCGACGCCGAGGTGGGCAACCTGTGAGCACGACCGACGAGGTGGCGGGGGGCGAGTGGCCCATCGGCGACGTGCCGACGATCGCCGACGAGGAGAAATTGTGCGCCTGGCTCGACACCCAGGGCCTGGGGGTGGGCAAGCCGCTCGAACACCACTACATCTCGGGGGGGAGCCAGAACGAAATCTACGAGCTGCGCCGCGGCGACCTGCACTGCGCCATGCGCATCCCGCCGCCGAGCGCGCCGGCGCCGCGTGACGAGGGCATCGTGCGCGAGTGGCGGATCATCGAGGCTTTGGGTGGGAGCGACGTGCCCCATACCGAGGCCATCGCCGTGTGCACCGACCAGTCCGTGCTCGGCCGGACCTTCTACCTGATGGGGTTCGTCGACGGCTGGTCGCCCATGTCCACGCGCCGCCAGTGGCCGGCACCCTTCGACACCGACCTCGGCGAGCGCCGCGGGCTGGCCTTCCAGCTGGTCGAGGGCATCGCGCTGCTCTCCAAGGTGGACTGGCGGGCCAAGGGCCTGGCCGACCTGGGCCGGCCCGACGGCTTCCACGAGCGCCAGGTCGACCGCTGGACCGCGTTCTTGGAGCGGATCAAGGGGCGCGAGCTCCCCGGTTTCGACGAGGCGGCGGCGTGGCTGCGGGCGCACCGGCCCCTCGACTACATCCCCGGGCTCATGCACGGCGACTACCAATTCGCCAACGTGATGTTCAAGCACGCTGCGCCGGCGCGCCTGGCCGCCATCGTCGACTGGGAGATGGGCACCGTCGGCGACCCCAAGCTCGACCTGGGCTGGGTCGTGCAGTCGTGGCCGGACGGCACCTCGAGCGACGAGGACCCCGCCAGCGGCTACGTCGACATGGCCGGCATGCCCACCCGCGACGAGGTCCTGGCGCACTACGCCGCCGTGTCGGGCCGCCAGGTGGACGACATCGACTACTACTGCGTCCTGGCCAAGTGGAAGCTGGCGGTCGTGCTCGAGCAGGGCTACCAGCGGGCGGGTGACGACGAGAAATTGGCGGCCTTCGGGCCCATCGTGCTCGACCTCATGCGGGGGGCGGCGAACCTGGCCGCATCGACGCCCTACTCGGTGCTCGCCACGTCCTGAGGTGCGCGCCGCCCTGTGCCGCACTTATGGCGGCCCCGACGTGGTGGAGATAGCCGAGGCGCCGGCGCCCGAGCTGGTTGCCGGGTCGGCGCGGGTGCGGGTGCACGTCGGGGCGGTGAACTTCCCCGACGTGCTGGTGATCGCCGACACGTACCAACAGTCGGCCCCGGTGCCGTTCATCCCCGGCAGCGAGTTCGCCGGCGAGGTCGTCGAGGTGGCGGACGGGGTCACGGCCGTCGCAGTGGGCGACCGGGTGTTCGGCTCGGTGTTCATCGGCGCGTTCGCCGACGAGGTCGTCGTCGCGGCGTCCTCGCTCGCCCGGACGCCCGAAGGCGTCGATGACGTGACGGCGGCCGCGTTCGGCGTCGCCTACCGCACCGCGTACCACGTGCTGCACTCGGTGGCCGAGCTCCAGCCCGGCGAGGAGCTGGTCGTCCTCGGCGCCGGCGGCGGCGTCGGGTCGGCGGCGGTCCAACTGGGTGCCCTGCTCGGCGCGACGGTCACCGCAGTGGCTTCGTCGGCGGAGAAGCTCGAGCTGGCGAAGGCGTGCGGCGCGACAAACCTCATCAACCACCGCGAGGGCGACCTGCGCCAGGCGCTGCGTGACACCCTGCCGGGCGGGTCCGACGTCGTGGTCGACCCGGTGGGGGGCGAGCTGGCCGAGCCGGCCCTGCGCTCGGTCCACTGGGGGGGCCGCTTCGTGACCGTGGGCTTCGCCTCGGGGACGATCCCCCGGATACCACTTAATTTGGTGCTGCTGAAGGGGGTCCACGTGCTCGGGTTCGAGTTCCGGGACTTCGCCACGCACAGGGCGGCCGACATGGCCCGCAACGACGCTGAGCTGCTCGAACTCCTCGCCACCGGGCGGGCGCGCCCCGTGATCGGCGCCTCCTTCGACCTGACGGACGTGGCGTCGGCGATCCAGCACGTCGCCGACGGGCAGGCCGTGGGCAAGGTGGTGCTCCAGGTGACCCCCGTCTAATATCGACGTCGATGTCAGAAGCAGAGAGAGGGGCGTCGTGAGCGCGACCGCAGTGATGAATGGCGTCCGCATCCTCGAGGTGGCGGAGCACACGTTCGTGCCGGCGGCCTCGGCACTGCTGGCCGACTGGGGCGCCGACGTGATCAAGGTCGAGCCGACCGAGCGCGGCGACGCCATGCGCGGCCTCGCCGCGACGGGCGTCGTCTCGATCACCGGCGACGTGCACGCACTGCTCGAGCACTCGAACCGCGGGAAGCGCAGCGTGGCGCTCGACCTCAGCACGCCCGAGGGGCTCGACATCCTCTACAAGCTCGTCGCCACGGCCGACGTGTTCCTGATCAACAAGCTGCCGCGGGTGCGCAAGAAGCTCAAGATCGAGCTCGAGGACATCCGCGCCCACAACCCGCAGATCATCTACGTCGCCGGCACAGGCCAGGGCGAGCGGGGACCGGACGCGGACAAGGGCTCGTACGACTCCTTGGCCTTCTGGTACCGGCCGGGCGTCGCGCTCGGCGTGAAGCCGGGCGACTCCGACCGCATCCCCAACCCTCCCGGACCGGGCTTCGGCGACTCCATCGGCGCCATGACGATCGCCGGCGGGATCATGGGCGCGCTCTTCCACCGCGAGCGGACGGGCGAGGCGACCACGGTCGACGTCTCGCTGCTCGGCACCGGCATGTGGGCCATGGGCCAGGCCTTCGCGCTGTCGCTCGTGATGAATGTCCCGTGGGGCGGCCCGCCGGCGGGTGCGCCGCGCCTCAACCCGCTGGTGCGCAACTACCTGACCAAGGACGAGCGGTCGCTGTCGTTCTGCTGCCTCCAGGCCAGCCGTTACTGGGCCGAGCTGTGCGTCGCGGTCGGGCGGCCCGAGCTGGGGACCGATCCGCGCTTCGCCGACCACGCTGCGCTGCTCGAGCACAGCCTCGAAGCGCAAGACGCGATGGAAGCGGCGTTCGCTGAGCACACGGTGGCCGAGTGGCGCGACCGGCTGGCCGACTTCACAGGCCAGTGGTGCGTCGTGCAGGACACGCTCGAGTGCGCGGTCGACCCGCAAAGCACCGCCAACGGCTACATGCAGGACTGCCAGACCGCGTCGGGCACGCCCTTCCAGATGGTGGCCGCACCGGTGCAGTTCGGCGGTGCTCCCGCCCCGGCCGGTCGCGCGCCGGAATTCAACGAGCACGGCGACGCCATCCTCGAGGAAGTTGGAATCGACTGGGATACCATCGTGGATCTCAAAGTCCGTTCCGTCGTCGGGTAACGACGCGCCCGCGCGTCAGTCAGGAGAGAGACAGATGTCACTGTTCGATGCATTCCGTTACGACGGCAAGCGAGTCCTGGTCGTCGGTGGGGCCACCGGCATGGGCGCGGCCGCGGCCGAGCTGGCCCTCGATGCCGGCGCCGAGGTGGTGGTGATGGACTTCGCCGACGTGAAGCTCGCGGGGGCCAAGGCCATCCATGTGAACCTGGCCGACAAGGCCTCGATCGACGCGGCCGTGGACGAGTGCGGCGGCCCCGTGCACGCGTTGATGTCGTGCGCGGGTGTGGCCGACGGCACGCAAAACATCGAGAAGATCAACTTCGCCGGGCACCGCCACCTGATTGAGCGGATGCTGGCCGGCGGGATGCTGTCGCGGGGCTCGGCGATCGGCTTCATCTCCTCGGCCGCCGGGCTCGGCTGGGAGGCCAGCTGGGAGCAGGTCAAGGAGTACCTGGACACGCCGGACTTCGACTCGGCCTCGGCCTGGGCCCTCGAGAACGGCTGGGCCGACTACTTCCACTCGAAGCAGGCTGTGTGCGCCTACGTGGCGCGCACGGCTTTCTCGCTGCTCAAGCAGGGCATCCGGATCAACGCCATCTGCCCCGGCCCCACTGACACGCCGTTGGCCCAGGCCAACGCGGAGATGTGGCTCGGCTTCGGGGCCGACTTCCGGGAGGAAGCGGGGATCGAGGCGTCCACCCCTCTCGAGCAGGCCTACCCGCTCGTGTTCCTCTGCAGCGACGCCGCGGCGGCCATCTCGGGCATCACCCTGATCAGTGATGTCGGCTACATCAGCTCGGGCATCACCGACTCCTACCCGCCAGCGGCGCCGGCCGCGGGTTTCCTGCTGGGCCGGATGTAGGCGCTGGCGCCTCGGCTTCGGTTCCCAAGGGAGAGGCATGGCCACGACGGTTGAGGGCGAGGAAGCGGCGGCGGCGTCACGGCGGCACGTCCTCGCCGAATTGGGGTGGGAGGTCACGCCGGGAGATGGCGCTGACGCGGGCATGACAGGAGCCGCCACCGTCGTTCCCGAGATGCACGCGCCGGGGACACCCCACCTGCGCACGTCAATCCTGGCGGCGTGGGCCGACGTGCTGGCCGGCTACCTCGCCGTCGAGACGGTGCGCCCACGCGTCCCCGTCACGCTCGAACTCGACGTGCACCTGTACCGGCCGGCGCCCGGAACGGGGGCCGTCCGCGGCGCGGGCCGAGTGATCAAGTCCGGCCGCTCTGTGTTCGTCGCCAGCGTCGACTTCTTCACGGATTCCGATGAGCATTTCGGCTTCGCGGCGGCGTCGTTCATGGCGTCGCCGGACGCACGCCTGACCATCCCGACCCTCAGTGGTGGCCGTACCCCGCTCGCGGCGGGCACACGGTTGACCGTGCCGTTCGCCGAGCGCGCCGGCTGCGAGCGCCGCGGACCGGGCGTGGCCGTGCTGGCGCACTCCGACGAGGTGCTGAACTCGTCGAACACGATCAACGGCGGCCTCATCGCACTCGCGGTGGAGGAGGCGGTGCTGTCGCTGGCGCCGGGCACCAGCCTGGCGTCCCTCGACCTGCGCTACCTCCAGCCGGCGCGGATCGGGCCCGTCGTCGCGTCGGCTGAGGTGCGGCACGGTCTCGGCCGGGTCGAGGTGCGCGACGAGGGGAACGAGAACCGGCTCTGCGTCGCCGCCACGACCCGCTCCTTCGACACTGAGTAACCGGCGCTACAGCCAGCGGTAGGGCGCGCCTGACCCGGCCGGCATGGCCATCGTCTCGAGTGTCAGGCGGCGAACGGCAGCTTCATGGCGACGGCGAGATTGCCACCCATGACCTTGGCCACTTCCTCGTGCGACAGGCCGGCCAGCTCGTCCACGTAGGAGAGCGGCTCGGACATACCTTCGATGTGGGGGTAGTCGGATCCGAACACGACCCGGTCCACTCCGATCAAGTCGATGAGCCCGCGGGGGTCCTCCTCGTGGAAGGGGTGCACCCAGATGTTGCGCTTGAGCACCATGAACGGGTCCTCGTCCCATAGACCCGGCTCGCGCTCGTAGGAGCTCTGCAGCGCGTTGACCATCGGTCGCACCCAGCCGGAGCCGTTCTCCACGGGCAACACCCGCAGCTTCGGGAATCGCGACAACAAGCCGTGGCCGATGAGCGACGCAACGGTGTCGAAGATGCCACGGCTCTGGGTGTGGGCGATGTCCATGAACGCCGTCTTGCCCGAAAAGGGCAGAAGCTCGCCGTCGAAGTTGCCCTCCCATTGGTTGTAGTAGCGCATCATCCCGTCGTCCGACGCGTGCATCCCCACCGTGATGTCGGCCTCGACGACCTTCTCCCAGAACGGGTCGAACTCGGGCAAGGCGAACGAGCGACGGCCCCGATAGCCGGGCACTGGCGCCGGGCGGATGAGAAGGATCTTGGCGCCCCGCTCGACCACCCACTCAAGCTCCTTGATGGCCTCGCTGACGATGGGCAGCGTGATGACGGGCGCCGCGAAGATGCGGCCCTCGTAGTCGAAGGTCCAGTGCTCGTGCATCCACTGGTTGAGCGCGTGGATGGCGATGTGCGTGGCCTTCGGGTCGTCGCCGAGGCGCTCTTCGAGCAGGCTCGCCAGCGTCGGCCACATGAGCGCGCGGTCGAGGCCGAGCTCGTCCATCAGCTGCAGGCGGGGTGCAGGGGCGAAGAAGGCCTCCGGCGAGCGAATGGGCTTGCCGATGATTTCGCGCCGCGACAGACCTTCGGGGTTTCCGTTCTTGAAGAACTCCTCCTGGGCCCCGGGGCGTCCGACTACTTCGAAGGTCGGGTTGGGGATGTAGTCGGAGATCAGGTTGCGCACCGCAATTTTGGTGCGCCCGTTTACCTGCACGTACTTGACCAACCCCTCGTACCCGGCGGGCAGGTACTTCGTGAAGGCGTCCGTCGTCTCGTACATGTGGTTGTCCGCGTCGAAGACGGGAAAGTCGACAACGTTCTTGGGCATGGCCACTACCTCCGTGCATCCGTGATCATCAGGCGGGGCGCAGATTTCCTGGCTGCGCCCCTTTTCAACATCGACGTCGATATTATACCCTGGTGCGATCCCGCCGACCAATGACGCCGGGATGCCGATCAGATGGAGCCTGGAAGCAGATCCGACATCACCTAGGGGGTGGACTCGAATGACGGTTGGAGTACGCAAGCGCACTTCGAACAACGGCGCGCGTCAACGACTGGCGCGGCTCGCGCTGGCTGCACTGATGACCAGTGGCGTGACCATCGGGGTCGGTGGCGCACTCGCCGGGTCGGCCGGCGCCGCGACCTCGGGGGCACCGATCACTCTCGCAATGATCACCTCGCTGACCGGCGAGGGATCCTCGGAGTTCAGCCAGGCTCCAGCGGGGTTCAACGCGCGTATCGCGATGCAGAACGCCGAAGGAGGCGTCGACGGGCACAAGCTCGTCGGCGTCGTGCTCGACGATCAGACCAGCCCCACCGCGATCTCCACGGCGGTACAGGATGCCCTCTCCAAGGGCGCCTTCGGCATCGTCTCCACCAGCCCGCTCTTCTTCTTGGCGGCGCAGTACCCCCAGCAGAAGGGCGTGCCGGTCACGGGTGGGTTCTTCGACGGCCCCGAGTGGGGCACGCAGCCCTACACGAACATGTTCGCGTCGGACGTCGGGAGTGTCGACCCCAAGTACCCGGTCAACACCGGCATCGGGACATTCTTGAAGCAGCACGGTGGAACGGTCGTCTGTACGTACGGCTACAGCATCTCGCCGTCGTCATCGCGGTCCGCCGTCGGCACGGCGGACTCCTTTGAACGCGCTGGCGGCAAGGTCGGGGAAGTGGACACCTCGATCCCGTTCGGTTCGGTGGCGATGACCACGGTTGCCCTCACCGCCAAGCAGAAGGGGTGCAATGCCTTCTACGCCGGGCTGGACGACAACTCGAACTTCGCCCTGGCCGAAGCGCTCAAGCAGGCCGGGGTGAAGCCGAAGGCCTTGGTCTTCCCCACCGGCTTCGAGCCGAGCCTCGTGAAGTCAACCGCCTGGAGTTCGGTGCAAGGCGGCTACTTCGACACCACGTTCCGGCCCTTCCAGCTCCCGAACGCCGGCACGCGCCAGATGCAGTCCGCCCTCGAGAAGTACGAGCACTTCACGAGCAGCGAGTTCCCGAACTTCAGCCAGTACGAGTCCTGGCTCGGGGCCGACCTGATGATCAAGGGTCTCGAGCTGGCCGGCAAGAACCCGACCCAGGCTGGCGTCATCCATGCCCTGCGCAACCTCAAGAGCTACAACGGCAACGGGTTGCTGCCCGAGACGATCAACTACTCGACGATCTTCGGCCACGACCTGCCGCAGCTGTGCGGCTGGTACATGATCGCCGAGAAGAACGCGTTCGTGCCCGCGTCGAGCACGCCCAGCTGCGGCAAGGACATCCCAGGGACGACGACTGTTCAGTCCTGATGCCCTGATTGGTTCCGACCCTTGGCAGGCCCCGGCCCGTCGAGGCGCGGCTGCTCAGTCGTCGATGGAGATGGCGTTCTTGGGACAGGCCCGCACGGCTTCCATGAGCTGGTCGCGCAGCTCCTCGGGCGGGTTCTCGTTCAGGACGTAGAGGAAGTCGTCGTCGCGCACCTCGAACACCTCTGGGAGGATGCCCATGCAGAGGGCGTTGCTCTCACACTGGTCGAAATCGACAACGACACGCATTCACGCGGCCCTTCCTCTTGGTTGATGGGGAACTCCGATGCTACGTCCGCCGCCGGCCATCTCGCTCCGCTTCGACCCAACGAATCAGGTACCACGCGTCGCCATAGGGTTCGATCACACGAGCATCGCCAGCCGCCCGGCTTCGAGCAGATCGGCGCCGCTGGGAGTGGCCTCGGGGTCGAGGAGCCACTGCACCATGTACCCGTCGGAAACGGCGAAGAAGAACGACGCGATCGATCGGGCGATGTCGGTCGGCAGATCAGGGACCATGGCCAGGATTCCCTCGACGCTACGCCGCCGCATCTCCTCGTAGCCGGCTGCGAGTTGCACGCGCAGCGGGTCGTTCCGCTCGGCCTGCGCCAACGCCTCCACGAAGGCAACGAGCAGCGGGCGGAAATCGCTCTGCATCTCGGTCATGGCCAACCAGGCGGAGGACACCGCCTGGTGCGGATCGGTGGCCTCGGGGTCGAGGGTGCCGGCAAGCGCCATCACCTTGTCGGTGTACTCGATGAAGGCCTCACCGAGCGCTTGCGCGAGCAGGGCGTCCTTGGAGCCGAAGTGGTAGCCGATGGACGCTAGGTTGGTGCCCGACTCGGCGACCAGGTCGCGGGCGGTCGTCCGGGCGTAGCCCCGGGTGACCAAGCAGCGCCGGGCCGCCGCCAGCAGGTCTTCTTTGTGGCCCATCCCACCTCCGTTCCTCTATACAACTGTATAATACAGGCGTATAGTCCTACGGCATGGACATTACGCTCCCTCCCGGTCCCAAGTCGCCACCCTTGGTGCAGGCGATGTCCCTGGGCCGTCTCCCCCAGTTCCTCGATCGGTGCCACAAG
Source organism: Acidimicrobiales bacterium (assembly GCA_036490155.1). GTDB lineage: Bacteria > Actinomycetota > Acidimicrobiia > Acidimicrobiales > RAAP-2 > Bog-473. Next base: position 27,139 of record DASXEK010000072.1, on the reverse strand, counting down.
CGCTACGGCGACCGCTTCACCGTTCGGATGGGACGATTCGGCACGTTCGTCTACCTGGTCGACCCCGAGGACATCCGTTCGGTGTTCCACGGCGACGAATCGGTGCTCCACGCCGGGGAGGCCAACGCGCCGTTCCTCGGGCGCGTGCTCGGGCCGTCGTCCGTGCTCGTGACCGACGACGCGGTGCACCTGCGCCAGCGCCGCCGCCTGAGCGGGCCCTTCCACGGCAGCTCGATCGCCGAGCTCGTCCCGCTGATGACGCAGGTCGCGGCGGACGAAATCGAGACCTGGCCTATTGGGCGGTCCTTCGCGCTGCTGCCGCACATGCGCACCATCACCCTGGATGTGATCCTGCGAGCCGTGATCGGCGTCGGGCCGGACGAGCCCGAACGCCACCATCTCTTCCGCACGACCCTGGCCGACCTAGTCGACCTCGACCTGTTCCGCCTGGCGCCGTTCGCCTTCCCGGCGCTCGCTGGTGTCTGGCCGTGGACGCGCTACCGGGCGCTGCAGGGCCGGGCGGACGAGTTGCTCCACGGCGAGATCGACGCGTGCCGGAGCGACCCCGGGCTCGAGTCACGCGCCGACGTGCTCGCCATGCTCGTCCGTCACCGCGAGGAGGACGGGACGGGCATGACGACGTCGGAGATCCGCGACCAACTCGTGACGCTCCTTCTCGCCGGGCACGAGACGACGGCGACCGGGCTGTCGTGGACGTTCGAACGACTCGTCCGTAACCCGGCGGTCCTGGGCGCGGCGGCGCAGGCGGCCGACGCCGGGGACGACGCCTACCTCGACGCCGTCGTCACCGAGAGCCTGCGGGTGCGCCCCGTGGTGCCCGACATCACCCGGAAGTTGACCCAGGACGTCACGATCGGTGAGGGGTCACGAGAGCTGAGGCTGCCGGCGGGCACATTCGTCGACCCGGCCATCTACCTCGTGATGCGAGACCCCAGGCTCTATCCCGAACCGCTCGAGTTTCGCCCGGAGCGTTTCGTCGGCAAGCGCCCGGACCTCAATGTCTGGATCCCGTTCGGCGGCGGCAGTCGGCGCTGCATCGGTGCCGCGTTCGCGCTGACCGAGATGCGCGTCGTGCTCGGCGAAGTCCTCCGGCGGGTCGAGCTGGCTACGACCACGACGCGCGCCGAGCGCACCCGCGTGCGCCACGTCACGTTGACGCCTCACCGGGGCGCAGGGGTCACCGTGTGCCAGCGGCGTGACGCGCCTCCCTCGGCCGACCGCTTGCGCATGCGGTCCACGTTGGCCCGCAAGTCGGGCGTCCTGAAGGACCCGTCCTCCGCTGCCAGCGCGTCGTCGAGCACGGCCAGGACGGCCTAACTGTTGACCACCCGCTTGGTGTCCTCCACCGCGCACCTGGGTAGGCGAGGAGGTCCAAGCCATCAACAGGATTGAAGGGTATGGTCATCGCGATGAGGAGGACGGGTTCGCCATGACCGGCGCGACGCCCGACGTGGTCGACGAGTCGGTACGCGCCGAGATCATCGAAACGGTGCGCAGGTTCGTGCAGCGCGACGTCATCCCGGTGGCGTCGGACCTCGAACATGCCGACACCTATCCCGAAGAGATCGTCGCCAAGATGCGCGACCTTGGCCTCTTCGGCATCACGATCCCGGAGGCCTACGGCGGCCTCGGCCTCGACCTGCTGACCTACGTCGGCGTGATCGAGGAACTGTCGTACGGATGGATGAGCCTCACCGGCATCGTGAACACGCACACCATGGCGGCATCGCTGATCATGACGCACGGAAGCGAGGAACAGCAGCGGCGCTGGCTCCCTGCCATGGCGACCGGCGAGAGCCGCGGCTGCCTGTCGCTGTCCGAGCCCGACGCCGGAAGCGATACGCGCAACCTGTCGTGCAAGGCGCAACGCGACGGCGAGGAGTACGTCCTCAACGGGACCAAGACGTGGGTGACGAACGGCGAGCGCGCCGGCATTGTCGCCCTGGCCGCGCGGACCGAGGAGGGGATCTCGGCGCTGATCGTCGAGAAGGAGCCCGGGCCGCGCTTCGAGGGCATCTCGGTGAGTAAGAACATCAGCAAGCTGGGCTACCGCGGCATAGAGACCGTCGAGATGTCCTACGCCGACCACCGCATCCCCGCCGGCAACCTCATCGGTGAGACCGGGCGCGGGCTGCAGCAGATCCTCGGGGTGCTTGAGATCGGCCGCATCAACATCGCCGCGCGCGCCGTCGGTGTGGGCCGGGCGGCCTTCGACGCCGCGTTCGCCTACGCCCAACAGCGCGAGACGTTCGGCAAGGTGATCGCCGAGCACCAGGCAATTCAGCTGAAACTGGCCGACATGGCCACCAAACTCGAGGCGGCGCGGCTGCTCACCAAGAACGCGGCGGAGCGCAAGGCACAAGGCCTGCGCTGCGACGTCGAGGCGGGCATGGCCAAGCTCTTCGCGAGCGAGACCGCGCTCGAGCTGAGTATGGAGGCGATGCGCATCTTGGGGGGCGTCGGCTACACGACGGAGTTTCCCGTCGAGCGGTTCTACCGTGACGCGCCGTTGATGGTGATCGGCGAGGGGACTAACGAGATCCAGCGCCTCGTGATCGCGCGCGGGCTCCTGGCTCGCGCCCGCGCCCAGGGCTGAGGCGCCGAGCCCGTTCTTTCGTCGGCCACCCGACCATCTGGCCTCACTCGGCTAGGACGGCGTGGGTGTGCTGGCCCGGCTTCGGGACCGGAGCCAACGGCGCACTCGGGCGCCCGAGAAGTGACCGGGCCGGGGTCGAACGCTGCCTCGTCCCCGCCTTCACGTTGTTCGCGGCGCCGAGGACGTTGTCGCCTTGGAACGCCCGCTCCCCACTCAGGGCCCTATGGATTGGCCGGTACAACACTCGTACACTGGTTACGTGCCATCTGACCGCTTGCCCCACGCCTTACCCGATTTCAACAACGTCGAGGAGGAGCGGCGTCACCGCAAGCAGCGGCTCGCCGCTGCTTTCCGCCTGTTCGGCAAATTCGGGTTCAGCGAGGGAACCGCCGGTCACATCACTGCGCGCGACCCGGAGCTGCTCGACCACTTCTGGGTCAACCCATACGGCATGAACTTCCGCCAGATGCAGGCCAAGGACCTCTTGCTCGTCAACGACCACGGCGAGGTGGTCGAGGGCAACTGGCCGCTCAACCTCGCGGCGTTCGTCATCCACTCCCAGATACACGCGGCGCGGCCTGACGTGGTGTCCGCCGCGCACTCGCACTCCGTGTACGGCAAGGCGTGGTCGACTCTCCATCGGCCGCTCGACCCGCTGACGCAGGATGCCTGCGCCTTCTACGAGGACCACGCTGTGTTCGACGACTACACCGGCGCCGTGGTCGAAATCGAAGAGGGCAAGCGGATCGCGCACGCGCTGGGCGAGAGCAAGGCCGCCATCCTGGCCAATCACGGTCTGCTCACCGTCGGACACACGGTGGACGAGGCGGCCTGGTGGTTTATCACGATGGAGCGCACCTGCCACGCTCAGCTGCTCGCCGAGGCTGCGGGGAAGCCAGTGCTGATCCGCCACGACATCGCGCAGAAGACGGCACGGCAGATCGGTGGGCACGGCGCCGGGTGGTACCAGTTCCAGCCGCTCTACGACCAGATCGTCGCCGAGGAGCCCGACCTCCTCGAGGAGTAGCGCACGGATAGGGCGTGTTCAGCTTTCGCGCGGCGGCAGATGCGCGAGGAACCGGCGGAACGATGCCCCGTGCCGCGCTAGAGAAGGCTCCTCACAGGTCCCAGGCGGCGACGCGTCCGGCGGAGGTGAACGCGGCGCGCAGAGCGGACTCGTCCGGCTCGCCGAACGGGAGGAAGGACGCGGCGCCCCGCGCACGCAGGTACACGGGATCGCCGCCCACACGGTCCAGCCGGAACTTTTCGTGCACGAGCGTGCGGGTGAGGATCTTGTTGGTGGGCGTCGTCGGGAGCGCATCGCAGAGGCGGACGAACCGGGGGTGCCATTTGGGACTGAGATCCGCCTGGCCGTCCAGCCACGATGCGAAGGACGAGCCGTCGAACATGGTGCCCTCACGTAGGGCGAGGGCCAGCATTACCTGGTCCCCGGCGTCGGGGTCGGGTACGGCGTAGACCGAGGCCAGCATCACGTCCGGATGCCGCCCCACGATGGCCTCGATCGGCGCTGTCGGGAAGCTCTCGCCATCGACCCGGAGCCAGTCGGACGTGCGGCCGGCGAAATAGACCCAGCCCTCATCGTCGACGTAGGCCAGGTCTCCGCTCCAGTACCAACCTTTGCGGGTCGTCTGTTCCATCGCCTCGTTGTTGCGGTAGTACCCCTCGAAAGGGCCGACACCGAGCGTATTGACGATCTCGCCGACACAGCGGTCTGCGTTGAGCAGCCGGCCGTCGTGATCGAACTGGGCCCGCGGCGCCTCCTCGCCGGCCTCGTCGGCGACCATGATCCCCTGGCGCAGTCGGCCGATTGAGCCGCGAGGACGGTTGCCGGTGCGGTCGAGCGCAATGGCGCCTTCCGTCGACCCGAACACGTCGATGATCCGCACCCCAAAACGGGTCGCCGCCTCCTCGACCACCTGGGGCGACCCCTCGTTGCCGAAGGCGACGCGCAGGGTGTTGTCGGTGTCGTCGTCGAGCGGCGGCGTCGCGAGCAGGTAGGTCAGCAGTTTGCCGGTGTAGTTGCACCAGGTCGCGCCGTAGCGGCGGACGTCGGGCAGGAACCCCGACGCACTAAAGCGGCGGGCCAGCGACAGTGACGCCCCGGCGACCAGGGCGGGAGCCAGGCCGGACATCAACGAGTTCGTGTGGAACAGCGGCATGGCCGAGTACCCGACGTCCTCGGGTGCCAACTCGAGCATCATCGCCATCCGGTTGCCGGTGGTCAGCAGGCGTCGTTGGGTGCAGCGGACGGCCTTCGGGGCGGCCGAGGTGCCCGACGTGAACAACAAGACCCACAGGTCGTCGACGTCACCGTCCGCCGTTGAAGGTCCTGGCGGTGCAGCAGCCGACTCCAGTGCGTGTTCGAGTGAGGCGCCCCGAGTCGGCGAATCGTCGTCGTCGACGAAGCCGCCCGAGACGAGCACGCCGCCGTGCAGGTCTATTCCCTCAAGCGCGGCGCCGAGTTGGGCTTCGTGGCGCGGCTCGGTGATCACCATTTGCAGATCGGTGTGCACGATGTCCCGGGAGAGATGCTCGCCGAGGCGCGTGTAGTTGAGCCCGGCGATCACCGACCCACTCAAAGCCGCACCGCACAACGCAAAGACGTAGTCGGGTGTGTTATCGAGCAGGACCCCGACGTGGGGAGGCCGGCCCGGGTCCAACCGGGCGCGGAACAGGGTGGCAAAGCGCTCCGCTTCGGCCAGCAGCTCCCGATGGGTCCATACCCGCTCGCCGAAGCGAAGGGCCGGGCGCTCGCCGTGCTCGGCCACGTTGCGCCGGAGGAGAGCCGCCCCGTCGCGCGCGGGGAGCGGCACCTCGGCCAACGGCGGGGCGAGAGGTACAGACGATCCAGCGGCCGTCACGTTCCCATCCTTCCGCGTCGATCTTCCCCGGGCAGCGGCCGAAGTCTAGGAGCCGGAATGCCGTCACGCCGTGTGCCATGACGCGTTCGAATTGTGCGCCGTAGCATGGCGAGGCCGTGCATGGACTCGACCCGACGCCCACACGGGAAGAGGCACCGAGAGAAGAGGCGAACATGGACCTCGAAGACGTCTTGATTGGCGAGGACAATGTCGTCCCGCGGGCCAGGTACACGAGCCCAGAGTTTGCCGCGTTGGAGTTCGACCGTTTGTGGTCCCGCGTGTGGCAAGTGGCCTGTCGGGACGAGGAGATTGCCGACGTCGGCGACTTTTGCGAGTACCTCATTGGCGACCAGTCCATCCTCGTAGTGCGTGCCGCCCCTGACACGGTGCGGGCCTTCCACAACACGTGCCTCCACCGCGGGACCCGACTGGCGGACGGCGCCGGCCGATTCCCGGAGGGTTGTATCCGCTGCCGATACCACGCCTGGCGCTACGACCTCGACGGGAAGCTGGTCGAAGTGGTCGACCGCGAGGAGTTCGATGCCATCCCCGACGATGCCAGCCTGAAGTCGGTGCGCATAGATCGGTGGGGCGGCTTCGTTTGGATCTGCCTGAGCGCCGATGCGCCGCCGTTGCTCGACTACCTCGGACCGCTGCCGACGCTGTTAGCCCCCTACCACCTCGATCGCCTCCACCTCCGCACCTACCTGTCGACCGTGTTGCCGGCCAACTGGAAGGTGGCCGTTGACGCCTTCAACGAGGGCTATCACGTGCAGGGCACCCACCCGCAGCTCCTGCCCTGGACCGATGACGTCAGCCTCGAGTACGAACCGCTCGGGATCCACGCCCACTACGGACGGCTGCCCAACGCGCGGCGTCAGCTCCGCCCCAGCCCGCGCCTCGGGCTCTCGGAGGGCCAGTACGACGAGGCCGAGATCCTCGAGGCCTTCATCGCCGGCCTCGGCGGGCTGTTCTACAAAGACGAGGGCGCGCTGGTCGAGGAGATCCGGGCGTCGGGACTCGACGGCGCGACGATGCTAAGCCGCTACCAGCAGGGCCGACGCACCTTGCTCGAGGCACGAGGCGTTGCCGTGGAGGAGTTCGCCGACGATCAGTTGTCGAGCGCCGACGACGTGTTCTTCTTCCCAAACATGGTCGGGCCGATCTATCCCGGGATTGCCATCGTTTTTCGGATACGGCCCAACGGCACCGACCCCGACAGTTGCATAAAGGACACCTGGTTCCTGCACTGGCCTCAGCAGGGAGAGCCCCCGAAGCGGGCCAAGCGCCGCTTCTACCCCGACTGGACCGAGCGCGACTGGGGCGAGATCACTAACCAGGACTACGCCAACATGGAGCACGTGCAGATCGGGATGAAGTCCCGCGGTGGCCCGGGCATCAGGTTGAACCGGCGACAGGAGAGCAACATCTTGCACATGCACCGGGTGATCGATCGCTACCTCACGACGACCTGATCCCTGGACGAACTCAGTTGATCCCGAGTTCGGCTCGTGAAGCTCTCGCAGATTCGCTCGTGAGGGCGCTCAGCCTCGCGTCAGCGGGCAGCGCCGAACGCCGTATTCCCTTCGCGGACCACGTCCCCAAGGCCACGATGGCGGTGAGGACTGGGATCAGGAAGAGGGCGGTGTGCAGTGACGTCGCTGATGCGATGGCGCCGATCACGACCGGTCCCACGACGAAGCCGGCCCAGCCACAACCGGCCACCGAGGCGACCGCTCTTCCGGTCTGCACGTTGTCCACCGCTCCGGCCGCCCGGAGGGTCATCGGGACGACGCTTCCGAGTCCGACGCCGAGCAAGGCGAATCCAACCAGCACGCTCACGGGATGGGCGATGACGAGACCGGCGGCGAATCCGAGCGTGGCGATGACGGAGAGTAGGGGGAGCAAATGGTGGGCGGAGAACCGGGTGAAGAGACGATTGCCGGAGAGCCGAACGGCCAGCATGGCGAAGGCATAAACCGCAAACCCCATTCCCGCGACCAGCGCTGCGGTGTGCAGCGAGTTGCGGAGATACACGGCAGCCCAATCGGCCGCGGCACCCTCGCAGAGCATGTCGGCGAAGGCGATGCCCCCGAGGACAATGAGCCCTCCTGACAGCATGCCGCGACGGCCCCCGCGATTGGCCTCCGAAGACTCGAGGTCGTCGACAAGCTGGCCGTCGGGGATCATCCGTGTCGTGAGCCAGCCGACGACCAGGAGGCAGGGAACCGCGAGGATGAGCAGCTGCTCGCTCAGCGAGACACCCAGTCCCACCGCACACGCTCCGGTGACCGCACCGAGCAGGGCGCCCGTACTCCACGACCCGTGGAAACCGGGCATCAGCACGCGGCCGGAGAATCGCTCGACCGAGATCGCTTGGGTGTTCATCGACACGTCGAGCATTCCCTGGAAGAAGCCCCAGAGCAGGAACGCCAGGAAGAAAGTGCCGAACGAACCAGTGAGCCCGATCAAAGGTCCCGAGACGCAATAACCGACCAGGGCCACCTGGACCATCGGGCGGCTGCCCACTCTCGGCAGGAAGCGCGCTGCCACCGCAATGGTGAGGACTGAGCCGATGGGGGCCCCGAGCAAGGCGAGCCCGAGCCGGCCGTCGCTGAGCCTGAGGTGCTGTTGCAGCTGTGGAACGTGGGCCGTCCAGGAGGCGAACAGGAAGCCCTGGACGAAGAAGACGGCGATGACGGCCAGGCGTGGCCAGCGGTCCATCGACGCCGATGCCGTTCTCTGGGCGGCGCCCCGAAGCAGCGTCAGACGCAGCGGATGTCGACTCCCATCGCCCGCAACTCCTCGACCCTCTGCGGGTCGGCTCCGGCATCGGTCAGGACGATGTCGATCTCGTCGAGGTCGCAGACATGGCCGAAGGCCACCCGCCCGAGCTTCGAGGAATCGGCCACCGCGATCACCCGCTGCGCGGAACGGGCGGCGTCGCGCTTGACGGCGGTCTCAGCGAGAAGGTGGGTCGTGATGCCTGCCTTCGCGTCAATGCCGCACGGGCCCATCACGCACGTGTCGAACCGGAGCTGAGAAAAGGAAGATTCGGTGAGGCTCCCTGTCAACGACAGCTCTCCGGGCCGGACCTCGCCACCCGGGAGGAGGAGTTTGACCTCCGGGCACTCGTGCAGCTCGAAGACCGGCCGCAGGGCGAGCGGCATGACAGTCAGACGCCGGTTGCGGAGCGCTCGTGCCACCTCCATGGCGGTTGTCCCGCCGTCGAGGATGACCGTCTCCCCGTCGGCCAAGAGGCCGGCCGCGGCTGCGCCTATCGTCGCTTTGGCCTCGTGCGACTCGAGGGCCCGAACGCCGTACGGGGTCTCCTCGGCGCTGAGGAAGACACTCGCCGCCCCGCCGTGGACACGTCGGAGCCCCCCGCTGCGCTCCAGCGACTCGAGGTCACGACGCACGGTCATTTCGGAGCATTCGAGTGCATCGGCCAGCTCCCCGACCAGCACCGGACTGCGTTGGCGGAGCGCCTGGAGGATTGTCTGGTGCCGGGTGAGCACATCCATAGTGTTCAATCTAACATATTGGATGTGCGTACTCACACTGGCGGAGGGCAACCTCGGGTCGAGGCAGTCGTGTTCGACGTGGGCGGAGTCCTGCTCGATTGGAACCCCCGCCACCTCTACCGCAAGCTGTTCGCGAACCAAGCAGAGATGGAACGGTTCCTTGCCGACGTCTGTTCACCGGCCTGGCATGCGCCCCACGACCGGGGCGTCTCGACAGCGACATCGTGCGCGGAGCTCGCATCCAGGCATCCCAAGCTCTCCGAACTGATCTGGGCATGGTCGAGTCGCAGCGAGGAAATGATCGGTGGCGTCGACGCCGGGTCGGTGGAAGTCCTCCGGGCAGTGAGAGAGACCGGACTGCCCTTGTATGCCCTCACCAACATGGAGGCGGAAACGTATCCGCTCCGCCTCGAGCGATTTCCGTTTCTCGGTTGGTTTGACGGGACTGTCGTCTCCGGTCGGGAGGGAGTTGCGAAGCCAGAGCCAGCCATCTTCAAACTACTGCTCGACCGCTTCGGCTTGACGCCGAACACGACGTTGATGATTGACGACACCGAGGAGAACCTCGACACGGCCAGCAAGCTAGGGATCCGGACTGCCCTATTCCGCTCGTCACGCGATCTCCTGGTGGAGCTCGAGGAGGCAGGAGTTCTGGCCCGATCTCTCGGCGCGCCGTAGCGAAGGGCGACGACAGCGCCCAGAGCCGTGCGATCGGTTGTCGGTGGGGCGGCGCGGTCGGATTGCTTGGTAGCCGGCGATCTTCAGCGGTCGTGCGAACTATCTTCGGCAAGTTCCCGATCGGAGGCACCAGCATGGCCAAGCTCATCTACGTGGCGAACGCGTCGCTCGACGGTTACTCCGAGGACAGCGACGGTGGCATCGATTGGGGTACCCCTGATGAGGAGTACTTCGGTTTCATCAATGACCTTGAGCGCCCGGTCGGCACCTATCTCTACGGACGCCGCATGTATGAGGCGATGGTCTACTGGGAGACCGCACCAATCGCTGACCAGCCGCCCTGGGTCGCCGACTTCACCAACATCTGGCGAGTGGCCGACAAGGTCGTCTTCTCAAAGACCCTGACTTCGGTGTCAAGCGGGAGGACGACCCTCGAGCGGGAGTTCAACGTCGAGGCGATTCGGCTGATGAAGGCCGGGGGGGCCCACGATCTCACTGTGGGCGGAGCTGATCTCGCTGCCCAGGCGTTTGGGGCGGGTTTGGTGGACGAGTGCCACTTGTTCTTCTGGCCAATCGTGCTCGGAGGAGGCAAACACGCCCTCCCCGCGCACGAGCGTCTCGACCTCGAACTGCTCAATGAACGGTGCTCTCGCAGCGGAGTCGCCCACCTTCACTACCGCATCACCCAGTGAGGACCCTTCCTCTGCGACCAGCCCACGCGAGTGCGGCGACGAACTCCATTCTTTCCTCTCCCCCCAACTCCTACGCCGCTCGTCACGCTCATATCACCAGTCACTCCGCGGTCAGTCGGGTGAGCAGATCGAGCAATGACATGCGAAGAGTGTCGAGTTCGTCCGGGCCACCAACTCGGGCCCACCGTCTCTCGACTGAGGTGGCGGCCTTGTGCGTGACGGGTGGAATCCGCTTTCCCCGTGCAGTGAGGAAGACCAGCTGAGATCGGCGATCCGATGGGTTTGGGCGGCGCTCAACGTAACCGGTCCTCTCAAGCTGCTCGACCGTCTGGGCCATCGTCTGCTTGCGCACGTGTGCGAGGTTTGCCAGTTCCGAAACGGTGGCCCCCTCCGAGGTGAGAAACGTGAACACATTGGCGGCTCCCGGGTTGATGTCGTCAAAGCCCGCCTGGCGGAGTGCGCCTTGAATCTCGAGTGAATAGAGCTGGTAAAGCAACCGCAGCAGCAGGCCCATCGTGGGGTTCCCGGAGTTGTCAGGCATTGCTATAGACAGGTAACTGTCGATGTGCAATAGTGGACAGGCACCTGTCAATCATAGCGAAAGAAGGGGAGCAACCTCATGAATGCACTACCTCCCGCCTACGTGGAGTTCGGTCAGACGCTGGCCTTCACCGAACGGACGCTGACTGCCGTGCTCCGCAGCCATTTGGCCCAAAGAGAGGTCGAGCCCGAAACTTGGTACGCCCTCAAGCTGGTCGCGGCGGGGGGTCCTCGTGTCGCCCGTAGCTTGCTGGCCCAGGACCTCGAAGGCTCACGCGGGTTGGACGCGGATTCCACGAGCGCGCTGCTGGTCCGACTGGCCATTGACGGAATGATCACCGGGGACGACGCCGTCGACCTGACCGAAGAGGGTACGACTCTGTTCGAGAGCCTCCGGGATGACGTCTTGCGCGCGACCGTCGACCTGCTCGGCCAGTTCGACCTGGGCGACATTGAGACCACGGTTCGTACTTGCAGGGCCATCACACAGCGCGCCCAGGAGGGAACCAACTCTGCGGCGTAGCGCCAAGAGCCCAATCCGTCGTTAGGGGGCGTGGGCAGTGGGTCGGTGAACCTTGTGGTGCCGAAAGGTTAAGGGGGCGCGGCGAAGTAGTACTGAGCCAGCCCAAGCACCTGTTGCGCTTCGAGGTGATCGATGTCGGCCCGAACGTCAGCTACCACCTTGGCTGCGACGTCCTTATGATGTTCTTCGATGTAGACAACCCAGCGATGTGACGCGTTCGCTTTCCCTCTGCCGTGTCCCAATAGCAGGATCGCCCCCGCCGGCGACAAGGCGTCGGCCAGCTCGTGCCAGTACGCAGGACCGTCGTCTTCGTACGCACCTGAAGGATTCCGGAGTGATGGTGGACTTTGTGGAAGTGCCCGCGTGGATCCGTCGCAACGAGGCGCTCAGGACGTTGGCGAGGTGCTGCATCCGTCACGTAGATAATGGTCTCGTGAAAGTCGATGACAGCAACAACACTCTTTCCGCGAATCTGCTCCGAATCGTCGGCCATCCTCAGACTTCTTTGCCCTTGTCTTCGAGGTCAGAGGCGATGGTGTCGTAGCCAGCAGTAGTCAATATTCGGCGCAAGTCGACGAGTTGTTGTCCGTCGATGTCCTTTTCGCTCGGACGCCTGAGAACCTCGGTCTCTTGGCCGAGGCGGAACAGAAACATGTCGTCGTGCTGCTGTTCGATGGATCCGATCGCCTCGAGTAATGACACGACATCGTGCCATTCGACGTTGTGGTTCGTCTCCCGCTGAAAGATCTGTAGCAAGGTGTCTCGATGATGACCGCTGAGATGCTCGGGTCCAGAGTTTGACGACATCGGCATCCTCTCGTCGTGGTACAGACCTCAATGTAGCGAGAGTCCTCGATTGGCGCGACACGAAGGTCCCCGTCATTGTTCGCACGTGGAATCCGTCCCCTACGACGGCGGGGACGGTGCGAGACGTATAAGAGCCCGGGAACCCACAAGGTTCCGGTGTCCTCCCTGATCGCGGACTGTCCCTCCGTGGAAGCCCGTACCCAAGCCACCGGTCGGCCAGCGAGGGTATTCCCACGGCCTGGGGTGCAAGCTTTGGGGCGGCCAGGTTGATCGACGAGACTCAACCCCTGCTGACCCCAACCGAGAGGAAAACAGCCGATGTCCCCCACCGCCACGGCGTTCAGATCACTGCGCTATGAGGCCACCGACCGCAAGGCGCACATCACCCTGAACCGGCCCGAACGCCTCAACGCCATCGACCACGACATGCCACGGGAGATCCACGAGGCCGTCGATCTTGCCAATGACGACCCCAATGTGCACGTCATCATCCTGCGTGGCGAGGGCCGGTCCTTCTGTGCCGGCTACGACCTCAAGGCCTACGCCGAGGCGGGCACCGGCACCCAGAGCGCGGTATGGGACCCCATCAAGGACTACCGGTTCATGAAGCGAAACACTGACGACTTCACCAGTCTGTTCCGCTCGCTCAAGCCCACCATCTGCAGAGTCCAGGGGCACGCCGTCGCCGGGGGGAGCGACATCGCTCTGTGCTGCGACCTCGTCGTCATGGCTGATGATGCCCGGATCGGCTACATGCCCGCCCGGGTCTGGGGCTGCCCGACGACCGCGATGTGGGTGTACCGCCTCGGCGCAGAAAAGGCCAAGCGCATGCTCCTGACGGGCGACACCATTGACGGCCGCCAAGCCGCCGAATGGGGCTTGGTGCTCGAGTCCGTTCCCGCCGACGAACTCGACGCCCGGGTCGAGGAGCTCGCCGACCGGATGGCCGGGGTGCCGATCAACCAGCTCGTCATGCAGAAGCTCATGATCAACCAGGCCTACGACAACATGGGCCTCCACGGCACCCAGATCCTCGCCACGGTCTTCGACGGCATCACCCGCCACTCACCCGAAGGGCGCTGGTTCCAACATCTCGCCGCCGACGAGGGATTTCACGCCGCCGTCGAGTGGCGCGACTCCGGGCGGTGGATCCCCGAAGGTGGCCGCGTGCACGATGACCGGGAGTCGTGACGTACTGCCCCCGAAGAATCTGGTCTCCGTTCACGTCCGTCACAGGGTGCGGTAGAGCCCGCCGTCGACTGCGAGCTGTGCTCCGTTGATATAGCCGGCGGCGTCACTTGCCAATAAGATGCAAGCGCCGACCATGTCCTCGGGACGCGCCATCCGCTGCATCGGGTTCGCCTCGGCGACACGCGCCTTCATCTCTGCCGGCCAGCCGCGGCTGAGGTCCGTCTCACACGCGCTCGGCAGGACGAGGTTCACCCGCACCTTTGGTGCCCAGGCGCCGGCGAGACCGAGCGTCATGGCGTTCAGCGCGGCCTTGGCCATGGAATAGGGCAGGTCGATCGGGTTGGGTCTCCAGGAGCCCACGGATGAGATGTTGATGATCGATCCACCGTGGTCACGCGCCATTCGCTCGCCGATCAGGACGCTCAAGCGGAACGGCCCCCGTGCGTTGGTCGCATGCACCTTGTCGTAGAGCCCCTCGCTCACCGAGGAGAGGCCGTCGTACGCGGGCGACATGCCGGCGTTGTTCACAAGCACGTCGCAACGGCCGAACTCGTCGTAGACCGAGTCGACAAGCTGATCGCAGTCCTCCCATTTGCCCACGTGGCAGGCGAGGGCCACCGTCCGGCGCCCGGTGGCGTCCGCGATCTCTCGCGCCGCGGTCTCGCAATTGTCGAGCTTGCGGCTCGCGATGACGACGTCGGCGCCGGCCGAAGCGATGCCTTCGGCGATCGCCCGCCCGATGCCCCGGCTACCGCCCGTCACCAGCGCGACCTTGCCGCTGAGGTCGTCAGACCTTTTCATCGATGCCACCAATCGTCATGCCGAACCCTGCCGCGCCATGGAGCACCAGTCAATCGTGCGCATGGTCGGAAATCGCCTGCAGGACTTCCACGAGCGCGTCGATGTCAGCGGGTGGGAGCGAGGCGAGGCCGGGTGGGGGCGTCCCGAGGATCTTGTCGGCCCGCCGTGCCATCTCCTTCCCCTTCCGGGTGACTTCGACGAGCTTGGCCCGACGATCCGACGGATGGGGTCGACGCCGGACCAGCTCCTGAGCCTCCAGGTCGTCGACGACGACGGTCGCGTAGGGCGCATCGATCCCGAGCGTCGAGGCGAGCTCCCACAGGGCCATCGGCTCGCGAGCCAGCCGCCGGATGGCCTTGATCCTGCCGAAGCTCATGCCGAGCGCGTCCGACACTTCACGCCGGCGTTCGTTGCTGAGCACCAGGTCGCACATGAGCGACCAGGCCGTGCGAGCCGGATCCGACACGGCGGCGGTCCCGCCGTCGCCATGCGGCCGTACACCGGTCGTCACCTCGCCTCGCTCCCGACGAGGGCCTCCGGATTCAGCTCCGTCGCAGTTCGCCGAGCCGATTCGAGCGCCCGACGCGACGTGGCCACGACTCCGAGCACCAACACGATGGCGCCACAGGCCGCCAACGTCCACCAGCCGGCGTGACTGGCCGCGGCAAAGTTCAAGCCAAACGAGCCCTTCACCTGCGACGTGACGAGTGCACCGACCACGGCCACGCCGAGCGTCGAGCCAAGCTGTCGCGACGTCGATGCGACCGCGGAGGCCACGCCCGCTTGTGCTCTCGGCATCCCGGACACCGCCGCGTTGGTGATCGGAGCGTTGACGAGACCGAAGCCCAGTCCGAACACCACGTACGCCCCGAATAACCACGTGAACGGAGTGGTCGGATCGATCTGCGCCAACATGATGCAGGCGGCCATCAGCGCGAGACCGGACGCCATTAAGGGAAGGCGGGCCCCTCGGCGTCCCACGAGACGGCCGGAGAGCGGAGACGCCACCATCGTCACCAAGGCCATGGGAAGGGTGTCGAGGCCCGCGTGGAGGGGGGAGAGACCGCGCACCTCTTGCAGGTACAGCGTGTTGAGGAAGAGGAAGCCGCCGAGGGTGGCAAAGGCAGCGACGGCAGTGACCGTCGCCGCCGCGAACGGGACCGAGCGGAAGAAGCGGAGGTCAATGAGCGGATCCGTCCGCCGTGGCTCGTAGAGGACGAAACCCGCCAGCGCGACCGCCGCCAGGCAGAACGCAACGACGATGATGGCCGAGGACCAGCCCCGGCTCGGCGCCTCGATGATCCCGTAGGTCAGGCTGGCGAACATGACGATCATGAGCGCTTGGCCCACCGGATCGAATCGTCGCGCCCTGGGAGCCCTCGACTCGGGGATGAAACGCAGTGTCAGCACGATGGCCGCCAGACCGACGGGAAGGTTGATCCAGAAGATGGACGGCCAGCCCGCCGACGACACCAGCAGACCCCCGACAACCGGACCCAGGGCCATCGAGACCCCTATGACGGCTCCCCAGACGCCGACCGCCTGCGCGCGCTCTCGAGGGTCAGTGAACGTGTTGGTGATGATGGACATGGCGACCGGGTTCAGCATGGAGCCGCCGATCGCCTGCATCATGCGGAAGACGACCAGGAGTTCCAGGTTCGGGGCGAGGCTGCACAGGAGAGAGCCGGCCGAGAAGACGGTGAGGCCGAGGACGAACGTACGCTTACGTCCCAGACGATCGGCGGTAGAACCGGACAGCATCAGCAAGCTGGCCAGCACCAACGTGTAGGCGTCGACCACCCACTGCAGGCCGGAGACGGACGCATGAAGGTCGTGCCCGATCGAGGGCAGGGCGACGTTCACGATGGTCACGTCCAGGCCCACGATGAGGAGGCTCATCGAGCAGATGAGCAGGATCCCGATCCGTCGGTTCCTGCTCAGCTCGTGCATGGCGGGAGGACCGCCCTTGGACTCGGCGGCGGCCGATAGTTGTGTTTCCATAACTATTTGGAGGATATCGGTATCGCCGAGTTCTCGTGCCGGAGCACCACCACCTGCGGCGGTTCCGCGCGTACCGCTCCCGATGCCCTCTGTCGCGTCGGACCGCTCCAGGGCTAATGTGCCACCACGCCGACTGTTTTCGTCGGTTTCGCTGTTCGACCAAGCCCGCCGCCTGATTGCCCGTGCCAGAACCTCAGCCCGAATCAGACCCCACGCAGTTCGATCGCGAGACTGTCCGCGCCAAGTACCTGGCCGAGCGAGACCGCCGGCTGGTGGAAGGTCGATCCGACATCCGCGACCTGCAACGCGACGACCACTTCTCGCGCTACCGGGACGATCCCTTCACTCCGACCGTCGAACGCGATCCGGTCGACGACGACGTCGATGTCGTGGTTGTCGGTGGCGGGATCGCCGGCGTACTCGCGGGAGCCAACTTGCGGATGGCGGGCATCGACCGGATCCGCATCGTCGATCAGGCAGGAGGTATCGGGGGTACCTGGTACTGGAACCGCTACCCCGGGGTGATGTGCGACGTCGAGTCGTACATGTATATCCCGATGCTCGAGGAGTTCGGCTACGTCCCGACCCGTCGTTATGCGCCCGGCGAGGAGATCCGGGGCCATCTCCAGCTGATCGCCGATCGGTACCAGCTCGAGGACGATGCGCTGTTCCACACCGGCGTGACCCGGGCCGAGTGGCGGGAAGACGAGGGACGCTGGCTCGTCCAGACCGATCGTGGTGACGAGTTCCGCTGCCGTTGGTACGTCCTGGCCGTAGGGATCCTCAACCTGATGAAGCTGCCGGCCATCCCGGGCATGGAGGACTTCGAAGGCCGCTCGTTCCACACGGCACGCTGGGACTACAACTACACGGGAGGCGGGCCCGGAGAGCCCCTCACCAACCTCGGCGACAAGGTGGTCGCCCTCCTCGGCACGGGTGCAAGCGGCATCCAGTGCGTACCCCCGCTCGTCGAATCATCCAAGCATGTCTACATCTTCCAACGCACGCCTTCAGCGATCGGCGAACGGGGAAACCGGCCCACCGACCCCGACTTCGGCGAGGGGCTCGAGCCGGGCTGGCAGCACGCGCGCATGGACAACTTCCAGGCCATCATGCTGGGCCTGCCGGTGGACGTCGACCTGGTCGACGACGGGTGGACCCACCATTTCGCTACGGTCAACCACCCGAAAGTCGTCGAGGGCATGACGGGTGCGGACATCGCGCGCAGCGGGGAGCAGCTCGACTACCAGGTCATGGAGGCGCACCGCCGCCGGGTCGAGGAACTGGTGTCCGACCCGGTCATGGCCGACATCCTGAAGCCGTATTACCGCTATATCTGCAAGCGGCCCTGCTTCCACGATGAGTACCTCCCCGCGTTCAACGCGCCCAACATCAGCCTGATCGATTGCCCGGCCGGCATCGAGCGGATCACCGCGAAGGGGCCCGTCGTGGACGGGCAGCAGTACGAGGTCGACTGCATCATCTACGGCACGGGGTTCGAGCCCGAGCAGACCCCGCTGTTCCGCCGCGCCGGGCACGAGATCGTGGGGCGCGACGGGGTGACACTGGCCGACAAGTGGGCCGACGGGCCGCACAGCCTGTTCGGCATGATGAGCCGTGGATTTCCCAACTTGTTCGTGATGCCTGCGCCGTTTCAGCAGGCAGTGGTGACCGTCAACTACACCCAGCTGGCCGTCCTCGGCGGCGAATTCGTCGGACGAGCCGTAGGCCTGCTGACGCAGGAGGGCGTCGACGTCTTCGACGTGAGCGCCGAGGCCGAGGGAAAGTGGGTCCAGGGAATCGTGGACGCGTACATCGACGCCAGCAGGGTCATGGCCGCCTGTACGCCCTCACGCATCAACAACGAGGGCCATCCCGAAGAGAGGAGCCCGCTAATGGGGGCCTACCGGGGCGGGTTAGGCGACTGGTTCGGGTATCGCGAACGTCTGCAGGAGTGGCTCGAAGACAGCCGATTCGACGGCCTGGAGCTCGAAGTTCGCTCAACGGCGTCGTGACCACGCGCCAGCGGGTGGCCGTAGTGACCGGCGGCGGGGGCGGCATCGGGGGGGCGATCGCCGAAGAGCTCGGCCGCAGCGACTGGTTCGTCGTCACGGTGGACCCGCTCGTCACCCTCGAGGGCACCGAAGAGCTACCGGAGCCAGCGACGACCACTGCGGGCCACATCGTGGCGGCCGGTGGTTCGGCCCGCGCGTCGTCGGCCTCTGTCACCGACGGCAATGCGCTCCGCGTGCTCTTCCAAGAGTTGGCGCACGAGCGCGGCGGGCTGGATGCGGTCGTGAACGTCGCCGGCATCACCCGCCAGAGCTACTTTGCCCGCGGCACCGAGGAGGACTGGCAGGCCCTCCTCTCCGTGCACCTCGGGGGTTATCTCAATGTCCTCGACGCTGCGCTGCCCCTCATGGCGGCGGCGGGACACGGGCGGATCGTCGGCGTCACCTCCGGCTCCGGGTGGCGGGCCGCCGATGCGGGCGGTTACAGCTGTGCGAAACGCGCCGTGGCCGCCTTGACGTGGGAGTTGGGCCGCCACGCGCCACCAGGCGTCACGGTCAACGCTCTCTCTCCCATTGCCAACACCCGCATGGTCGCGGCCGCCTTCGAGCGGGCCCGTCAGGAGGGCCGTACCGGCGGCGGCGGCGGGCTGACGCTCGATTCCATGCCCGGCCCGGAGCAACTCGGCCCGCTGGGCGCCCACCTCGTCGAGGACGCATTCGCTTGGTGCACGGGCCAGGTCGTGTTCGCCAGCGGCCCCGAGGTCGCCATCGTCGGACAACCTCGGCTGTTGGAGGCCGTCCGCACCACGGGGGCCACATCTCTTCGGACGTTGCTGCAGAAATTCGTGCCACGCGCCCTCGTCAAGGCTGAGACCAATCAGGCGAGCGCCGGAGGTGGCAATCCGCGCTTCGGCTCGGTCTTCGACGAGCCGGCACCTGACCTCGTGCCGCTGGCAACGGCGAGGTCGTGCGTCGTCGTCGACGGTCGCCCCCAGCTGGCGGGCCCGCTCGTCGCCGCGCTCGAGGCGCGGTCGATCGCTTGCCATCGCGTCGAGGCCGGGCACGGTTTCGCCGGCGCGGCCGACCAGCTGCGAGCCGTCGTCGACACCGCCGGACCGATCGATTCGATCGTGCTTGCCCTAGAGGGCCATCGGCCCACGGTGACGACGGAGGATCGATGGGAGTGGATCCTCTCCGACCACCAGGGCATCGTCGAGCATCTGCACGCCGATGCTGCCTGGGCGAGGGCAGCGACCGACTATGCCGCCTTGGCCGACCGTCCGGTGCAGCTGGTGACCTTGACTGAGGCCGTGAGCCCTGCGGGCCGGACTCGTGCCCAGGCGGCCGCGCAGCTGGCCCGGGCGGCGGCGAGTGGAACGGCAGGACGCGTGACCGCGTTCGCGGCCAGCATCGAAGCGCCCGACGCGGACGCCGGTCCGGTCGTCGGAGAGCTCGTCGGGCACCTTTTCGCGGAGCCCGAGGCCGCCGCGCTCGCCGGCGCCGAGCTCGTGGTGGGCCCGGGGTGGCTGGGCCTTCGCAGTCACCCCCGACCGCTCGGCACGGTGACCTACGGAGGTCCCGCCGTGCCCGCCTGGCTCGACGCCACCCTCCAGGACATGGTGGACGCCGGCGATCCGCCGCGCCAAATAGAGGCCCGATGACTCCGCCCGCTCGCGTCATCGACGCACACGTGCACCTCTGGGACCCGGCGCGTACCGACTGGTATCCCTACCTGTCGCGCCCTCCCGAAGGCAGCGCAGATGGCTCTGGGATGTATCGCCGCTTCGACATCGACACGTATCGAGCCGAGTCGGCCAAATGGCAGGTCGAGAAGTTCGTGAACGTTGCCGCCGCCACCGGCCCCAACTCGGTCAAGGAAACGATTGAGTTGGACGCGCAGGCGACCGATCGGGGCGGCCCGGACGCCATCATCGGCGGCCTCCCGCCTGCGGAGTCAGCGGCCGAGGCGATCCGGTTCATCGACCGGCAAATGTCGGCCCCTCGCTTCCGCGGGGTCCGGCCTATGGGCGGGCTGGGGGTGGCCGTACCCGATCTCGACGTCATGCGCGCGTTGCAGGAAAGGAATCTCGTCTTCGAGCTGATGACGCATCCAGACCAGCTACGGCCAGCCGCGGAACAGCTCTCGGCGTTCGCGGACCTCACCATCGTCGTCGAGCACACCGGGTGGCCCCGCAACGACTCCGACGAGGAGCGCGTGCTCTGGAGAGAGGGCATCGACGCGCTGGCCGGGCTCGGCGGCAACGTCGTGTGCAAGCTCTCCGGTCTCGCGATGCCGCTCGGGTCGATGCGAGTCGATGCTCTCGGGTCGTGGCTCGAGTACGCCATCGAGGCCTTCGGCGCCGAGCGCTGCATGTTCGCCAGCAATTTTCCAGTGGACTCCGCAGCCGGCACTTTCGACGACCTCTACACCACGTTCGACACCGTCACGAGCGGCCTGGACAGCGCATCACGCGACGCGCTGTTCGCCGGGACCGCGGAGCGGGTCTATCGACTCTGACTGGCGTCGCTGGGCGTGCCTGGGTCAGTAGGCGCTGTTGTTCTCGAAATAGCGCCGGGGCGTGTCGACGAGCATGGTCTCGATCTGTGCGTCAGTCACGCCTCGCTCGCGGATGTACGGCAGGACGTCATCGTGGATGTGCAGGTAGTTCCACTGGGTCATCATCGCCAGCACATTGGGGTCGATCCAGTCGATGTAGCACGCAGCGTCGTGGGCCAGGACCATCCGGTCGGCGTACCCGCGGCGGCACATTTCCACCAGGGTGTCGGCCCGCGACTCGAACGTCGTCTCGACGTTGATTCCGAAGCGGTCCATCCCGAGGATGAAGCCCTCATCGGCCAATGCGCCCAGGTGGTCCACGTCACCGCTGTCGCCGGAGTGGCCGAGCACGACACGAGTCGGGTCGACGCCCTCTTCGCCGCACAGGAGGGCCTGGACGGCGAGACCGCTCTGGGTGCCTGGGTGCGTGTGCACGGTGATGGGAGCACCGGTCTGACGGTGCGACCGGGCGACGGCGCGCATCACCCGCGCCACCCCGTCGGTCATTCCGTTGTGGTCGATGGCGCACTTGAGGAAGGCGGCCTTGACCCCGGTCCCCGCGATCCCTTCGGTGATGTCGCCGACGAACATGTCGACCATCGGATCCGGCATGTCCGCGAAGAGCGCCGGTCCCCGGTAGTAGAAAAAGAACGGCACCTGGTCATACGTGTAGCAACCAGTGGCCGGGATAATGTGCAGCTCGGGAACCTGCTCGGCGACGCGCTCGATGCGGGGGATGTAGCGACCCAGGCCCACCACGGTGGGGTCGGCAATGCTCCGAATGCCCTGGGCCGCGAGCGCCTTGAGCTTGACGACGGCGTCGGCCACCCGGTCGTCCTCGCTTCCCCACTCCGACGGGTAGTTCTGGTGCACGTCGGCGTCCAGGATGAAGACGTGCTCGTGCATGTAGGTCGGTCCGAGGTCGGCCGAGTCGATCGGACCTCCAACGGTCTGCACGGTTGCCATGTCCCCCACTCCTTCTTTCGCCGGGAGACGAGACCTTATTGCCCAGGTTCGGCGCGCGCCGTGGTCGCCGCCGGTGCGGGGCCGGCAAAGCACTTGCGGCCGTAGGCGACATTACGATCTCGAAGCTTCGCCGCACCCGATCCTCGTCCGGCGAGGATCAGGCCGACCCGAGTGGTCAGTCCCCCCACGCAGCCGATCCGGCATGCCGTTATGCCGTCAGCAGCCGTCACTCGTGGGGTGTCAGGCTGCGCGGGCGAGCGTCCGCGCAGCAGCCGTTTCGCGGACCTTGCGAGCAACCGAGGGCGCAGATTGGAGGATCTGACGAAACTCGCTCCGCGACCCGACGTAGACCAGCGAGTCGGTGCTGACGGTCACCGTGGCATTGCGCCGACGAACGCCGTCGGCATCGAGAAGGGCCATCTCTCCCACCAGGTCCCCGGGCTCGAGCGTCGCGATCACGTGGCCGCCCTGGCTGACGGTGGCGCTGCCCTGGAGGAGAACCATGAACTCGTTGCCTCGGGTGCCCTCCCGAACCAGGGTGGACCCGGCCGACACGAAGAGCGGCGTGAGGTGACGCCGAATGACGGCGCGTTCCGACCGGCTGGCCTCAGAAAACAACGGCAACTCTGCAAGATCATCTCTGAAGAGGCGCACGGCACTCCTTTCTTCCACCGCTCCTACCCTCCAATTGACTGCCTCTCCTGTCATCTGTCAATACGCTAGCGACGATATCTCTCATCGTTTTTTCAGATGGGGGCGGTGGTGGCGGTTGGCCGAACCGGTCCCCGGCACAGCAGTATCGACGTAGAGAGAGGGGCGCCCGGTGACCGATCCCAGCAAAAAGCTGGCCAAAAAGCGGCGAGCGGCACAGCACCCGGACCGGCCCGGTGAACGCTGCGCTGCTCCGCCCGCGACATGGACGCCAGTGGTTGACCCCGGACGTTGTGAGGCCAAGGGGGACTGCGTCGTCGTTTGCCCGAACGATGTGTTCGAGGTCCGCCGCATTGACGACGCCGACTTCGCGGCACTCGGCGCACTGAGCAAGCTCCGCTCGCGGGTGCACGGGCGTCGTACCGCCTACACGCCGAGGGCGGACCAGTGCCGCGCCTGTGGCCTCTGCGTCGTTGCGTGCCCAGAATCGGCGATCCAGCTCGTCCAAAAGACGGCGTAGCGCACGACGATCCGGGCCCGGCTACGTGCGCATCGTCACTGAGTGACGGCGCGAGCCATCGAGGGCCGGACGAGTAGCGGGAAGAGCCTCGACCCCAGGTGCATCGCGAAGTCGAGGGCCAGAGCAGGCGACAACCTCGAGTCGGCGCCAGGGGGATCCGGGAGGTCCTGCTCGTGTCGGGCGTGCTCGTAGAGGCCGTGGCACAGGTGCCGGCCGAGGGTGCCCAGGGCCTGGAATGCTTCCACGTGCTCGGCCTGGAAGGGGGGCACCGGTAGCGGGTGGACGTCGGGCCAGGCATCAGGTGGCCGCGGCGAATCGAGGCTGAACAGTTTGCCGAAGCTCGGCGCAGCGGCGTCCCGGGCGGTGAACGGCTCGCCCAGGTTCCACGCCTCGCGCAGAGTCGCCAACAAGGAGGTGTGGCGATACTCATCGGTGCAGACCGTCCCCGCGGGGACCCATGGGGACACGACGACCGCCGGGACGCGGTAGCCCGAGCGATCGAACGCGAATCCGAGCTGACCGGGAGCGGCGCCGGGGTGCGGTGGCGTGACCGGTCCAGGCGGGACGTGGTCGTACGTTCCCCCTGGTTCGTCGAAGCCGACAAAGAGCACGGTGTTGAACGCGTTGGACCCCGTCGACGAATCCGAGGACCGCACCGACCGGTAGATCCGGCTCAGGAAGTCCTCCCCGGCGAGGATGGAGGAGGGCGCATCCATGAGGACCTCGACGCCCGGGATCAGGGCCCTCCCGAACGCGGGGTGGTAGTCCCCGTGGCCCGCCATGAGGTTGGGTTCGATGAGCGAGAAGTCGGGCAGGGTGCCGGCAGCGGCGTCCTGCTCGAAATCGGCGAACGGGAAGAAGTGGGTGGCGAAGCGGTCGCGCAGGCGAGGCATATGGATGAACCCGGTAAAGGAGAGGGGTCCGGGCTCCTGGACGTAGACCTTCCAGGTCCTGCCGCAGCGCTCGAGGCGGTCGAAAATCGTTTCGGCCGTGTGATGGCGCATGAAGTTGGTGACCGGCCGGTTCACTACGAACCCGGAGGAGGACGCTGCGGTCCAAAACGAGCGATTCGCCAATGTCTGTGAAGGCACCTCGCTGAACCAGTGGTCGAAGACGCCGAAGCCCTGGGCCAGCGTGCTCATGACCGGCACCTGCTCGGGCGTGTAGCCGGTCATGATCTGGCTGTATTCCTCGTAGGTGGGTTGCCGTCCCAGCTCCACCGTGAGGAAGCTGATGTAGTCGGTGACGAAGCCATCCATGGTCGGCAGCCGTCCGGGCGGAGGCGCGTTGTAGGGAGCCACCATCTCGGTGGCGTCCTTACAGCGATTGGCTTCGTCGAGGATGTTGAAGAGCTGGGTGTTGGTGTGGGGGTATTCCTCGCCGGGGTCGGGGTCCGGCGCGTCCATCCCGACAGAGACCCCGTACGGGACCACGCCGCCCGGCGCGCCGTGCTCGGCCCAGTCCGGCACCGGGTTGCTGAGGTCCTTGCCCACGACCCCCTCGAAGGACTCGACCGCCCCAGGCGAGTAGAGGCGGCCAAGCAGGTTGTCGAACGATCGGTTCTCGAAGAGGACGAGCACCAGGTGGTCCATCGCATTGGCTCGTTCGGGGGGCATGCGTCCTCTCTCCACGGGGTTCGGCGACGACCTTATGCCAGCCATGCACCGGTGCTCCGAGCAGACCCGAATGGCACGACGGATACGCTGAAGGCGAGGACCTATTTCTCTCGTGGAGAAGACCTTCGAGAACTCCGGGAGGCAACGCCGTGCCCAGTGATCACGTCGTACAACCGTGGATCATGCGGTCGGCACTGGTTGCCGTATCCGACCTCGATCGATCGGTCGCCTTCTACACGGAGCTCGGGCCCTTCGAAGAGATCGCTCGTGAGGACGCCGTCGCGGTGGTTGGTGGCCTGTCCCCCGCATCCGTCGCCCTGATCCTGCGTGAAACGCGGAGCATTCGTCAGATTCGTCAGGGCCCTCTGTCCGTCGGTCTCCGCTCAATTACCTTCAACGTTGGATCGCTCGACGAAATGGACCGAATCGAGTCCAAGCTCCGCGACCATCACCTCTTTACGTCGCGTCGGAGCGTCGCCGATGGCGCATCGGAACTCCTACTCGGACGGGATCCGGACAACCTGCCTCTGGTGTTCGTCTGCTATGGGGACGGTACGGAAGTTGGACCCGACTACTACAAGGCGGTCACCGAGCTGGTCTATTCGCTCGACGCTTGAGGCGACGACCCGGGACGGTTGCTGCGTTGACCGGGATTACCCAACCGAAAAGGCCAGAAACTGGTGGACCGATCGCACCGCCGTCGATCCCTCGCCGACGGCCGCCGCCACCCGCTTAGTCGATCCTGAGCGGAGGTCGCCGACGGCGAAGAGTCCCGGATGGCTCGTTTCGTACGGCAACGGGAGCCGGTCGAGCGCCTTCCAGCCCTCATCGAGATCTTCGGGGCTGAGCGAGAGGTCCGTCAGCACAAAGTTTCGTTCGTCAAGGGCGGCGCAGCCGGACAACCAGCCCGAAGAAGGATCGGCGCCGATGAACGAAAACAATCCGGCGCATTCCACTGCTATTTCGCCGTCGGGTCCCGCAAGGTGCAGGACCCGCAGGGTCTGGTCTCCGTCCAGGGCGACGACGGTCGTGCTCGTCCGGAGAGTGATGTGAGGATCCACCTCGATGCGTTCAACCAGATAGCGCGACATGCTCTTGCTCAGGTCCGATCCCCTGGTGACGAGCGTCACGGCACACCCGCTCTGGCTCAAGAAGATCGCCGCTTGGCCCGCCGAGTTCCCACCCCCAACGACCGTGACTGGTGCGATTCCGCACAACCGTGACTCCATTTCGGTGGCCGCGTAGTAGACGCTGTTGCCCTCGAAGTCACTCAGCCGTGATGCCGCCAGCCGGCGGTAGGCGGCGCCCGTCGCCGCGATCACGGCCCGCCCCGCGATTTCGCTTCCATCGCTCAGACGTACCACCAGATGCCCGGCTTGGTTGTGTAGCGACTCCGCGGTGCAGGGGACGGTGAGATTGGCCCCGAACTTCTCGGCCTGGATCACGGCTCTCTGGGTGAGGTCCGCGCCCGAGATGCCCATCGGAAACCCGAGGTAGTTCTCGATCCGTGAGCTCGCCCCCGCCTGCCCACCGGGTGCGGTCATCTCCACGGCGAGGGTCCGCAATCCTTCGGAGGCGCCGTACACCGACGCAGCGAGGCCGGCTGGGCCGCCGCCCACGACAACCAGGTCGAAGCAGCGCTCCGGCAGACTCTCGAGCGTCAGTCCCAGGTAGCTCGCCAACTCGCCGGGAGTCGGTCGCCGCAGTACGGACCCGGTGGCAATGACGACGGGCAGCTCGTTCGGTTCTATCCCGAACCCGCGTAGGAGATCCTCGACCTCAGGGTCGCGATCAGGGTCCAGCCACTGGTGCGGCACGCGAGTCCGGGCCAAGAATTCGCGAACCCGAAGTGACTCCGGTGAGAACTGCGACCCGATGACCCGGATGCTTGGCGCGGCCTCCGACATGAGCAGGGCGCGGCGAGCGATGAAGGCCGCCAGAATTGTGTCACCGAGTTGCGGTCTCGTAGCCACCAAATTGCGCAGCCGCTCCCGGGCGACCACGACGACCTCTCCCGATTTGACGACGCGTGCGGACACAAAGACTCGCAACCCGGTCAGCATGTTGAGCTCGCCGAGGAATCGCCCGGGCCCGTGATGCACGATGACGTTCTCACCGGCGTCGACGGACACGACGATGTCGACCTCTGCGTCGATGAGGACGAAGAAGTCGTAGGTCACGTCCCCCTCCCGGTACAGATATTCCCCCTCCCGCACCTGGCGTCGGTCGCCCAGCTCAGCGACGAGTGCAATATCGGAGGCGCTTAGGGTCGGCGTGACCGCCGGGTCGTCTGTTGCGATGTCTGCCATAGCGAACCCTCCCTGCTGAGGTCGTGCTCAGGACACAGGTTATGGAAACTCTGAGCCAATGATCACTTTCTTGACTGAAGTCCCGCCCGAGGGCGGACAGCCGGTTGAGGGCTTAGCCTTGATCATTCGTCCGACCTCTGGCGCGACGCTTCGGACTTGGTCGAACGAGGTAGAGCCTCACTGACCGGCCTCTGAGTGCACCGGGGGCGTGAACGATCAAGACTCCTCGTTTGAGTCTCGTGATGTCACGCC
>DASXEK010000056.1:0-10341 GCA_036490155.1 Acidimicrobiales bacterium | reverse complement strand
CTACGGCGACGCCCACTTCTACGGGTCCACCGGTTCCATGCACCTGAACCGGCCAGTGGTGGGCATGGCCTCCAGTCATGACGGCGGTGGCTACTGGCTCGTCGCGTCCGACGGCGGCATCTTCAACTACGGCGACGCCCGCTTCGACGGGTCCAGCGGCGGCATGACGTTGAACAGGCCGGTCGTCGGCATCGCACCGACGTACGACGGCGGTGGCTACTGGCTCGTTGCGTCCGACGGCGGCATTTTCAATTACGGCGACGCGCAGTTCGAAGGATCGACGGGCTGCCTCGCGCTGAACTCGCCGGTGGTCGCGGCAGCACCGTAGGGCGAGCGTGCGCGTGTGAGCCCGTTGGGTCGGGCTGCCGCATTGATGGTGACTGGCCAGTAGCAGCCCGACCCTCGGGTGGGGCGCCCCGGCCGAGGGTCGAACCCGGTGCACTCTCGTAGTCAAGGAGAGGCAGACATCCAGTCCCAGGGCGCTACCGATGCACGGTCGGTCGTCCGGACGTCAACTGGTATTCTGCGAATCAGTCAAGGAGAGGCAGCATCGTGCGAAGGGGCCCCTGGGGCCCCTTCTGCGCGACACGGCACTGACTCGTTGGCCTACCTCGGTCCAGCACACGTGCGCGTCGCTGATTGCTGACGGTTGAGAGATGAGGTGTCGGAACCGTTCGGGGCTAACCGGGCGAATCAGCGGAGCCGGCTTTGCGGGCGTCGGCGGCGACGACTTCTGAGAGGCGAGGGAAGCGGCGCAACCGGCCGAAGCGGCCGAGACGACCTACGTCGACGCCGTGGTCGGCCGCGTTGAGCAGGCGCAGGTCGCCGCGGCTGTTGCCGTAGGCCCACAGCACCGGTTGCTCGCCTGACGGACCGGGGGGCGGGCCGACGGCCCGGAGGTGACCGATGAGGCGGATGTACTTCTCGGCGCCCCGGTTGTTCTTGCCCTCGTAGCCGCCGGTGAGCAGACCGCCGCCGCCCACGGCGAGCCGCGTCGCCACGACGCCGTCGACACCGAGCTCGGCGCCGGCCGGGCTCACGTAGCACTCGGGTGAGGCGGAGACGATCACGGTGTAGTGACCCTGGTTGCGATGCCACTCGAGACGGCGCCGCGTGTCGTCACGCAGGTGGCGTTGGAGGTGGCGGCGCGCGAAGTCCGCGGCCCGGCGGTCCACCTCCTCGACCGGCATGCCGCCGAGCAGGCGCGTGAAGAGCGTCTCCTTCACGTCGTCCGCGACCGAGCCGCCGGTGATGGCGGCACGGAGGAGCTCGGGGGAGAGCCGCACGACGGCGCGCAGCACCGGCCACAAGCCGCGCAGGCTGACCAGGAACGGGAACACGCTGCCGCCGTCCGTCAGCGTGCCGTCGAAGTCGAAGGCGGCAACGGTGGGGCGTCCCGAGGCCGGGTCGTCTCCCGCGCGCGGGTCAGTCGATCGCAGCGCCACCTCGTCCAGCCCCTCCCGCAAACCGTGCCGCCCCGGCCAGCGTCTCCCCACTGCTGATGACCTCGCGCCCTCGCCGCGCCTCGTTGACCGCCGCCTCCTCTTCGGTCATTCCCCACTGCTCGAGCGCGCTCATGCGGTCCGAGCGCAGGCAGAACTGGGGGAGGTCGGCGAGCTGGTGGGCCAGGGCGACAGCGGCGGCGCGCGCCTGGCCGGGGGCCACGACCCGGTTGGCCAGACCCAGGGTGAGGGCTTCGGGCGCCGTCACGGCCCGGCCCGTCAGGATCAGGTCCATGGCGCGACCGTGGCCGACGATGCGCGGCAGCCGGACCGTGCCGAGGTCACAGAGCGGCACCCCGAAGCGCCGGCAAAACACGCCGAAGACCGCATCCTCCGCGGCCAGGCGCAGGTCGCACCACAGCGCCAGCTCGATCCCGCCGGCCACGGCGTAGCCCTCGACCGCCGCGAGCACCGGCTTGGAGAGCGTGAGGCGGGTGGGGCCCATGGGACCGGCGCCCTGGTCGGGGATGGGCCGCCGGTCGCCCTCGGCGATGGCCTTGAGGTCGGCGCCGGCGCAGAAGGCGCCGTCGGCGCCGGTCAGCACGGCGACGGACTGGGTCTCGTCGGCGTCGAAGGCCAAGAACGCATCTCGGAGCTGGTCGGCGCAGACGCTGTCGACCGCGTTGCGGCGCTCGGGCCGGTTGATGGTGACCACGGTCACCGGGCCGTCGCGCTCGACGACGAGGGTGTCGGTCCGGTAGGGCCGGTAGGTGCCTTCGGCGGCGGGTGGCGCAACGCTCACACCGCCATTCTCCCATGGGGTGGGTGCCGGTCCGCACATCGGCATCGGGCCGACCCCCAGGTGGGGGGCGGTTTTTCCCGACGGGGCCGGTCCGAGCCAAATATGACCAATCGTGTCGACAATTGCGCGAGTTCCCGGTAAGGTCAGAACTCGCACTACGGAGCGTCACGACTTCAGGAGGACACATGGCAGTACGACTCGGGGACACCGCGCCCGACTTCACGGCCGACACGACGGAAGGCACGATCAACTTCCACGAGTGGCTCGGCGACAGCTGGGGGATCCTGTTCTCCCACCCCAAGGACTTCACCCCGGTCTGCACGACCGAGCTGGGCGCCTTCTCCAAGGCCAAGCCCGAGTTCGACAAGCGCAACGCCAAGCTCATCGGCCTCTCGGTCGACTCGGTCGAGTCCCACAAGGGCTGGGCCGGCGACATCGAGGAGACGCAGGGCTCCGCGCTCTCGTTCCCGCTGATCGGCGACGAGGACCGCAAGGTGGCGGACCTCTACGACATGATCCACCCCAACGCGAACGACACCCTGACGGTGCGTTCGGTCTTCATCATCGGGCCGGACAAGAAGGTCAAGCTCACGCTGACCTACCCGGCGTCAACGGGTCGCAACGTGGACGAGATCTTGCGCGTGCTCGACTCGCTGCAGCTCACGGCCGACTACAAGGTGGCCACGCCGGTCAACTGGAACGAGGGCGACGACGTCATCATCGTGCCGGCGGTCAGCGACGACGAGGCGAAGGACCGCTTTCCGAAGGGCTGGAAGGCGCTCAAGCCGTATCTACGGGTGACGCCGCAGCCGAATCGCTGAGGCCGCCTGTGGTGGCCCGCTGAAGCGGGCGAGTTTGTTGTTGACTGAGCCGGCCTTCGGGTCGGCTCGGTCCCTTTCTGCGAGCCAGCGGTTGGGCAAGCGGGTGGTCTCAGCGCGTCTCTTCGGAGTGCGTTCCGCCGCGTGTCTCCCGAGTGAATACGGCACGTGTCTTCTGACTGCATACGCGTTGCGACTTATGTTTATTCGCGCAGGACGCCTAGCACTCGCCGAATTCATAAGTCGCCAGGCTCTCGACGTCGTTCCTGGGCGTCACAACCTCCGGTGAGAATGGCGGCTCCGAGAGCGGGTTGACGAGACGAGGAGTGCTGATGGAAGAAGCCCAGGTGTTCGTGCTGGCCGATCGCGCCATGGCCGATTTGGTGGCCCGGATCCGGCCCGAGCAGTGGGACATGACGATGCCACCCACCTTCGCCACGCGGGCCCGCCCGACGGTGCCGACGTTGCGCGAGCTCATCAACTACCACGCCTACGACGACGCCTGGGTGCCCGACATGCTGGCCGGGCTGACGATAGAGGAGGCAGGGGCGGCCAAGTTCGACGGTGACCTCCTGGGTGACGCACCGCACGAGCGCTTCGAGGCGATCGTGGACGACGCGTGTACCGCGGCGTCAGTGGCGACGGACTACGACGCGGTGGCGCATCTCTCGTTCGGCGACTACCCGGTGCGCGAATACTTCTGGCAAATCAACTCGTTCCGGGCGTTGCGCGCCCACGACATCGCGCGGGCCATCGGGCTGCAGCCGGAGCTGCCCGCGGCGCTGGTGCAGGGCGTGTGGGACGAGGTGCGCCCGCACGCGGAGGAGTGGCGCACGATCGGGGTGTTCCCGGCGGCCGTGCCGGTGCCGGACGACGCGCCGCTACTCGACCGGCTGCTAGGCCTCACGGGGCGAGACCCGGCGGGAGGCTGACGAAGGCGGGTCAGTCGGCGGCGGGTCAGTGGGCGGCGGCGACGAGCTCATCGCGCAGCTCGCGCTTGAGGACCTTGCCCTGCGGGTTGCGCGGGAGCGGCTCGGAGCGGAACCACACGTGGGTGGGCACCATGAAGCCGGCGAGGCGCGCCTTGACGTGCTGGCCGAGCTCCTCTGCCGTCACCTTGGCCCCGGGGCGGAGCACGACGACCGCGCCGACCTCCTCGCCGAGAGTGGGGTGGGGGACGCCTATCACGGCGACGTCGGCGACGGCGGGGTGCTCGAAGAGCGCGGCCTCGACCTGCACCGAGTACACGTTCTCGCCGCCCCGGATGATCATGTCCTTGGCCCGGTCGACGATGTAGATGTAGTTCTCGTCATCGAGCTGGGCCACGTCGCCGGTGTGGAGCCAGCCCTTCGAGAAGGTCTTGGCCGTCTCCTCGGGCCGGTTCCAGTAGCCGCGCACCACGTTGGGCCCCTTGATCCACAGCTCGCCGCGCACGTTGCGGCCACGGGGGATGGTGTCGTCGGGCTCGTCCTTGTCGAATTCCTCGGACACGATGGCGACGTCACACACGGGCACCGGCGGCCCGACGCTGTCGGGCTTGGCGATGTAGTCGCCGCCGGCGTTCATGGACGTGACCGACGACGTCTCGGTCAGCCCGTAGCCGTTGGAGGGCTGGCCGACCGGCCACGCCGCGCGGATGCGCCGCACCAGGTCGGGCGGGGCGGGCGCGCCGCCGTAGGACACGCCGCGGATGGACGACGTGTCGTACTTGGAGAAGTTCGGCGAGTCGAGGACCTGCATCACCATGGCGGGCACGCCGCCGAAGGTGCCGATCTTCTCGCGCTCGATCAGCTCGAGGGCGCGCTCGGGGTCGAAGTGGTGCATCATCACGATCTTGCCGCCGGCCGCGGTGTTGGTCACCATGATGGAGTGGCAGCCGGTGGCGTGGAACAGCGGGACAGAGAGCAACATGGCGGGCTGCACCCGCTCGGCCGGGTTCGGGTTCTCGTCGTCGAGGACGGAGGTTCCATAACGCATGGAGCCGCGCGTGTTGAGGAAGAACAGGCTCATGAGGTTCGTCGTCATGTTGCGCTGCGTGCCGACGGCGCCCTTCGGCCGGCCCGTCGTGCCCGACGTGTAGAAGATGGTGGCGTCGTCCTCGGGGTCGATGGTGACGTCGGGTGGCGAGGCCGCCTCGTCGACGGTGCCCAACGCGAGCGCGAAGGGCCACTCCGGGATGGGCGCGCCGCCGGGCGGCTCGTAGACGGCCAGCGGGTCCTTGGTCTCCGTGCGGTGCTCGTCGGCCACGATGACGGCCTTGAGGGTCTCGAGGCCGCCCAGGAAGGAGCGGATGCGCTCGACGCGCTCGGTGTCGACGAACGCGACCTTGGAGCCGGAGTCCTCGAGGCCGTAGCGCAGCTCCTCGCCGCTCCACCAGGCGTTGAGCGGCACGACGACGGCGCCGGCCAGGGCGGCGCCCCAGAAGGCGATGATCCACTCGGGGATGTTCCGCATGATGATGGCGACGCGGTCGCCCTTCTCGACCCCGAAGGTGTCCTGCAGGCGGTGGCCGAGCGTCGAGGCGATGCGGTAGTGCTCGGCGAAACTGGTCCGCTCGTCCTCGTAGACGATGAAGGTGGCGTCGCCGTGCGCCGCCGACATGTCGAAGACGCTGCGCAGGGACGGGGGCGCGTTCTTCCAGATGCGGGTCGGGACGCCGCGGATGTCGAGCTCTTCCATCTCGAAGATCTGGCCCGGCGCCGTGAGCGCCTCGTTGGCCTCCGCCATGGACATCTTCGGCGTGTCCTTGCCGGTCGTGGTCACGTGCGCTCCTCCTGTGCTTCCTCTGTTGCCTCTGTTGCCTCTGTTCGCTGTGTCGCCTGTGTTGCGGCGGGCTGGTCGAAGATCGCCGTGCGGTAGTAGACCAACTCGCCGACGCTCTCCCGGATGTCCTGGAGCGCCCGGTGCCCACCCTTCTTGGTCGGCGCGGCCTTGTACACCTCGGGGCGCCAGCGCCGGCACAGCTCCTTGATGGTCGAGACGTCCACCGAGCGGTAGTGCAGGTAGTCCTCGATCTCGGGCAGCTGGGTGGCCAGGAAGCGGCGATCGGTCCCGATGGAGTTACCGGCCAACGGGACGGTGCGGGGCCGGTGGATGTGCTGCTTGAGGAAATCGAGCGTCTGGGCGCCCGCCTCGGGCAGGGTCAGGGTCGAGGCCTCGATCGCGGTGAGCAGGCCCGAGCGGGTGTGCATGTTGCGCACCACCTCGTCCATCTCGG
Organism: Acidimicrobiales bacterium; assembly: GCA_036490155.1. Taxonomy (GTDB): domain Bacteria; phylum Actinomycetota; class Acidimicrobiia; order Acidimicrobiales; family RAAP-2; genus Bog-473. Next base: position 4,062 of record DASXEK010000056.1, on the reverse strand, counting down.
CCAGCTCCTCGGGCGACGCGTGCACCACCAGGTCCGGGCCCTCGGCGACGATGGTGAGGTCGTCGTCGGTGATGAGGGAGCCGATCTCGACGATCGTGTGGCGCGCCGGATCGAGCCCCGTCATCTCGAGATCGATCCAGGCCAGCATGCCGGGGGCATGCTAGTGGGCGGCCGCGGCGGTGCTGCGTGGCCCGGGCGGCGGTTCGGGCCGGCGATGGCCCGGCTTGTAAGGTCCGTCGATGCTGCGCGTCCCCCTGCACCAGCTGGACCCCGAGCTGCCCGTGCCTTCGTACGCGCGGGCCGGCGACGCCGGTGCCGACCTGTTGGCCCGGTCCGATGTCGTGCTGGCGTGCGGAGGGGGCCGGGCCGTCGTGCCCACGGGAGTGGCGGTCGCCATTCCCGACGGCTACGCCGGCTTCGTGTTGCCGCGCAGCGGCCTGGCCGCCCGGCACGGGATCACCTGCCTCAACGCGCCGGGGCTGGTCGACTCGGGCTACCGCGGCGAGCTCCAGGTCGTACTCGTCAACCACGACCCGACTGCCGCCTACGAGGTGCGCCGGGGGGACCGCATCGCCCAGCTCGTCATCCTGCGGGCGGAGCAGGTGGCGTTCGAGGTCGTGAGCGCCGAGGAGCTGGGCGCGTCCGAGCGTGGCACCGGCGGTTTCGGGCACACGGGCACGTGAGGGTTGGCCGGTCGTTGACGAGTCGCAGATGAGTCGCAGATGACGGGAACGGCGCAGACGGGTAAGAAGAGGTGGTGATGCGGTCCCTGGTCGGTATGGACGCGGCGTTCCTGTCGCTCGAGACGCCGACGACGCCGATGCACGTGGGCGTGGCCCTGCTGCTCGACCCGCCCGAGGGCCGGCGCTCGCTCTTCTCGCCGACGACGCGCTACGCGCAGATCAGGCGGGTGATCGAGCAACGCCTCCACCTGGTGGCGCCGTTCCGCCAGCGCGCCATCCGGGTGCCCTTCGGCCTGCACCACCCGGTCTGGGTGGACGACCCCGACTTCGAGCTCGACGACCATCTGAGCCGGGCGAGCCTGCCGTCGCCGGGCGGGAAGGCGGAGCTCGACGCCTTCGTGGCCGCCGTGATGAGCCGCCAGCTCGATCCCGACCGCCCGCTCTGGGAGATGCACGTGGTCGAGGGTCTGGAGGGGGAGCGGACGGCGTTGGTGGCCAAGGTGCATCACGCCATCTTGGACGGGGTCAGCGGCGCCTCGGTGCTGGCGGCGTTCCTCGACCTCAACCCGCGCTCGCGTGTCGTGGCGCTGCCGCAGGAATGGCACCCCGACTCGCTGCCGTCCAACGCAGCGATGTTGAAGCACGCGGCCACCTCGCTGGCGCGCCAGCCCGGCCAGACGCTGTCGACGCTCCAGGCGGGCGTCGACGTGGTGGCCGACCTCGGCATGCACAACCGACAGCTGGCCAGCCGCGCCGAGCAGCCGCCGCCGGGGTTCTTCACCGCACCGCGGACCTCGTTCAACGGGACGGTGACGAACCGCAAGCGCTTCGCCTCGCTGTCGGTGCCGCTCGACGACGTGAAGATGGTCGGCCGCGTCTTCGAGTGCACGGTGAACGACGTCGTCCTCGGTTGCGTGTCGGGGGGGCTGCGCCGGCTCCTGGCGGCTCGGGAAGAGTCGGTCGAGCACTCACTCGTGGCGATGGTCCCCGTATCGACGCGCGCCGGCGCCGAGGGAGCGGCCGAGGCGCTGGGGAACCAGATTTCGGGGATGCTCGTGTCGCTGGCGAGCGACCTCGACGACCCGGTCCAGCGGCTCGACGCGATCTCCGAGTCGGCCCGGGTGGGCAAGGAGCAGGAGCAGCTGCACCGGGGCCGTTTCCTGGGCGACCTGGCCCAGATCGCGCTGCCGGCGCTGACCACCCGGCTGGCCCGGGCTGTCGCCGGCACCCGCCTGTTCGACAAGGTGCGGCCGCCGTTCAACGTGACGGTCTCGAGCGTGCGCGGCCCCGACTTCTCCCTGTTTTGTGCGGGAAGCCGCGTGGTCGACCTGTACCCCGTCGGGCCGATCGCCGAGGGGATCGGGCTCAACGTGACGGTGTTCTCGTATCTCGACCGTGTCCACTTCGGGCTCTTCGCCTGCCGCAAGTTGCTGCCCGAGCTCGAGGAGCTGGGCACGCACATCGACGACGCGCTGGCCGAGCTGGTGGTGTGCGCGCTGGACGCCCGCGGAGCGACGGCCTAGCGCGCGGCGGTCCTGCGGGGCTGCGCCTGCACGTCCGCCACCTCCTCGTCCCGCCGAGAGGCGGCGGTGCGGGCCGCTTGGCGAGACGGCCCACACCACCTTCCTCTGTTGTCCGGGCGTGTTGTCCGGGCGGGACCCGGTCGCTACGACGCCGGCGTCGAGCCCGATCCGCCGGGTGGCGCGCCCTCGCCGTTGGGGGGCGTCCCGTTGGCGCCCGATTTCGAGCCGCCGCCCATGTTCGGGCAGTTGTGGGTGGAGCCGGAGCTCGAGCTCCCCGACCCGGAATTGGCGGTGCTCGAGCTCGACGACGGGGTGGTCGTCGAAGAATTGGTGCTCGCGCCCGAGCCCGTGGTGCCCGTGGTGGACGTCGCGGAAGTGGTCGCGGCATCGGCGACGAGCGCACCACCGGCGACCAGCCCGGTGGTCAGCGCGCCCATGGCCACTACGTTGCGCAGTCGGATCTTCATGGTGTGTTGCCCTTTCGTCTCGTGTGTTGCGCCCGCCCGTTCGGGCTGACATGCACACGGTGCGCCTTGGATCTGTGGCCGGGCGCACAAGGGCCGTAGGGCGTTGGGTGAGTTTCCCGACGATTGGGTGACGGTTCACAGCTGGAGGCGCCGCGCCATAGCCATCGTGGCGGGCGGACTCAGCCGACGCGAGGTGGGGTCACAGAAGCGTGCCGAAGGTGCCGAGGTGCAGCTTCATCGGGCGACGAGCATGGTGACGAGCAGGGTTCAGAGTTTGTCGGCTCGCCAGCAGTAGGCGCGCATCGGCACGTCGATGATGTCGCGCCCGGCCAGGAAGTCTTGCGCGTCGAGGAAGCGCCGCATGGAGTCGAGGTGCCGCTCGCGCGCGGCGTCGTCCATCGTGATGATGGCGCTGTAGGTGGCCGAGAGGGCGACGAGGTCCTCGCGCGTCATGGGCTTGGTCCAGCGGAAGAGGGAAGTCTCGGGCGGGGAGAACGGGCTCGGGCCGCCGGCCTCGAGGTTCACGACATGGCGACCGCGCCGACGACGGTCGAGTGCGTCCTGATCTTCGGGGCTGAACACGATGCCGCCGGCCCAGAGCGAGCGCATCCAGTCGACCGAGCGGTCGGGGCCGCTCCACACCAGGGCCAGCCGGCCACCGGGCCGTAGCACGCGTGCAACCTCGGGCACGGCGCGCTCCTCGTCGACCCAGTGCCACGCCGAAGCCGCGATGACCACGTCGAAGGTGGAGTTCTCGGCGGGAAGCTGCTCGGCCTGGCCGGCCCGGACGTCGACCTCCGGTGCCGACGCACCCATCACAGCGCGCATGCGATCGTCGGGCTCGACGGCGGTCACGTGGGGCACCCGCTCGGCCAGGAGCCGGGTCAGGATGCCTGTGCCCGCCCCGATTTCGAGGACGTCGCTCGTACCCGCGGGCAACAGCCAGTCGAGCGCCTCCGGTGGTGGCCCCGATCGAAGGCGGTCGTACTCCCCGGCAACGGCCCCGAAGGACCCGCTGAGCACGGTGGTGTTCTCGTCCTGGTGCACAGTCAGAATTTATCGGAGCTTGTGCAGGTCGATCCGGGCGCCTCTCCTGGGCTGAACGGGCAGGTCATTGCGCCGGCGTTGCCACCCGGAGCGGCACCCGGAGCGCGATAGAGTGGTCTCCCAACGCGGAAGTGGCGCAGCGGTAGCGCATCACCTTGCCAAGGTGAGGGTCGCGGGTTCGAATCCCGTCTTCCGCTCTCGGGGTCAGCGACAGAACTGACCCCACCGCAGCGACAGAAGTGCCGACGAGGCATCGTCAGTATGGAATTCGGTTGTATCACGGGCCGTTCAGGGTCAAGGTGAGGGGATCACCGTGGGCTGGGGTGTGGTGGGGCGCCACCC
>DASXEK010000048.1:0-65859 GCA_036490155.1 Acidimicrobiales bacterium | reverse complement strand
ATGACTGGCAAGGAGGCCCACAAGGGCGTCAACCCGGACGAGGTCGTCGCCATCGGCGCGGCGGTCCAGGCGGGCGTGCTGAAGGGTGAGGTGAAGGACGTCCTCCTCCTCGACGTGACCCCGCTCAGCCTTGGCATCGAGACCAAAGGCGGGATCATGCACCGCCTGATTGAGCGGAACACCACCATCCCGACGAAGCGCTCCGAGGTCTTCACGACCGCCGAGGACAACCAGCCCTCGGTCGAGATCCACGTCCTCCAGGGCGAGCGCGAGATGGCGATGTACAACAAGACGCTCGGCAAGTTCCAACTCGTCGACCTGCCCCCCGCGCCCCGGGGCGTGCCGCAGATCGAGGTCACCTTCGACATCGACGCGAACGGGATCGTCCACGTGTCGGCGAGGGATCAGGCAACGGGCAAGGAGCAGTCGATGACGATCACCGGCCAGTCGTCACTGGCCAAGGACGACATCGACCGCATGGTGCGCGACGCCGAGGCCCACGCCGAGGACGACCGCACGCGCCGCGAGGAGGCTGAGGTGCGAAACCAGGCCGACACGCTCGTGTACCAAACCGAGAAGCTGCTCAAGGAGCAGGGCGAGAAGTTCGAGGGCTCCGAGAAGGACGACGTCGAGGCCGCACTGAAGGGCGTGAAGGACGCCCTGGCCGGGACGTCGATCGTGGAGATCAAGGACGCGACCGAGAAGTTGGTCGGCGTGTCGCAGAGCTTCAGCCAGCGCCTGTACGAGCAGGCGTCGGCCTCGGCTTCGGCCGGGTCGGCCTCGGGCGGTCCCGACGGTGAAGGCTCCGGCGCTCCGGGTGCCGAGGAGGGCACCTCGGACGACGACGTCGTCGACGCCGAGATCGTCGATGAGCAATGAGCCTCTACGGCGAGCGCCCTCACGCCGAGGACGCGGTCGAGGGAACTGAGCCCGACGGGGTGGCGGCAACGGAGGAGGCCGCTGCTCCGGTGGGCGCAGAAGAGCAGGGCCCCGGCGCCGCCGCGGCCGAGGTGCTCGACCCCGTGGCGGTGCTGGCGCGAGAACGCGACGAGTACCTGCTCGCGCTCCAGCGCACGCAGGCCGACTTCGAGAACTATCGCAAGCGCATAACCCGCCAGCAGGGCGAGCAGACGGCGCGCGCGGCGTCGGACCTGGTGAACAAGCTGCTGCCGGTGCTCGACACGCTCGACCTGGCCGAGGCGCACTTCCACGAGTCGCTCGACCTCACCGAGGACGGCAAGGCGCTGCGCGCCTCGCGGGCCATGCTCATGGACATCCTGGCCAAGGAGGGGCTCGAGCGCGTCGACCAGCGCAACGTCCCCTTCGACCCCTCGGTCCACGACGCGGTCGCGCACACCGAGGGCGTGGCCGGCGACCCCGAGACGATGGTCGACGAGGTGCTGCGCTCGGGCTACCGCTGGAAGGGGCAGGTCCTGCGCCCGGCGATGGTCCGCGTGCGGGGGTGAACTGATCCATGGCGGCACAACGGGAATGGTTCGAGAAGGACTATTACAAGGTGCTCGGCGTCGTCTCGACGGCGTCGGACAAGGAGATCACGCGCGCCTACCGGAAGCTGGCGAAGCAATACCACCCTGACGCCAATCCGGGCTCGGAGGAGCGCTTCAAGGAGATCAGCGCGGCCTACGACGTGCTCGGCGATCCCGAGAAGCGCAAGGAGTACGACGAGGTCCGCACGCACGGGCCGGTCGGCGGCTTCGGCGCTCCGGGTGGCGGCACGTTCCGCATGGAGGACATGGGCGACCTGAGCGACCTCTTCGGAGGCCTGTTCGGGGGCGGCCGGACGCGCACGACCCAACAGCGCGGCCCGCAACGGGGCGCCGACATGGAGGCGCAGCTGCACCTGTCCTTCCAGGACGCGGTGCACGGCGTGACCACGTCGGTGAACGTGCCCCAGGAGGTGCGGTGCTCGAACTGCCGCGGCAGCGGCGCGGCGCCGGGGACGTCGACGCACACGTGCCCGCGCTGCGGCGGGACCGGGAGCCTCAACGACAACCAGGGGCTGTTCTCCCTCAGCACCGTCTGCCCGGACTGCGTAGGGCGGGGCGTGCTGTTCGACACGCCGTGCCCGGTCTGCCACGGCACCGGCACCGAGCAGAAGGTCCGCTCCATCAAGGTGCGCATCCCGCCCGGGGTCGAAGGTGGCCAGCGCATCCGGGTGAAGGGGCGCGGCGCGCCCGGGCAGGGCATGGCGCCGCCGGGCGACCTCTACGTTGTCGTGCACGTGGGGAAGCACCCCGTGTTCGGGCGCAGCGGGCGCAACCTCACCATGACGGCGCCGATCACCTTTCCCGACGCCGCACTGGGCACGACGATCACCGTGCCGACGCTCGACGGCAAGGTCACGCTCAAGGTGCCGCCCGGCACACAGTCGGGGCGCGTGCTGCGCGTGCGCGGGCGCGGTGTGGCGGCGGGCTCGGGCCGCAACGGCGGGAAGCCGGGCGACCTGCTGGTGAAGATCGAGGTGCTGGTGCCGACCGAGCTGACCGAAGAGCAGCGGGCGGCGGTCGAATCGCTGGCCGCCGTGACCGAGGCGGCGCCGGAGACGGCGGTGGAGTCGTGACCGGGGCGGTGAGGGAGCATGGCTGAGCGCGACCGGCCCGAGCTGGTGCGGGACGCCAACCAGGCGGTCTACGTGATCTCGGTGGCGGCCGAGCTCACCGGCATGCACCCGCAGACGCTGCGCATCTACGAGCGCAAGGGCCTGCTGGACCCGTCGCGGACGAGCGGCGGGAGCCGGCGGTTCTCCGAGAGCGACCTGGCGCGTCTGCGCCACATCCAGGAGCTGACCGCGACAGGGCTCAACCTCGAGGGGGTGCGCCGGGTGCTCCAGCTCGAGAGCGAGCTGGCCCGCCTGCGTGACGAGCTCGTGGCCGTGCGGGCCGCCGCGCTCGACGCGGTGGCGGCGACGCACCGCCAGTACCGGCGCGACCTGGTGCCGGTGCGCCAGGCGCCGGTGCCGTACCGCTCGGCGCGCCGGAACCGGGCGTGAAGACGCCTCCGCCGGGCATGACAACGAAAGTGACGAGGAAGAGAACAAAGAGGACGGCCCGATGCCGATAGACCCAGAACGCTGGACCAACAACATGAAGGCCGCCTTCAGCGCGGCCACCGGCCACGCCGCGTCGTCGAACCATCCGGAGCTGACGCCGGCGCACCTGCTCGACGCGCTGCTCCAGCAGCAGGACACCATGACGCGCCCGCTGCTCTCGCAGGTCGGAGTCGACCCCGACGTGCTGGCGGGCAAGGTGCACGACCAGCTGTTGCGGCTGCCCCAGGCGAGCGGCGGCTCGGAGCCGGCACTGTCGCGCGACGCCCGGGGAATCTTGGAGTCGGCGGACCAGAACCGCCGCGACCTGGGCGACGACTACGTCTCGGTCGAGCACCTGGTACTGGCGCTCGCCGATCAGATCGGCGTCACCAAGGACGCGCTGCTCGCCGCGTTGCGGACCGTGCGGGGGAACCACCGCGTGACCACGCCCGATCCCGAGCAGACGTACCAGGCCCTGGCCAAGTACGGCCGCGACCTGACCGAGGCGGCGCGCGAGGGCAAGCTCGACCCGGTCATCGGGCGAGACGAGGAGATCCGCCGGGTGATCCAGGTGCTGTCGCGCCGGACCAAGAACAACCCGGTGCTGATCGGCGAGCCCGGGGTGGGCAAGACGGCCATCGTCGAGGGGCTGGCCAACCGGATCATCGAGGGCGACGTGCCCGAGGGCCTCAAGGGCAAGCGTGTCGTCGCGCTCGACATGGGCTCCATGGTGGCCGGCGCCAAGTACCGCGGCGAGTTCGAGGAGCGCCTGAAGGCGGTGCTCAAGGAGATCACCGACGCCCAGGGCGAGATCGTCACGTTCATTGACGAGCTCCACACCATCGTGGGCGCCGGCGCGGCCGAGGGCGCCATGGACGCCGGCCAGATGATCAAGCCCATGCTGGCGCGGGGGGAGCTGCGCCTGATCGGCGCGACCACGCTCGACGAGTACCGCACGTCCATTGAGAAGGACGCCGCGCTGGAGCGGCGCTTCCAGCCGGTGTTCGTGGGGGAGCCCTCGGTGGAGGACACCATCGCGATCCTGCGCGGGCTGTCCGAGCGCTACATGGCACACCACCGGGTGCGGATCCAGGACGCCGCACTGGTGGCGGCGGCGGTGCTGTCGGACCGCTACGTCACCGGGCGCTTCCTGCCCGACAAGGCGATCGACCTCATTGACGAGGCGGCGTCGAAGCTGCGCATCGAGATCGACTCCATGCCGACCGAGCTCGACCAGATCACCCGGCGCATCCGCCAGCTCGAGATCGAGAAGCTGGCGCTCGAGAAGGAGAGCGACGACGCGTCGCGCGAGCGCCTCGATCGGCTGCAGCGTGAGCTGGCCGATATGAGCGAGCAGCGCGACTCCATGGCGGCCCACTGGGAGCAGGAGAAGAGCTACCTCAACGCGGTCAGCCAACTGCGGGAGGAGAAGACGTACAAGGAGGAGGAGGCGGCGCGGCTCGAACGCGACGCCGACCTCGCGGGCGCCGCGGCGATCCGCTACGGCGAGCTGCCCGAACTGGAGCGCCGCATCACGGAGGCCAACGAGGACCTGGCCAAGCTGCAGGCCGGCAGCCGCTTCCTCAAGGAAGAGGTCGACCCCGAGGACATCGCCGAGGTGGTCTCGCGCTGGACCGGCGTCCCGGTGTCGCGGCTCCTGGAGGGCGAGGTGCAGAAGCTGGTGCGGCTCGAGTCCACCCTCCACGAGCGCGTGGTGGGACAGGACGAGGCAGTCTCCGCCGTGGCCAACGCCATCCGGCGCAGCCGCGCCGGGCTGAGCGACCCCAACCGGCCCATCGGGTCGTTCCTCTTCCTGGGCCCGACGGGCGTCGGCAAGACCGAGCTGGCGCGGGCACTGGCCGAGTACCTCTTCGACGACGAGCGGGCCATCATCCGCATCGACATGAGCGAGTACCAGGAGAAGCACAACGTGTCGCGGCTCGTGGGCGCGCCGCCCGGCTACGTCGGGTACGACGAGGGCGGCCAGCTGACCGAGGCGATACGCCGCCGGCCGTACGCGGTGGTGCTGCTCGACGAGATTGAGAAGGCGCACCCCGACGTGTTCAACATTCTCCTGCAGGTGCTCGAGGACGGGCGGTTGACCGACGGGCAGGGTCGCACGGTCGACTTCACCAACACGGTGCTGATCATGACGTCGAACCTCAAGGGCGAGCCCTCGGACTACTTCAAGCCCGAGTTCATCAACCGGATCGACGAGATCGTGCGCTTCAAGCAGCTGAGCCGGGAGGACCTGGCCGTGATCGTCGATATCCAGCTGGGCCGGTTGCGCTCACGCCTGGCGGAGCGCCGCCTCTCGCTCGAGGTGACGCCCGCGGCCGAGGAGTGGCTGGCCAAGACGGGCTACGACCCCGACTACGGCGCCCGGCCGCTGCGGCGGGTGCTCCAGCGCAACATCGAGGACCCGCTGGCACTGGCGCTGCTCGAGGGCCGCTATCTCGACGGATCGACGGTGCACGTCGACGTGGAGGACGACCAGATCGTCCTGAGCTGACGCATCCCGCACGGCGCGGACGCGGCCTGTCGGGTCAGGCCCCGGCGAAGTGGGGACCGTCCGGGATCGTCCCGTACGGCGGCCGCGCCCCGGCCAGATGCGACCGGATCGCCGGCTGGTCGAGGAACGCCTGCAGGGTGGGCGCACCGTCGCTGGTCATCGCGACCACGTTGCTCAGCTGGCCCGCGCTGCTGCCGGAGAACGGCGCGTCCCCGTAGTTGAAGAGCCCGCCGTCGGCGGCGGTGAACCAGTAGCCCCCGCCGTCCGGCATGGCCGTCATACCGACGATGGGCTGGTTGAGATGGAGAGATCCGGCCGAGCCGGAGAACTGGGCGTCGCCGTACGAGAAGATCCCGCCGTCGGCTGCCACGAGCCAATAGCCCCCGCCGTCAGGGGTGGCCGCCATGCCCACGATCGGCTGGTTCAGGTGCATCGACCCGGCCGACCCGAAGAAGCCCGCGTCGCCGTAGTTGAAGATGCCACCGTCTGAGGCCACGAGCCAATAGCCGCCGCCGTCGGCCGTGGGCGCCATGCCGACGATCGGCTTGTTCAGGTTGAGACCACCGGTGGACCCCGCGAACTGGGCGTCGCCGTAGGCAAAGATCCCGCCGTCGGAGGCAACGAGCCAATAACCGCCGTTGTCGCCAGTCGAGGCCATGCCGACGATCGGCTTGTTCAGCTGCAAGCTGCCCGCGGAGCCGAAGAAGCCGGCGTCGCCGTAGTTGAAGATCCCGCCGTCGGAGGCCACCAGCCAGTAGCCACCGTTGTCGCCGGTCTGGGCGATCCCTTCGATCGGCTTGTTGAGCGCCATGCCCGACGCGTCACCGAAATAGCCGGCGTCGCCAAAGTGGGCGATCGCCCCTGAGGCGGACGCCTGGTAGTACCCGATACCTCCCGTACCGGAAAAGCCGATCGTGACACCCGAGTCCAGCGAGTCGTTCACCGTCAAGGTCGCCGGGCGCGCGCCCAGCGCGCCGGGGTCGAAGAAGTTGTCGAAGGTGCACGTCGAACCCGGCGAGCCCGCAGCCGCCAGGGTGATGTCGCCGACCCCATCGAGGGTGCAGTCGTCTTCTGGGACTCCGGTGTAGTCATTGGCTCCCGGGCCCGTGATGGTGAACCCCGTGATCGCGCTGATGGTGTCCGGCTGCGACCCGTTCGTGTTGGTAAAGGTGAACTGGATCGGACCGCTGAAATCTCCGAGCGTCGTCTCATTGAAGGCCACGCTGCTCACCGACACCGTCAAGCTGGGACCGGGGACGGCGCCGGCCGGCGCAGCCGCCGCTGCGAGCCCGAAGAGCGCGCCACCCAAAAGTGCAACCGTTCCCGCGAGCGCACACGCCGCCCTTTTCCAGATCCCGCTGTGCATCGCCAATCCGCCTCCCCTGCGGGCCGGCCTTGCCAGAGGGCCGACGGCACGCACGCTAGTCGCAGGTCGCGTGCGAAGAGAGGAAGATCATGCGGCCGTCGCAAGGCCGCGGACGCGGACAAGGGTCAGACGAGTACCTCTGCCGGCGCGAACACGTCGATGAGGCTGCGGCAGAACGGCCCGAGGTCGCCCGGCCCGCGGCTGGTGACGATCGTGTTGATGCCCAGCCGGCACACGACGACGTCGCGGTCAACCCAGTAGGCACCGGCGTTGCGCAGATCCGACTGCAGGCTCGGCCACGACGTGACGGTGCGGCCTGCAACGAGGTCACCTTCGATGAGGGGCCAAGTCCCGTGGCAGATGGCGGCCAGCGGCTTGCCCGCCTCGAACATCGCCATGAGAAAGTCCACGGCGGCGGCATCGGTCCGCAGGCGATCCGAATTGGCCACGCCGCCGGGGAGCACCACGGCATCGAAGTCCTGGGCGTGGGCCTTGTCCGTCACCTGGTCGACGGGGAACCGGTCGGCCCGGTCGAGGTGGCACATGGTCTCGACCATGCCCGCGTGCGGGGCGACCACCTGGGGCTCGCCCCCGGCATCCGCCACGGCCTGCCAGGGCCGCAGCAGCTCCGCCTGCTCGATGCCCTCGTTGGCCACGACGAAGGCCACCTTCGTGTTCGCCAGCTCGTTTGCCACGACAAAACCCCTTTTCCCCGGCCGCTGCTCGATCGATCGTTCGGTCCGGCCCCTCTCGCGGCCGATACCCTGGGCGCGCGCGGACGAAACCGCCCTGTTGAGGGGCCTTCGCCACCCTGATCGTGGGACGACCCCCATTTCGGGAGCGGTACACTGGCTCGTAATCCGAGCGACAGAGCGAACGGAGAGGCGCGTGCCCGCAACCGTGGTGGTCGGGACCCAGTGGGGCGACGAGGGGAAGGGCAAATTCACCGACCTCGTCGCGAGCGAGATGGACATGGTGGTGCGCTACCAGGGCGGCCACAACGCCGGGCACCGCATCGTCGTGCACGGCGAGGCCTTCGCCCTCCAACTCGTCCCGAGCGGCATCCTCTACGACCACATCACGCCGATCATCGGCAACGGCGTCGTCGTCGATCCTGCCGTGCTGCTCGAAGAACTCGACGCGCTGGCGGCCCGAGGTGTCGACGTCAGCCGGCTCGTGGTGAGCGGCAACGCCCACCTGATCATGCCCTACCACCAGGAGCTCGACCGGGTGACCGAACGTTTCCTCGGGAAGAACGCATTGGGCACCACGAAGCGGGGTATCGGCCCCGCGTACGCCGACAAGGCGACGCGGGTCGGGCTCCGGGTCCAGGATCTCTTTGACCCGAAAATCTTCCGCGAGAAGCTCGACGTCGCGCTCAAGGAGAAGAACGCCGTCCTGGCCAAGGTCTACAACCGCCTCCCGCTCTCGGCCGCCGACATCGCCGGCCACTACCTGGGCGAGTACGCCCCGCGCATCGAACCGATGGTGGGCGACACCGTCGGCATGGTCCACGACGCCATGGACATGGGACGCCAGGTGCTCCTCGAGGGCGCGCAGGCCACCTTCCTCGATCTCGACCACGGGACCTATCCCTTCGTCACCTCCTCGAACCCGGTGGCCGGCGGCGCCTGCACCGGGTCGGGACTGGGGCCGCGCGACATCGAGCGGGTCATCGGCATCGCGAAGGCCTACGTGACGCGCGTCGGGGCCGGCCCGTTCCCCACCGAGCAAGACAACGACGTCGGCGAGCTCCTCGTCGAGCGAGGCCACGAATTCGGCACGAATACGGGGCGCCGGCGCCGGTGCGGCTGGTTCGACGCCGTCATGCTGCGCCAGGCGGTGCGGCTCAACTCGATGACCGAGGTCGCCCTCACGAAACTCGACGTGCTCGACACGTTCGAGACGGTGAAGGTGTGCGTCGCCTACGAGGCCGACGGCATCCGCTACACGCACCTGCCGTACCACCAATCGACGTTCCACAAAGTGGTGCCGGTCTACGAGGAGCTGCCGGGCTGGCGCACCGATCTCACCGCCGCGACCGCACCGGGCGACCTTCCCGCGGCGGCGTGCGACTACATCGCGTTCCTTTCCGAGCAGATCGGCGTCCCGGTCCGTTTGGTGGGCGTCGGCCCGGGCCGCGAACAGACCGTCACCTTCGCTATCGCGTGAGGGTTTGCGTCGTCGGCAGCGGAGGACGCGAGCACGCGCTCGCCCACACCCTGGCGCGCACGGCCGACGTGGTCGTGACGCCGGGTAACCCGGGCATGGCCCCGCCCATCACCGTGGCCGACGCCCCCGTCGAGGACGTCGAGGCCGACCTCTACATCATCGGCCCGGAGGCCCCCCTGGTGGCGGGCCTGGCCGACACGCTGCGCGCACAGGGCAAGGCGGTCGTCGGGCCCGGTGCCGACGGTGCGCTCTTGGAGGGGTCGAAGGCGTTCATGAAAGAGGCCCTGCGCGCGGCAGGCGTCCCGTCGGCACGCTTCGCGGCCTTCGATGCGCTCCAGACCCCAGACGCCCTGGCGTACCTCGAGACGATGCCCGGACCGTGGGTGATCAAGACCGACGGGCTCGCCGCGGGAAAGGGCGTGCTCGTGGCGAGGACGATCGAGGAGGCCCGCGCCGACGTCGCCGCCAAGCTGTCCGGCGCGGCCTTCGGCGAGGCCGGCCGCAACGTCGTGATCGAAGAGGGGCTCGAAGGAGAGGAGTGCTCCCTCCTCGTCCTCTGCGACGGGACGCACGCCGTGCCGCTCGTCCCGGCCCAGGACTTCAAACGGATCGGCGACGACGACACCGGGCCCAACACCGGGGGGATGGGCGCGTACACGCCAATGCCGCAGGTCGGCGCGACCGACGTCGCCCGCCTGATGGACACCGCGGTGCTGCCGCTGGTCGAGGAGCTGCGCCGGCGCGGCATCGACTACCGCGGCGTGCTCTACGCCGGGCTCATGCTGACGCCCGAGGGCCCCAAGGTCATTGAGTACAACGTCCGCTTCGGCGACCCCGAGGCCCAGGTCGTGCTCCCGCTGCTGGCGTCCGACCCGGCCGAGCTGCTGCTCGCCGTGGCGAACGGCGTGCTGGACGAGGTGGCCCCGCCCTCGTTCGCCGACGCCGCCGCGGTGTGCGTCGTGTTGGCCTCGCAGGGCTATCCCGAGAGCCCTCGACTGGGCGACACGATCGAGGGCCTCTCGCCCACGGGCCAGTCCGTCGCCGAGGTCGCCGGCACCACCGTGTTCCACGCCGGCACGGGGCGCCACGGTGCCAGTGGCCCATTCCACACGGCCGGCGGGCGCGTCCTCGGCGTCACGGCGATCGCGCCCACGCTCGACGACGCGCGAGCCAACGCCTACGCGGCCGCGGCACCGATCGAATGGGAGGGCATGCAGCTGCGCCACGACATCGCGGCCCGAGCGGCCGAGTCCGCGCTGGCAGGCCGCGAGAGCGCCCGATGATCCCGCGCTATTCCCCCGAGGACATGGCTGCGCTGTTCACCGACGCGGCCCGGTTCTCCATGTGGCTCGAAGTCGAGCTGCTGGCCACCGAGGCCCAGGCCGCGTTGGGCAACGTCCCGACCGACGAGGCCGCCACCTGCCGGGCCAAGGCGCCCACGGTCGACGACGTGTTCGTGGCCGAGGTGCTCGAGCGCGAAAGGATCACCGACCACGACGTGGCCGCCTTCGTCGACGTCGTGCAGGAGCGCATCGGACCCCCGGCGGGCTCGCTCATCCACTACGGGCTGACCTCGTCCGACGTGGTGGACACCGCGCTGTGCGCCACCCTGACGAAGGCGGCGGACTTTCTCCTGGCCGACCTCGATGCGTTCATCACGGTACTCAAGGCACGGGCCCTCGAGCTCATGCACGTGCCGGTCACCGGCCGGACCCACGGGATGCACGCCGAACCGACCACGTTCGGTGCCAAGTTCGCGCTCTGGGCGCTGCAAGCCGATCGCGATCGCCGGCGGATGCGGGCGGCCCGCGAGGCGGTGGCGGTGGGCAAGCTCTCGGGTGCGGTCGGCACGTACTCGAACATCGACCCGGCGGTCGAGGCGAGGGTGTGCGCCGCACTCGGCCTGACCCCGGTGCCGGCCACCCAGGTGGTGTCCCGCGACCGCCACGCCGAGTACTTCTACGCCTGCGCGTCCATCGGCGCCACGGTGGAGCTGATGTGCACCGAGATCCGGCACCTGGCGCGGAGCGAGCTCGGCGAGGTGGAGGAGCCCTTCGGCGCCGGCCAGAAGGGCAGCTCGGCCATGCCGCACAAGCGCAACCCGATTCTCTCCGAGCGGCTCTGCGGCTTGGCCCGCCTGTTGCGGGGCTACCTGAGCGCGGGGCTGGAAGACGTGGCGCTCTGGCACGAGCGCGACATCTCCCACAGCTCGGTCGAGCGGGTCGCCCTCCCCGACGGATCGCTTCTGGCCTGCTACGTCCTGCGCAAGGCGACCGGCCTGGCCGAGGGCCTCGTCATCCACCCGGAGCGGGCCCTGGAGAACCTGACCGAGGGCACCCTAGGCCTCGTCTTCTCCCAGCCGGTGCTCCTCGCGCTCGTCTCGGCCGGGCTGACGCGCGACGGGGCCTACCGCATCGTCCAGCGTGACGCGCGGCAGGCGTGGTCCGAGCGCCGCGCGTTCCGCGCCGTCCTCGAGGCGGACCCCGACGTCACGCTCACCGCCGCACAGCTGGACGAGGCCTTCGATCTCGGGCGCACCCTGCGGCACGTCGATCGCTTTGCCGACGCATTGGTGTCGCTGTGACCGACGCCTCCACCCTGCCCCGGGTCCACTCGGGCAAGGTGCGAGAGCTCTACGACGCCGGTGGCGACCGTCTGCTCATGGTGGCGTCGGACCGGGTCAGTGCCTTCGACGTCATCATGGCCGAACCGATCGCGCACAAGGGCCGCGTGCTCACCGCCATGACGTCGTTCTGGTGCGAGGAGATGGCGGACGTCGTGCCCGGCACCATCATGGCCGTCGGCCCGGCGGACATCGAAAGCCAGCTGGACGGGCTGACGCTCCCGCCGGAGTGGGCGGGGCGAGCCGTACTGGTACGCAGGGCCGAGATGCTCCACCTCGAGTGCGTCGTCCGGGGCTACCTGGCCGGCTCGGCCTTCAAGGAGTACGAGCAGTCGGGCACCGTGCACGGGATGGCCATGCCCAAGGGGCTGCAGCTGGCCAGCCGGCTGGACGAGCCCATGTTCACGCCGTCGACCAAGGCGACCGAGGGCCACGACCTCAACATCGATTTCGAGGCGGCCGTGGACCTCGTGGGCGCAGAGGCAGCCCTGCAGGCGCGTACTGTGTCCCTCGAGCTGTACCGGCGGGCGGCCGCCCGCGCCGCCGCCGCCGGCTTCGTGCTGGCGGACACGAAATTCGAGCTCGGTTACGTCGACGGTGTACTCAGCCTGTGCGACGAGATCTGCACGCCGGACTCCTCGCGGTACTGGCCGGCCGACCAGGTCGTGCCCGGCACGACGCCGCCGGCGTTCGACAAGCAGCCCCTGCGCGACTGGCTGGCCGCGCAACCCTGGGATCGCACGCCACCGCCGCCGGCACTGCCTGATGACGTCCAGTCGGCCATGTCGGCGCGTTACGTCGCCGCCTACGAACGTGTCACCGGGCGCTCGTTGGACGACTGGTACGGTGCGACGCCATGAGGTTCCGCGCCCGGGTCGAGGTGCAACTGCGGCCCGGTATCGCCGACCCCGAGGGCGCCACGATTGAGCGCGCCCTGCCCGCCCTCGGGTTCGACGGCGTGGCGCACGTGCGGGCCGGCCGCTCCTTCAGCTTCGAGGTGGACGCGGCCGACGAGAGTGCGGCGCGCACGACGGCGACCGAACTGGCCGACCGGCTGCTGGCCAACCCGGTGATCGAGCAGAGCCGCCTCGAGCTCGAGGCGATCTGACGTGGCGCTGCGCATCGGTGTGGTCGTCTTCCCGGGCACCAACTGCGAGCACGACGTGGTGCAGGCGCTCGAGGCGGCCGGGGCCGACGGCGTCCTGCTCTGGCACGGCGACCACCAGGTGGGAGCGGTCGACGCGGTCGTGCTGCCGGGCGGCTTCGCCCACGGCGACTACCTGCGACCCGGTGCCCTGGCGCGCTTTTCGCCGGTCATGGACGCGGTCGCCGCGTTCGCCCGGGCCGGCGGCCCGGTGATCGGCATCTGCAACGGCTTTCAGGTCCTGACCGAGGCCGGCCTCCTGCCGGGGGCACTCCAGAAGAACGGGCGGCTCCGCTTCCTCTGCGAGCCGGTGCGACTCGTCGTGGCCTCGACGTCATCGGCCCTCACTTCGGGCGCGCGGGTCGGCGACGAGCTCGTCATCCCGATCAACCACTTCTCCGGCAACTACACGTGCGACGACGAGACGCTCCGCCGCCTCCACGACGAGGACCGGGTGGTGCTGCGGTACGCCGACAACCCGAACGGGTCGGTCGACGCCATCGCCGGCATCGCGAACGAGGCGGGCAACGTGGTCGGCCTCATGCCGCACCCCGAGCGCGCCAGCCACGCGTTGCTCGGCTCCGTCGACGGCTTGGTGCTGTTGCGGTCGCTCGTCGATGCGGTCGTGGCGCGCGCGGCCGCTTGATCCCCGTCGCGTCCCGCCGCGTTGCGTCGCCGGGGTGCCACTAAAAACGCAGCGACGTTCCGTATGGTGACGTGCTGTGCACGGGACGCGGGCGTGGAGCAGAGCACGCGCTGTGTGCCCACTGTGGACCGTCCGGCGCATGATCTCGTGCGCGCTCGTGCTCGCCGCGCTCTGCCTCCTCGGGCAGGTGCCGGCGGCGTGGGGGGCGACGCAGCGAACGGGGGCCTCGCGCCGCCTCGATGAGGGCCAGCCCGTCGACGCGCATGCGTTCGAGCCGGGAGCATGCGTGGAGTACCCGCCCACCACAGGGGACCGGCACCTCACGGTCTTCCTCGACGCCGGGCACGGCGGGATCGATCCGGGCGGGGTGGGGGAGGACGAGGCCGGCGACCCCGTCGACGAGGCAGACGAAACGCTGCCCGTCGAGCTCGACACCATGGCGCTGCTCCGCACCAAGGGGTTCACCGTGGTGGTCTCGCGTACCGGCGACGAGACCGTGAGCCGCCCGCAATCCGACGACGTCTCCGGCGGTCTGTTCACCGTGCAGGGCGTGCACGACGACGTGGCTGCCCGTGACCGGTGTGCCGACCTCAGCAGGGCGAACGTCCTCGTCGGCATCTATTTCGACGCCGGCGCGTCATCGCTGAACGCAGGGAGTGTCACCGGCTACGACAGCGCCCGTCCTTTCAGCGCGCAGAACCTGAAGCTGGCGAACCTGGTGCAGAACGACGTGCTGAGCGCGATGAACGCACAGGGCTGGTCGATCCCGAGCCTCGGCGTCATCGACGACAGCGAGCTGGGTGGCCCGGCGCTGTCGGCGGCGGCGGGGGACTACGGGCACCTGCTGCTGCTCGGGCCGGCCGATCTGGGCTGGTTCACCACGCCGAGCACGATGCCGGGTGCGCTCATCGAGCCGTTGTTCATCACGGACCCCTTCGAGGCCAGCATCGCCGAGAGCCAATCAGGACAACGCGTCATTTCGGCCGGGTTGGCGCAGGCGGTCGAGCAGTTCTTTGCCCCGGCACCCGGCGGGCAGAACTCCGAAAAGGACACGCCACGACATCACCGGACGCGACAGAAAGCCGCGGCCTGACGCCGAGCGTCGGGTGCCGGCTGCGGCCTCAGGTCCTCGCTCGGGAGATCTCGGCCTTCTGCAGTACCGCGGCGCTCACCCCGGCGGCGCGCCAGGTCGAATACGTGATCCCCTTGCGCTCGCCGTACGCCTTGGCCACCTTGGTGAATTGCTTCTCGAGCGCGGAGAGATCCTTCACCTGGTCGACCCGGGAGCGCTCGTCGAGCAGGTCCTTCTGCTCCTGGAGCAGGTGCAGCCGGGTCAGGGCGTCGGCCCCGGCGAGCTGCGACTCGATCGTGCCGAGCCGGCGGTCGATGGACGCGGGTGTCCGCTTGCGCCCACGCTTGGGCTTGGAGGTCTCGACGGCTTCGAGATAGTGGCGGACGGTTGCACTCTCGGCGCGCCCACGAGCCAGCGCGGCCTTGTGGCCGGTGCTCATGGGCTTGCGAGGAGCCGAGGTCTTTCCCTTTGGAGGCATGCTCCCATTGTGCCGCATCGCAGAGCGCCTTATCGGCCAATCGGCCCACTTTTCTGGCGGGTTATTTTGCATCGCTGATCGCCGTGATTCATGTATTCCCCGACGTTGCGCAGGACGCATTGCGGAATCAGAGAACAGCTATTTCGTCTGCCGGTCATCCTGGGCCCTGGTGCCGGCCCCCCTCTGGACCGGCCCCGAAGGGGCCGCCATCCTGGCGGGGTGAGCCAGTTCCATTTCGATCCCGCCACCTACATGGACCTCATGCGGGCCGAGGTGCCGGGCTACGCACGGCTCCAGGAGGAGGTGGCGCGGTCCACCGATGGCGTCGAGACCGCCCAGCTGCTCGACCTGGGCACCGGCACCGGAGAGACCCTGGCGGCCGTGCTGGCGCTCCACCCGGGGGCCACCGCCACCGGGATCGACGAGAGCCCCGCCATGCTCGAGGCGGCCGCCGCGCGGTTGTCCGGACTCCGCATCGACCTCCGGGTCGGCGATCTGGCCGACCCGCTGCCCCGTGGCCCCTTCGACCTGGTCGTGTCCGCCCTGGCCGTGCACCATCTCGATGGCCCGGCGAAGGCGTCCCTGTTCGCACGCATCGCCACGGTGCTCCGACCCGGCGGCCGCTTCGTGCTCGGCGACGTCGTCATCCCCGAGGACCCGGGCGACGGCGGGATCCCCTTGAGCGACGACTACGACCGGCCCTCGACGAGCGCCGACCAGCTGGCATGGCTGGCCGACGCCGGGTTCGAGGCCACCGTGACGTGGGCCGAGCGCGACCTCGCCGTGCTGCGGGCCGATCGACCGGGCTGACACGCCCGAAGAGCCGGAACCACACGTTTGGGCCTCTATCCTGGGAGCCATCATGACTCCCCCGGCCGAGGCGGCTCCGCCCGACCACGCCGCAGGCGAGGAGTCGCTGCACCGGGCGCTCGGCCTCACCGACGACGAGTACGAGGCGGTCGGCAAGATCCTCGGACGCCCTCCGAACCACCTCGAGCTTGCCCTCTATGCGGTCATGTGGAGCGAGCACTGTTCCTACAAATCGTCGCGCCTGCACCTGCGCCGCCTGCCCACAGAGGGCCCGCGCGTTCTGGTCGGTCCGGGCGAAAATGCGGGCGTCATCGACGCCGGTGACGGCATCGCCGTCGCCATCCGCATCGAGAGCCACAACCATCCCTCGGCTATCGAGCCGTACCAGGGCGCGGCCACCGGGGTGGGCGGCATCCTGCGCGACATCTTCACCATGGGGGCCCGCCCCCTGGCGGTGATGGATCCGCTCTTCTTCGGACCGCCGGACGACCCCCGCCAGCGCTGGCTGGTCGAAGGGGTGGTCGCCGGCATCTCGGGCTACGGGAACTCCGTCGGTGTCCCCACCGTCGGCGGCGAGCTCACCTTCGACCGCTGTTACGCGCAGAACCCGCTCGTCAACGTGCTGTGCCTGGGCGCGTTGCCGACCGACCGCCTCGTTCTGGGCATCGCGTCAGGACCGGGCAATCTCGCCGTGCTGCTGGGTTCGAGCACCGGCCGGGACGGCATCGGCGGCGTGAGCGTGCTGGCCTCGGCCGGCTTCAGCGGCGACGACGTGGGCGCAGCGGACGACACGAAGCGGCCGAGCGTCCAGGTCGGCGACCCGTTCGAAGAGAAGCGGCTCATCGAGGCGTGCCTCGAGCTCCTCGACACCAAACTCGTCGTCGGGATCCAGGACCTCGGCGGTGCCGGTCTCGCCTGCGCGACGAGCGAGACGGCGGGACGTGGCGGCGTCGGCATGGACGTCGACGTCTCGGCGGTGCCGCGGCGTGAGGACGGGATGGAGCCGTGGGAGGTGATGACGAGCGAGAGCCAGGAGCGCATGCTCGCCATCGTGACGCCGGAGTCGTGGCCGGCGGTGTCGGCCATCTGCGCCAAGTGGGAGGTCACCGCGACCGTGATCGGCACGGTGACCGCGCCCGACCCCGCCGGCGGCGGGCGCCTGCGCATCCGCGACGGTCTCGAGGGCCCGATCCTCGCCGATGTGCCGGCCGCCTCGCTCTCTGACGATGCGCCGCTCTACGATCGGCCCCGTTCCGCGCCGACTCCTCGCACCGCGCCGCCACCGGACCCGGCCACCGATTGCGCCGCCGACCTTCTTTCCATGTTGCGCTCGGCCCGTTGGGTCTACCGCCAGTACGACCATCAGCTCTTTCTCAATACCGTGGCCGGGCCCGGCGCCGACGCGGCGCTGTTGCGCCTGGCCGGTCCGGGCCTCCCGGCCTCGGCGCGAGGCGTCGCCGTCAGCACCGACTCCAACCCGCGCGCCTGCGCGCTCGACCCGCGGGGCGGCACGGCGCTCGTGCTGGCCGAGGCGGTCGCCAACCTCGCCTGCGTCGGGGCGACGCCGGCCGCAGTGGTCAACTGCCTGAACTTCGGGAACCCCGAGCACTCCGAGGTGATGTGGCAGCTCTCCGAGTGCATCGACGGCATGACCGACGCGTGCCGCGCTCTGACGTTGCCCGTGATCGGCGGCAACGTCAGCCTCTACAACGAGAGCGGGGGCGCCGACATCGATCCGACGCCCGTGCTCGGAGTCCTCGGGCTCGTCGACGCGGTCCAGGCGCCACCCCCCGGGATGACCTGGGCCGAGGGGGACGCCATTGTCGTGCTCGGGAACCGCGCCGCCGCCGACGGCTCGTTTCCGCTGGAGGGCACGCGCTGGGCCACCGAGTGCCGCGACCACCGCACCGGGTCGGTGCCTTCAGTCGACTTCGTTGCGCATCACGCCGCCTGTGCCTTCGTGGCCGGCCTGGTGGCGGCGCAGGTGGCGGGAGCCGGGGACGGCCTCATTGACGGGGTGCACGACGTGTCGGGCGGCGGCCTGGGGATCGCCCTGGCCGAGATGGCCGCCCGCTCCGGGGTCGGGTGCGCGCTCGAGGTCAGCGGTGGGCCCGCCGAGCTCTTCTCGGAGCTGCCGTCGCGCTTCGTGGTGGCGACCGCGCGAGCGGACGAGCTCTGTGCCCGCGCCGACGACGCCGGGGTCACCGCTTCGGTCCTCGGGCGGGCCGAAGGCGACCGCCTCGTGCTCGGCGGGTTGGTCGACCTCCCGTTGGCGGCAGTGCTCGACGCCTTCGAGGGCAACCTGACCAGGGCATTGGGCGACTCGTGAGGCCGTACGCCTGTGCGAGACTGGGCGACGGGTGAAGGAAGCGTGCGGTGTCTTTGGGGTCTACGCGCCCGGCAAGCGGGTGGCGAACCTCACCTTCGATGGCCTCTTCGCCCTGCAGCACCGGGGGCAGGAGTCGGCCGGCATGGCGGTCGCGGACGGCGACACCATCACCGTCGTCAAGGACATGGGCCTCGTGGCGACGGTGTTCGACGAGCGCACGCTGTCGGGCTTGGACGGCTTTCTGGCCGTCGGGCACACCCGCTACTCGACGCACGGGTCGTCAGACTGGGCCGGCGCGCAGCCGGTGTACCGCGGCGTGGGCCGCGCCGGGTTCGCGTTGGGCCACAACGGCAACCTGACGAACACGGCCGCGTTGGCCGAGAAGGTCGGCATGCTGCCCGGCTCCATCGCGACCGACAGTGACGTCGTGGCCGAGTTGCTCGCCCGCTCGTTCCCCGAGACGGAGAACCTGGCGACCGCGCTACAGGCGGTCCTCCCGATCCTCGAAGGCGCCTTCTCGTTCGTCCTGATGAGCTCCGAGCGGCTCTTCGGGGTGCGGGACCCCTACGGCTTCCGCCCGCTGTGCCTGGGGAGGTTCGGCCCCGCGGCGGCTCCGGAGGGATGGGTGCTCGCATCGGAGACGCCCGCGCTGAGCGTGGTCGGAGCCGAGTTCGTCCGCGAGGTGGCGCCGGGCGAGCTCGTCGTCATCGACGCCGACGGTCCGCACAGCATGACGATCCCCTGGCTGCGCGAGGTCGAGCCGCGTCTGTGCATCTTCGAGTTCGCGTACATCGCGCGACCCGACAGCCGGCTCTACGGCCGCGAGGTGCACGAGACCCGCTGCCGGATGGGCGAGTTGCTGGCGCTCCAGGCACCCGCCGAGGCCGACATGGTGATGGGCGTGCCCGAGTCGGGAGTGCCGGCCGCAGAGGGTTTCGCGCGCGCCAGCGGGATCCCCTACGGACAGGGCCTCGTCAAGAACCGCTACATCGGCCGCTCCTTCATCGCCCCCGACCAGAGCCAGCGGGCCGACGCGGTGCGCCGCAAGCTGAACCCGCTGCGCGACGCCATCGCCGGCAAGCGCCTGGTCGTCGTGGACGACTCCATCGTACGAGGCACGACGCAGCGTTCCGTGATCAAGATGCTGCGCGAGGCCGGTGCGGCGGAGGTGCACTTGCGCATCTCCTCCCCGCCTTGGCGCTGGCCCTGCTTCTACGGCATCGATACCCCGTCGCCCGAGGAGCTGCTGGCCACCGATCACACGGTCGACGAGATGGCCTCGATCCTGGGCGCCGACTCCCTGGCCTACATCACCATCGAGAACCTGAAGGCCGCCGTCGGCGCCGACGGGGGCTTCTGCGATGCCTGCTTCACTGGGGACTACCCCACCCCGGTCCCGGCCTGGGCGACGCCCGTCTCCCTCGGGCGGTCCGAGCCGGTGCCCGTCGCGCACCAGGCCGCGCTGCCCGGGGTCTGAGCGTCGTGGGCGAGGGCGGCGCCACCTACGCGGCCGCCGGCGTGGATATCGCCGCCGGTGACGCGGCGGTCGAGCGTCTGCAGTCGATGGTGGCGGGCATCGGCGGCTTCGGCGGTCAATTCCCGCTGGACATTGCCCGCTACGCCAAGCCGGTGCTGGTGGCGTCGACCGACGGCGTGGGCACCAAGCTCGCCGTGGCCCGGGCGACCGGGCGCTACGAGACCGTCGGCATCGACCTCGTGGCGATGTGCGTCGACGACCTGGTGTGCGTCGGGGCCGAGCCGCTGTTCATGCTCGACTACATCGCCACCGGCAAGGTTGACCCCGAGCGCATCGCGACGGTGGTGGCGGGCGTGCACGAAGGATGCCGCCAGGGTGGCTGCGCCCTGATCGGCGGGGAGACGGCCGAGCATCCCGGCGTCATGGCGCCCGACGAGCTCGACCTCGCCGGCTTCGCCGTGGGGGTGGTCGACGATGGGACCCAGCTCGGGCCCGAGCGGGTCCGGCTCCGCGACGCAGTCATCGGGCTGCCGTCTCCGGGCCTGCGCTCCAACGGCTACACGTTGGCCCGCCACGTACTGCTCGAGCGGGCCGGGCTCGACCTGGGCGATCCGGCCTGGGAGGGGGCGATCGTCACCGTCGCCGACGAGCTACTGCGGCCGTCGGTGCTCTATGCGCCGGCCGTGCTGGCTGCGCGCGCCGCGACCGGAACGGCCGTGCACGCGTGCGCCCACATCACCGGTGGTGGCATCGTCGGCAACCTGCCGCGCGTCCTGCCTGACGGAATCGGCGCCGTGCTGGACCGTGCGTCGTGGGACGAGCCGCGGATCTTCGAGGAGATCAGGCGCCTGGGTGCGGTCGACGAGGAGGAGATGGACCGGGTCTTCAATCGGGGCATCGGCATGGCCCTGGTCGTGGACGCCGGCGGCACCGACGACGTGCTCTCTGCGCTGGACGCGGCGGGACAGCCCGCGGTGGTCGTCGGTGACGTCGAAACCGGGTCGGGCGTCCGGTTCGCATGAGCGAGGACGGCGCCTACCCCGAGCTGCGGGCCCACCTGCTCGCACACTCGGTGAAGACGGGGGACTTCACGCTCAAGTCCGGCCGCAAGAGCAGCTGGTTCATCGACTCGAAGCAGACGGTGTGCCGGCCCGAGGCCATGCTGCTGGTGGCCGACGCCGTGCTCTCGGTCGTGCCGGCGGAGGCGACGGCCATCGGGGGCCTCACCATGGGCGCCGACCCCGTCGCCTTCGTCACCGCCGGAGTGGCCGCCACCCGGGGCCGGGCGCTCAAGGCGTTCAGCGTGCGCAAGGAGGCCAAGGACCATGGGGCGGGAGGGCGCATCGCCGGTGCGCTCGACGCCGCGGACTTGGTCGTGGTCACCGAGGACACCGTCACGCGCGGCACGTCGCTCCTCGAGGCGGCGCACGCGGTGCAGGAGGCCGGGGCCGAGGTCGTGCTCCTGGTGGCGTTGGTCGATCGCGGCGGCACCGTCGAGGCGATGGCCGCCGCCGAGGGCCTTGCGTTCCGGGCCGTTCTCACCGCGCCCGACCTCGGCTTCCCCTACGAGGGCGCCTGAGCGCGCCGCGCTCGGCTCAGAACACCGCGAGCGGGTTGACCGGCGAGGCGGTGCCCCGCCGCAGGACGAGCGGCGCCACCACGTAGAGGAACTCCCAGCGGGCCTCCTCGGCGCAGGCGGCAGCCAGCGCGTCGAGGTCCAGGTTGTCCATCAGGTGGAGCCCGAGGGCGACGATGGCGATCTCGTGGATCGGCATGCCCACGCCGTCGACGCGCGAGGGCAGCACGTCGGACACGCCGTCGGAGCCGAGCGTGGCCACGTCGCGCGCGCGGAGCCAGGGCAGGCAGGCCGCATCGAGGCCGGCCGCTCGGGTCGCGAAGTCCCAGGGGCCGTGCGCGGCGCGCCAGACCCAGCGGCCGGTCCGCACCAGGAGCGCATCACCCGTCCGCACCCGCACGCCCGCCCGCTCCTCGGCGGCCTCGAGGTCCTCGGGGAAGATCGGCTCCCCCGGCTCGAGCGCGTCGACGCCGCGTGTCGCCGGGATGTCGAGCAGCACGCCACGGGTGACGATCCCGGCCCGCAAGTGGTGGATCCCGAGGCGCGTGGCGCCGTGGGCCGTCACCGTCTCCGCCGCGTAGCCGTTGAAGAGCTTCCCTTCGTGGAAGATGTGGCAGAGCGCGTCGATGTGGCTCGTGGCGTACCCGTGCGGCGCGAGGGCGAAGTAGTCCGCCCCCCACCCCTCCGTAGCAGTGCCGATCATGTGGTGCGCCACCGGCGCCGGGTTGTCCGGCGCCGCCTCGGTGTTGAGCGGCCGGGCGCACGAGACCGTCCGGCCCGTGCGCACGGTGGTGGCCGCGGCGGCCGTGACCTCGGGGGTCACCAGGTTGAGCCCGCCGAGCTGGTCGTCGTCGCCCCAGCGTCCCCAGTTCGACAGCCCGGCGTGCAAGGCCTGGACGTCGGCCATCGCCATGGGCTCTCGGGGCACGCACGGACAGTAGCGGCGCGCCAATACGCTCGCCGCCATGACGACATTGCAAGGTGAATACGAGCCGAGCACCTGGGACTGGGTGCGCGACCAGGTGGCCGAGTACGAGGCCTCCGGGGGCCAGCGGGCGAACACCCTGCTGGACACCGGCCTGCCCATCATCGTCCTGACGACCCGGGGTGCCAAGAGCGGCAAGGTCCGGAAGTTCGGCCTCATGCGCGTCGAGAAGGACGGCGAGTACGCGCTGGTCGCGTCGAAGGGCGGGATGCCCGAGAACCCGGCGTGGTACCACAACCTCGTCGAGCACTCCGGCGAGGTGATCCTCCAGGACGGGCCCGATCCGTTCCGGGTGACGGTGCGCGAGGTGCACGGCGACGAGAAGCAGGAGTGGTGGGAGCGCGCCGTCCAGGACTACCCGCCTTACGCGGAATACCAGGAGAATACGACGCGCCCGATCCCCGTCTTCATCGCCACGCCGATCGCCGACTGAGGCCTCGGAGGCTCAGCGTGCCGGGGCGAAGGCCTCGACCATGGCGAGGCGCCAGGGGATGAGGGTGTGCTTGCGCTCGAGCGGGGTCTTGCCGAGCCGCACCACGACGAGGTCGAGGGCGGGGCAGATGGAGATCGACTGGCCCTCGTAGCCCGAGGCGCGGAATGTGCCCAACGGGTTGTCACCGGCGAGGCCCAACCAGTGCGCGCCGTAGGGCTCGCCGTCGTCCTCGTCGATCGAGACCATGGTGCGGCCGTAGTCCACCCAGCCGGCGGGCAGCAGCTGCGCTCCGTCCCACTTGCCGTCGCGCAGGTAGAACAACCCGAAGCGCGCCCAGTCGCGCGCCGTCGCCCGCAGGTACGACGAGGCGGCCCACGTCCCGGCCTCGTCGAACTCGGGGTCGGCGCTGCTCATGCCGAGTGGTGCAAAGAGGTGGCCGTGTAGGAAGCGGGCGTACTCCTCGCCCGGGCCGACCGTGCGGGCCACGACACCCGAGATGATGTTCGAGGTCCCCGACGAGTAGTTGAAGCGGGTGCCGGGCGGCGCGGCCAGCGGCCGGTCGGCCGCGAAGTGAGCCATGTCGGACCGGTGGTCGCCGAAGAGCATGTGGATCGTGTCGGAGATCCGGTCGTCCACGTAATCCTCGACGAAGTCGAGCCCGTCGCGCATGGCGAGCAGCTGGCGCAGCGTGATCGCGTGACGCGGGTCGGCCGGGTCCGCCCATTCGGGCACCGGCGCCGGGGCATCGAGGTCGAGGCGGCCCGCACCGACGAGGAGGCCGACGACGGCGTGCAGGACGGACTTGGCCATCGACCAGCTGAGTAGCGCGAGGTCGGCCGTGACCGGTGTCGGCGGGCGATCGAAGTGCTCGAGCGTGCCGTGATAGCGCTCGACGACGATGCGGCCGTGGTGCACGACCACGACCGCGTAGGTCGTCGCGAGGGGGCTGGCGTCGTCGAACGCCTGGTCGAGCAGCCCCTCGAGGTCGACCCCCTTCGGCAGCTCGCCCTCGGGCCACTCGGCGACCGGCCAGGGCACGTCGCCGGGCTGGCGCGGGAGCGGCGGCAGCCGGCTCATCGGCGCCCCTGAGCGCGCCCCCGATCGTTCACCGGATCACCGAGCGGCGTCGAGGAACGACAGCAGCGCGGCGTTCGCCTCGGCCGGGCGCTCCTGCTGGATCCAGTGGCCGGCGCCGTCGACGACCGTGCCGCCGCGGAAGTCGGGCAGCGCGGCCTGCATGGCGTCGATGGAACCCGGCTGCATGAAGACGACCGGGTCGAGCGACCCGGTCAAGAACCCGGTCGGCATCGTGTAGAGCGACGCCGGGAGGTCCTTCGAGCGCCCCCAGTTGGCGTCGAGGTTGCGGTAGAAGCTGAGCGGGCCGAACAGGCCGCTGCGCGTGAGGCCCTCGGTGTAGACGTCGACGTCATGCTCGGTGAGCCAGGCGGGCAGTACGTCGGGTGCCGGGGTGAGGATGTCGAGGAACCCGGTGCCGACGGCCGGCGCGTCGAGCAGGAGCGCGGTGGCGTTCGCCATCCCCTCGCCGCCCGCGGAGTAGAGCATCGTGCGCACGAAGCGGCGCGGGTCGGCGTCGAACTCGGCCTCGGGGGGCCCGACGTCTTGGAAGTAGAGCATGTAGAAGAACTTGTCGCCGAAGATGTGGCGGAAGATCTCGGTCGGTGGCCCGGGCGCGTTCGAGTACGGAACGCTCATGTTGTAGATGGACGAGACCCGCTCGGGGTGGAGGCGCCCCATCTCCCACACGACCATGGCGCCCCAGTCGTGCCCGGAGAAGGCGGCCGTGTCGTAGCCGTAGTGGTCGAGCAGGCCGCACAGGTCCGCCGTCAGCTGGTCCGAGCCGTAGGCCGCCACCTCCTTCGGGGCCGAGCTGCCGCCGTAGCCGCGCAGGTCGGGGGCGAAGGCGCGGTAGCCGGCCTCGCCCAGCGCGCCGAGCTGGTGGCGCCACGAGTACCAGAGCTCGGGGAAGCCGTGGCAGAGCACCACGGGCGGCCCGTCGGCCGGGCCGGCCATGGCGACGTGGAGCTCGACGCCGTTGGTCGGAACCTGTTCGTGCGTGATCTCAGCCATGAGGTGTCACCTTGTCGCCCTCGGCCGCCGCCGCCTTCTCGGCCTTCTCCTGGTGGTGCTTCTGGATGGCCGACATGACGGCGTTGCCCGCCGCGCCGATGAACTCCGGCCGGTTCTCGGCCGCCCAGTCACGGCTCGACGTCAGCGAGTGCGAAGAGTCCTGGAAGCGCGGCGCCACGTAGCGGGCGACGAGCTCGTAGGAGTGGCGCGTCGCCGCGGTGTCGGCCCACTCGTGGCCCATGAGGAGGAAGGTGCCGAAGCCGCCCGACTGCACCTGGAGCCGCTCGATCTGCGCGATCGCGTCGTCGACCGTGCCGATGACGGCAAAGCCCGAGGCGTTCAGCGCGTCGACCAGCGATTCGAAGTTCTCCGTGTTGGGCGCCAGGGGCAGTGCGGCCACGCGCGCGAAGTAGTCGACCCACTCCTCGAGGCCGAAGGCCACGTCCGCGATCGCCTGCTCCTTGGTGTCCGCGATGTGCATCGGCCCGACGAGGCGCCACCCGTTGCGGTCCACCGTGGTCGAGAACTCGGCCGAGCGCTCCTCCATGACGTTCCAGTGGACGCCGAGCACGTCGAAGCCGCCCGCCGACGTCGCCCCGATCGACAACAGGCTGGTGCCGAACCGCCCGGCCGCCCGCGGCCCGGCGGGCGAGACCTGCGCCGCCACCGCGACCTCGGGGAAGGGGCGCTGGTAGGGCAGCAGCTGCAGGCGCGCCTTGTTCAGCGTGAACCACTCGGTCTGCATGGTGACGGTCTGGCCGGCGAGCAGTTGGAGGATGGCCTCGAGGCTCTCCTCCATCATGTCGCGCTGCTTGGCCGGGTCGATGCCCATCATGAAGGCGTCGGAGGGCAGCGCGCCGGGGCCGACGCCGATCATCACGCGGCCGCGGGTGAGGTGATCGAGCAACACCATGCGGTCGGCCAGCATGAAGGGATGGTGGTACGGCAGTGACGACACGCCGGTGCCGAGGCGGATGTGCTTGGTCCGCTGCGCGGCGGCGGCGATGAAGACCTCGGGCGAGGCGATGATCTCGTAGCCGGCGGAGTGGTGCTCGCCGAACCACGCCTCGTCGAAGCCGAGCGCATCGAGATGCTCGATCAGCTCGAGGTCGCGCTCGAGTGCCAGCGTCGGGTTCTGGCCCACCGGGTGGAACGGGGCCAGGAAGATCCCGAACTTCAGTCGGCCGTCGGCGTCAATGGTCGTCATGGTTCTCCGTGTCTCTGTGTGTACAGGTGTGTGGAGGCGCGGGCGCCGGGACCGTCAGGGCCGCACCAGGATCTTGCCGTGGTCGCCCGGCGTGCGGAGCGTCTCGAACGCCCCGGGCGCGCCCGCCAGGTCGACCGACGAGGTGACCAGCAGCTCCGCGCCGGGCATCCCTGCGGCCAGGCGCTGCAGGGTGGCGGCGAACTCGGCGGGCGTGTAGCCGAACGAGAAGCGCAGCTCCAGCTCCTTGGTCACCGCCATGAACGGCTCGATCGAGTCGGTGTGCATGCACACGCCGACCACCACGATCCGGCTGTGCGGCGGCGCGTCGGCGATGAGCGACTGCAGCATGCCGGGCACGCCGACCGCCTCGAAGATCACGGGGTCCTTCACGGCGGCACCGAGCATGGAGGCGCCGGCCCGCTCCATCACGGTCTTGGCCACGCCGAACGCAGCCCAGCGCTCGTGCGGTGACTCGACCGCCGGGTCGATCACCTCGTCCGCGCCGAACGCCTCGGCCAGACGGCGCCGGGCCGGTGAGAAGTCGGCGGCCAACACCGGCCCGTGGCCCCGGCCCTTGAGCGCCGCGATCACGGCCAAGCCGACGGGTCCGCACCCGACCACGAGGCACGGCTGGCCCTCGGCCAGGTCGGCGAGTCCCACCGCGTGCTCGCCCACGGCCAGGGGCTCGGTCAGCGCGGCCAGGTCGGTGTCGAGCGCGTCGGGCACCGGGAGCAACAGCATCTCCTGGAGCACCATGTGCTCGGCCAGCGCGCCGGGGTAGTGGTTCGAGTAGCCGATCTGCTCGACGCCGGTCGGCCCGACCACGATGGGCACCGAGCAGACGCGGGAACCGACGGGCAGCGTGCCGGCGGTGTCGGGCCCGTGCTCGATGATCTCGGCGCAGAACTCGTGGCCGAACACGCAGTCGGCGGTGGGGTCGAGCATGGGCACGCCGACCGAGTCCATCAGACCGGTGAAGTGGGCGAAGTCGGCCAGGGCGTGGAGGTCGGACCCGCAGATGCCCGCCGCCAGCGAGCGCACCACGACGTGGCCCGACGACGGCACCGGGTCGGGCACGTCGCCGACCACCAGCTGTCCGCCCCGCGTCACCGCCGCTCGCATCGCACCCACACCCCCCGCATCTCGAACTCCCGGGCGGCGCGGCCGCCCGGATTCGTCGTACGTTTGCCCGGTGAGTTTCACACAACCTTCTCCGGAGCGCCCGTTCGCGGGACAGATCGCCCTGGTCACCGGGGCGGCCCGCCCCCGCGGCATCGGCCGGGCCACCGCCCTCATCCTCGGCCGCGGCGGCGCCGACGTGGCCTGCCTCGACATCGCCCGGCCCTACGCCGAGGCCCCGTTCCACGGCACGGGCACCCCCGACGACCTCGCCTCGCTGGCCGACGAGCTCCGCGCCCTCGGGGTGCGCGCCGCCACGGCGGTGGCCGACGTCTCCGACGAGCCGGCGGTCGAGGCCGCGGTGGCCGCCGTGAGCGAGGAGCTGGGCCCGGTCACGCTGGTGGCCAACGTGGCCGGCGGGAGCGGACCCGGCTTCGGCCTGGGTCCGCTCCTCAACGTGCCGGCCGACGAGTTCCGCCGCGTGCTCGACGTCAACGTCGTCGGCACCTGGCTGGTCTCCAAGGCGTGCGCCACCCGCATGGTGGCCGCCGGCGTCGGCGGGCGTATCTGCAACGTGTCGAGCCAGGCGGGCAAGCGAGGCTTCCCGTTCCTCGGCGCCTACTGCGCGGCCAAGGCGGGCGTCATCCTGCTGACCCAGACCATGGAGCTCGAGCTCGGGCCCCAGGGCATCGCGGTCAACGCGGTGTGCCCGGGGACGGTGGACACCGACCTCATCAACAAGGACGCCATGTTCGAGGGGCTGATGGGCGGCCCCGAGGGCCTCAGCGCCTTCATGACCCGCGAGATCCCGCTCGGCCGCCTCCAGTCGCCCGAGGAGATCGCGGCCGCCATCTGCTGGCTGCTGTCCGACGCGGCGCGCGGCGTCACCGGCGAGGCCTTGAACGTCAGCGCCGGACAGACAATGGTTTAGGCATGCCGATCCTCGATGCCCGCCACGACCTCGCCCATCCCGTCGAAGGCGATACCGCGTGGAGCGAGTCGTACTACTTCAACGCCTACGACCCCGAGAGCGACTCGGGGCTCTTCACCCGCATCGGCATCCGGCCGAACGAGGTGACGATGGACGTCGGCATGTCGCTGTGGCTGCCCGGCGGTGAGCTCGGTGAGTACCGCTTCGTCAAGGAGCAACGAGAGATGGTCGACACCACCCTCGACGTCGGCGCCGTGCGCTACGAGATGCTCGAGGCGCTGCAGTCGTGGCGCCTCACCATGGACGACGCCGTGCAGGCGCGCCCGTGCGGCAAGAGTCGCGCCGAGGCCGAGGCCGAGGCGCACCCGGTCAAGGTGGCGCTCGACGTGCGCTTCGACGCCATCACGCCGGCGGTGGGGACCGACGGCCAGCCCGGCGGCGGCCCCAAGTCGAAAGAGGCGGCGGCGGCGTCGGGCACCGTGGGCAAGGGCCACTTGGAGCAGTCGGGTCGCTGGAGGGGCACGCTGACCGTCGACGGCGTCACGTACGAGTGGAAGGGCGCGCACGGGAACCGCGATCGCTCCTGGGGCCCCCGTCGCTGGGGCGGCCCCAAGATGTGGCGCTGGTTCTCCATCAACGTCGGCGACGACCTGCACTTCGGCGGCATCCGCCTCGGCACCGACGCCGGCGACCTGCACCGGGGCTGGGTCTGGGACGGCAGCCGGGCGACGTCGATCGCCGAGTGGCGCGTGCGCACCGAGCTGGAGGACGACGGCGTGACCCACCGCGTCGTGCACCTCGAGGTGGCCGACAAGTCCGGGCGCACGTTCCCGCTGCGCGGCGACGTGTTGCGGGTGGCGCCCATCGGCCAGGCCGGCGGCACGCTGGTCAACGAGGGGCTGGCGCGCTGGACCTACGAGGGCGCGGACGACGGCGCGCCCCGCACCGGCTACGGCATCGCCGAGTACCTGCACCAGCTCGACGACGGCGGGAGGCCGGTCGTCCCGGTCGAGTAGCCGGCGCCGCCCGAGTCGTCGCCGCCCTCGCCGTCACCCATGTCGCCCCTTTTGAGCACCGACGAGCTGGCTGCCGCGCTCGGCGCGCGCCTTGGCGGGACGGTGCGAGGCCTGCGCCGGCTCTCGGGCGGCGCTTCGCGCATCACCAGCGCGTTCGACCTCGAGAACGACGACGGCACCACCCGCCCGCTCATCTTGCAGATGGACCGCAGCGGCGGCGCACCGGGTCGCGCCAAGGCGCGCCTCGAAGAGGGCCTGCTCGAAGCGGCCGCGCGCGCCGGCGTCCCGGTGCCCGAGGTGCTTGCCGCGCCCGACTGGGAGGCCGACGCCGGCGAGGACCCGCTGGGCGGTGCCTGGCTCGTGGTCGAGCGCCTCGAGGGCGAGACGATCCCGCGCAAGATCCTTCGTGACCCCGAGTGGGCCGCCGCCCGCCAGGCGCTGACCGCGCAGTGCGGCCGCGCCCTGGCCGCCGTCCACACCATCGACCCCGTCGCGGTCGCGGGCCTGCCGTGGGCCGACCCGCTCGGTGACCCCCTCCCGCTCCTCGACAGCCTGGGCGAGGTCCGCCCCGCGCTCGAGCTCGGCGTGCGCTGGCTGGCCGCCCACCGCCCCGACGCCACGGTGCCCGCGGTGACGGTGCACGGCGACTTTCGCAACGGGAACCTCCTCGTCGATCCGGCCGGGCTGCGCGGAGTGCTCGACTGGGAGCTGGCCCACGCCGGCGATCCGGCGGAGGACATCGGCTGGCTCTGTGCGCCCGCCTGGCGTTTCGGCGGCCCGGATGAGGTCGGCGGCTTCGGCTCGCTCGCCGAACTGCTCGGCGCCTACGAGGAGGCGGGCGGCGCGCCGGTCGCCCCCGAGCGCGTCCACTGGTGGCAGGTGTACGCCACGGTGAAGTGGGCCGCCATCTGCGCGCTGCAGGCGTGGGTCCACCTGGGCGGGTCGACGCGGTCGGTCGAGCTGGCCGCGATCGGTCGTCGCGTCTGTGAGAGCGAGTGGGATCTCTTCGTCCTCCTGGGGGTGCGGCCGCCCGCCGACGTCCCCGAGCCGGCGGCGGCGGCCGGACCCCTCCCGCCCTTCGGCCGGCCCACCGCGGCCGAGCTCACCGAGGCGGTGCGCGAGTACGTGGAGGGCCTGATGGAGCGCGGCCAGGGCGCCGCGGGGTTCGAGGCCCGCGTGGCGCGTAACGCACTCGGCATCGTCGAGCGCGAGCTGCGCCTCGGCCCGTCCGTCGCCGCCGCCCATGCGGCGCGCTTGGCCGAGCTGGGCTACGACGACGATGCGGCGCTGGCCACCGCCTTACGCGCCGGCGACCTCGATGCGGATTGGAAGCGGGTCGCCCCGGCGCTGGCCGCGTCGGCGCGCGACCAGCTCCTGGTGGCGAATCCCGTCTACTTGCCGGCCACCACCGCGTAGGCCGCTGCCGGCGCGAGGGACGTCGGCGGCTCGTCGAGCGGCACGGTGCGGGCGTCGGCGGTCTCCCGCGTCCGGGCGCCGATGCCTTGGAGGATCGCGCCGGACAGCAGTCCGCACCCGAGCATGAAGTACCAGGCGTGGTGGAAGGCGGTGACGGCCGAAGCTCCGGTCGCCGTGCCCAGGATGGCGACGAGGCAGGCGACGCCGAGCGCGACGCCGATCTGGCGCGTCATGGCGTAGAGGGCCGATCCGGTGGCAAAACGCTGCGGCGGCAGCGGGGCGGTGGCGGCGCCGCCGAGCGAGGGCAGCATCAGTCCGACGCCGAAGCCACTCACGAGGCTGCCGGGGAGGTAGGCGCCGAGCCAGTCCGGCGTGGCGCCCACCCGCGCGATCCACCAGGCCCCGCCGGCGGCGAAGCAGAGAGACCCCACCGTGCCGACGAGCCGATGCCCGAGGCGCGCGCCAAGGAGGCCGGCGGGGAAGGCGGTCAGGCCGGCCAGCAACGGGCCGGGCGCAATCATGAAACCGGTGCGGAGGACCGACTCGTGCCAGACGCCGGTCAAAAAGAGCACGCCTCCGAGGACGAGCGCGCCGAAGCCCCCGAAGAAGACCAGCGAGCTGACGTCGGCCAGCGCGACGGCGCGGTGGCGGATGACGGCCGGTTCGAGAATCGGGTACTCGTGGCGGAACGAGCGCACGACGAGCCACGTTCCCGCGGCGGCCGCCACGACGAAGGCGCCGACGATGCGGGCGCTCCCCCAGCCCCACGAGGAGCCCTGCACGATGCCGGCGACGAGGCTGGCCACCGAGATGGACAACAGCGCGGCGCCGATCATGTCCGACTTGTGCGCCGCCGGGTCGCGCACCTCGGCGAGGATGCGGACCCCGAACACGAGGGCGAGCACGCTGAGGGGCAGGTTGACCAAGAAGACCCAGCGCCAGCTCGCCTGCACGAGCAGCCCGCCGATCGGGGGACCGAAGGCCGCCGCCGCGCCGCCGACGGCCGACCACAGCCCGATCGCCGCACCCTTGCGCTCCGGCCCGAACGCGGGCAACAGCAATCCGAGCGACGTCGGCAGCATGAGCGCGCCGCCGGTGGCCTGCAGGATGCGGGCGGCGACGAGGACATCGAGCGACGGTGCGGCAGCGCAGAGCGCCGACGAGGCCGTGAACACGGCGAGCCCGATGAGGAAGGCCCGCTTGCGCCCCGCCCGGTCGGCCCAGCGGCCGGCGGGGACCAGGGCGGCGGCGAAGACGATCGTGTACGCGCTCAAGATCCACGACAGGGAGCTGAGGCTCTCGCCGTGGAAGTTCTTCGAGATGCTGGGGAAGGCGATGTTGACGATGAACAGATCGAGGGAGGAGAGGAAGACCCCCGTCAACACGATCAGGGAGGTCAGAACGGGGTGGCGGCCCTGGGGCGTGCCGGGCCGCTGGGCAGTCAGTTCTGTCATGAGATCCACTCTAGGCGAGAAGGTCTTATAAAACAACGCATTGGAATGAAAGGTGCGGTAGGCTGGGGTGATGCTGAAGCGCGACTACACCAACCAGTACTGCCCGGTGGCGTCGACACTCGAGGTGGTGGGCGAGCGCTGGACCTTGCTCATCATCCGGGACGTCTTCATGGGGATCCGTCGCTTCGAGGACCTGCAGCGGGACCTGGGCGTCGCCCGCAACGTGCTGCAGGTGCGACTCGAGCGGCTGGTCGAAGAAGGCATCCTCGTGAAGCGTCCCTACCAGGAGCGTCCGCTGCGGTGCGAGTACCGCATGACAGAGAAGGGTGCCGACCTGTGGCCCGTTCTGGTCGCACTGCTCAAGTGGGGCGACCGTTACGGGCTCGAGGGTGAGCGGCCGATCATCCTGCAGCATCGAGGCTGCGGGGGCGAGCTCGACGACCGCCGCCGCTGCACCGTGTGCGGCGCCGATGTCACGGTCACTGAGGCCCTCGCGGTCCGGACGGGGGCCACGCGGCCGGGCGCCAACGGCGCTGGGGCCGACATTTCGGCGGTGGGCGTCCCCGCCTGAGCGCTAACTGCTGCGTCTGGGTACGGTTCGTCCATGAGCGACGACACGGCATGGCTGGACGCAACGGGACAGGCAGAACTGGTCCGGAAGAGGGAGATCTCGCCGGCTGAGCTGGTCGCCGAGGCGATCACCCGCATTGAGAAGCTCAACCCACAGCTGAACGCCGTCATTCACGAGCTGTTCGACCGGGCCCGGGGCGAGGCGTCCGGGGCGCTGTCCGATGGCCCGTTCCGCGGCGTGCCGTTCCTCCTCAAGGACCTCGGCGCCGAGCTGGCCGGCACACCCTTCAACGAGGGGCTCGCCTTCGCCGGCGACTACGTGTCCACGGTGACCCAGGAGCTCACCCAGCGCTATCTCGACGCCGGCTTCGTGATCTGCGGGAAGACGAACGCGCCCGAGCTCGGCATTCTGCCGACGACCGAGCCCCGCCGCTTCGGGCCGTCGCGGAACCCGTGGAACACCGACTACTCGACGGGCGGATCCTCGGGCGGCTCGGCCGCGGCGGTGGCGTCGGGCATGGTGCCGGTGGCGCACGCCAACGACGGCGGCGGTTCCATCCGCATTCCGGCGTCGTGCTGCGGCCTGGTGGGGCTGAAGCCCACCCGGGGCCGCAATTCGTTGGCCCCGCAGTACGGCGACATGATGGGTGGGCTGGTGTGCGAGCACGTGGTGACGCGCTCGGTGCGCGACTCGGCGGCCATCCTCGACGTGACGGCGGGCCCCGTCCCCGGGGATCCGTACTGGGCGCCGCCGCTGCGCGGGCCCTCGTTCGCCGCCGCGGCCGCCAGCGCGCCGCCCCGGCTGCGCATCGCGGTCATGACCGAGTCGCCGAGCGGGAGCAAGGTCGAGCCGGCGTGCCTCGCCGCGGTCGGCGAAGCGGCCAACCTCTGCGAATCGCTCGGGCACCAGGTCGAGGGGGCCACCCTCGACGTCGACGGCAACGCCTTCACGACGCACTTCGTCAACCAGTGGGCCTGCAGCAACGCCTGGGCCATCGCCGACTGGGAGGCGCGGCTCGGGCGCGCCGTGACCGAGTCCGACGTGGAACCGTTGAGCTGGGCCCTCATTGAGCTGGGCCGGTCGATCAACGGGGCCCAGTACCTGACGTCGATCCAGGAGCTGCAGAAGATCTCGCGCCAGGTCGCCCAGTACTTCGAGGGCATCGACGTCCTGCTCACGCCGACGTTGGCCGAGCCGCCCGCACCTCTCGGCACGTTCGACTCGCCGCCGGGCGAGCCGCTGGCCGGCCTGTTCCGCGCCGCCGACTACGTGCCGTTCACGCCGCCGTTCAACGTCACGGGCCAACCGGCTATCTCGCTGCCGCTGCACTGGAACGACGTCGACCTGCCGAGCGCGTTGCCGATCGGCGTGCAGTTCGTCGGCCGCTTCGGCGACGAGGAGACGCTGCTTTCGCTCGCCGGACAGCTCGAGCAGGCGGCCCCGTGGGCGGGACGCCGGCCGCCGGTCTCGGCTTAGGCGGAACCGGGGCGGTGGGTCGACCCGGACGGGTCGGCCACCAGGACGCAGCGCGTGCCCGAGTAGATCGTCGGCATGCACTTGTTGCAGTGGATGCAGAGCGATGATGTCGCGCGCCCGGCCTGCATGCGGTTGGGCAGGTCGGGCTCGCGCAGCAGGGCGCGCGCCATGGCGACGAACGCGAAGCCCTCGCCGAGCGCCGACTCGACCGTGGCGAGCTCGGTGATACCGCCCAGAAGGATGATCGGCGTCGTCAGCGCGGCCAGGAACTGGCGGGCGAAGGGGAGGAAGAAGGCTTCCTCGTAGGGGTAGGCGCGCAGGAAGCGGCGACCGACGAGCCGGAAGCCCAGCCGGACCGGCGGTGGCAGGGTCGCGCCGAACTCGCGCAGCGGTGCGTCGCCCCGGAAGAGGTACATCGGGTTGGCGAGCGAACTGCCGCCGGTGAGCTCGAGCGCATCGAGCGTGCCGTCGGCCTCGAAGAGCGTGGCGACCTCGACGCTCTCGTCCAGCCACAGGCCGCCGTCGACGCCGTCCGCCATGTTGAGCTTCGCCGTCACCGCCGTCTTGTCGCCCACCGCGTCGCGCACGGTGCGCAGGACGGTACGGGCGAACCGGGCCCGGTTCTCGACCGAGCCGCCGAACTGGTCGTGGCGCTTGTTGAGCTTCGGGCTCAAGAACGCGCTTAGTAGGTAGTTGTGCCCGACGTGCACCTCGAGGCTGTCGAAGCCGGCCTCGACGGCGCGGGTCGCCGCGGCGCGGTAGTCCTCGACCACGCGCTCGATGCCGGCGGCGTCGATGGCGCGCAGCCGCGAGCCCATGGGCGTAAAGCCGCCCGAGGGCGACAGCGCGGGCACGCGATTGGAGCGAGCGTTGGCGACCGGCCCGGCGTGGCCGATCTGCGCCGCGGCGGCGGCGCCCTCGGCGTGAATGGCATCGGTCAGGCGGCGCAGGCCCGGGAGGTTCTCCTCGTTGAGGAGCAGGCAGTGCCGATCGGTGCGGCCCTCGGGGGAGACGGCGAGGTAGGCCACGGTCGACATGGCGGCGCCGCCGGCGGCGACGCGGCGGTGGAACTCGATCAGCTCGTCGCTCACCGTGCCGCCCGGCATGACGCCCTCGAAGGTCGCCGCCTTGATGATGCGGTTGCGCAGGGTGAGCGGGCCGAGGTCGGCCGGTGCGAAGACCTGCGGTGCGGCCGGGCGTGTCGTACGGGGCATGGCTCCCTACCTTTGTCGACCGGCCGTCCCGGTTGCACGTTGGGCGCTTGGGAAATGGTGGGAGGTCAGGGCCGCAGGGCCTCAGGGCTTGGCGGTTCCGGCCGGGGCGAGGAGCCCGGGGCCCACCAGAGGCGGGGCGCCCACGCCGCAGGCGTAGGGGCATTCGGGCTCGGCTCCGGTGGTCGCCTTGCGGGCCGGGTTGCGGATGGTCAGCAACGCCAGCAGGCCGCCGAGGGCGCAGGCCGCCCCCGAGATGTACACCGCGGTGCGGAACCCGGCTGCCAGCTCGGCCGGCGCCAGAGCGGCGCCGCCCGTCAGTCCGGCCGCCAGCGGGAGCACGGCCACCGAGAACAGCCCGGCGGCCCGCGCCACCGTGTTGTTCACCGCCGAGGCGATCCCCGAGTGCTCGGCGGGGGCGGAGCCCATGGCAGTGGACGTGAGCGGCGCCACGGTGACCGCGAGGCCAAAGGCGAAGAGGAGCACGGCGGGGAACACCTGGGACCAGTAGGAGCCCGAGTCGGTGGCGCGGGCGAGAAGGGCGAGACCTGCGCCCACGAGTACGGGCCCGAGGCTCATCTGGAGGCGCGGTCCGATGCGCGCCGACAGCTGACCCGAGCGGGCCGAGAAGAGCAGCATGATCACGGTCACCGGGATGAGCGCCAGACCGGAGTTGAGTGCGCTGTAGCGCTCGACGATTTGCAACTCAACGGGCAGCAGGAACAGCGCGCCGCCCAGCGCGCCGTACACGACAAAGGTGACCGCGTTGGTCCCGCTGAACTGGCGGGAGCGGAAGAGATTGAGCGGGAGCATGGGGCCCGTGACGCGCCGCTCCACGACGAAGAACGCCGGCGCGGCGACGGCGGCGAGGATCAAGCCGGCAAGGACAAGCGGGCTCGACCACCCACGGGTCGGCCCTTCGATGAGCGCGTACGTGCTGCCGGCGAGGAAGATGACGGCGAGTGCGGCGCCCGTCACGTCGACGCGGCCCTTGTTGGTGGGGTCGCTCGATTCGGGGACGTGGCGCGCCGTGAGGACGAGCACGAAGATCGACACCGGGACGTTGATGAAGAAGACCCACCGCCACGAGGCCACGGCCAGCAGGTAGCCGCCGACCAACGGTCCGGCGGCGGTGGCCACGCCACCGAGTCCCGACCACGCGCCGATCGCCCGGGAGCGGTCGTCCGGCCGGAACGAGGCCTGCAAGATGGCGAGGCTGCCCGGCGTCAGCAGGGCGCCGCCGATGCCCTGCACCACGCGGGCGCCGACGAGGAGGCCGGCGGTCGGGGCCAGGCCGCAGCAGGCGGAAGCGATGGCGAACCAGGCGATGCCAATGGAGAAGATGCGCTTGCGCCCGAAGCGGTCGCCGAGTGAACCGCCGAGCAGGAGGAACGCGGCGAGGGTGAGTGAATAGCCCGTCACGACCCACTGCAGGGTGCCGACGCCGCCCCCGAAGCTGCGGTTGATGGAGGGGAGCGCGATGCCGACGACGGTGGCATCGAGACCGGCGATGCCTGAGCCGAGGACGGTGGCAGCGAGCACCCAGCGCCCGCGAGCCGAGTTGAACGCCAGCTCGACGGGGACCCCATCGCCGGTGCCCGGCGGTTCTATTCCGGCGTCGGAGGTCGCGTCGGGGTCCGAGGTCGTCACTGGGGGCAGTGATGCATGACGAGGTCGACGACAGTGCCGGCGCGCACGGTGGTGCCGGCCGGGGTGCCCTGGCTGAGGATCGTCTGGCGCGGCTTGGTTGTGGTCGTCGTAGTCGCCGGTGTACTCGTCGAGGTCGGTCCGGAGGGCGACGTTGTCGGGTCAGGGTGGGTCGTCGTCGTGGGCGCGCTGCCCGCCGAGTAGCAAGCCCAGTTGAGCCCGGCCAGGTGGAGGAGGTGCACGGCGCTGCTGAACG
This sequence comes from Acidimicrobiales bacterium, assembly GCA_036490155.1. GTDB lineage: Bacteria > Actinomycetota > Acidimicrobiia > Acidimicrobiales > RAAP-2 > Bog-473. The sequence goes on along the minus strand of DASXEK010000048.1, from coordinate 28,795 downwards.
TCTGTCCCACGACCGGCGGGACCACCGCCCCGTCGGGGTAGCAGCCCGACCAGGTGATGCCCACCCGGGCGCCCCTGGGCAGGGTCGAGCCCGGGACCAGCGGGAGCGCGCCGACGTGCACGTCTGGTGGATTACCCGCGACGGAGAGCGCAGCGACCACGCTCTGGCTCGCCAAGGTGCCCTTGTTGCACGCCGTGTTGAAGGGCACGGTCACGAAGCCGACGGCCCGCAGGGAAAGGCGGGCCGTCTTGAGTTTCATCCCGAGGACATCGGGGACGGCGACGCTCGACCCGGCCGCTGTCGCTGTCGTGGGAGGCGCCAGCGTCGTCGTCGTGGTGCTCGTGGTGGTGGTCGACATCCGGACGACGGCACGCGGGGCAGGCGCGTTGCCACAGGCGGCGAGGACGCAGGCCGCCGCGACCAGGGCAGTTCCGGCGACCGCCGGGTGATGGGATGGGCCCACGGCCGCCATCATGACCGACCAGAGGCCGCGGTTTCGCTCTCGGGAGCCAGGGTATCCACCCCAGATGGTGGCACGGGCGCCTTCGCTGACGCATGATCTGGTCGTGGTCCAACAGGACAACGGCGAATTGGCGGAAGACGTCATGGAGCGATCCCGCGCCGACGGAGGTTGGCTCGACGAGGAAATCAGCGAGTCGTTCCCCGCCAGCGACCCCCTCTCCCACTGGGCCGGGCCCCCTCGGCCTACCAGCGAGGCAGACCGGGCACATCGTCAGGTCCTCGACCGCCAGCCGGTCGAAGACACGCCGGAGCGTGACCATCCAGAGGCGCCCGTACCCGGCACGATCCGCCAGCCACCACGCTGAGGGGCGGGCTGCGGGTCTCGTTCGCTACTGCTCGAGCGCGGCGATGCGCCGGCTCAAGTTGACGGCATGGTCCCCAATTCGCTCGTAAAAGCGCGCGATCAGTGTCACCTGCGCCGTGACGGTGGACTGCATGTCGCCCTTCGCGATCTCAGACGTCAGGCGCTCGTGCAGAATGTCGAGCTCTTCGTCCTCTTCGTGGAGCTCGAGCGTCCGCGCATCGTAATTGATGTACGAGGCGGCGACTAACTGCCACATCTCTGCGGCCACCTCCGACATCCGCTGCACGATGCCCCGCGCCACCGGCGTCATCTCTGCGCCGACGTTAGTCAGGGCGCGGCTGGCGATGTGCTCGGCGAGGTCGGCGCTGCGCTCGAGCTCGGGGAGGATCAAGAGGATCCCGACCAGGCCACGAAGATCGTTGCTGCTGTGATCGCCGGTCTCGATGCGCGACCAGACGTCGAGCTCCAGCTCGGCTGTCACGTCGTCGATCTCCTGGTCGCCGTCGATCACCGCCTGGCCGAGCTGGGTATCCCCGTTCAACAGCGCCCAGGTGGCGCGGGCCAGGGCCTCGCGGACGAGGCCAAAGAGGCGGAGGACCGGTTGTTCGACCATTTGCGCCACGGCGGAGAACCATACCCACTCTGACCAGCCGGGATTACCCTGCGTTCACAGAACGTTCAGAAAGCCGTCACGGACGACCATGGGGTCGCCGGGTCAGGTCAGGGGATCCGCCCCTCACCTTTGTCGTTGGCGCCGGTTTCCGTCATGGACCGCTCGTGCTCCGCCACCGATTTGGCCTCGCCGGCGTAACGCTCCTTTGATTCGTCCGCCAGACGCTCCTCCTCCTCGGTCGGGGCCCGGTCTGCCTCATGGGCGACATCAGCGGCCTCGGTCCGCTCCTCGTCAGCCGTCTCCGGACTGGGATTGGTGTGTTCCATCTCTTCACCTCCGTGGTGTTGGTACCCGAAACGCCCGGTTCCGGAACGCGGACCGTCGGGGTTCTCTGGGGGCAGGATATTCAAGACGTCCATCAGACCTGACACCTCGAACACCCGCCGAGCCTGGCGGTGGGGCGTCAGGATGATCAGCTCGCCACCGGCCGAGGTCGTGCGCTTGTGTTCGGCGATGATCGCGGAGATCCCGGTCGAGTCGATGAACTCAAGCGCCGTCAGGTCCAAGGCGACATGGATCACGCCTTCCCGGTTGATTGTCGCCAGCTCCTCGTAAAGCTGGCCGGCCGTCGAGACATCGAGCTCGCCCGTCAAGATCACGAGCGCGTGGCTCTTGGATCCACGGATTTCGGTCGTGAACGGTGCTGCGCGCCGTACCTCTAGGGCCATCGGGTGGTCCTCCCAGACTTTGATTGTTCGTCCAGGCAGAGGCCGTCGGACATCTGACAACCTCCTCGGGCACCTCTTTGACCCGCTCGCGAGGAGTGTATTGACCGCCGCCGGGCGTTTCCAGCGCCGGCCCGTCACGTTCCGGTCTCGGTCGCCCCGCCGGTCCCGGGCGCCCGGATGCCACAATCGCCCGGTGCGAGAACTCCGGGATCGGGTGGGGGTCGTGACCGGTGCCGCCAGCGGCATCGGGCTCGCCCTGAGCGAGGCCTTTGTCGACGAGGGCATGCGGGTCGTGATGGCGGACATCGACGAGGACCGGCTCCAGGGGCAGGCCGAGCGATTACGCGCGACCGGCGCGGACGTCCACCCCGTCGTGGCCGACGTGCGCGATCCCGAAGCGGTCGACCAGCTCGGTCGGGCGGTCGTCGACCGCTTCGGGGCGCTGCATGTCGCCGTCAACAACGCGGGGGTGGTGGGTGGGGGCAACTCCTGGGAGATCTCGCTCGACGAATGGCGCAGGGTCTTGGACGTCGACCTGTGGGGGGTGATCCACGGCGTGCGGACGTTCGTACCGCTCATCCTCGCCTCCGGTGCGGACGGCCACGTGGTCAATGTCGCTTCCATGGCGGCCGTCTTGACCCTTCCTCGTCTGGCCCCGTACACGGTGGCCAAGCACGGGATCCTCGGACTGACCGATGTGCTCCGCGCCGAACTCGAAGCTCTCGGCGCCCCGATCGGGGCGAGTGTCGTCATGCCAGGCATGGTCAAGACCGCGATGAACCCCATCGGCACGGTCGAGCCCACTGCAGTAGCCGCGAACGTGGTCGACGCGATCCGGCGGGACCGGGCCTATGTCTTCACCGATGACCACAGCACAGAGGAGGTGGACCACCGTCTCCGGGCCATCATGGCCGCACGGTCAGAGGTGATCACGTGACGACGACATCGGGATCACCGTCCGATCAGCTGGTGCTCGCGGTGGACGAGGGTCCCGTGCGGACCCTCACGTTGAACCGCCCGACCCGGCTCAACGCGTTCACGTCCGCTTCTTATTGCCGTCTGGCCGACTTGCTCGACGGAGCAGCTCGGGATCCCGACGTCCTGGTCGTCGTCCTGCGTGGCCAGGGGAGGGCGTTCTGCAGCGGCGTCGACCTCGAGGAACTCACCGGCGACCGGGGCGAGGGCGGGCGACGACTGGGTGAGACCTTCGACACACTGATTGATGCGCTGGTTGCCTTCACGAAGCCGCTCGTGGCCGCCGTGCACGGTCCCGCGGTGGGCTTCGGGGCCACGATCCTGCTGCATTGCGACGTCGTCCTGGTGGCCGACGACGCCCGGCTGCGCTTCCCCTTCACCTCGCTCAGCACGGCACCGGAAGCAGGGAGCAGCGTGCTCCTGCCTGCGCTCGTCGGCCCGCAGCGCGCGTCCGAGCTGCTCTTCACGTCGCGCTGGATCACCGCTCCCGAGGCCGTGCAGTACGGACTGGCGCTCTCCAGCTGTCCGCGCGAGCGCCTCGATGTCGAGGCCGCCGGCCTGGCCGATCGGATCGCCGCGCAGCCGGCCGCCGCCGTAGCTTCAGCGAAGCAACTGCTCCGCGCCGATCGCACGGACCGGGTCCGCGCCGCGAGCCTGCGTGAGCGCGCCGCGGCCGGCATGCTGAGTGCTGCGTTCGGGCCACCGGGCAGCGACGATCAGCCGCGCTGACTCCGAGCCGGTCGTCGGCGGCGACCCAACGCGGCTGCTACCAGCCCGTGGCTGCGATGATGGATCCGTTGAGCTTGGTTCCCAGCATGGAGCCGTCGTTGGGAGCGTCCCCGTAGTTGGCAACGGCACCGTTGGCGGAAGCCACCCAGTACCCCCCGCCATCGGACGTGGTGAAGATCGCTGTCGCCGGGTCGATGCCCCCGAACTGGCCGGCCGGGGTGCCGAAGTTCCCCGCATCGCCGTAGTTGGCGATGGCACCGTCGGCGAAGAGGATCCAGTAGCCCTGCCCATCAGGCGTGCCCACGGCCGAGGTCACCGGCGCGCTCTGCTGTCCGGGAGCCCCGTAATAGGGGGCGTCACCGAACGTGTAGACGTGACCAGTGGCCGTCACCACCCAGTAGCCGTTTCCGCTGGCGTCCGGCATCACGGCGACGGCTGCACCCGAGCAACCACCGATTCCTGGACAACTGCCGGCGAAGCGCGCGTCGCCGAAGGCGAAGACACCGCCGTCCGACGACACCATGAAGTAGCCACCACCGTCGGTGGACGGCACCATGCCGACGATGGGCGCGTTGAGCGAATTCGGCAGCCCCGAGCCGGACGGGTGGAGCCCGAGCCCGGGGATCGAGCCATAGAAGCCGGCATCACCGAAGGCGAAGATCCCACCGTCGGATGCATCGAGCCAGTAACCGTTCCTGCTCTGCGTTGGGACGATGCCGACCACGGGCCTTTGGAGTTGGAGCGAGCCCGTTGAGCCGTGGAATTGTGCGGAGCCAAAGGTGAAGATTCCGCCGTCGGATCCCACCAGCCAGTACCCATGCTGGGGTGCGGGTGGAGGGGGCGGCGACGCTGGCGGCTCGGGGGTGGCGTGGATTTCGGAGGACGGACCCGACGTCCCGCCGCCGTTGGTGGCTTCGACGGTGAAGTAGTACTCGGTGCCGTTGGTGAGCCCGTTCACCGTGCACGTGTCGGTGGAAGCATTGGCCGTGCAGGCCGTGGCGCCGCTGTAGGTCTCCCCGTCGGGAGTGGTGGCGTCGAAGACCTCATAAGAGGTCGCCCCCGCGTCGCTCGACCAGCTGACGCTCGCCGTCGCGTTGCCGGCGTTGGCGCTCACGCCGCTCGGGACCGCCGGAGCAGCGGGCTCGGGCGTGGCGTGGACCTCGGAGGACGCGCTCGACGATCCGCCGCCGTTCAGGGCCACGACGGTGAAGTAGTACTCGGTGCCGTTGGTGAGCCCGTTCACCGCGCAGGTGTCCGTGGGGGCGCCGGCCGTGCAGGACATGGCGCCGCCGTAGTTCTCTCCGCCGGGAGTAGTCGCGTCGAAGACCATGTAGGAAGTCGCCCCTGCGTCGCTCGACCAGCTGACGCTCACTGTCGCGTTGGCGGGAGAGGCGCTGACCCCAGTTGGTGCTCCAGGGGGCGGAGGTTCGGGGGTCGCGTGGACCTCTGAGGATGCGCTCGACGATCCGCCGCCGTTCAGGGCCACGACGGTGAAGTAGTACTCGGTGCCGTTGGTGAGCCCGTTCACCGTGCACGTGTCGGTGGAAGCATTGGCCGTGCAGGCCGTGGCGCCGCTGTAGGTCTCCCCGCCTGGGCTCGTCGTGTCGAAGACCTCATAAGAGGTCGCCCCCGCGTCGCTCGACCAGCTGACGCTCGCCGCTGCGCTGGCTGCTGAGGCGCTGACCCCAGTTAGTGCTCCAGGGGGCGGAGGTTCGGGGGTGGCGTGGACCTCTGAGGACGCGCTCGACGATCCGCCGCCGTTCAGGGCCACGACGGTGAAGTAGTACTCGGTGCCGTTGGTGAGCCCGTTCACCGCGCAGGTGACGGTGGGTGGGTTGGTCGTACACGCGGTAGCCCCGGCGTAGTTCTCCCCGTTCGGGCTGGTCGCGTCGAAGACCTGATAGGAGGTGGCGCTCGAGTCGTTCGACCAGCTGACGCTCACCGTGCCGTTGCCGCCGCCGGCGCTCACCCCGCTTGGGGCCGCCGGAGGCGGAGGCTCAGGGGTGGCGTGGACCTCTTGAGACGCGCCTGAAGTACCGCCGCTGTTCGTGGCCTCCACCGTGAAGTAGTACTCGGTGCCGTTGGTGAGCGCGTTCACCGTGCATCTGTCGGTGGGGGCACTGGCGGTGCAGGCCGAAGTGCCCGCGTCGTTCTCCGCGCCCGGGCTCGTCGCCTCGAAGACCTCGTAGGCGGTGGCCCCGGCGTCGCTCGACCAGCTGACGCTCACTATCGCGTCGCCAGGGTTAGCGCTCACCCCGCTCGGAGAGGCTGGTGCCACAGGCTCGGGGGTCGCGTTGACTTCTGAGGACGCGCTCGACGATCCGCCGCCGTTCAGGGCCACGACGGTGAAGTAGTACTCGGTGCCGTTGGTGAGCCCGTTCACCGTGCACGTGTCGGTGGAAGCATTGGCCGTGCAGGCCGTGGCGCCGCTGTAGGTCTCCCCGCCGGGAGTGGTGGCGTCGAAGACCTCATAAGAGGTCGCCCCCGTGTCGCTGGACCAGCTGACGCTCACCGCGGCATTGGCCGCGCTGGCGCTCACCCCGCTCGGAGAGGCCGGGGCCGAAGGCTCGGGGGTCGCGTGGACCTCTGGGGACGCGCTCGACGATCCGCCGCCGTTCAGAGCCACGACAGTGAAGTAGTACTCAGTGCCGTTAGTGAGCCCGTTCACCGTGCAGGTGACGGTGGGCGCGCTTGCCGCGCAGGCCGCGGCACCGCTGTAGTTCTCCCCGCCCGGGCTGGTCGCGTCGAAGACCTGATAGGAGGTGGCCCCCGCGTCGCTCGACCAGCTGACTCCCGCCCCCGCGTCGGCGGCATTAGCGCTCACCCCGCTCGGGGTCCCTGGAGGCGGCGGTTCGGGTGTGGCGTGGACCTCTGAGGACGGCGTAGAGGTCCCGCCCGCGTCAGTGGCCTCCACCGTGAAGTAGTACTCGGTGCCGTTGCTGAGCCCGCTGACCATGCAGGTGTCGGTGGGGGCACTGGCCGTGCAAGCAACGGCACCCGAGTAGTTCTCCGCGCCCGGGCTGATTGAGTCGAAGACCTGATAGGAGGCGGCCCCTGCGTCGCTGGACCAGCTGACACCCGCGCTCCCGTTACCGGCACTTGCGCTCAATCCGCTCGGAGCCGCCGGGGGCGGGGGCTCGGGAGTGGCGTGGACCTCGGAGGAGGCGCCCGACGTCCCGCCGCTGTTCACGGCCTCCACCGTGAAGTAGTACTCGGTGCCGTTGGTGAGCCCGTTCACCGTGCAGGTGACGGTGGGTGCGCTTGCCGTACACGCGGTAGCGCCGGAGTAGTTCTCCCCAACCGGGCTGGTCGCGTCGAAGACCTTGTAGGACGTGGCCCCCGCATCGCTCGACCAGCTGACATTCACCGCCGCGTTGGCCGCGTTGGCGCTCACCCCGCTCGGAGAAGCGGGGGCTGGGGGCTCGGGCGTGGCGTGGACTTCAGAGGACGGACCCGACGTCCCACCGCCGTTGGTGGCCTCGACCGTGAAGTAGTACTCGGTACCGTTCGTGAGCCCGCTGGCTATGCAGGTGTCGGTCGGGGCGCTGGCCGCGCAGGCCGGGGCGCCGCTGTAATTCTCTGCACCTGGGCCGGAGGCGTCGAAGACCTCGTAGGAGGTCGCCCCTGCGTCGCTCGACCAGCTGATACCCACGGTTCCGTTACCGGCGCCGGCGCTTACTCCGGCCGGGGTCACCGGGGGTGGAGGTTCGGGCGTTGCGTGGACCTCAGAGGACGGCGCGGAAGTACCGGCCGCGTTGGTGGCCTCCACCGTGAAGTAGTACTCGGTACCGTTCGTGAGCCCGCTGACTATGCAGGTGTCGGTCGAGGCGCCGGCGGTGCAAGCCGCGGCACCCAAGTAGTTCTCCGCGCCCGGGCTGGTCGCGTCGAAGACCTGATATGAGGTGGCTCCTGCGTCGCTCGACCAGCTGACGCTCACCGTCGCATTGGTGGCGCCGGCGCTCACTCCGCTCGGGGTCGCCGGAGTGGCAGACGAGCAAAGAACCCCGGGCGAGAAGAGCGCCGCGGTGGGGGTCCCCAGCCCCGACGCCATGTCGTAACCACTCGTCGCCGGATAAAGGCCGCCCGTGTAGCCCGACGGCGTGTAGTCGTTGTTGCCGCTCGTGACGTCGTTCAGGTCGGCAGCGTGGCTGTACAAGGCCGGATTCAGGAGTCCGGCGGTGGAGGTGCATCCCTGGTCGGCCAGTGCGGTCAGCGCCGCCCACAACGGTGTAGCGGCGCTCGTTCCGCCGATGTCGGTCCAGCCACCGTTCCAGAACACGGCGTAACCGTGCTGCGGGTCGGAGCTCGCCGAGACGTCGGGGACCTCTCGGCAGTCGCTCCCCGACGGTGCGCCGCAGGGCGTACCACTTGAATGGGAGTTCACTCCGAGGGCCTGTTGCCAGCTCGGCATCGTCCAGTCTTCGGAAATGCCTCCCCCGCCGGCAAAGTCGCTCAACGAGGATTCGTTCCACACGGTTTCGGTAGGGGGCGAGCCGAGGGAGGTGAGATCGGTTCCTCCCACCCCCGTCACGTAGGGATCGCTGGCGGGGTCGCCGACAGCGACCGCATTGCTTCCGTGAGGAGCGGTCTGGCCCCAGCACGCCGAGGATCCGGTGTCCCCGGCCGCGGCCATCATGCTCTGGCCCTGGGTGGCCATTTGCTCGAAGATCGTCTCTTCAGCGTCGACGGTCGAATTCTCGCTCTCGGACTCGCACTCGCCCCAGCTCGAGGAGACGACCTGCACACTCTGGTTGTTGGCGATCGCTTGGTACTCATCGAGCAAACCGGTGTCGTTGTTGGGCGCCTCGTAGACGTCGATGGTGGCATCGGGGGCCAGGCCGGCGATGTCCTCTATGTCGAGTGCTGCCTCACCGGTGCCGGCAGCGGATCCAGTGGCTCCGCCGTCAACGTTGGACTCGTTCACGCTTGTCGAGATCCCGTAGCAGGACTCATAGGAACTGATGTCGCTCGACTTGTAGTGCTCGAGTTCGAACAACGCGACGGTCTCACCCGTACCAAGCCGTCCGCCGGCGTAGGCGCCTGAGGCGAAGCCGTAGGCAGCGGCCAGTTGACTGGCGGTGTACGCCTTCGAGACGCTGGAGGCAGAGCCGCAAGGTGAAGGTCCAGACGCCTGGGGATCGGCGGACGGCACCGTCGAGCCGGTCGCCTGCTCCAAGGAGAGTGGTACCTCCTGGGGTGCGTTGGACAGTCCGGTGATCGTCGTGATGTCTCCGGCAAGCGAGGAAGGGACCTGCGGCGCGGTCGTATTCGCATAGGCCGCGGCGCCCGACGGGAGGTTGTACTGATCGATGTGGACACCGAAGGCGGACTCGGCGGCGGACACGGTCGTGGACACCGGGATGATGAGGTCGTCGGAGCTGACCGGCCCAGGGTCGAGCCCGAGCGATGACAGCTCCGACGACACCTGTTGGATGGAGCTCTGCGTGGCGCCGTAGAGCGGTCCGAACTGACCTGCAGCAAGGAAGTGGTGGTACTCGCTCGAACTCGGGTCGTACAGCTGCTCGATGAAAGCGCTGAGTGCAGCCGGATCCTGCGGTGCCAACGCGACATCGAGCTTCAGCGATGTGCTCGACGACTGCGGACCAACGTCGGAGCTGCCCGACGGCAGAGGCGCAGCCTGGCCAACCTGAGCGGTGGACGGAGGCGCTGCGTCGGTCGGGCTCGGGGTGAGCACGAAGGCCAGTCCGCTCACCGGCAGCACGCCGATCAGGACTCGCCTCACAACTCGTGAGAGTGACGTACAGGCTCGAGCCGCACCGACCGTTTTGTTCATGGGGCCTTTTGTTTGGTTGGTTGCCCGCCTGAGGGCTGGTGAAACCGCCGTGTTGCGGTGAGGCTAGTCGGTCACCGGGCACTGGCGGACTCAGGTTCTGCGGCCCCTGCTGGGATCCTCCGGGACGCCGATGTTCGGCATTGTGAAACAGCCAGGCCCGCATCGAGAGACCCCTTCAGGCAGAGGGCTCGTGGGCTGGAGCCCCCGGCGTCTCATTGCGCGGGCGGGCAAGACGGCTGAATGGTGTGCCCTGCGCCATCCGAAAGCGGTTCCTTGTTGGAGGAAGAAGCACCTCGCTGTCGACACCATGCACAATGGCGACGAGATGCAACGAGCGAGGCTGCCGCTCTGACGGTTCGACAGCGCAAGTCGGCGTCACGCGCAGTACCCTTCCGAGCGGAGAGACTGGAGGCGAAGCAATGCCTGCGGAGTTGTTCCAGCGCTATCGCGTCGTGGATGTCGACACGCACCTGACTGAACCGCCCGACGTGTGGACGTCACGCGTGTCGTCCAAGTGGGGAGAGGCCGTACCCCACGTCGAGAACGTGCGCGGTACCGACCTCTGGATGGCAGGCGGCAACTTCCTCAGCTCACCCGGCAACACGGCAATCGCAGGCTGGGACGGGTACGTGCCCGACGGCCCCAGAACGTACGACGAGATCCCGCCGTCGGCCTACGACGCCAACGCTCGCCTCGCGCACATGGATGACGAGGGCATTTTTGCGCAGGTGCTCTACCCGAACGTCGCGGGGTTCGGATCGGCGTACTTCCTGAAGCTCGGTGATCGCGAACTGGTCACGGCATGCGTGCGCGCCTACAACGACTTCCTCGTCGAGTGGGCCTCTGCTGACCCGTCGCGGCTGATACCGGTGATGTCCACGCCTTTCTGGGACCTGGACTTTGCGATCGCCGAGCTCGAGCGCTGCGTCGAGAACGGTCACAGGGGAGTGAACTTCTGCAATCACCCCGACTCGCACGGCGAGCCACCGCTCTCGGACCCGCACTGGGACCGGCTCTGGGCTGCTGCGCAGGACGCGCGGGTCCCGATCACCTTCCACATCGGTGGCGGTGACATCACTGCGCCGTTCGCCAAGGATCCGCATCTCGGCTTCCAGGCGAAGTTCCCCAAGATCTCTGCGCTCATGATCCTGGACAACATCGAGACACTCGCCGACCTCGTCTTCGGTGGCGTGTGTCATCGCTTCCCGGAGCTGCGCTTCGTCTCGGTGGAGTCGGGCGTCGGCTGGCTGCCCGGTGTGCTCGAGACCTTCGACTGGCAGTGGGGCAACAGCGCGATCCGTGAGGCGCATCCCGACTATGACCTGCTGCCGTCGGAGTACTTCCGCCGTCAGATCTACGGATGCTTCTGGTTCGAGGAAGCCGCGGCGCGTTTCGCCATCGAGCAGTTCCCAGACAACATGCTCTTCGAGACCGACTTCCCGCACCCCACGTGCCAGCACCCCGGTCCGGCCAGCATCGGAGAGCCTCCCGGCGAGTATGCGACGAAGGCGCTCGACGGTCTCGCTGATGACATTCTCGCCAGGGTCTTGCACGACAACGCGGCGAAGCTCTACGGCCTCGCCTGAGCACAGGAAGAGGGAGCCGGTGAGTCGTGGCCCGGATACCGCAGGTGAGGTCCTGGCCGGCGACGATGCGGATGGGGGCTGTGCAGGACCAGGTCAAGTCCTCCCAGTGGTCGGGACCGGCGTCGATCCGGTGACCTCACGCTTTTCAGGCGCGCGCTCTACCAACTGAGCTACCCGACCGGGTACCAGGTCCGGCCGCCACGGGGGCGGCCGGAACTTGGAAGCGGACCTGACGGGATTTGAACCCGCGACCTCCGCCTTGACAGGGCGGCGTGCACTCCGAGCTGCACCACAGGTCCTCGGCGGCAATGACCGCCATGCTCGCTGGGCTGCTTTTTCCTCCCTTCGAGCGGCCCTCCACTGTAGCCGGTCCAGGTTCTGGACTTCCCCGGTGCCAGACGGCTCCGAAGTGGCCTACGGGAGGGCGGCCTTGAAGCACCCGACCGCCGTCTCGAAGGCGGGCAGCTTGTCCGCCGGCAGCGCCTGGGCCAGCGTTGCTGCACAAAGCCGATCGGTGATCGCCTCGGCCTCGTCGTGCTTCGCTTTGACGGAGGCGATGTCGGGAAAGGGCTCGCTCCAGCCGAAGAACTTCGCCTGACCCTCGCCCTCGTTGGTCAGGATGGCCTCGAGCGGCGAGAGCCCGGCCGCGGTCGTGGCGACGAGGTGGAGCCCGCCGCGCCACTCGCGGAGCATCTGCATGAGCTGCGCCGCCCGACCGCCTGGCGTGTCACTGCGCGGCGCCTCACGCCACCCGACGAAGAGCGGGATGGCAGAGCCTTCCAATCCGCCTACGAGTTCCTCGCTGACCGCGACTGCGTCTTCGAGGCCGTCGACGCCGCCGAAGTACTTGTCGCCCCACTTCGAATGCGCTTCGGCCATCCGCTCGGCCGCGCCGCGCGCCCCGGCGACACCGATGCCTTCGTTGTACATGGCGCTCACCGCATCCGAGTTGAACCAGCCGAAGGCCGATGTCACGACGTCGGCGTTCACATCGCCGAGCATCCCGCCCCGCCCGGCGAAGTAGAAGGCAAACGGGTTGGACCAGCCCCACTCGCCCGCCCAACCCATCACGTCGGGGCTCAGGTAGATCGACGTGCCGATGTCGTGGATCGGGACGGAGGTCGACCGCACGGCCGCGAGGGCGGCCTGCTCTTCGGTGGTGCCCATGGGCGTCTCCTTGGTCCGGCGTCTCGGGCTGGTGGGAAAATCAGTTGGGCGTCGGCGTCGAGGCGGCCCGGATCACACGCCGCATGCCGGGGATCGTGCCGATCACGCCCTCCACGATGCGGGCGAGCTCGGTCACGACGGTGTCGATGTGGTCGAAGCGCTCGTCGAGGGAGCCGACGACGAGGGAGAGCTGCGGCGACACGTCCTGCAACGTCTTGGTCGCCTTCGGCAGCTCGGAGGCCAGGTCGACGATCACGCTGCTGAGTCCCTCCGTGAGGTTGCGCAGGGAGGCGGCGGAGTCCGAGAGGTTGGGGAGCGACGTGTCGAGCGCACCCACGGCCTGCTCGAGTCCCGAGACGGCGCGGGACATGCCGAGGGCGGCGAGGTCGATGCCGCTCCCGGCCGCGTTGACGCCCCCTTCGATCCGCTCGAGCAGCGTCATCAGCCGGTCGAGGCGCTCGGCGAGGTCGTTGATCGCATCGAGCGCCGCCAACGCCGAAGTCGGGAGTCGGAGCAAGGCGCCGGGCAACCTGGTCAACGTCTCGAGCAGCGACGGCTGTTCCACCTCCCCGATCATGGTCCCGCCGTCGGGGGGTGTCCAATGGGGGTCCGGCCGCCGTGACCAGGTCCGGCGGGCTTGGGGCGGCGGCCAGAACCACGGTGCTGCAACGTCAGTGACACAACGGTGTAACGCCGGCGTAAGCCCGGTGCGTCACCATGCCGTCGGGGGTGAGTCGAGATCGATCGCAGCACCTTGGGAGAAAGGCACCATCCGTGGCGGGCGTTGGCGGGTTCTCCAAGTTGGCTGACTTCTCCCTGCGCCGGCGCCGGGCCATCCTGGCCGTGGCCGGCCTCTTCACGGTCATCGCGGCCGTGCTGGGCATGGGCGTCACCGGCCATCTGACCCAAGGCGGCTCCGACGCGCTGTCCGAGGAGTCGGTGCACGCGGCCAGCGTGCTGGCCAGCCAGTTCCACACGGGCGACACCAACTTCCTGGTCCTCGTCCAGGCGCGGCACGGCAGCGTCGACGGCGCGGCGGTGACGGCGGCCGGCGACGAGCTGACGGCCCGGCTGCGCCATGTGGCCGGCGTGACCGGGGTCGAGAGCTACTGGAGCCTCGGCCACGTCGGCGCCATGGCGAACAAGACCAAGACCGAGGCGATCATCGTCGCCCGGATAAAGGGCGACCAGGACCAGGTGGTGAACCGGGAGCCCGCCGTGGCCGCCGCGCTGGGGCGTGCCCCGGCGGCCGTGCGCACGGAAATCGGGGGCTTTGCCCCCTCCTACCGCGAGATCGACGTTCTGGTCGAGAAGGGCCTTGTGGCGGCGGAGGTGCTGTCCATCCCGATCACGTTCATCTTGCTGCTGCTGATCTACGGCTCGGTCGTGTCCGCGCTGCTGCCCGTGGGCATCGGCGGCGTCGCCGTGGTGGGCACGCTGTGCATTCTGCGCGTCCTGGCCTCGGTGACCGACGTCTCGGTCTTCGCCGAGAACCTCACCACCGCCCTCGGCCTGGGGCTGGCCATCGACTACAGCCTCTTCATCCTCAGTCGCTACCGCGAGGAGCTGGCTCACGGGCACGACCCCGAGGAGGCGGTGCGGCGCACCGTTGCGAGCGCCGGCCGCGCCATCGCCGGCAGCGCGCTCACGGTGGCCGGCGCGCTGGCGGCCATGGCCATCTTCCCGATCGTCTACCTGCGGTCGTTCGCCTACGCCGGCGTCGCCGTCGCGCTGTTCGCCGGCGTGGCCGCGGTGGTCGTGCTGCCAGCGCTGCTGGCGGTGCTCGGCCACCGGGTGAACGCCTGGACCGTCTGGCGTCGCGCCCTCACGACGCCGACCGAGGGCTTCTGGAGCCGGACGGCGCGGGCCGTCATGCGCAGGCCGGTGGTGGTGTTGGTGAGCGTGGTCGTCGTGCTGGCCGTGCTGGCCACGCCGTTCTTCTCGTTGAAGTTCGGCTCGCTCGACGACCGGATCTTGCCGCCGGGCGACAGCGTCCGCCAGGTCGACGACCAGGTGGCGGCGCAGCTGGGCTACGGGCAGACCCAACCGATCGACGTCGTGGTGCCCGCGCTGTACGAGCCCCCCGGGACCGCGGCCAGGGCGGCTGTCATCGCTCGCTACGCCGCACAGCTGTCCGAGCTGTCGGGGGTGCAGTACGTGGCCGCTTCGACCGGTGTCGCGGTGCACGGCTACACGTTGCCGGGGCCCTCCGCCTACCTGTCACAGTTCGACAACCGGCAGGGGACATGGCTGTCGGTCGTACCGACGGACAACGCGCTCGGGCAGGGTGGCGTCCAGCTCGTCGACGCCATCCGTGCCGGGCCGGCACCGGGGGCAATCCTGGTCGGCGGCGCGCCGGCCGAATTCGTCGACTCCACGGCCGTCGTGAGCCACGACCTGCCGGTCGTGCTGTTGCTGATCGGGCTGGTGAGCGCGCTCGTGCTGTTCGCGATGTTCAAGAGTGTGCTCTTGGCGGTCAAGGCGCTCGTGCTCAGTGCGCTCGGACTGTCGGCCATGTTCGGCGCCATGGTCTTCGTCTTCCAGCAGGGCCACCTGTCGGGTCTCTTGGACTTCACGGCGGTCGGGAACCTGTCGGCGACGACGCCGATTCTGATGTTCTGCGTCGCCTTCGGGCTCTCGATGGACTACGAGGTGTTCCTGATCACGCGGATCAAGGAGGAGCACGACCGCGGCGAGTCCGACGTGGACGCCGTGGCGCGCGGGCTGCAGCGGACGGGGCGCATCGTCACGTCGGCGGCGTTGCTGATGAGCGTCGTCTTCCTGGGGCAGCTGGCCTCGGGTATCGCGTCGATCAAGCTGTTCGGGCTCGGCGTCAGCCTGGCCGTCCTCGTCGACGCGTTCGTGGTGCGGGGGCTGCTGGTTCCGGCGGTCATGAAGTTGGCGGGCCGGGCCAACTGGTGGGCGCCGCGCTGGCTGGCGACGGGTCCCGAGGCGCGTTCGGCGGGGTCGGGGGTGCCGGCGGAGGAACGGTTTCCGGTCTACGAGGGGGCGGCGCTGTAGGGCGTGTTCACCTCGTCCCTGTGGCTTCGAGAGCCCTGTCTCGGTGTCGCGTGCGGACTGTATGCGCGTTGCTCTCATGGATTTGGCGCGAAGCCAGTAGGCAAAGGTTCTTTTCAGTAGTTCCCGGTACTGGATTACGGATGATTCCAGTAGACCAAGCCCTATACACCTCGAGGTGACGTTCGGTCAGGTCTTCTCGGCGCGTGCCGGCAGCTCTCGAGCCCGACGGCCAGCCGGCGTCAGCGTCGGACGAACTTGGCGCCCCGCTCCACCACCCGCTGGTAGAGCCCGGCCGGCAGCCGCGAAATGAAGTCGATCGCCTTGGCGTCGGGGCCGATGAGCGCCCGCCGCTTGTCCCGCTGGACCGCGGTCAGGATCTGGCGGGCCGCCTTCTCGGGGCTCGTGATGAAGGCCCGCTCGAATTCGCGCCGGGCCTTCTCGGGGTCGCCCGCCATCTCGGTCAGGCTGTCGTCGATGCGGGCGTTCTTCGCGATATTGGTCTTGATCCCGCCCGGGTGGATCGTCGTGACCGAGACCGGTGCGCCCTCGATCGCCAGCTCCATCCGCAACGTGTCGGTGAACCCGCGCACGGCGAACTTGGCCGCATTGTAGGCGGACTGGGACGGCACGCTGATCAGGCCGAAGACGCTCGAGAGGTTGACCACGTGCCCCTCGCCCGAGGCCTTCAGATGGGGGAGGAACGCCTTGGTCCCGTAGACGACGCCCCAGAAGTTGATGCCCATGAGCCACTCGAAGTCCTCGTACGACATCGACTCGATGGTCGCCCCGAGTGCCACGCCGGCGTTGTTGAAGATGAGGTTGACCTGGCCGTGGTCGGCGACGACCTGCTCCGCCCAGGCCTCGACGGCGGCCCGGTCGGCCACGTCGAGATGCCGCGAGGTGATCTTGACGCCGAGGCCCTCGCACTGACCCACGGTCTCGGCCAGGCCGGTGTCGTCGATGTCGGCCAGCGCCAGGTGCGCCCCCTGGCGGGCCAGGTTGTTGGCCAGCGCCCGCCCGATACCCGAACCGGCTCCCGTGATGGCGGCCACCCGGCCGTTGAAGTCCCGCACGTCAGGACGCCGCCAACGTCAGCTCGTCGGTGGAACGCCGAGCCGCCGCCGCAGCGCCAGCCGCCGCCGCAGCCGAACCGCCGAACTCCATGATGCCGTCGTCGACCGAGGACATCTTGAGCGCCCGGTAGTCGCGTAGGTAGCTCATGTGCACCTTCCAGGGGTACCGCGCGCCCTGCTTGGGCAGCAGGTGCGCCGAGCGCTGGATGTACCCCGACGTCAGCCCGAGCATCGTCCCCTCGACCGCGGCGTCATCCTGGTTGCGCGCCACGCACTCGACGAAGCCGTGCTCGTGCATGTGGTCGAGCAGCCGGCACACGTAGTCACAGGTGAGATCGCACTTGAGCGTCCACGAGGCGTTCGTGTAGCCGATCGCGATGGCGAGGTTCGGCACGCCTTCGAGCATCATGCCCTTGTAGGTCAGGTGGTCCGCCGGGTTCACCGCCTCCCCGTCAACGGTCAGCGCAATGCCACCGAGGAACAGGAGCTGGAGCCCGGTCGCCGTCACCACCACGTCGGCCTCGAGCTCGGTGCCCGACGTAAGCAAAATACCCCTGGAAGTAAAGCGCTCGATGTGGTCCGTCACGACCGAAGCCGACCCGTCGCGGATGGACGCAAAGAGATCGCCGTTGGGCACGGCGCAGAAGCGCTGGTCCCACGGGTTGTAGTCCGGCGTGAAGTGCGTGGCCACGTCGTAGCCCTTCGGCAGCTGACGCTTCACGCCCTCGGTCAAGAGCCCGCGCATCTGCTTGGGGAAGCGCTTGCACACCTGGTAAAAGGCCTGGGTCATCAGCGCGTGGAACCACTTGGTCGCCGTGCCCGCCGCATGCGCCGGCAACACCCTGCGCAGGACCGCCGCCGCCGGGCTCTTCTCGGGCAGCGACGCGATGTAGGTGGGCGAGCGCTGCAGCATCGTGACGTGGGCCGCCGAGCGGGCCAGCGCAGGCACCAGCGTGACGGCGGTGGCGCCGCTGCCGATCACGACGACGCGCTTGCCGTTGACGTCGAGGTCCTCGGGCCACGCCTGCGGGTGGACGATGGTCCCGGCAAAGTCAGCCATGCCGGCGAAGTCGGGCAGGTAGCCCTGGTCATAGCGGTAGTAGCCGCTGCAGCTGAACAAGAAGCCGGCGGTTAGCTCGACCGCCTCGCCGGTGTCGGTGCGCTCGGCTGTGACGTGCCACCGTGCGTCGACCGTCGACCAGTTCGCCGCGGTGATCTTGTGGTGAAAGCGGATGTGGCGGTCGACCCCGGTCACGGCGGCCGTGTCCTTGATGTACTGCAGAATCGAGTCGCCGTCCGCGATGGACTTGGCACCGTCCCACGGACGGAACGAGTAGCCCAGGGTGTGCATGTCCGAGTCCGAGCGGATGCCGGGGTAGCGGAAGAGGTCCCACGTGCCGCCGATGGCGTCGCGCGCCTCGAAGATGGCGTACGTGGCCCAAGGGCATTCGGTCTGGAGGTAGGCACCGGCACCCACGCCGGACAATCCGGCTCCGACGACCAGCACATCGAGGTGCGCCGGCGTGGAGTCGCCCCCGCCCCCGTCACTCCCACCAGCCGCCGTCGCAGCCGCTGTCGCAGCCTTCGCCATCAGGCGGCCTTTCCGGACATCAGTTTGTCGTTGAGCGTCCCCTGCTCGCCGAAGAGCTTCGCCTTCCAGGTCTCCACCAACTCGGTGGTGTCGCTGTCGTCGGGGTGGAAGTCGGGCCGGTTGTAGTCCTTCAACTGACGCCAGAGGGCCGGGTCCATGATCGCGGACGCCTTCACGCGCCGCCAGCTCTTCCGCAGCTTGCCCGGCCGGTACGTCTCGCGGTCGCGCAGCAACGACAACACGACGGCCAGGGCCATGCCGACGACGAAGCCGTAGCGGAAGAAGTTCATCGTCCACACCCGCAGCCGCTCGCTGCCGCCCACGGCCTTGTAGACGTCGAAGGCGACGGCCTTGTGCTCCGACTCCTCGAGCGCATGCCAGACGAACAAGTCGCGCACGGCGTCGGCGCCCATCAGGTCGCGGATGTCCTCGTTGGTCAGCACCAGCTCGGCCAACGTCGCGGTGAAGTGCTCCAGCGCGGCGGTCGCGGCCAGGTTCGACTTGGCCGGCAAGATGCGCTCGCGGATCTTCAAACCGAACTTGGTCACCCGCTCGTACTCCTTGGCGGGGTAGCCGAGCTCGTCCAGGCGGTCGTTGAAGACGCGGTGCTCACGCCCGTGCACGGCCTCCTGGCCGATGAAGCCGGCCACCTGGCGCTTGAGCGCCGGGTCGCTGACCTGATCTCGATAATGGCGCACCGACCGCACGAAGAAGTCCTCGCCGTCGGGGAACACCGACGACAGCGCCACGATCACGTGGCTGCCGATCAGGTCGCCGTCCTGCGCGAAGTGCTTGGGCACCTCGCGCATCGACTCTTCGAAGGTCATGCGGCGCGTCGGCACCAGTTTGTCCGGATTGCTCGACTGCGATGCCGGCTCCTGCACTCTGTCCTTGGTGGCCGTCTTGCTCATATCTCCGTGTGCCTCCCGCTCGGCTGACCGAACCTATGGTAGACTATCTGAAAGATTCTCTCAAATACTCATATTAGCAAACAGCAAGCAGAAAGCAAGCGGAGAGCAACCAGTGGCGACCACGGCGACACAGGCACAGCCGGCTGACCAGGGAGAGGCGCAGAGGCAGGGCCAGGCCCAGGATCAGGCCCAGGAGCCCGAGACCAAGGGCGCCCAGACCCGGCGGGCCATCCTCCAAGCTGCCATCGCTCGATTCGGTCGCGACGGTTTCCGCGGCACCTCGGTCGCCGACATCGCCCGGGACGCCAACGTCGGCGGCACGGTCG
This sequence comes from Acidimicrobiales bacterium, assembly GCA_036490155.1. Taxonomy (GTDB): domain Bacteria; phylum Actinomycetota; class Acidimicrobiia; order Acidimicrobiales; family RAAP-2; genus Bog-473. The sequence continues at coordinate 9,455 of DASXEK010000048.1, read as the reverse complement.
CCTACGCCTACTTCCCCAACAAGGAGGCCCTGTTCCTCGCCGCCATCGACGAGGACGCCGCAGCCGTCATCGAAGAGGGCGTGGCTTCCACGCTCGGGCCTGCCGGCACCGACATCCGCCGCTGGCACGACGTGATGATCTTCACCCTGGTCGCGGCGGTCGAGCGCCACCCACTGGCCCGCCGCCTCCTGGCCGGGCTCGAGCCCGAGGTCACCCCCCGGGTGCTCGAGACGCCGGCGCTCAACGAGCTGCGCAAGGCGTGCACCGAGCTGCTGCGGACGGGCCAGGCCGCCGGCACGGTGCGTTCGGACATCGATCCGGCCGTCGTGGCCAACGGGATCATCGCCCTCATGCTCTCGGTCCTGATGTCGATCATCCAGCTGGGACCCCAGACGGCGATCGCCTACTCCCACGACGTGACCGCCGTCTTCGAGGCTGCGCTCGTCGCGCCCACCCCACCCGCCTGATCCCCCTTTTGGGGCTGGCCGCCTCGCCGGCGCCGCCGGGCTCCACGTCGGAGGCCGGACCGCCTCCGGCCGGGCGCAACCCCTAGGCGCGATTCATTACCCTGACGTTAACGTTAAACTTTTGGGGAAATGCCCCGTCCTTCCTCTCCCGCCGCCCTGACCACCGCCAACAGCTCGGCCGCCAACGGCTCGGCCGCCAACGGCACCGACGGCTCGGCCGACGCCGCCGACCGCTCCTCCTACCGCTGGATCGCGCTCGTGACGGTGACCATCGGCACGCTGATGGTCTTCATCAACCAGTCGATCGTGCTGATCTCGCTGCCCGACATCTTCCGCGGCATCCATCTCAGCCCGCTCACGCCGGGCAACACCGGCTACCTGCTCTGGATGCTGCTCGGGTTCATGGTCGCACTGGCCGTGCTCGTCGTCACCCTCGGCCGGGTGGGCGACATCTTCGGCCGGGTCAAGATCTTCAACCTCGGCTTCGCGGTCTTCACCGTGTTCTCGATCCTGCTGGCCGTCACACCGCTCACCGGGAGCTCGGGCGCGCTGTGGCTGATCGGCATGCGCATCGGCCAGGGCATCGGCGGCGCCATGCTCTTCGCCAACTCGTCGGCGATCATCACCGACGCCTTCCCGGCCGACAAGCGCGGGCTCGGGCTCGGCATCAACAACGTGGCCGCCGTCGCGGGTTCCTTCGTCGGCCTCGTCCTCGGCGGCCTGCTGGCCCCGGTCGAGTGGCGCCTCGTCTTTCTGATCTCGGTCCCCGTCGGCGTGCTCGGCACGGTGTGGGCCTATTTCAAGCTCGAGGACCGCAGCGTGCGGACGCCGTCGAAGATCGACTGGCTGGGGAACGCCACCTTCGCGGTCGGCCTGATCCTCGTCCTGGTCGGCATCACGTACGGCCTGCTCCCCTACGGCGGCCACACCATGGGCTGGACCAGCCCGGACGTGCTGGTGGAGATTTTCGGCGGCCTGGCCATCCTGGTCGCGTTCGGGATCATCGAGACGAAGGTCGCCAATCCGATGTTCCGGCTCGCGCTGTTCCGCATCCGCGCCTTCACCGCCGGCAACATCGCGAGCTTCCTGGCCTCGCTCAGCCGGGGCGGCTTGATGTTCATGCTCATCATCTGGCTACAGGGCATCTGGCTCCCGCTGCACGGCTACAGCTTCGAGCAGACCCCGTTGTGGGCCGGCATCTACATGATCCCTCTCACGGTCGGGCTGCTACTGGCCGGCCCCATCAGCGGCGTGCTGGCCGACCGCTACGGCGCGCGCCCCTTCGCCACCGGCGGCCTCGTGATTGTGGCGGCGACCTTCGTGCTGCTGATCATGCTGCCGGTCAACTTCGCCTACCCCGTCTTCGCCGCTCTGATCTTCGTGAACTCGGTTGGGATGGGCATGTTCATCGCGCCCAACCAGACCGGGATCATGAACAGCCTCCCGGCGAGCCAGCGCGGCGCCGGCGCGGGCATGGCGGGCACCTTCAACTCCTCGGCGCAGGTGCTCTCCATCGGCATCTTCTTCACCTTGATGATCCTCGGGCTGGCCTCCACTCTGCCGTCGGCGCTCTTCCATGGGCTCACCGCCCAGGGCGTGAGCCCGGCGGTGGCCACCCGGGTGTCGCACCTCCCGCCCGTCGGCAGCCTCTTCGCCGCCTTCCTCGGGTACAACCCGATGCAGCAGCTGCTGGGGCCGGCGACGCTGTCGCACCTGCCGCACGCCACGGCGGCCTACCTGACCAGCCACTCGTTCTTCCCCCACCTGCTCGCCCCCGCCTTCTCCGACGGGCTGACCGAGGCGTTCGCCTTCGCGGCGGGGGCGTGCCTGCTGGGCGCCTTCGCCTCCCTCCTCCGGGGCGGCAAGTACCACTACGAGGAGCCTGCGGCCCCGAGCGGGCGCCTGGCCGACGCCGAGCCCGACTGGGTGCCGGCGCAGGAAGCGGTGGCCGAGACCGAGCCGCTGCTGGTGGAGTGACATGCCAGTGAACACCGAACCCGACCGGACGCCCACCGAGCCGGCCGCCGAGGCGACGGACACGCCCGAGGCCTCCGACGCCGGGATCCGCATCAGCGACGCCGCCACGCGCGTGGGCGTCTCGGCGCGCACGCTCCGCTATTACGAGGAGCTGGGCCTGCTCACCCCGTCGCTGTACACGGCGGGCGGCGAGCGCCGCTACACGCTCGACGACCTGGCGCACCTCGAGCGCATCTTGGAGCTGCGCGAGGTCCTTGGCATGAACCTCGACGAGATCCGGGAGTTCCTCGCCCTCGAGACGAGGCTCGATGAGCTCAAGGCGACCTACCGCGCCAACAAGGGCGACACGACCAAGAAGGCCCTGGCGCTGCAGAAGGCGACGCTCCAGGAGGCGGCCGAGCTGAACGAGTCGCTGGCCAAGGCGCTGACGGACAAGCTGGCGCGGATGAACGCCTTCCGGACCACGCTCACCGGCGACGCGCAGCGCTGCCGCGAAATCCTGGCCGAGATGGAGTGACCCCACCCGCCCTTCGTTAGCCTTGCAGCGATGCCAGGCGACCAGCACGACAAACCCGACGACACTGCGGCGGCCAACGACCAGCTCGTCCGCGAGTTCATCGCGGCGTGGGAGCAACGAGACTCCGACTTCATCATCGGCTGCTTCACCGAGGACGCGGTGTACCACAGCATGCCGCTCAGCCCGATCGTGGGGAAGGAGGCGATCGCGGCGTGGGTCCGGAACTTCGAGGGCGTCACGCCGGGGCGCCTCGAGGTGCACCACCAGGTGGCGACGGACGACGTCGTGATGAACGAGCGCACCGACCGCATCGTGCTGAACGGGCATCCCGTGACGCTGCCGATCACCGGCGTCTTCGAGATCCACGGGGGCCGGATCCGGGCCTGGCGCGAGTACTTCGACCTCACCCCGGCCAGGGAGGCCTTCGGCGCACCGCCGGGCTGAGACCGCCGGGACGGGTCCGGCGGGCAGACCCGGTGGCCACAGCGGCGTCGGCGCTTGCCCCGCCTCCTGCGCTCCGAGATGATGGCGACCGGCGTATGACCGAGGTCGACACATCGGAGCAAACCCAGCCTGGTTCCCGAACGGGTCTCGTGCGGTCGCTGCGCGCCAAGGATCCGGACCTTCTCGTCGTGAAGCGCTCCGTCCGGGCCGCGGTCGTGATCCCGTCGATCTTCGCCGTCGCGCACGTCTACTTCGCCAACGCCCAAGTCGGTCTGTTCACGGCGTTCGGCTCGTTCGCGTTGCTGCTCTTGGTCGAGTTCACCGGACCGCTGCGCGTCCGGGTCGTGTCGTATCTTTCGATGTTCGCGGTTGCCGCCGGGCTCATCGCGCTCGGGACGGCGGTCTCGACCAACAAGGTGGCGGCGGTCGTCGCCATGGGCGTCGTCGCCTTCGTGGTGCTGTTCGCCGGCATCGTGACGCCGCTCGCGGCCACGGCATCGACGGCCGTGTTGCTGACGTTCGTCCTCCCGGTGGCCGTGGCCCAGCCGGCCTCCGCGATCGGCGACCGCCTGCTCGGCTGGCTGCTGGCCGGCGCGGTCTGTCTCCCGGCCTGCCTCTTCCTGTGGCCGGCACCCTGGCACGACAACCTCCGCCGCCGCCTGTCCGACGCGGTCACCGCGGTGGGGCGGCTCGCCGGCGCCCGGGCGCAGGGCAAGGCGGACCCGTCCCTGCGCACGGACGTGACCGAGGCGCTGGGACGGCTGCGCACGCAGTTCTCGGCGACGCCCTACCCCCCGACGGGGGCAGCCTCGACCGGGGTTGCGCTGTCAAAGCTCGCCGGACGTGTCGAGTGGGTCGCGAACAACGCCGACTTGCTCGCTGATGACCACCTCCTCGACGACCCGCGCTTTGCAAGGGAACAAGCGCAGGCTGTCGCGGTGATCGAATCGGCCAGCGATACCCTCAGCAAGGCCGCAGCGCTGATCTGCGACGGTGCGGCGCATCCGGTCAGCGACCCCGCTCGCATCGCCGTCGTGCGGGATGCGACGCGGCACCTCGATGCGCTCATCGCGGCAGAGCTCGCGGCCGACGTGGCGAGTGTGGTCGACGGCGAGGTTGGACCCGAGGCGGTTCCCGAAGACAAGGACGGGGTGATCGTCGCGGGTGCCTCGCTCGACCCTGGCTTCCACGCTCGCGGGCTTGGGATCGCGGCCGAGATGGTGGCGGATGCCTCGCTCGAGTCAGCCGGTGCCGCGCTGGCCACGGATCGCAGGGTGAGCATGCCCGGTGAGTCGGCTGCGCAGCGCTTCAGCCAGCGGGTGGACTCGCACCTGTCCTTTCGCTCGGTGTGGTTCCGCAACGCCATACGGGGGGCGGCCGGGCTGGCGCTCGCGGTCGTCGTCGTCGAGATCACCGACGTGCAGCACGGCTTCTGGGTGGTGCTCGGCACGCTGTCCGTGCTCCGTTCCAACGCCCTCGGAACGGGGGCGACGGCGCTGCGCGCCGTCGGCGGCACCGCGATCGGGGTCGTCATTGGCTCGGCCATCACGTTCGGGGTCTCCGATCACACCGTCCTGCTCTGGGTGTTGCTCCCGCTGGCCGTGCTCGTGTCGGGAATCGCCCCTTCGATGATCTCCTTCGCGGCCGGCCAGGCCGCGTTTACCCTCGTGGTGATCTTCTTGTTCAACATCATCGACCCGCTGGGCTGGAAGGTCGGTCTGACCCGGATTGAGGACGTCGCCATCGGCTGCGGCGTCAGCATCGTCGTCGGGCTCTTGTTCTGGCCCCGTGGCGCCACCTCAGCGCTCGGGCGCGCCCTCTCCGATGCGTTCGTGGCGAGCTCGGCGTATCTGGCCGTCGCGGTGGAGCGTCTCACCACGAGTTCGCGGTTCGTGGACATCGAGCAGAGCCAGCGCGAATCCCACCGTGCGTATCTGTTATTGGACGACGCCGTCCGGCAGTTCTTCACAGAGCGGGGCGCCAAGGTGGTGTCGGTCGAGACCATTGCGCGTCTCTCTACCGGGTCGAACCGCCTCCGCCTCGGTGCGTACACCCTCGGGACGCTCGGTGTGGATCCGCCGGCCGACGGGCTCGCGGAGGTCGAGGCGATTGCTGTCGCAGAGGCGGTGCTGCGTGACTCCTACGCGGCGACGCACCGTTGGTACCAGGAGTTTGCCGATCTCCTAGCCGACCGCCGCGTCGACGTCGGCCTGCCCCCGCGACACAGCGAGGCGCTGCACCACGCCCTGCGCGCCGCCTTCGACGACGTCCGCACCCAACAGCGCTCCGACCGCGTGCGTACCGCGCTCCAGATGCTGTGGGCGGAAGAGCTGCTGGAGGGCCAGAGCTCCATGCAGGCGGACCTGCTTGCGTCGGCGAACCTCTTCGTCCGCCGCAAGCGGCGCGGCCTGATTATCTGAGGCTCCGCCTTTGGTGTGCACGGGAGCGTCTCTGGCCGTCAGGGGCGCGTTCGTGTCAGTGATCGTCCTGTCCGCCGGGCGCCATCTGCATCTGTCCGCCGTCCATAGAGGTGCTGGGGGCCACCTGCCCCCACGACACGATGACGGCCGACGTCACCAGAAGGCCGACGACGGCCGTCACGGCAACGATCGCCGCAACCAGCCTTCGGCTGACCCGCCGCGGGCTCCGGGACCGACGCAGCACGTCGATGCTGAAGGCGTTCCCCGCGTCGGACCACCACAACAAGATGAACACCAGGACATACGCCGCGGACGTGCCGACATCGGTTGACCCCGGGCCGTAGGGACCGCCGAAGCCCTCGGCCGTCGACCAAATGATCAGCGAGAGGACCGTGCCCGCGCCGCACGCGATCTTGGTCGCACATCCGGTGATCAGGGCGAGCGCCAGCAGCGATTCCGCGACCGCCAACCCGTAGGCGAAGAGACGCGGATCGTGACCGACGACCCGCGCCCAGCCCGAGATGTAGTGCGCCACCCAGGCCGGCTGGCCAGCGGTGGAGAGGTAGCCCCCGAGGTGATCCACGAAGGCGGGTGACCACTTGAACGCGGCGTCGACCGCCCACATCAAGCCGAAGACGATCCGCACGGTGGGCGGGATCCAACGCCTTGTCCGGGACTCCTCCATAAGTTAGGGTCCCCTAATATTAGGACCACCTAATAGAAAGTCAAGAACGAGAGGAGCGGGGCACCCGTGGCGGTTCGCTTGTCGAGGAGAGCACTCATAGGAACGGGCCTGGCGTCGGCCGGCACGGTCTTCGGGGCATCGGCTGTCGGGGCAGTGGGTGGAATGGACCCGGTCGAAACGGCGACGCCGGTCGGCGCGACGAACCCGTCGGGCACGACCAAGGAGTACTGGATCGTGGCGGAGAGCTTTCGCCACAACCTGGTCCCGACCGGGCACGACCAGATGATGGGCATGCGCTTTGCCCCCAAGGACAGCACCTTCACCGCCATCGGGTACCGGGCCTACACGCCCGGGTGGAAGGTGCCCATCCCGAGCAACTTCGACGTGGGGCCGAACACCGGCATCCCGGGCCCCATCATCAGGGCCGAGGTGGGCGACACCGTCCTCATCCACTTCAAGAACAACGACCACCACTATCGGTGGCCGCACAGCGTCCACACTCATGGCTTTCAGTACTCCCCGACCAGCGACGGGGCGTACGTCGCCGCACGCGGGAAGAACTATCCGGGTACGTCCGTCGAGTACGGCGAGCACTACACCTACACGTGGACCGCGCTTCCGTCGTCCGAGGGAACTTGGCTCTATCACGACCACTCGGTGCAGGAAGGGTTGACCAACGCCGGGCCGGTCATGGAGATGGGGGCGGAACTCGGCCTGTTCGGATTGGTCGCCGTCACCAGTCCGACGACACCACCGGTCGACGTCGAGAACTTCCTGTTCTTCCACGACCTCTATCAAGCCGACGTGCCGGAGCTCGCGCAGGACTTCGACTGCTTCAACGGGCAGTCGTACCTCGGCAACACGCAGACCTTCACGGCGAAGGTCGGCCAACGGGTGCGCTGGCGGGTCGCCGCCCTGGGGAAGGAATTCCACGTCTTCCACATCCACGGGCATCGCTGGCAAGTACCGAGTGGTGGCTACGTGGACTCACAGATCCTCGGACCTTCCACGACCCTGACCGTCGCATACACGGAGGACAATCCGGGTGAGTGGCTCTACCACTGCCACGTGACGGACCACATGGCGGGCGGGATGGTCGGGCAGTACGTGACGACCACGTAGACCCAGACTCAGTTTCAGGCTTGAGTGCTGGAACGCTCCATGCTCTGCACGTCGAAGTAGATCGGCAGGAGGTACTTGACGTAGAAGGCGTGCACGGTCAGTCCCGGATAGACGAGGTCTTCGTAGCGCTTGATCTTCACGCGGTCGTCCTTCTCGGCATAGCGCTCACAGGCAACCAGTAAGTCATCGACCTCTTCACGCGTATCTTGCAACAACCCGAGGTGGTCGTAGCCGGGTGAGCTCATTGGCTTGTTGCTCTCGGCGAGAAGGATGAACTGGTCCTGGTCGGGCAGCAGTAAATGACACGACTGGCCCACCACGTCGGTGTCGAGCGCCGTCCATCCGAACACCGAGCCGTAGAAGGCGTCGATCTCCTCACGAAACGACTGGGTGAGGCTTCCGATCGGAAAGGTCATTTCCATGTGATTGAACCGCATCGCCTCTTCGCTCCGCTCTGTCGTTCGATTCCGTCTCTCTGCCGTAAGGCGCCGAAGCGGGTGCCCCCAACGAACGCTATTCGAAGCCTTCAGATTCCGAAACCGGCCAGTTCACAGCTTTGGGGTGACATCTGGCCGACCCTGACAGGCTCGGAATTCCGAAATCCTTGCTGAAGTAGCGCGCTGAAGGCACGGCGGCCAAGTCATTGAGTTGCATTCGATGCCCAGCGATTCAAGTGTCGGTGCGGACGGTCTCGGCATAGCGAATCACCCTTATGCCAACCGATCCCCATACGAATCGCGCTCTACCCCGCAAATACCTTGAGTTGTGCGTGAGCACTGGCTGCCAGTTGGTTGGCCCAGAGTTCGCCTACGGGCAGGGTGGGGTTGTACACGTAGACCGCTGTCAAATAATTTCCATGGAATTGGTAGATGCCGATCTGCCATACCGAGGGATCTCCGGCCTGGGTCAGGTACTGGGCCAAGGCAACAGTCTCGCTGGCGAGGCCGTGTGCGACGGGAACCATTTGACTCTGACTTAATGAATTTCCACCCGCCAGCGCGTAGCTCGAGGGGCAACTCGCTACGGCCGACATGAGCTCCGAGTAGGCCTCGGACGCCCCTCCAGCCCGGTAGAGCACAACTTCGTTGGACGCAGCTACGAGGGGACCCTTGGGCCCTTGAATCGTGTAGCTCACCTGCTCCCGCGCCTCGCGCTTCGACTCGCTGGCGAAATTCTTCTCACACACAGCGGCCAGCGTCGTACCCGCAAGTCCGTCCAAAGATCGTACGATCGTCGTTTCCTTCACACCACCCTTGATCGGCTTGAGCTTTTGGAGATCGCTCTTCGCCGCCTTCAGCGCGATCAAGTCGCTTGACTTCAGTGGCTGGTTACTCGCCGCTGCAGGAAGCGCACAGCTCGCCAGCACAGCGAGCGCAGCGAAAACTCCCCCAAAGGCGCGCGCGCAAGGGCCTCGTAACATCGCAACCTCCGCCAACATTGCGACCCGATGTTCAGATCGACGTTGTGGATGTTATCCCACGTGGTGCGCATGCGCTTGGTTGCTGAACTGCAAGGGATCCCGCAAGAATCGCGGCCTGCACCTCCACAGGCATTGCGGGGCTATGTGCCGACAAAGAACCGCCCCTGAACCCCGCTGAGAGTGATCCTGCGAGCGAAATTCGAAAGGTCACAGCTCTGGTGCCCATTCGAGCGAGCGAGCGAGCACCCCCAACGGGACGCTGTTCGAACTCCACGGAGCACCAAAGGGTCAAGATCCAGATGTTGACGCGTTATCTGGCGGATCCTGATTTTGTGGGAATCCTTCAATCGGTGCTGAGGGAAAGAAGCCGCTGAGCACCCAGACGGGACGACATTCGAACCTG
>DASXEK010000066.1:0-100154 GCA_036490155.1 Acidimicrobiales bacterium | reverse complement strand
AGGACGAGGTCGACGATCTGCTCGGCGATCTCGGGGCCAAGGTGGTTCGCCGCGCACGACGAGCGCACGAAGAGTGGCCCGATCCAACTGGTCGTAGATCGGGGACAGGTCCTCATGGGCGCCGAGCTCGATGCCTCGCTGGAGCGCCTGCGACACCGACGCCCGACGCAGCTCGACGTGGTCGCCCATGTAGGCCTCGGCGAGTTCTGGGTCGTCCACGAGGTCCGCGACCAGGCCGGCGATGGTGCGTCGGGACTCGGGCCTGTCCATCAGGACGACTTGATCGCGTTGGAAGGCGAGATACGCCGGGGCTGAGGATCGACGGTGACGATCTCGAGGGTTGCGTCGAGGATGGCCTTGTCGTAGCCGGGGTCGCAGGGTCGCCGGAGCCGGGCCGAGGAGTGGGACAAGGGAGCCGGAGCCACAGTGGGACAGAGCTACCGAACTCTCACAGATGAATGGTCCCGGACTGGTGGGCCGTAGAGGACTCGAACCTCTGACCCCTTGCGCGTCATGCAAGTGCGCTACCAACTGCGCCAACGGCCCGTGAGAACAGACCCTACCACCAGGCGATTTCCCCAAATCCCGGCTCCGTAGTGACGTCGCAGCTCAGGACCACCGCCTTCCGTAGAATTGCGAGCGTGACTCCCACCCAAGGCACCACGACGAGCCCGCTGCCCGACCTCCAGGACCACCTCCGGCGGATCGCCGAGGACGGCTACACCATCCTCCCCGACGCCATCGAACCCGGGTTCGTCGATGAGATCGACGAGGCTCTGCTCAAGCTCGAGCACGACCTCGGAACCATGCCCGCCGACAATCTGTTCGAGGGGGTGCACACGCTGCGCGTCTACAACCTGCTCGTGCACGGCGCCACGTTCCAGAAGATCCCGGTGCACCACAACGTGCTGCCCGTCGTGGAAGGCGTGCTCGATCCGGGCCTTCTCATCTCGTCCCTTTCCTCCATCGCCATCGGGCCGGACGAGCAGGCGCAGCCGATCCATGCCGACGACCAGCTCATCCCGCTGACCCGGCCCCACGTCCCGATCATCTGCAACACCATGTGGGCCATCACGGACTTCACCGAGGAGAACGGGGCCACCCGGCTCGTCCCCGGCAGTCACCTGCTCGACCAGCCCCCCAACCCCCTCGAGCCCTACGAGACGATCCCGGCCGAGATGCCAAAGGGCAGCGTCCTCGTCTGGGTGGGCAGCCTCTGGCACGGCGGCGGGTCCAACCTGACGAACGAGCGTCGCGTCGGCATTGCGATGAACTATTGCGCCGGCTACATCCGCCAGCAGGAGAACCAGCAACTCGGCATCCCGCCGTCCCTCGTCAAGACCTTCCCGCGTCGCCTCCAGGAACTGATCGGCTACTCCGTGTACAACGGGCTGGTCGGCCACATCGACAAGCAGCACCCGGCCAAGGTCGTCCTCGCCGAGAACGAGGGAGTCGACATGGTCTGGGATCTGCTCAAGAAGTGACCGGCCTCTGAGCCGACGCCGGTCACGCCGCCGGGAGCACCGCCGGCGCGACCGGCCACACGTAGTCCCGGGGGTCGGTCGGGACCTTCCCCTGGCTTCGCCGCCATACCTCGCAGTCCTGCGTCCACTGCCGGTGCCACTCGATCTGCGCCTCGTGCAACCACGCCACGTCCGCGTCCCGGAGGGCAGCGAACCTTTCCGCCAGCGCGAACACCACCCGGAGCGAAGCGACGGTATCGGCCCACGCGTCGTGGGCGTCCTCGAGCTCGACCCCGTAGTGCGCGCACAGGTCGCCGAGCGTCCGCCGGCCCCGGCGCTCGCTGTCGAAGTGGCGATCGAGCACCCCGGCGTCGAGCACCGGCCCACGCCAGCCGCGCGGCATCAAGCCATGGCCCCAGAACCGGGTCCCGAGTACGTCGAGGATGGTCAGGTCGTAGTCGAGCTTCATCCCGACGAGCGGCACGCCCCGCCGGCTCGCGGCCACGACGGCGTCAGTAACCAGCGCGACCGCGTCGGCCATCGGCATGCCCTCCGTTCGAGCCTGCTCGGTCGTGATCCCGTGGACCGCGGTCGCGTCGGCGGGAATCGCCCGGCCGGGGTCGATGAGGCCGGACCAGCTCCGCACCGCCACGCCGTCGACGACCGACACCAAGGCGTAGGACACCGGGACGTCGCTGAAGCGATCCACCCCGGTGGTCTCGAAGTCGAGACCAAGCACCTGCCCCTCGGCCCACGCACCCATGCGATCGAGCATGGCAGCGGGATGTGACAGGGGCGCGGATACCCCGACCCGCCCACGCTGCGCTTTCGCACGGCTCGAGGGCTACCGTCGCCCCGATGATCGGTCGCCCGTCCCCGCGCCGACGCAGCGCCCCACCGATCCTCGTCACTGCGCTCGCGGCGCTGCTGATGGTTGTGCTCGGCGCGACGATCGCGCCCGCGCTGCCGGCGTCGGCCACCGCGTCGCTCCCGCCGACCGTCTCCGATCCCGCGGCCCTCGTCCACCCACTCGACGGCACGGGCACCGGCCCGGTGAGTCCCGGCACCGTGGGCGAGTTCCCGGGCGCGGACACCCCGTTCGGCATGATCCAGTGGAGCCCCGACACGACTCCCAACGCCGTCCAGTCCGGCGGTGGCTACGACGACGCCGACAGCCAGATCAACGGCTTCAGCCTGACCCACCTCAGCGGGACGGGATGCCCGTCGTACCAGGACGTCCCGATGCTGCCCACGGTTGGGCCAATCGACACTCCCCCTCTGAGTACGCACGCCACGTTCAGCCACGCCGGTGAGCAGGCGACCCCGGGCCGCTACCACGTGACCGTGCAGAGCCCTGCACCCATAGGGGTGACCCTCGCCGTCACGAAGAGGAGCGGGATCGCGAGCTTCAGCTTCCCGGCGCACGCCCAGGCGAACATCCTCTTCAAGGTGGGCGACAGCATCAATCCCGTCAGCGCGGCCAGCGCCACATTGGTCGGCCACGACGAGATCGAGGGGCAGGTCACGAGCGGCCAGTTCTGCCAGACCGGCACGGCCTACACGCTGCACTTCGTCGCGCTGTTCGACCATCCCTTCTCGTCCGCCGGCACATTCGACGCCACCGGCACGAATCCCGGCGCCACGACGTGCAGTGCACCCACCTGCGGCGCCTACGCCAGCTTCGCCACCTCGCCCGGCATCCGCACGGTGCTCATGAAGGTGGGCATCTCGTTCGTCAGCACCGCTGACGCCGCGCAGAACCTCAACGAGGAGGATCCTCGTTGGTCGGTCCAGCACGTGGCGGCCGCCGCGCACACCGAGTGGAACGCCCTTCTCGGCCGCGTCGCCATCGGCGGCGGGACGTCCGCCGAGCAGCACACCTTCTACACTGCGCTCTACCACTCGCTCCTCTTTCCCAACGTTGTCTCGGATGTGAACGGCGACTATCCGGGCAACGACGGCCGGGTGCACACCGACCACGGGCGGGAGGAGTACGCCAACTTCTCCGAATGGGACACCTACCGCAGCGAGATACAGCTCGAGTCCCTCCTCGCGCCGCACGATGTCGGCGACATGGTCCAGTCGCTGGTCGACGACGCCGAACAGGGAGGCTGGCTCCCCAAGTGGGCCATCGTGGGAGGCGACGAATCGCAAATGAACGGCGACTCGGCCGATCCGATCATCGCCGACGCCTACGCCATGGGCGTCCGGAACTTCGACGTCCAGGCCGCGCTCAACTACATGGTCAAGGGAGCCACGCAGGCCGAGACCAACCACGGGCTCGAGATCGAACGCCAGTACCTCAGCCAGTACCTGTCCCAGCACTACGTGAACGCGGCCTCCCTCGACCTGACCTCCATCGACTATTCGATCGGTGGGTCGGCCACCCTCGAGTACGCCATCGACGACTTCGCCATCTCCCGCCTGGCCGATGCCGTGCACGACACCACCCTGGCGGCGACCATGCGCGGGCGGGCCGCCAACTGGGAGTACCTGCTCAACCCGGCGACCGGCTACGTCCAGGCCCGCGGCCCCGATGGCAGCTTCCCTCCCGGCCAGGCCTTCGAGGCCGCGCAGCTCGAGCCGGGCGGGCAGACCGGCTTCGAGGAGGGCAACGCCGTCCAGTACACCTGGTCAATCCCCCAGGACCTCGCCGGCCTCGCCGCATTGATGGGCGGCGACCAGGCGGCGGTGGCCAAGTTGACGACGTACTTCACCCAGCTCAACGCGACGCGCAACGCACCCTACGACTGGTCCGGTAACGAGCCGAGCGAGTGGGCTCCGTGGGAGTTCGACTACTTCGGGGCGCCCGCGCAGACCCAAGGCATCGTCCGTGCCATCGTCGACACCGAGTACGCGGACGCACCGGCCGACGAGCCGGGCAACGACGACCTCGGCGCCCTCTCGTCGTGGTACGTGTGGGCGGCGCTTGGGCTCTTCCCCGTCACGCCTGGCACCGCGGACCTCGCACTGGCCAGCCCGCTCTTCCCGAACGTGTCGATTTTGTTGCCTGACGGCCACCGCCTCGTCCTGCACGCCCCGGGCGCGGCGGCCTCCCGGCCCTACATCCACGGCGTGACCGCCACCGGCGTCACGCAACCTCAGGCCGCCACCACCGCATGTGCCACCACGTCTTCATCCCCGCCCGCCGCCAACGGGTGGGACCAGCCCTGGCTGCCGGCGTCGGTCCTCCAGAGCGGGGGCGCCCTCGACTTCACCCTGTCGTCGACACCGGACGGCTCATGGGGCGCCGCGCCGGATGCCGCCCCTCCGTCGTACGGTGCCGGCCAGTTGCCCGCCGTGGGCTTCTCATTACCCAGTGGTGGCGTCTCGGTGGCCCCGGGCCAGTCGACGCCGGTCCAGCTCGGCGTCGCGTCCGCCAACATCGGCACGACGACGGTGTCGTGGCAGGCGGTGTCCGCCCCCGGCGGGCCGCAGATCTCCCCTTCGTCGGGCACGCTTACTCTCCGGCCTCAGGGGACGGCGTCCAACTCGAGCTGCGGTGCGCCCAAGCCCGCGTCGCAGCCCCTCACGATTACGGCCGGCGCGGACGGCACATACCCCGTCCGCTTCAACCTGCGCACCGCTCTCGGGCTGAGCCTGCCCCCGGTCGTCCTCGACGTGGCGGTGCAGCCATGACGTGGGCAGACTGGTCGGGTCATGCATTCCATTGAGATCGACGTCGACACCTCGCGCCACCGGATCGTCGACCTGACGCCCGAGCTCGGGCTCTTCTCTGCGGGCCTGGGCGACGGGCTCCTCAACGCATTCGTGCCCCACGCCACGGCTGGGCTCGCCCTCATGGAGACCGGATCCGGTTCCGAGGCCGACCTCCTGGCCGCGCTCGAACGCCTCCTCCCCCGCGACGACCGCTACGGCCATGCCCACGGCTCGTCCGGTCACGGCGCCGACCACGTGCTGCCCGCGCTCGTGTGCCCGTCGATCACCTTGCCCGTCATCGACGGTCGCGTCGCCTTCGGCACCTGGCAGTCGCTCGTCCTGGTCGACCTCAATGTGGACAACCCGGACCGGCGAGTGCGCTTCAGTTTCCTGGCTTCACCAACGAGCTGAACACATCCCCCCGACCGAAGCAGACTGTGCGAGCGTGAAACCTCCCTCCCCGGCCGAAGGTCTCTACGGCCTGACGCCACAAGAGTTCATTGCAGCGCGGGACGCCCAGGCCTCCGAGGCTCGCCGAGCCGGTGACAAGGCTCTCGCGGCATCGCTCAAAGAGCTGCGCAAACCCTCCGTTGGCGCCTGGATGGCCAACATACTTGTCCGCCAGCGGCCAGCGGAGATCGATCACCTGATTGGCATCGGGGATGAACTGCGCAGCTCATCGACTCTGGACGGAGAGCAGATTCGCCGCGTCTCCAAGAAGAAGCAGGACGCAGTGACCAAGCTGCTGCGAAGCGCGAGAGCAATTGCCGATCGGGCGGGTCAGGCGGTGTCACAGGTTGCCGCGCTCGAACTGGAGACGACGCTCGATGCCGCCTTTGCCGATCCGAGTGCCGCCGCGACCCTTCGTGAGGGTCGATTGACGAGCACCCTCAGCTATTCGGGCCTCGGCTTTGACGCCGAGGCGCAGGCTGGCTCCGCTTCCTCGAGGACTCGTTCGCAGCCATCGAGTACCAAGCCGAAGGGCACCGCGACCCTCGATCGAGCCAAGAAAGCCTTGGACCAGACAACTCGAGCGGCAAAGCAGGCCGATGCGGAGCTCGAGGTGGCCCGGCACGCCGTCAAAGCAGCCGAAGCGGACCTCAAACGGCTTCGCGTGGCCGGCGCCGTTGCCGATCGCCGCGCCACCAAGGCCCACGAGCAGGCGTCGGCCGCAAAGAAGAGACTGGACACGCTCAGGTGCGCATCGGATCGCTGAGCAGTCTCTTCAGCGTGGAGCGCGGGGCATACCCAACCCGATCATGGCGATGATGTCGCGCTGGATCTCATTGGTCCCACCTCCGAACGTGAAGATGGTCTGACTCCTGGCCTGCTGCTCGAGGCGGCCTCGGAGCACGGCCCCCGGAGAACCTTCAACCAGGTAGCCCACTTGGCCGACCACCTCGAGGAGCTGTCGGTAGACCTCGAGGGCGAGCTCGGTGCCGTACACCTTGGTGGCAGATGCATCGGCGGGGTTCAATCCCTTGTCGGAGGCCCACGCCACCTTCCAGTTGAACAGCTTGAGCACCTCGATCTTGGCGTGCACCTTGGCAAGGATGATCTGGACCCACTCGTGATCCATCACGGTGCGGCCATCCCCCAGTTCATGACCCTGCGCCCATCGTCGCACCTCGGCCAGGCTCCGAAGCAAGCCCGAGCTCGGACAGATCGCGACGCGTTCATGATTGAGTTGATTGGTGATCAGCTTCCAACCTTGATTCTCCGCGCCCACCAGGTTCTCAGCCGGAACCCGGACGTCTTCATAGAAGGTCGAGCTGGTGATGTCCCCCACGATCGTGGCCAACGGCGTCCAATGGAATCCGGGGCTGTCGACCGGCACAATGAACACCGATAGACCCTTGTGTTTGGGGGCATCGGGATCGGTGCGCGCCGCCAGCCACACATAGTCGGCGTACTGGATGGCGCTCGTGAAGATCTTCTGGCCATTGATCACGTACTCATCACCGTCGCGTACAGCACGGGTTTGCAGTGAGGCCAGGTCGGTGCCCGCCGACGGCTCCGTGTAGCCGATGGAGAAATGGACCTCACCGCGGAGGATCCCAGGCAGGATCCGTTGCTTCTGCTCGGTCGTACCAAGGGCCATGAGCGTGGGGCCCACGCTGTTCAAGGTGAGGAGCGGCAGGGGTACGCCCGCCCAATGTGACTCCTCGACGAAGATCATCTGGTCGATGGCGCCTCGGGCTTGGCCACCGTACTCGACTGGCCATCCAAGACCGAGCCATCCGTCCTGCCCCATTCGGCGGATGTAGTGGGTATAGGAGGGCTCGTCCAATTCGGAGGCTTCGACATCCGCGACCAATTTCTCGAAGTACTCACGAAGCTCGCACTGGAGATTTCGTTGCTCCGCTGTGAACTCCAAGTGCATCATCGCCTCCGATTGAGAGCTCTCGGCTCCGTCCGAACAAGCATTATCGCGAGGATCCCTCCTCGATGCCCCACAACGGTGGGCAGGACGCGTGCGTTCGACCGTGCTGAACGTTTCGCAATTACTCGAGCTGTTCCATGAGCCAGCGAGGTCCGACGACCTTCGCCCCCAGAGCTTCGGCCCGGTCCCGCAATTCGCGATCCGCTGTAACCAATGTGACCTGATCGGAGGCATTGGCAGTGACCTCTGTCAGCGTGTCGTCACCACTGCCGGGAGCGTGAAGAATCGTGACGCCATCGGAGACGCCGGCCGCAACGCCACCGCAAGCCTTTCCCTCCAGCACGACGACAACAGGCACGAATAAGCGGCCCGATCCGACGGCGGCACTGACCTGATCCACGAATGCTCGGGCCGCTCCAGCTCGATCCCGCCACCAGCCGTTCGGACGAGACCCAACGACATTCGCGGCATCGATGAGAAGCACTGCCCCAGTCTGGCTGTTGCGGCCAGTCGAGAAGCACGCCGGCATCGTCACTCCCGTACCACCGAGTTCGCGGACTGAGTCGCACCACTGGGCGTGAGTGACGCCCCGACCCGGTCGCCTCGATAAGGGGGCCTGATCCGACGCTCCGCATGAAAGGCGCCGTTACCCACGTGCGCATTTATCCTCGCTGTTTCGACCGCTTTGCGAAACATTGAGGCGAACCCTGACCAGACAACAAAGTTGGGCTGACACGGCAAGTGCTTGTCCGTTTCCGCAAAAAGGGGAGGGCTGAAACTGTGAATGGCGTTGCGAACTGGGCGCCAGAATCAGCCATCCAAGTCGGTGTACAGTTTGCACGACCTCAATTCGAGTGAAAGAGCCGTCGCTTCCGGCGGCAAGAGTGGCAGCGCTGTGGCGACCAGATCGAAGAGAGGGATCGTTGAGCCCTGGCACCTGCTGCGGCTCCATCCCACTTCCCACAGCGACGGGCGAGAAGGATCGCTGCTTCTGATGCCGTCACCGCGCAAGGCTCTTCGCCACGCATTTCCCGTTGTGCTCGAGGGCGTCTTGGGTCCTCTGGTCGTGTTCTATTTGCTTCTCGTCCTCACCGGATTCCGTGGTGCATTGATCGCCGCGCTCACGTGGTCCTATCTGGCGTTGGGTCGGCGCCTGCTAAAGGGTGAGCGCGTGTCGATGTTGTTGCTGTTCGGAACCATCCTGATCACATTGAGGACGGTGATCGCCTTCGTCACCGGGAGCGCTTTCATTTACTTTGCGCAACCGACGGCTGGAACCGTTGCGATCTCGGTCGCCCTACTCGTCTCTGCATTCGTCGGCCGGCCGTTCACGCAACGCTTTGCTCACGACTTTTGCCCGATGGACCCCGCCATCATGCGGCGCCCCCTGGTCCGTCGATTCTTCATTCGGATTTCGGTTCTCTGGGCGACCGTCCTGATGCTCAACGCGGGGCTCGTCTTCTGGTTGCTCGTGTCATCGTCCCTACGTTCCTTCGTGCTCGAGCGTTCGTTGGTGACCTACGGACTCACGGCCATCGCGATCTTCTTCTCCATCACCGGGTTCATGGCGATGATGCGTCACGACGGCATCACGGTGAAGTGGGCGAGTTCCAGCGCGCCTCGACCAGAGCCAGAACCCGCATACCAAGACGCGTGACCGCGCTCAGCTAGGAGATCTTCAAGACCTCGTTGAGGAGCTCCTCCCAGGGAACATTGCTCCAGCCCGACTTCTCGGCCGCGCTCTTGGCAACGTCGGTCGCTTCCTCCACCCACAGGAGTTCGATGTCCTCTCCCGGTCCGACCTTTTGATCGCCCTTTATCTCCTGCGAAGCCTGACCAATCCCCGTCTCTACTTCGGAGCCGAACCACGCGCCAAGCCAAATGTCTTGCCAGGCCTTGTAAGTTTCCTTGAGGCGGGCGGCCACGCCTGAAAGGTGTGCGTGCGTCGGGCTCTCAGCCGTCTTGACCGCCCAATGCAAGCAATAGCTCGCCCTACGAAAATCTCCCTTGGGTGTCAAGGAATCCGCCTGCGGTGTGTACCCCTCAAGCGTGTGGCGCTCCGCTTCGGGCAGGATCTCCCGCAGGTTGCTCATCAAACCCTTGACGATCGGTGACGAGCCCGTGCTCGTTTCGTGAGCCATGACCCAACCTTACCGGCGCTCCCAATTGGGCTGAGTGAGAAAAGAAACGCAACGGTCGGCCGTGCGTGCCAACGAGCGGAACCTTGATCGGCTACAGGATGCTGACGGCGAGCAGCAGCACAAGTCCGACGACAACGACGCCGACAAGAACGAGTTGCCAGAGCGGCTTCTGGCGGTTTCGCTCGTCCGGGAATTCACCCCAGTCCCACGTATCGGGATCATCCGGGTCGGGCGGCACCGGGCCAACCGGCGTGGGCATCGTTCAAGTGTAGGGACTACGCCAAAGGGTGTGAGGTTGATAGGAGGCATGCACAGATCGTTTGGCACCGTGCTCACTTCCGCTCGCGGAAGGTCGTTTCCCACCTCGCGACCTGAACCAGCTATCTGCCGGTGCGCTCGCGGTGTGAGCATCCTGGCCAGCAGCAGGGGCGACGTTGACCTTCCTCCAGCTCCTCCTGGGTCCGACGAATTCGACGTTCTCGGGTCATCTCTTGTTTGGCATCCTCGACCCAGCAAATGAACTCGTTGCGAGCCAGGGGCGTGATGTCCTTCCAGGCATCAAGTGCCGTGGGGTTCGCGATCAGTGCCGTACGCAGGTCTGCTGGAAGCTTGTGGACCACCCCACCGGGTAATCGCGGGCTGCTCATAGGGCCACGGTAGCGAGTCGGGACGAGACCGAGCAGCCTCCAGCCCCCCTGCAAGCCCCTGTCAGACAAATGGGCGCCTTGCGAGTACGTGATCGCCTATAAAGAGCGGATGGCCATGGTGATTCTGCAGGGAGTGTTCTCGGTCGACGCGAATGAACGGGACCGTTTTGTCGAGACGCGAGTCGAGGCGATGCGCTCCTCTCGGCAAGAAGAGGGTTGCCTCGAATACGTCATCGCTGCCGATCCAGCCGATCCAGAACGCGCCGTTCTGTCCGAGCGATGGGAATCAATGGACCACCTGCAGCAACATCTTGCCCAGCAGAAAAATGCACCTCGGGCTGCCGATTCTGGGCCGGTACCTCGGAGCGCTGAGATCACTGTTTACGAGGTAGCGACCTCACGCCCCCTACTCTGACACTGGGGTCCGCCCACGAGCCAGGTCCCGCCAAGGACCAACAAGAAGAGGCGGCGGGCGGAATCGAACCGCCGTACGGGGCTTTGCAGGCCCCTGCCTAAACCACTCGGCCACGCCGCCGCGCCTCTCCACGGCAGGGCGGTCAGCCTAACGGCCTGTCTCGCCCGGCCCCAGCTCTCGCCGGTCCGGCTATATCCGGTCTCTCCCGGCCCTAGTGGTGCCGCAGGCGGGAGACCGCCCAGAACACCGCCGCAACCAGGGCGATGACCACGACCACCTTCACGAAGAAGAAGAAGATGCCGGCTATGGCGTGCAAGATCACGAAAGCGACCAGGATCCCGACCACCGCCACCACGGTCATGGCGACCGCGTGCGTAAAGGTCATCGGGGTCTTGCTTCGCTCGCTGCTTTCTACGTCTCTACTCACAGACCCGATGCTACGTTCCCGCCATGCCCGCTGAGACGTCACTCCGTGACCGGCGGAGCCGACTACTGGCCCAACCAGGGCTGATGGGCGAGGAATTCTGCCGCGCCTACGCCGCCGAGGCGGACGCCTGGCTCTCGGGGTTGGCCGACCGGGCGGCCGGAGACAACAGGCGCCACCTCGCCCTCGTGGCCGTCGGAGGCTACGGGCGCAGCTCGCTGTGCCCCTACAGCGACCTCGACGTGGTGCTCGTGCACAGCGGATTCCGGGACATCAAGGCCGTGGCCGACGCCATCTGGTACCCGGTTTGGGACGAGGGCGTGCATCTCGACCACTCGGTACGCCGGCCCTCCGAGGTGCTCACTGCGGCGGCCGAGGACCTGCGGGTCGCCCTCGGCCTGCTCGATGCGCGCATGGTCTGGGGCGAGCGCAAGCTGGCCGACCCCCTCATCGAGAAGGCCAAGGCGGCCTGGCGGGATCGCCTCGGCACCCAGTACCTCCCCGTGCTCGAGGTTCAGATGGCCGAGCGCCGCGCCACAGCCGGCGACGTCGCCTTCCTGCTCGAGCCCGACCTGAAGGAGAGCCATGGCGGCCTGCGCGACGTCAACGTGCTGCGCGCGCTGTCCGCCTACGCGCCGCTGTTGGACGACTACGCCGACCTGGCCTCGCTCGAGGACGCCACTGCCTTGCTGACCTCCATCCGGGTGGAGCTGCACCGCATGGCGCGAAGGGAGCACGACCGACTGTTGCTGCAGGACCAAGATCAGGTCGCCGCGTCACTCAGGTTCGCCGACGCCGACGAACTGATGCTCGCCGTCTCCACCGCGGGTCGCCAGATCGCGTGGGTGAGCGACGACGTCTGGCGCACCCGCAGGCTCTGGGATCCGACGCCACCAGCCAAGCACCGCTTCCGCCGCCGGCCGCCCGACACCCAGACGTCGCCGGTGTCTGCCGACCTCGGGCCCGATCTGCAGGAAGTCAACGGCGAGATCGCGCTGACCCCGACAGCCCCGGTGTCAACCGACTCCTCGCTCCCCCTTCGGCTCGCGGCAACGGCGGCCGAGCTCGATCGCCCCATCGCCCGCGGTTCGCTGCATCGGTTGGCCGACCGCATGGCGCCACCGAGCGATCCGTGGACCGCCGCCACGCGTGACGCGCTCGTAGCGCTGTTGGCCCTCGGCCGGCCCGCCGTCGACACGATCGAGTCGCTCGACCAACACGGCCTCCTTGTGCGCCTCATCCCCGAGTGGGCGGCCGTGCGCAACAAGCCGCAGCGCAACGCCTACCACCGGTTCACGGTCGACCGGCACCTCCTCGAGGCCGCCGCGCTGGCCGCCGAGCTCACCGACACCGTCGATCGCCCGGATCTGCTGCTCATCGGCGCCCTGCTGCACGACATCGGCAAGGGCTTCCCCGGCGATCACACCGAGGTCGGCATCGAAGTGGTCGATCGTGTTGCGACGCGCATGGGCTTCCCGCCCGAGGACGTCGAGATCCTGGTCGACCTCGTCCGCCATCACCTCTTGCTCCCCGACACCGCGACCCGCCGTGACCTCGATGACCCCACCACCATCGACCGCGTCGCCCGCGCCGCCGGCAACCGCACGACCCTGCATCTTCTCGCTGCGCTCACCGAAGCGGACAGTCGCGCCACCGGGCCGTCGGCCTGGGGGGCGTGGAAGGCCGGCCTGGTCGCGGACCTCGTCGAGCGCGCCGACAAGGTCCTCCAGGGCGAGGCCGCCGCGCCCGCAACGCCAGACCTCCTCCTGGCGGCCCATCGCGAGCTGATCGACGAAGTGCGCGCCACGGGATTGCCGTCGGTCTCCCTGCAGCCCCCGCAGGTGATCGTCGCCGCACCGGACCGCCCCGGCCTCTTCTCCTCGGTGGCCGGAGCGCTTGCGCTCAACGGCATGGACGTCCGCGCCGCCAACGTTGCGGGCGAGGAGGGGGTCGCCGTCGAGGTGTTCACCGTCGAGGTGGCGCGGGGGACCTGGCCGGACACCGCCAAGCTGCGCGAGGACCTGACGGCCGTGCTGACTGACCGCCTTCCCATCGGCGAGCGGCTCTCGGAGCGAGAGCGGATCTATCCCCTCCGCCGGCGCTCGGCCGCCCAACTGCCGGTGAGCGATGTGACAGTCGACAACGACGCGTCCGAGACCGCCACCGTTTTGGAGGTGCGAGCCCCGGACGAGATTGGGCTCCTGCACCGCATCACCCGGGCCCTCTTCGAGGCCGACCTCGACGTCGTTTCAGCCAGGGTTTCCACGCTGGGCGAGATGGTCGTCGACGCCTTCTACGTTCGGGAGTCCGGCGGTGGCAAACTCAGCGACGCCAAACGCCTCAGCGCGACCACAGCTGCCCTTGAGGAGGAAATAGGGACCTTTGGCCCTGCTGGACCCCGGTAGAATCCCCGTGCCATGAGTTCGGGAGAGCACGCGGCCACGCCGAAGCGTTCACGGTGGTGGGTGGTGGTGACGGTCTGTGCCGTCGCGCTGCTGCTGGCTGCCGGTGGCTTTGTCGCCGTGGAGCACCTCGGCACGCAGGCGGCCGCAACCCCGAGCGCCCCGCCGCCGGCTCTCACGGTGGCTTCGATTTCGCCCACCGGTACGAGCGTCGTGGCCGGCTCGACCATCTCGGTGCAGTTCTCGACCGACCTTGCGCCCGACAGCCCCATGCCGACCCTGAACCCGCCGGTGGCCGGGTCTTGGGCCGTTCTTTCGCCGTCGCTGTTGCAGTACCAGGCGAGCGGGCCGCTGGTGCCCGGCGCCACCGAGACGATCACCGTGCCCGGAGGTCCGTCCGGTGTCATCGGTTCCCAAGGTCAGCACCTGGCGCAGAATGTGACCTCGCAATTCACGGTCGCTCCGGGCTCGACGCTTCGTCTGCAGCAGCTGTTGGCCGAGCTCGGATATCTCCCGCTGACGTTCACTCCGGCCGCCCCCGTGACCTCGCCGTCCCAAGAGGGCAACGATCAGGTAGGTACGTTCTCGTGGCGCTGGGAGAACCAGCCGTCGTCGCTCACCTCACTATGGACGCCCGGTACGAACAACGTGATCACCCAAGGCGCCGTGATGAACTTCGAGAGCCAGAGCGGCCTGAAGACCGACGGTGTGGCTGGCCCCCAGGTCTGGACCGATCTGCTCGCCGACATGCAGAGCAACAAAGGCAACGCGCAGCCCTGGGACTACGTGCTCGTCAGCCAGTCCCTGCCCGAGACGGCCACCGTGTTCAAGGACGGGATCGAGGTGTACAGCACCCCGGTCAACACGGGCGTGCCGGGAGCCTCCACCGAGAACGGGACGTGGCCGGTGTACGACCGCTACACGGTGACGACGATGACCGGCACCAACCCCGACGGCTCGAAGTACGTCGACCCCGGCATCCCCTGGGTCAGCTATTTCCACGGGGGTGACGCCCTCCACGGCTTCGTGCGGAGCTCCTACGGGTTCCCCCAGAGCGACGGCTGCGTCGAGATGCCCATTTCCAACGCGGAGACGGTGTTCCCTCTGACTCCTCTCGGCACCCTGGTCACCGTCCAGGCGTAAGCCAAAGAGCAGTTCGCCGTTACAAGGGGGACTGACCGGGCGCCCATTCCGGGCCGCCCTAGTCTTTTCATCCAATGTTGCGCCAGGTCGTATCCATCACAGGCAAGATCCTGATCGGGGCCGGAGTCCTCGTCCTGCTCTTCACCGCGTACCAAATCTGGGGCACATCGATCCAGGAGTCGCACACCCAGAACGCGCTACGCAACACGCTCCAAGCGGAGACCAACAGCCAGGAGATCCGTCACGCCCTGGCCGAGGCGTCCGCCCTCGACAAGCTGCCCACCGGCCCACCGGTGACCGCCACCCGCACCCGCGCCCCCGCCGAAGGCGAGCCGGTCGGGGACATCCGCATCCCGGTGATCGGGATCAACCAGATCGTGGTCGAGGGCACCAATACCCCTGACCTGCGGAAAGGACCCGGCCACTACACCGGTACGCCGCTCCCCGGTCAAGGTGGCAACGCGGCCATCGCGGGCCACCGCACCACCTACGGCCACCCCTTCTACAACCTCGACGGCGTGAAGGTCGGCGACCCCATTGTCGTGACCACACTCCAAGGCATCTTCGTGTACGACACGACCAAGAGCTCGGTCGTCTCACCGAGCGACACCACCGTCATCGACAACGTCTTCGCCAACCTGCTCACTCTCACGACCTGCAATCCGCGCTTCAGCGCGTCGACCCGGCTCATCGTCCAAGCCAAGCTGGCGCATTCACAACTCTTTCCCAACAAAGGCATCCCGGCGGCACGGCTCCACACCGACCCGAACAGCGGGGATCTGGCCGGTGATTCGAACGTGCAACTCACAGGGACCCTCTTCTGGGGCTTCCTGTTCCTCGTCGTCGGAGCAGGAATCCTCTACACGGCGTGGCGTTTCCGCCGGCAACGCTGGCTCATCTACGGCGGCGGCACCGTTGGGCTCCTCGTGCTGCTCTGGTTCTTCTTCGGCGCCATCAGCCCGCTGCTGCCCGCCAGCTTCTAAAATCGACGTGTTGGTCGAGCTCCCCCTGCCCGACCACTTCCGCGGTTTCGCCGCCACCGTCGAACGCGATGGAGGAATTACCTATCCGGCCATTTGCCGAGGCGTCGCCGACGACGAACAGGTGCTCTCGCTCCTCGACGGCGCACCACTTGCGCAACGCCGACCACTTCTGCTGCTCGCGGCGGTGCACTTCCTTCTCCTCTCGGGGGCCGAACATCCGTTGGCCGACTACTACGACACGGTGGCCAAGGTCCGCGGCGCTCCTTACGAACCGCCCGGCGGAGACGTCGCTGCCGCCTTCGCCGCATTCTGCGAGTCGCACCGCGGCGAGCTCGAAAGCCTCGTCGCCACTCGCACGACGCAGACCAACGAGGTCGGCCGTTGCAGCGCGCTGTTGCCGGGTCTGTCTTACGTAGCGTCCCGCTACGAGTGGGATGTCCCGCTCGCCCTCTTCGACCTTGGCACGTCGGCCGGGCTCAACCTGCTCTTCGACGACTACGCCTACACCTATCGATCAGCCTCCGACGACGGCGTCCTCACTGCAGGCGTCGACGGATCGGCCGTGACGATCGAGTGCACCGCGCGTGACGACCTGCGCTGGCTGCCCGAGCTGCGACTGCCCACCATGTCGGACCGCGTCGGACTCGACCTCTCTCCTCTGGACCCGTTCTCCGACGACGCCGCGCTCTGGCTGCTCGCCTGCCAGTGGCCGGACAACCCGGCCCGCTTCGGCCGGCTACGCGCCGCACTGGCCAACGTCCGAGCCTCTGACGACCCACCCCGGCTCGAGCAGGGCGACATGCTCAAGGACCTACCCCGCATCGCGGCGACAATCGGCGGCACCACGCCGCTGGTCGTCTTCCACTCGTGGGTCGCGGCCTACCTCGACGAGGACCAGCAGCGGACCCTGGCTGCCGAGGTCCGCGCGCTCGGATCCGCACGACCGGTTCACCACCTCTACTGCGAGAGCCCGTTCGAAACCCCCGGACTTCCAACGCCGCCGTCGCCCGTGCCTCGGGAAGGCCCCGACCTGGCCACCACTCTCGTGCACGTCGGCCCCGACGGCGAGCCGGAACGGCTGGCCGACACCCATCCCCACGGCTACTGGATCCGCTGGTGGCCTCCTACTCGTCCGGGCCCCACGGAGCGTCCCGGCGGGCCGGGACCTGCACACCCTCCTCGGTAACACGCCCGGCTGAGCCGACCGACGTCTTCCCGAAGCGATTCCGGATGGCGTCGACGGCCACCGTGACGTCGTGCCACGACTGCTCGGTGGCCGTGCCGCTCTGATTGGCCTCGGTCATCCCGTCACCGAGGTCGAACGACAGCTGGTCCCCGCCGGCCGTGGTCAGCCCGGAAGCGCTCACCCCGAGAAGCCGGATGCCCTCGCCCGGGTCGACGCTGGCCAGCAGGGCCGCCGCCACCAGGCCGATGGCCCCGCCAGTGGAAAGCGGCCGGCTCAAGGTGTGCGAGCGAGAGATCAGCGAGAGATCCTTGAACTTGACCTTGACCGTGACGGTGCGACACGCGGTCCCTCCCCCGCGCAGCATGGTTGCCACGGACTCCGACATCCGCAGCACGTGACGCTCCAGCTCGAGCGGATCCACCAGGTCCTGACTGAAGGTTTCCTCGTGACCGAGCGACTTGTTCGGACGGTTCGGGTTCACGGGGTCGGGGTCGTCGCCTCGTGCCAACGCGGAGAGGTGGGCACCGCTCGCCTTGCCGAGACGTCGGATCAGCGTGTCGACCGGCAACGCAGCCAAGTCACCGACCGTCCGCACGCCGAGGTCGTGGAGACGCTTCGTCGTCGCCGGTCCCACGCCCCACAGCGCCTCGACGTTGTGCGCGTGAAGGAAATCCAGCTCGCGCTCTGCTTCGACGAGGTACACCCCCGGGCCTGGCTCGAGCCCGCTCCGGCTCGCCCGCGGCTTGGCCGCGCGAGAGGCCAGCTTGGCGATCATCTTCGAGCGACCCACGCCGACGGCGCAGTCCAGATGGAGCTCGTCACGCACCTGTTGGCGCAAACTGCGGGCGATCTGGTCGGGTGGACCAAGCACCCTGATTGCTCCGGCCACGTCCATGAACGCCTCGTCCAACCCGATGGGCTCGACCATTGGGGTGACGTTCGCGAGGACCTTGTGCAACTGTGCGCTCACCTCGGCATAGCGGCTGTGACGGCCAGACAAGAAGATGGCCTCGGGACACAGCTGGCGGGCGCGCATCGACGGCATGGCCGAGTGAACCCCGTAGGCGCGTGCCTCGTAGGTACAGGAGGCGACGACCCCCCGCGCGCCGGCGCCGCCGACGATGACCGGCTTGCCGGCCAGCGACGGGTCATCGAGCACCTCGACCGACGCGAAGAACGCGTCCATGTCGACGTGAAGGATGGTTGGGACGCGAGTTGGCTCAGGCACCGAAGGACAACCGACGGAAGCCTTCGGCGTACTCGACACCCGCCCGGCGGCCCTCCTCGGCGGCCCGCCGGCGGACAGCCTCACCAGCCCAGCCGCTTTGGCCTGCGAACTGGCTGTGGTGGCACTCGACAGCGGCGGCCTTCGTCTCAATGGTGTCGCTGACGTCAACCCAGTCGTCGGGCTCGAGCGTGCCCGACAGCAGCACGGTGGAGACCTGGTGTGGCGGTCCGGCCGCTGGGAAGTAGTGCGGGAGTGCGGCGGCCGGAGCCACCGCGTCCAGTAGCGCGAGTCCCGCGATGCGGTGGTCGCGGTGGTTGAAATAGTCCTGCCCGAAGAAGACCGCCGTCGGGTCGTGCCCGCAGGCGACGTCGGGGCGCAATTCCCGCACACGCGCGACGAGAGTCCCCCGGAACTCGTCCGAATCGGTCAGTTCGCCATCGAGAAACCCAAGGTTGTCCACGCTCGCTAGGCCGATGAGGGCCGAGGACGCCTCGAGCTCACCAGCTCGATCGGCCGCCAGCTGCTTCGGCTTCACCGCGGCATCTCGCGTCCCCTTGCCGCCGTCGGTGCAGACGATCAGATGGACTGCGCTCCCGCCCTTGGCCCAGCGGGCGAGTGTCCCGCCGCACCCGACGTCGGCGTCGTCCGGGTGGGCGTAGACCGCCAGCACGACTCCGGGCGTCTCCGCGATCACTTGCGCTTGGGCTCCGTGGTCTTGGTCAGCAGCCCGGCCTCGCGCTGGAAGTCGCCCGCTTCCTCGAAACCCTTGTAGACGCTTGCGAAACGCAGGTAGGCCACGTCATCGAGCGCCTGCAAGCGTTCGAGCACCGCCACGCCCACTTGCTGCGTCGTCGGCTCGGTCGTCTCGGCCCGCAAGGCGTCTTCGACGCTCTGGGCCAGTTCCTCCATCTGGAGGGCGGTGACCGGCCGGTTCTTGGTGGCGGAGCGCACACCCTCGACGACCTTGGCTCGATCGAAGGGCTCGCGGAGTCCGTTGCGTTTCACCACCCACAACGGGACGTCTTCGACACGCTCGAACGTGGTGAACCGGCGGCCACATCCAAGGCATTCGCGGCGACGGCGAGTGGCCCCGCCGTCCTCGGCCTGACGTGAATCGACGACGCGATCGTCATCGACACCGCACCAGGGACACCGCACACCGCCGACGTTAGTCAGGGAATGAAAATGTGCTCCCCCGGGACCACGATGCTCGAACCAACCTCGTGGCTGAGTTGCTGGGTGAGTGAGCCTGCACGGGCCGGGTCGGCCTGGGCCGCGATGGACGCCAGTGTGTCGCCCGCCTTCACGATGTAGACCTGCCCGGACGAGGGCGCCGCCTGGGCCAAGGTGCTCCCGCCCAGGGCGCGGATCGGCAACGCAAGCAGGACCAGCAGCCCGAGGACGACAGCGCCCACGACCACCCGGCGGCGGCGCACCCGGGGGGAAGGTGCAGTCCGCGCCGGCTGGTCCGGCAAGGCGTACAGCCGGGGGCGGCACACCTCGAAATCGAGCTCAAATGCGACCGACATGGCGT
Organism: Acidimicrobiales bacterium; assembly: GCA_036490155.1. Taxonomy (GTDB): domain Bacteria; phylum Actinomycetota; class Acidimicrobiia; order Acidimicrobiales; family RAAP-2; genus Bog-473. The sequence continues at coordinate 80,545 of DASXEK010000066.1, read as the reverse complement.
CCTCCTGGTCCGAACACCTGTTCGCTATGCTGCCATTGGAACACGAACACCTGTTCGCTGTCAACTGCGAAAGCGAACTGCTGTTCGTGTACACCCCGAACCATAAAGGGCCGCTGTGACAGCGCTCTGACCTGCGCCTTTTGACTTCGTTCGGCATATTTTGGACGGGTGGGACGGCTGGGATGCCTCCCCGGCCGGCTCAGCAGGCAGGACGATGCCTAAGGCCGGTGAGTAGCGTGATCGGCATGGGCACGGAAACGTTGCTGCTCACCACGGAGGACGGCCGCCGGCTCTGCGTCGAATCGGGTGGCGACCCCGCCGGGAGGCCCGTCGTGATCCACCACGGGACGCCCGGCTCCCGGTTCCTCCTCGACGAGTGGACCCGCGACGCGGCCGAAGACGGGGTCCGCCTTCTCTGTTACGACCGCCCTGGCTACGGCGACTCGAGTCCTCAGTCCGGGCGGGTGATCGCCGACTGCGTCGCCGACGTGCGCACCATCGCGGCCAGTCTCGGTTACGACCGCGTCGCCGTCTGGGGCATCTCGGGAGGAGGCCCACACGCCCTGGCGTGCGCCGCCCTGCTCCCCGATCTCGTCTGCGCCGTGGCGTCGCTGGCCGCGATCGCCCCCTACGGCCCGCCCGACCTCGACTACTTCACCGGCATGGGGCAGGACAATGTCGACGACATCGAGTTGCTCTTCCGGGATCGCGAAGCGGCCCGCCGTAAGGTGGCGTCGGACCGAGAAGACGTCATGGCGGCCACGGCGGAGCAGATCACGGCCGGCTTCGAGTCGCTCATCTCACCCGCAGACGCTGCGGCTCTGCGCGACGGGCTGGACGAGTACCTGCTGCGCTCCATGCAGGTGGGCCTGGCACCCGGAGACGAGGGTTGGTGGGACGACAACGTGGCGGATTTCGTCGACTGGGGCTTCGATCTCGGGACCATCGCCGTCCCGGTCCAGCTGTGGCACGGGCGAAACGACAAGTTCGTCCCCTTCCAGCACGGCGAGTGGCTCGCCCGTCAGATTCCCGGGGTCGACGCGCAGTTGACCGACTCCGACGGCCACCTCACCCTGCTCTCCAGGCTGCGCGCCATCCACGCCTGGCTCCTCTCGCACTTCTGAGTCGACCGCTGTGGGCGACACGAGGGGGCGAGGTCATTCCTCGGTACTCGGCACCTCGCCTCGCCCGATGGCTTCGGCGAGTTGCGCATGGTCACGGTCGTTCTGATCGGCGTAACGGTGGGCGAATGACACCATCGCCGACGTGAACGCGCTCCCGGTGCCCATGTAGGCGTCGATGGCCAACGGGTCGCCCGAGCGCGCGTGGGCGCGGGCGAGCGTCGAACCGCAGGCGTTGGCGAACTGCACGAGGCGGGGCGCGATCAGTGCGGTTGAGGGGATGAGCTTCATGTCCCGGTACTGGCGGACGTAGAAGTCGCGCCCGCCCATCGACCCCCAGCCCACGAAGATGTCGGTGGCCGTCTGGACCATCCGCTTGCCGGCGATCACCCGCTCGCCGTGGTTGGCGTGGGCGGCCGGCTGCAAAAAGGGCTCGTAGACCGAGGGCCCGGCCTGCTTGCACTGCAGGAAGAGGGGGTCGGCGCCCGAACGGCCCTCGAAGAGGACGAGATAGACGACCATGCCGACGCTGCCCACTCCAACGACCTGGCGGACGATGTCGGCCTCGGTGAAGCGATCGAAGAGCGAGCGGCGATCTTCGGGGAGGGTGTCGCGGTATCCGGCGAGCAGCTCGTCGACGATGCCGTTCTGTTCGTCGTCCGTGAGCGTCACCCGGACCGGCGGTTGCGCCGTGATGCGCGGTCGGCCGTGGGCCATGGCGGTCAGCTTTGGGAAGGCGCCGCGACTCGTCTTCTTCTTTTTGCCCCGCTCGATGAACACGTTGACCTGGCCGCGGTCCGCGCGCTCGAAGTACTTGACGAAGTGCTCGACTCGCATGCCCTCGTACCAGATGTCGAGCTCGTGCGCGCCGGCGTAGCGGTGCATGCGGTGTCGGTAGGCATCGACAGCGGCCCGGACCGCGCCTTCGGCACGCGAGGGCTTCACGCCGTTCTCGCGAGCGGCTACGACGAGGCTGGCCGCGAGGCGCGCCACGTCCCACTCGAACGGACCGGGCAGGGTCTCGTCGAAGTCGCGCAGGTCGAAGTTGAGGTTGCGCTCCGGGGTCGCCCAGAGGCCGAAGTTCAGCACGTGCGCGTCGCCACAGAGCTGCACCTCGAGGTTGCTGTGCGGCACAAGCGCGAGATCGGCCGCCATCACGGCCGCCGCACCCCGGTAGTAGTTCCACGGCGAGCGGGCCATGCGATGGTGCCGGAGCGGCACCACGTCGGACAGACGGCTCGCGCTCTGCTCCAGGACAATGGCCAGCGCATCGTGTCGGCGGGCGCGTTCGTCCCACCGGCCCAGGCCGGACCGGGGGGCGTGGCGGCGGGCGGCGCGGCCGGCCGCCCGCCGCTCCCCCGCCGTCGCCGCCAGGTCGTGCAACGTCGGACTGGGGGGCGCTCCCGCTCGATCCTTTGTGGCCATGGCACACCTCCGCGGTCAGATGCCTCCCATCATCCCTGGTGGCGGCCCGAAGCACGCGGAGAAATCCGAGGGACCATACGAACAGATGTTTGCTTTCGGCGGAAGTGCTCGGTATGTTGGTGGGTCACGAACTGATGTTCGCCCCCAGGGAGGGGCCCGGCGGTCGGCCGGGGTGGACACCAAAAGGAGAAGCCGATGGCCGAGGTGCTCAGCGGGAAACGGCTCCAGATCCTCAACTTCATCGCCGACAACATGCGCGACCGGGGGTACCCGCCCTCGGTGCGTGAGATCGGCGAGGCCGTGGGCCTCACGTCGTCGGCCACCGTGCACACCCACCTCGCCGTGCTCCAGCGGGAGGGCTACCTCTCCCGGGACCCGAGCAAGCCCCGGGCGATCCAGGTGCACTTCGATCCCGACACCGAGTCCAAGCTCCCCGCGGCGGCCGTGCACAACGTGCCCCTCGTCGGCGACGTGGCAGCCGGGACGGGCGTGCTGGCGGCGGAGAACATCGAGGAGCTGCTGCCGATGCCGGCGCAGTTCACCGGGAGCGGCCCGTCGTTCATGCTGCGCGTGCGCGGCGACTCCATGATCGAGGCGGGGATCTTCGACGGGGACTACGTGGTCGTGCACCAGCAGCCCGACGCCAACAACGGTGACGTCGTGGTCGCCGGCATCGGCGAGGGCGAGGCGACCGTCAAGACGTTCAGCCGCAAGGGCGGCAAGGTCGTGCTCACACCGGCCAACGCGGCCTACGAGCCCATGATCTTCGACGGGTCGTCCGAAGAGGTGACGATCTTCGGCAAGGTCGTCACCGTGGTGCGGTCGCTCAACTAAGAACTGCGGTCGCCCGACTGCGCAAGGGCAGTGGCGGTGGCTACTTGAGGAGGCGGGACAGGCGGCGGTCGGCGAGCTTCTTGCCGCCGGTCTGGCACGTCGGGCAGTACGCCATCTCGTAGGACTCGAACGAGACGCGCTCGAGCTGCCCGCCGCAGGTGGGACACGGCTCGCCGAAGCGTCCGTGCACCTTGAACCGGCCGCCGAGGCTCGACTCGGAGAGCCCGCCTTTTCGCTTGCGCTCGAGGTCGAGCGCTTCGGCCATGACGTCGGTCGCCGCGGTGAGCAGCGCCTCGCGCTGGTCGGGCGTCAGCGAGCGCAGCGAGGCGAACGGTGACAGCTGGGCCCGTTGCAAGATATCGTCACCCCAGCCGCGCCCGATCCCCGAGAGGACGTGCTGGTCGCGCAGGTCGGTGGTCAGGTGGCGCCGCGAATCGCTGGTGCGGATGAAGTGCGCGAACTCTTCGGAGCCCGGCTCGGGGCCGAGGCCGGCGAGCGGGCCCTCGTCGCCCGGGGCGAGCACCCACCACGACGCCTTGCGCTGGGTGCCGTACTCGCGGATGAGGATGCCGGTGCCCGGGCCGTCGAGCCCGGCGTCGCCGGCACCGAAGACGAAGCGCGCCACGGCGCCGCGGGGCTTGGTCTTCTTGGGCGGCTCCTCGATATCGAGTCGCCCGGCCTGGGAGAGGTGCAGGACGATCCGGTTGCCGTCGTCGAAGTCCCACAACAGGTACTTGGCCCGGCGGCCGACGTGCTCGAGGCGGTGGCCTTTCAGGTCGTCGGGGGCCGGCGCGTAGGTCTTGAGCGAGGAGAACCCGAGCAGGTCGGCCCGCCGGAGGGTGGTGCCGGCGAGGAGCGCATCGAGGCGCTCGGACAAGGCCTGCATCTCGGGCAATTCAGGCACGACACAATGTAGCGATGACCTACACGCACGGGCACCACGAATCCGTCCTGCGCAGCCACACCTGGCGCACGGCCGAGAACTCGGCGGCGTACCTGCTCCCGCACCTGCGGTCCGGCCAGTCCCTGCTCGACGTGGGCTGCGGGCCGGGCACGATCACGGCGGACCTGGCGTTGTTGGTGGCGCCCGGCGAGGTGGTGGGCATCGACGCTGCGGCCGACGTGGTGGCGCAGGCGGCGGCGGGGAGGGCGGAGCTCGGCCTGGGCAACCTGCGCTTCGAGGTCGGCGACCTGTTCGCGCTCGACTACGCCGACAAGTCGTTCGACGTGATCCACCTGCACCAGGTGCTCCAGCATCTCGCCGACCCGGTGGACGCACTGGTGGCGCTGCGGCGTGTGTTGGCAGCCGACGGGGTGTTGGCCGCCCGCGACTCGGACTACCGCGCCTTCGCGTGGGCGCCGGCGGACCCGCTGCTCGACCGCTGGCTCGAGCTGTACTTGGCGGTGACGGCGCGCAACGGCCACGACGCCTCCATCGGGCCGAAGCTGATGGGGGTGGCGTTGTCAGCGGGCTTCAGCGACGTGGAGGTGTCGAGCTCGACGTGGACCTACGCCGACCCCGAGTCGCGTGCGTGGTGGGGCGGACTGTGGGCCGACCGGGTGCGCTTCTCTCGCATCGCGGAGCAGGCGGTCTCGTACGGGCTGAGCTCAAGCGATGAGTTGGAGGCGATCGCGGCGGCGTTCCTGCGCTGGGCCGAGGCGCCCGACGCGGTCTTCGTCATCCCGCACGTGGAGATCCTCGCCCGGGGGTGAGGGGCGCCCGCCCTCTTGCTGCTGCGGCTGGCCTTTGCGGAAGAGCCCACTCAGCTTCCGATCAGATAGATCATCGCCTCACCTCCCGCGCCCAGTTGAGGGTTGCCCACGTTGACCTGCCCAACTCGATCGTCAGCCAGCGTCGCTCTGTGATGACGAGCGAAGTGTCGTGGGCGCGCAACGGTCTCCGCGTCGCGCCGGTTGCATTCCGGGTTTGCGCCAGGGAGGCCGGCGAGCGCGGCCGCGTGCCGCCTAGGCGCGCGCCTCGCGGATCATCTTGACGACGTGGCGTGGTGAGGGATTGACGAGCGACGTCGTCCCGATGCGCACGGTCGGCACCGTTTCGTCGCCACCGGCGACCGACCGCACGATGGCGGCCCCGTCCGGGCTCTCCCAAATATTGACTTCGTCGACGTGCACACCAGCCAACTTCAGCCTGGTCCGGAGTCGCCAGCAGTACGGGCAGCCCGGCCGCCAGAACACGGTGACCGGTGTGGAGGCGGGGATCGAAACCTCGTCGTCTTCGGTCATGCTGCCGCTCCGGGCCCGGGGAGTATCTCGACGTCGCCGGCGCGCATGGACTCTCCGCAGTGCGCGCAACGAAGCTCCACGTGGCTGACCTGGCCGCAGGAGCGGTGACGATACAGAACCGGAGGTCCAGCACCGTCGTCGGCCCACTTGTCACCCCAGGCCACCATCACCATCAGAAGGTCGACGAGCTCCACACCCTTGGCGGTGAGCACGTATTCGTAGCGAGGCGGGCGCGTCTCGTACTGCCGGCGCTCCAAGACTCCGGCCTCGACGAGCCACTTCAAACGCTCGGCGAGCACCTTTCGAGAGATCCCGAGGTCGGCCTGGATCTGCTCGAACCGGTCGATCCCCACGTACACGTCGCGCAGGATCAACGGTGACCACGGTTCTCCGATCACGTCCAGCGTGCGGGCGATCGAACATGCCATGTCGCCAAAGCGCGTGCGTTGCATGGGTCTCCTCCGATTAAGGGGTTCCCTCAAGGAACTGAGCGTGGCACCTTGCGAGCGTACCACGTTCCCTGAAGGAACGAACCGACCAGACGAGATCCATGAAACCGGAGGGCGATGACGATGTCCATGACCAGTACCCAGGCCGGGCACGACGCGGGACAGCTTTTCCAGGGCGACCTTCGCCTCCTGGAGACCAACCTCGCCCAGCAGCTGCTCCGCTCCTCGATTCCCGCCCGGTTGGCGTTCGTCGCGACCGACGGGGCGCCCCGGGTCATACCGACATGGTTGGACTGGAACGGCACCGAGGTCGTCATGGTCACCTACGTCGCCGGCCCCAACGCCGGCATCCGTCATCCGGCGGCCCGCCTTGGGCGCTCCGCGCGAATCCGACGGTTGCCTTGACGATCGACACCGAGGAGTTCCCCGCCCAGAGCCTGACGATGCGGGGACGGGCCGAGATCGACGAGGTCGACGGCCTGGCGCCGGAGTACATCGCGTCGGCTCATCGTTATCTCGGGGACGCGGCGGTCGACATGCTCGCAAGGATGGACCAGCCGGGAACGGTGCAGGCCCGGATCGTGGTGCGACCCACCTGGGTCGGGTTGCTCGACTTCGCCACCCGCCTTCCCAGCCCGCTGGCGGCGTGTAAACGATGATGTCGCAGAGTTCCGCAACGACGAGCATCGAGGAGGGCATCGTGACCACAACCATCACGGACGAACAGGTCCGACAGCTGGCGGCAACGGCGAAGCCGTACAGCGCGGCCCTTCTGTGGTGGGGCCCGGAACGGCACATGGACGGCGCCGAGGAAACGGAACTGGCACACCAGCGACGAATGGTGTCGCTGCGCGCCGACAAGGTGATTGCGATCCTCTGCCCTGTCGGCTCCGAGACCATGGCGGGCGTCGCCATCATGAACGTGCCGCCCGAGGAAGCCAGCGGCATCATGGACGGTGACCCGTGTGTACGGGCCGGGATGATCCGGTGCGAAGTTCACGCATGCCACGGCTTTCCGGGCGACGCCCTGCCCGCGTGACCCGACTCCCCACACGCCGAAGGACGTGTCCCTGATCGATCCCCGGTTCGACGCGCTCTCTACACTTTTCCTCAGATGAGGGACACGTCGTGGGGCAGTGCCGTTGCCGTTCCCCTGGGGGTCTTGACCCTCGGGCTCATCCTGGCCGCATGCGGCTCCAGTGGCGGGCCCACCCCCAGCCAGAAGGCGGCAACCGCCGGCATCCTCAAGACGACCACGACCGATACCCCGCCGACCACCGCGCCTCGGGCCACCACCACGGACCCCCCGCCACGATGCGCGCGGTACTCGAGCGCCCTCTACGGGATCGACCCCGACGACCTGGCTCAGACGGGAGGTGGCTCGCAGCTGGTCACGGTCGTCGCACCGACGGGCAGGAGCCTCACCGGGAACTTCGTCGCCTGGGCGGAGGGAGCCGATGGATGCTGGAGCCCGGTCGTCTTCGCTGGACAACCGGAGCAGCCGTATCAGGCCCAACTGGGCTACGGAGGCCTGCTTCCCCTCTCACACCGGGTCCCCGGCGACTGGGCCACTCCGACCGGGCTCTTCTCCTTCGGGAACACGGTCTACGGCAACTCGACGGTGAGCCCGACGACGCGGTATCCGTACCATCACCTGGTCTGTGGGGACTGGTGGAACGAGGAGCCGGGGAGCACGACCTACGAGACCTTTCAGCACGTGCCGTGCGACACCACCCCGCCTTACGCGGCCGACTCCGAGGCGCTGTGGACCGAGGTCCAGCCCTACCAGCACTTCATCGACATCCCGATGCCGAACCCTCCCGACAATGGCGCCGGAATCTTTCTCCACGATGACATGGCCGTCGGCTACACGGAGGGGTGCGTCGCACTGCCCAATGCAGAGCTGGACGCGGTGCTCGGATGGTTGGACCCCGCCGCCAACCCCCACATCCTGATCACCGTCGGCTGAACCCAGAGCCCGTTCCACAACTCTCCAGCAACGCACGGGAGCCCGATCGCGGCACGGCCGAGGAAATTCCTGCTTCTCGAAGCACAGGTACAGGTTCGCATCACTGTTACCGAGGTTGGAGGAGACGCCTCGCGCGTCGAATGAATATTGGGGGTGTGCGGGCCCCCGGCCACGGAGCGCAATGCACCTTCGTGATCGGGTCTCGCTCAGGAGCGGACTACTACGCGGACCCGTCCGTTGCGCCGACGTCCGTTGCTCCGGATCTCCCAGCCGTGCATGAGTCGGTCGCCGTTCCGATGACCCGGAACGGCTGGCGTGTGGGGATCAGGGGAAGTGGGGCATGCGGAGGGTCATCGGAACTGAGAGGGGGAACGTCGCACGGCTGGGAAGCCGGCTCCTCTCCCCGCACCATCTCATCGGCGTGGTCGCCGCGGTCGTCGTCGCCGTCGGGCTCATCACGCTCGGCTCCACGCCCTTCAGCGTCCACACGGCGTCGACGCCCCCGCTGGCCTTGAAGCAGGCCTGGATGCACTATCTCGACGACGCGCCATGTGGCGTGGCCGAAGCGTCCCCCGCCGAGGTCACCCTCGACCAATCCGGCCCGTGGATCGAGATCGGCGACCGCGAGGGAGACCTCTACGCTTTCCACCTCTCCAACGGCTCGGTGCCGGCGGCCTGGGCCGGCGCCCGGGCCTCGGCGTCGGTGGGCTCCGGCCAGGGGTGCGGGATCGCCGGGAACGACCGGTCCACGGCCAAGCCCGCGCCGGGGACCAACGGGATTGCCGTCCCGGGGAATCCGCCGATCGATGCAACCGCCTCGGTCGCGTCGACCCTCGACGGGAGCTTCATCTACTTCGGGGCAGGCAACGCGGCCGTCCCCAGTGTGGGTGGGTATTACGCCTACGGCCCCGGCGGCCACTTGGTGTGGAGCAAGGTGGTGACAAACCCCGCGACCGACCCCTTGGACGACATCGCCGTCCAGGCCTCGCCCACGCTCGTCACGTCGGGCGCCGCCCCCTTCGTCACTGCGGGGTCCGTCGGCCAGGAGAGCTACGCGTTCGACGCGGCCACCGGGAGCCCGGTGAGCGGTTGGCCGTACTTCTCGGCCGACAGCGTCTTCTCCACCGCGGCCGTGGCGGACCTCTACGGCACCGGGCAGGACGAGCTCGTCGTGGGCGGTGCCTCCACGGACGGGCTCGCCTACGGGCGCCACTACGAGAACGGGGGCCACCTGCGGATCGTGAGCGAGAACGGCGACCTCATCTGCTCGGCCAACACCAATGAGGAGGTCGACTCCTCGCCCGCCATCGGCGCGATCCTCCCCGGAGGCGCGCTCGGGATCGCCACGGGGACCGGCAGCTACTACCCGGGCAGCGACGAGGACACGGTCAAGGTCTTCGACACGCAGTGCAACCAGGTGTGGAGCAAGACCCTCGACGGGACCACCGGCGGGAGCCCGGCGCTGGCCGACCTGCGCGGCAACGGCCAGCTCGACGTGGTGGAGGGCACGAGTACGGACGAGCGGACGGGCTCGGTCTGGGCTCTCGACGCTGCGACGGGAGCGGTCTTGTGGAAGGTGCCCGCGCTGGGTGCGGTCCTCGGATCGGTGACCACCGCCGACCTCAGCTCCAGCGGCGCACAGGACGTGATCGTCGCCACCACCGCGGGGATCGAGATCCTCGACGGGAAGACGGGCGAAGAGCTCGTCCACGTCGACGACGGCTCGGGCGACGGCGGCGTGGCACCCGGAACGACCTTCGGCTTTCAGAACGCGCCGCTCGTGACCGACGACCCGGACGGATTGGTCGGCATCACGGTCGCGGGGTACGACGCCGTCACCGGGAGCCCCGACCATGACGTCCAGGGCGTCGTGCAGCACTTCACGGTCCCGGGCTCGGATGGCGCGCTGGTCTCCGAAGCAGGGGGATGGCCGCAGTTCCATCACGATTCCCACCTGACCGGGTTCGCCGGCGCGCCCACTGTCGAGCCGACCGGATGCCAGATCCCGCCGGCCGCCCTTGACGGCTACCTGGCGGTGGCGGCCGACGGGGGCGTGTTCAGCTTCGGGAGCCAGCGGTTCTGCGGGAGTGCGGGGACCGTGCCGATAAACGGTCGGGTGGTGGGCATGGGCATTTCGCCCGACCAGGGCGGGTACTGGCTGGCGGCGTCCGACGGCGGCGTGTTCAGTTACGGCGTGCCCTTTTACGGGTCGGCCGCGGGTCTGCACTTGACCAGCCCGATCGTCGACATCGCGGCCACACCCGACGGGCGCGGCTATTGGCTGGTCGCGGGCGACGGGGGGATCTTCGCTTTCGGCGACGCCCCGTACTACGGCTCGGGCACCTCGGTGCCCAACGCAGACGTCGTGGGGATGGCACCCTCCCTCGACGGCCAGGGGTACTGGGAGGTCACCGCCGACGGAACGGTCTGGGCCTTCGGAGACGCCGGCTTCTTCGGCGACGCCAGGCACACGGCGCTCACCGCCCCGATTGTGGGCATCACGGCCGACCCGGCCACTGGCGGCTATTGGCTGGTCGCGGCGAACGGCGGCGTGTTCTCGTTCAACGCGCCGTTCTTCGGGTCTCTCGGATCGCTCCCCCTGGCCCGACCCGCCGTCGGCATGGTGGCGACCAACGACGGGAACGGCTACTGGCTCGTGGCAGCGGATGGGGGCGTCTTCGCCTATGGCGACGCCCCCTACGACGGCTCCGAGAGCGGCAAGACCCTCAACCAGCCCGTCGTCGCCATCGCCGGCTACTAGGTGGTTCTCGCGGGAATCGTCGTTCCGAGTCCAGAGGACGCGGCTAGTCGAGCCAGAGCTTGTCGGTGTAGGTGTCGGTCCCGACGATGGTCGGGATGAAGGGCAGGGCGGCGACGACCGTCCCCTTGCCCGCCTCCTCGAGCCGGCGCCGGTGCTCGACGATCACCGGCTCCCAGGCCGCCTCGGGCGGCGTGTTCAGGAACCACAGCAGGACGGTGCGGTTGTCCTTGGCCGACTCGCGCGGCACGTCGCCGGGCGCGTCGACCTCGAGGGCGATGGGCGTGAACGCGGCCACCAGGTCGGCGTCCGAGCCGGGCAGCAGAGACGGCAGGTGCTCGGAGCGCAACCACGACCACAACTGTTCGTTGGTAATGGAATCGTCGCGATCGATGAACGTGGTGACGAAGCCGCGGTAGGGGTGGTCGAGGGCCAACTCGACGGGGACGCCGTCGGGGTCGCGGCGCTGTTCCCAGGCGAAGTTGTAGAGCAGCGTGTGCACGTGATCGCGCTCTTGGAACATCCGTCCGGCCGCGTGCAGCGCGTTGACCTGCCGCAGGGCCCAACGGTTCCACACGTCGAAATAGCCGTCGAGGACCCAGTACACCGAGACATACGAGCCGCGGGCCGGCTCACCCGTGATGACGGAGGGATCGGGGTCCCGCATCGCCTTGAGGTCAGCGGTGGCCACGAAGCGGCGGCCGGCAAAGTTGTACGGCCCCACCATGCAGCCGGAGTAGAAGTGGTCCCGCTCGTACCAGCGGTTGTACGCGACCTCGTGCCCGCGGTGGGGCTCCACCAGTGTCAGCAGCATGGAGCCGAGCTTGACCGGCTCCGCCTCGGCTCCGACTTCGATGGGTCGCTTCTTCTTGGGTGCAGCATCCTCGGCCATGAGGGGTGAAGCTAACAGCTGAGTGCGAGCGTCAGACAGTCCCGCTCGCCAAGATGGAGCCGGTGGGCGCGACCGTGCCGCCGTTCGGCTCGGCCGTGACCGCCAGCTTTGACGTCGAGTTCGCGCCGGCAAGGGTGAAGGTCGATCCGCTCGGCGCCGCGCCGAGCAGGCCCAGAGAGATCGCCGTGCCCTTCATGATTCCCCAGAGTTGGTACGTCTCGCCGTGCCCGAGGCGGGGCAGCCTCGAAGAGACGAGATACCCCCGGCCACCGGGCACGATGACGAACTGCGCCAAATTGGCGTGCCCGCTGTCCTCGAGGGTCACCACGCGGTGGCCGGGCGTCTGCAGGGCGACGGCGGCCGCCGAGCCGTGCGCGTCGACCTGCCGGTGCGCGGCGGACCGCTGGAGGTTGGTGACGCTGTCCTGGGAGTGCACCAGGTCGATGCCGAGGACAACCGCCACGGTGCTGGCGGCCACGGCGACGGCGCCCAGCAACAGCACGGTGCTGCGGGCACGGCGCTTGCGGCCCGGGTGCGGGGCCCGGAAGGGTGCCGGTCCCGACTTCGTGAGCGGCGGCATGGGAGGCGGCAGCTCGTCCTGGGGTCGCTGGTCGCCCATTTGGTCCGCGATGCTCGACCAGAGGCCAGCCGGCAGTGGCTCGGCCGAGTTGCCCATGGCACCCGCGACCTCGCGCAGGCTGTCGAGCTCGGCCTGGCAGCGCGGGCAGGTGGCAAGGTGCTCTTCGAGGCTGACCCGTTCATCACCATCCACCGCGTCGAGCGCGTAGACACCGAGGAGCTCGCTGGCGTCGTCATGGGAGATCACGCGTCCACCCCCTGTACGCCCGCGTCGGCCAGCGCGGCGCGCATCCGCCGCATGCCGGTGCGGATGCGGCTTTTGATGGTCCCCTCGGGCTCCTCAAGCAGGCGTGCCACCTCGCGGTAGGTGCGCCCGTCGAAGTAGGCCATCTCGATGGCCTGGCGCTCGTCGTCCGACAACTCCTGCATGGCCTGCGCCACCTGGTCGGCCAAGGCGAGGTCCCAGACCTCGTGCTGCATGTCGTAGTCCGCCCCGGCGGTGCGCACCGCCTCACGGGCCTCGCGCCGTCGCCGTGAGCTCGAGGAGCGGACGGCGTCGACCGCCCGGCCGTGCGCCTGGGCCAGCAGGAACGATCGCAACGACCCCCGGTCCGGATCGAAGCGGTCGGGCTGGCGCCAGAGGCGAAGGAAGATCTCCTGCGTGACGTCCTCGGCCTCGGTCGCGTCGTGCAGGACCCGCCGGGCCAGCCCGTAGACGGCCCGGCCGTGACGCCGGTAGACCTCGGCCAGGGCGACCTCGCTGTAGCGAGCGATGGAGGTCACCAGGCGAGCGTCGCTGATTTCGTCGATGTGGCGCATCTACGACCCTGTTCGGACCCGCTCCCCCACTTGGATGACCCCAGTTCGTCCCAACCGGTCCATCCGGGCACAGCCTGCGCCCTGGATAGTAGGGCGGAATGCGTACCACCATCGACTCCTACAAGGCCCGGGCCGGCCGGATCGACCTCGCAGGCATCGATTTTGACGACTTCAAGGACCAGCCGCTCTCGCCCGAGGCCCTCCGCTCGCTGCGCTACATGCACGACATTGAGCACCACACGGTCTGCTACCTGCGCGACCTCCTGCTGACCCCCGCCCACCAGGACCCCGAGATCACGTCGTTCCTGTCGTGCTGGGTCTTCGAGGAGATGTGGCACGGCGAGGCCATCGGGCAGGTCCTCGAGGCACACGGCGAGGTGGCCGGCGCGCCCCGCGTGGCGGCACTGCGCTACGGGCACCGGCGGCGCCAGGCCCTCACCACGCTGAGCACGATCGCCTCCGCGGCCTTCGCCGGCCGCGCCTTCATCGCGTTGCACATGACATGGGGCGCCATCAACGAGTGGACGACCCAGGCGGGCTATGCCCGGCTCTCCGAGACCGCCGGGCACTCGACGCTGCGCGAGCTCCTCCGCCGCATCATGCGGCAGGAGGGAACCCACATCGACTTCTACGCCTCCGAGGCGACGCGCCGGTTGGCCGACAGCCCGAAGGCACAGCGGCTCACGCGTTGCGCGCTCTCGCACTGGTGGCGACCGGTCGGCTCAGGTGTGATGCCCGAGCGAGAGGTCGGCTTTCTCGTGCACTACCTCTTCGACGGCGACAAGGGACGCGAGCTCGCCGAGCGAATCGACCGGCGGATCGACCGTCTGCCGGGACAGCGCGACCTGCATCTGCTCCAGCGCGCGGTCACGCATCTCCACGCGGACTGAGTCGCCGCGCGTTTTTGTTTCGATTCGTGTCTCTTTTCGTCATCCGCGCGTCACCACACCTCCGAACTCTGTGCAACCCACTACGTGAGGAGGTCACATGACCGCAGATTCCCGGGTGCTCGCCGAGTTGCTCGAAGAGTCGCAGGACCTGCACGCCGACGCGCTGCGTCCGACGCGCGACGCGCTCGACGAGGTCGTCGAATCGAACCGGCCCGGCGAGCCGGACGACGCACGTGCGAACCGAGATTTCCATGGCGCGCACCGGCGGTCCCTGGCCTCGAGCTTCTCGGGCGCGGCCGTCTTGGGGGCGGCCGGCGGAGCCGCGCTCGTCGGCGTCCTCGCTTCGGCCGCCTCGGCCAGTAGCTCGACCGACGTCCAGATCCTGCAGACCGCAGCGTCGATTGAAAACCTCGCGGTGGCCACGTACAAGACGGCGCTGACGCTGCCCTACATCGGTGGCTCCTCGGCCAACCCGGTCGTGACCAAGTTCGCGCAGGTGACCATGGGCCAGCACGCGCAACACGCCGATGCCTTCAACGCGGCGGCCAAGCACCTGGGCGGGAAGATGCAGAACAAGCCCGATCCGGCGTTCGTACCGGTCGTCAACAAGGCGGTGGCGAGCCTCGGCTCGGCCACACCGGCACAGGGCGCCCTCGGGGTCGTGGGACTGGCGCTCGAGCTCGAGAACATCGCCGCCGAGACCTACGTGAAGGACACCTCGCTGGCTTCGCACGCCTCCAACAAGGCGCTCTTCGCCAGCATCATGGGCATCGAGGCGCAACACGTCGCCGTGCTCAACGCCGTGCAGGCCCTCCTCATGGCGAACGCGCCCCAGCTGATCTCGCTCGCACCGGGCACCGCGGCGGCACTCCCGGCCGCGGCCGGGAGCGTGGGTTTCCCCAACGCCTTCTACCAGACCACCAAGGCCGCCCCGGCGGGACAAGGAGCAGTCAAGTGACCGACGACACCAACGCAACGTTCCAAGGCAGCGAACACGAGCTGCACCGGATGACCGACGAGCTCGACGAGCTGCACGGCGATGTGGGCATGCCGGCGATGTGTGACGCCCTCGAGACGCCAAGCGGCACCAGCCGCCGGAGCTTCCTGTTCGGCGCCGGTGCGGCCGTCGCCGGTGGCGCGCTGCTGGCCGTGGGCGCCGGCGGAGCGATGCCGGCTCTCGCCGGAGCGTCGACCAGACGGCTCTCGGCCTTGGGGGCGGCCTCGTTCCCGCCCAAAGGCCTCAGTGGTGACCTGGCCGTGGCCGCGGTGGCGGCGAGCCTCGAGAACCTCGCCGTCTTCGCCTACGACGCCGGGCTCGCCGCAGCGACCGCAGGGAAGCTCGGGGCCGTCCCGCCCGCCGTCGCCACCTTCGCGACGACGGTCAAGGGGCAGCACCAGCAGCACGCCGACGCGTGGAACGCCGTGCTCAAGTCGCACGGCAAAGCGGCCGTCACGGTGACCAACCCCACGCTCACCCCGACGGTGCAGTCCGATTTCGCCAAGGTCACCGACATCACCGGCCTGGCGCAACTGGCGCTCACGCTCGAGACCATCGCGGCGCAGACCTACCAGGTGGAGACGGCCAAGCTGAAGAGCACGGCGGCGATCGAGCTGTCGGCCTCGATCCAGCCCGTGGAGATGCAGCACATCGCGATCCTCTACTACGTCCTCGGCAAGTACCCCGGGGCGCAGACGGGAGCGGGCACGCCCGTGGCGTTCAACCCAACGTCACAGGCTGCCTGAGCTTCGTGCGTCGACGCATGCAGCGTTCTCGCTGGGTTGGCCCGCTCGCGGCGGCGGCCGTGGCCGGTCTGTTCCTCGCGGCGTGCGGTGGTGGTGGTGCTCCATCGCACACGACGTCGCAAGGAGCCGGCGCGGCCGTCGCCCCGAACACGGTGACCATCTCCAACTTCATGTTCTCGCCGATGACGGCGGCGGTCGCACCGGGCACGACCGTCAAGGTGGTCAACAAGGACGCGGTCACCCACACGCTCACCGCGACGGGCGGCCAGTTCGACACGGGCGACATCGCGCCGGGGCAGACGAAGACGTTCACGGCGCCGACGAAGCCCGGTTCGTACCACTACATCTGCAACATCCACCAGTACATGATGGGGACGATCCAGGTCCGCTGAGCGGGACGGCTCCTCGATGACCGACCGTCGGTAACGTCTCTGGCATGGGCAGCACGGCGGGAGCGTCCGGAGCCGCCACGGCGCGACCGCGGCTGTCGAGCGCGGCTGCCACTGCGGGTTCGGTGGCGGCGTGGTCGGCCATCTTCGCCGGGGTGCCGACTGCGCTGAGCCGGCGAGGCCCGCGTCTGGGCTGGCGCGGCGGGCGACCGAGCCGGGCCAACCGGGCCGCCGTCGTCCCCCTCGTCCTCGGCTCGGCGGGTCTCTTGTGGTGCGCACGCTCGCACTACCCGCAGGGCGAGATGGTGGAGGTCAGCCTCGTGCCGGAACGCCTCATCGCGTCGGGGCCATATCGATACAGCCGGAACCCGATGTATGTCAGCGAGGGGGCGATCTGGCTGGGGTGGACCTTGTACTACGGCAGCCCGAATGTGTTAGCCGCCGGGCTCGCACTGGCCACGGCGATGCGCTACGCGGTCGGCCGGGAGGAGCGCACGCTCGAGCACGAGTTCGGGCGCTCGTGGACGCGCTACGCCGAAGCAGTGCCCCGCTGGGCCTGAGGGCTCTCCGAGAAGTCGAGGGATTCGCTATTGCGCGATCCGCGCCGCCAGGTCGGGGACCCAGTGCCCGGCATATCGGTCCTGCAGATCCGGGCGGCGCCAGTCTTCGCTGGTGACCACACCTCGACAGTCCGTCGCCCCGCAGCTGCAGTCCATGATGAAGCCGGGTGCGCCCGTGTGGGTGGCGTAGTCGATCGTCAGTTCCTCTTCCGACTCGACCGTCCGGCGCGTGGCGATTTCGTACGGCCCGGCGTGCCACAGATTGGGATCACAGCTGTGGTTGCCGTAGTGCACCGTCGTCGCCGGCGGCAGGACGAGGTGGGCGTCACGAAAGACGGTGATGCTGTCGACGTAGCGCTCTGAAATGCGGAGGAGCTCGTCCAGCTCGGCCGTGGACAGCACCCGGCCGCCCAGCCGGATGACGACGGTGCCCGGTTCCAGCGCGGCATTGGCGAAGAGGCCGCGGCCGGCGATCGGAGAGGCAGCGACGCGCACCGCGTCGTGGACCCAGGGGACGGACGGCGGGGTGGGCTCAGCCACGGTGAGAGTGTCGCGTGCCGGAGCGAGTGTCGGCTGGCTCAGCTGATCAGCGCCACCAGCACGTCACGGGCGCGCTCGAGCTGGGCGCGCGTGACACGCTCGTCGGGGTGGTGGGCGAGCAGCGGATCGCCGGGGCCGAAGTTGGCCGCGGGCACTCCGTGCGCCCAGAAGGACGCGACATCCGTCCATCCGACCTTTGCCCGGGGCGGGGCGCCGCTCTGCTCGACCAGGGACTTGAGCAGCGGGTGACCCAACGAGGGCGGCGCGCCGTCGCCGGCGTCGAGCATCTCCCACGAGTCGACCTCGTCGAGCTCGAGGAGCGGATCGAGGAGCTCGTGCAGGAAGGCCTCGGCCTGGGCCGCATCACGGTCCGGCGCGTAGCGGTGGTTGAGGGTGAGCCGTGCCTCGTCCGGGACCACGTTGGCCGCCACTCCCCCTTCGACGGCCACGGCCTGCAGCTGCTCCACGTACGTGCACCCGTCCAGCACGACGTGGCGCGGCGGCCAGTCCGCCACGCGCTCGAGGATCGCCGCCAGGCGGTGCACGGCGTTGCGTCCGGTGAACGGGCGCGCCGTGTGGGCGCGCACGCCGCGGAGCGTGAGCCGCACCCGCATGGTGCCTTGACACCCAGCCTCCACGAGCGCGCACGTCGGCTCGCCGAGGATCGCAGCGTCGCCCGCCAACAGGTCGGGTCGCCCCTGCCAGAGCTCGACGAGGCCGCTCTGGTCCCGGCTGATCTCCTCGCGGGCGTAGAAGCACCACGTCACGTCGACCGCCGGTGCCTGCGTCGTCGTGGCGACATCGAGCATGACGGCGAGACCGCCCTTCATGTCGGAGGCACCCACGCCCCAGACGGTGTCGCCGTCGACCCGCGGCTGCGCGTTCTCGTTGGGCGGCACGGTGTCGAGGTGCCCGGCCAGAACGAGGCGCTGGTCGCGCCCCAGCGCGCTCCGGGCAACGACGTTGTCGCCGACCCGCTCGACGTCCAGCCAGGAGCACGCGGCGAGCGCCTCGTGCACGGTCTCGGCGATCGCCGCCTCTTCGCCGCTGACCGACGGCAGCGCCATCAGGTCGACGGTGGCCGCCAGCAGGTCCGTCACGACGCCCTCAGGTGCTGGCGCCGTGGTCACGCAGCACCTGGTTCAGCTGGGCCTTGTCGTGGCGCTCCCCCTCGGTCAGGCGCTTGATGACGAGAACGCAGGGCACGAAGAACTCTCCGCCCGGGTATTCGCGGCGCCGGCTGGCCCGAATGGCGACGCACCAGGGCGGCACGATACCGCGCGAGAGCTCCTCACCCGTTTCGGCATCGATGACGGGGATGGACGGGTCGAGGAAGCTGCCGGCACCGAGCACCGCGCCCTTCCCGATGCGCGCCCCGCCAGTCACCATGCACCGGCTGCCCACGAAGGCATCGTCCTCGACCACGACGGGGACCGCATTTGGCGGCTCGAGCACGCCGCCGATGCCGACGCCCCCCGACAGGTGGACGCGCTCGCCGATCTGGCCACACGACGCCACAGTCGCCCAGGTGTCGACCATGGTGCCGGCGCCGACCCAGGCGCCGATGTTCACGTAGGACGGCATCAGCACGACACCCCGGCCCAGGAACGAGCCCCAGCGCGCCGACGCCCCGGGCAGGGCGCGTACACCGGCCTCAGCGAAGCCGTGCTTGAGCGGCAACTTGTCTGCGTACTCGAAGGGCCCGTACTCGACCGTCTCCATGCCGCGCACCGAGAAGAACAACAAGATGGCCTTCTTGAGCCATTCGTGCACGACGACTTCGTCAGTGGCCGGGTCGACCTCGGCGACGCGCGCCTCGCCCTTGTCCAGAAGCTCGATCGCCTCCTCGACGAGCGTGGCGGCGTCCGTGTCGGCCGGCGACAGCTCGGCGCGCCGTTCGTACAGCTCCTCGATGTTCGCTTGAAGATCAGCCATGCGTCACCCTAGCGAGACGCTCGCCCACCAGCACCAGCCGGCCCATCGGCTGGACGACGGCGACGCGCACGTGGTCGGCGCCACGCTCACCATAGAGATCGCCCGGGCTCACGAGCAGGCCCCCGTCGTTCGCCAACGCCTCGGCCATGACCCACGCGTCGGGCCAGCGCGCGGGCGGCACCGGCACCCAGAGGTAGAAGCCGCCCTCGGGCAGGGCGACGGGTGCCCCGTAGGCCGCGAGCACGCCAGCGAGGTACTCCAACCGCTCGCGGTACCGCCCACGTTGCTCCTCGACGTGCGCGTCGTCGGCGAGGGCGGCCACGCCCGCCGCCTGCGCCGGCCCCGGCACCATGAGCCCGGCGTGTTGGCGCACCGCCCGCAGGAACTCCACCAGCTCGGCGTCCCCGGCGTAGAAGCCGACGCGAAGGCCGGCCAGGTTCGAGCGCTTGGACAGCGAGTGCACGGCGACCACGCCGTCGCTGCCGTGCTGGAGCACCGAGCGCGGCGGGCCGTCCCAGGTGAACTCCGCGTAGCACTCGTCGGAGAAGACCGGCACGCCGTGCGCCCGTGCCCACGCCGCCTCGGCGCCGAGATCGCCCAGGCCGCCCGTCGGGTTCGACGGTGAATTCGACCACAGGACGAGCGCGCGCCGCGCGTCGTCGGGGTCGATCGCCCCGAGGTCGAGCCCGCCGAGCCGCCCCGGTGGCGGCGGGACGGCGACGGCCCGGCAGCCGGCCAGCTCGGCCCCCATGGCGTACGTCGGGTAGGACACCGCGGGATACAGCACCGCGTCGCGCTCGGGCGTGCGCAGCCGCAGGATGTGGGGCACCGAGGCCACAAGCTCCTTTGTGCCGATGCAGGCGGCCACCGACGACGCGGAGAACTCGGGCAGGCCGAAGCGGCGGGTCAGCCAGCCGGCGGCCGCGTCGCGGAGCTGCGGGCTGCCGGCTGAGGTCGGGTAGCCGCGCTCGGTCCCCGAGGACGCCAGGGCCTCGAGCACCGCGGGCAGCGGCGGGTCACAGGGCGTCCCGATGGAGCAGTCGACCATGCCGCCGTCGTGGGCCTCGGCCAGCTTGGCCAGCCCGGCGAGCCGGTCGTAGGGGTAAGGCGGGAGCCGGAAGGTCACGGCGCGACGAACTCCGCGAAGCGGGCGCGGCCCACCTCGTCGAGGACCACCTGCAGCGTGGCGGACTCCTCGCCGTCGCGCTGCCCCACCACCTCGCCCTCTCGATGGATGGCGGCCAACACGTCACCGCGGCTCCAGGGCACGACCAGTTCGATGACGCGGTCCGAGCCGCGTAGGCGGTCGCCTATGACGTTGAGGAGGTCGTCGATCCCCTCGCCGGTGCGCGCCGAGACCAGGACCGAGCCCTCGATGGAATGGGCGAGCGCCTTGGCGTCGTCGGGCGCC
This sequence comes from Acidimicrobiales bacterium, assembly GCA_036490155.1. GTDB lineage: Bacteria > Actinomycetota > Acidimicrobiia > Acidimicrobiales > RAAP-2 > Bog-473. The sequence goes on along the minus strand of DASXEK010000066.1, from coordinate 59,987 downwards.
TTGTCCGCCTTGTTCACGACGACCAGCTCGGGCACCCCGGCCGCGCCGATCTCGGTGAGCACCTCGTGGACGGCCGCCATCTGCGCTTCCGTGTTGGCGGCCGACGCGTCGACGACGTGCACCACGAGGTCCGACAGGCGGACCGAGTCCAAGGTGGAACGGAACGCCTCGATCAGCTCGTGGGGCAGCTTGCGGACGAAGCCCACCGTGTCGGTGACGAGCACCGTCTCGCCGCCGGGGAGCGACAATTGGCGGGTCCGCGGGTCGAGCGTCACGAAGAGGCGGTTGGCGGCGGGCACTCCCGCGTCGGTGAGGCGGTTCAACAAGGTCGACTTCCCGGCGTTGGTGTAGCCGACGAGGGCCAGCTCGCGATGACGGCCGCGGGCGCGGCTGCGTCGCTGCAGGGCACGGGTGCGCTCGACCTCGCGCAGGTCGGCCTCGAGGCGGTGCATCCGCCGGACCAGACGGCGCCGGTCCACTTCGAGCTGTGTCTCGCCCGGCCCCCTCGTGCCGATCCCGCCGGCTTGCTGGCTGAGCGCCATGCCCCGGCCGCGCAGCCGCGGCAGCCGGTAGCGCAACAGCGCGAGCTCCACCTGTGCCTTGCCCTCGGGGCTGCGCGCGTTCTGGGCGAAGATGTCGAGGATCACGGCGGTGCGGTCGATGGCCGTGCGCCCGAACAGCTTCTCCAGGTTGCGGTGCTGGGCCGGCGTGAGGTCGTCGTCGAAGACGACGGTATCAACGTCGAGGCTTCGGCTCAGCGCAGCGATCTCCTCCGCCTTGCCTCGCCCGACGAACGTGGCCGGGTCCGGTGCGTCACGCCGTTGGACCACGCGCCCGACGACGTCGGCCCCTGCGCTGTCCACGAGCTGTGCCAACTCGTCGAGCTCGTCGTCAACCACCTCGTTCGTGCGCCCGGGGAAGACGACACCGACGAGGATGATGCGCTCCCGAAAGGCGCGCTCGATGAGCGTCCCGGGCAGCACGTTGCTCAAGAGAGCATCCCCGGGTGGATCTCGACGTCCGCAACCTTGCGCACGGGCCCGGCCAGGTAGGTGGTGCCGTCGTCGTCCGCCCCGAGCGTCACCTCGAGCATGCCGCCCGGGTTCTGCACCCGCACCACGCCGTCGCCGGTCGCGCCCCAGCTCCGCGCCGCCGCAGCCGCGGCGACGCTGCCGGTGCCGCACGCCAGCGTCTCGCCGGCGCCGCGCTCCCAGACTCGGAGGTCGAGGAAGTCGCCCTCGACGTCGGTGAGGAGGGTGATCCATTCGACGTTGACGCCGCCGCTGAAGGCGGCCTGCAGCTTCGGGCCGAGCTCCGCCACGTCCACGCTGGCGGTGTCGGGCCCGAGCAGCACGAGGTGCGGGTTGCCGACGTCCACCGTGCGGACCCGCCGGTCGTCGAACTCCTGGGGCTGGTCCGGCCCGAGGCGTGCCGGGCCCATGTCGACCCGCGCCGTCGCCCACCCGGCCGCGGGTCCCTCGGCGTACTCAACGGTGCGGGTGCCGGCCGCGGTGGCCACGGTGAATCGCGGCGGGGTGACCCAGCCCGCGTCCACGGCCGCCTGGGCGAGGCACCGGATGCCGTTGCCGCTCATCTCGGCCTCGCCCCCGTCCGCGTTGTGCAGCTGCATGGAGAGGTCGCAGCCGTCGCGCCCGGGCCCGACCCGGATGATGCCATCCGCCCCGATGCCGCGACGGCGGTCGGCCAGCAGGCGGACCTGGGCCACCGAGAAGCGGATGGAGTCGTCGGGGTCGAGCACGACCAGGAAGTCGTTCCCGGCGCCTTCGTGTTTGGAGGCGTGCACCCCTCCATTCTCGCAGGTGACGTCGTTCAGTCGTGCACGGCGAGGGCCGCTTCGAGCAGCGCGGACGCCTCGGCGGGGCCGGCCGCCCAGGTGATACGCGGGTCGCGGCGGAACCATGACGCCTGGCGGCGGGCGAACTGGCGGGTCCGCCGGAGCGCCTCGTCGAGGCATTCCTCGAGCGGGGCGTCGTCCTCCACGTGGGCCAGGATCTCGCGGTAGCCCAGCGCCTGGCGGGCCGTGCGCGAGATCCCCCCGGGCCGGCCGGCGAGCGCGCGGACCTCGTCGACGAGGCCGGCTTCCACCATGGCGGCGAACCGCTCGCCGATGCGCCGGTCCGCCTCCTCGGGTGCGAGGGCGAGGCCCACCTGGGGGATCCCGGTCGGGGGATAGGCCTCGAGCCCGGGCCCGAACTCGGAGAAGGGCTGGCCGGCCCCGATGGTCACCTCGAGCGCGCGGACCACCCGGCGGCGGTTGGTCGGCTCCATCCGCGCCGCCCCGACCGGGTCGAGGGCAGCCAACCGCGCGTGCAGCTCGGGCGGCGCGGCGCGCCCGGCGTCCAGCTCCGCCTCGAGGGCCGCCGCCACCTCGGGGTAGCGCCCCGGGATGACCAGGTCGTCGACGACGGCGCGCAGGTAGAGGCCGGTGCCCCCGACCAGCAGGGCGTGCCGCCCCCGGGCCTCGATGCCGTCCAGCGCCTCGCGCGCCGCCCGCTGGAACTGGGTCACGGTGAACTCCTGGTCGGGCTCGACCAGGTCCAAGAGATGGTGCGGCACGGCGCGGCGGGCCGCCGCGTCAGGTTTGGAGGTGCCGACGTCCATCCCCCGGTACACGCACATTGAGTCGACCGAGACGATCTCGCAGTCGCCCCGCCGCCGGGCCAGGTCGAGAGCCACCGCGGATTTTCCTGCCGCGGTGACGCCGACCAACGCGACCGAAGTCAACCGCTCGACACCGGGATCAGCACGCGGTGACGCGGCCGCGCCGTCACCTCCACCAGGCGGCCCGAGAGGTGGTGCGGGTGGCCGGCGGTGACCTCGACGCGCGCCAGCGCACCCGGCCGGGGATCGGCCGCGCCGGCCCGGGGGAAGTGGACGAGCTTGCCCTGACGGGTCCGCCCGGTCAGCGTCGCCTCGTTGCGGCGGCTCACGCCCTCGACCAGGACCTCCTCGACGCGGCCGACGCGCGCCGCGTGACGGCTGAGCGCGGCGCGGTCCACCACGGTCTTGAGGCGGGCGAACCGCTCGGCCACGACGTCGGCCGGGACGAAGGCGTCCTCCATGCTCGCCGCCCGCGTCCCGGGACGCGGCGAGAAGACGAAGGTGAACGCGCTGTCGTAGCCCGCCTCCGCAACCACGGCCAGGGTGTCCTCGAAGTCCTCGTCGGTCTCGCCGGGGAAGCCCACGATGATGTCGGTCGTCACCGCCAGGTCGTCGACCGCAGCGCGGGCGGCGGCCAGGCGCTGCAGGTAGCGCTCCGCCGTGTACCCGCGGCGCATCGCCCGCAGGACCGCGTCGCTGCCGGACTGGAGGGGCAGGTGCAGCTGCTCACACACCTCGGGCGTCTCGGCCATCGCCTCGATCGTCTCGGGGCGGAGGTCCTTGGGATGCGGGCTCGTGAACCGGATGCGCCCGATGCCGTCCACCGCGCCGACGGCGCGCAGGAGATCGGCGAAGAGGGGTCGCCGTCTGGTGATGTCGCGGCCGTAGGAATTGACGTTCTGGCCGAGGAGGGTGACCTCGCTCACGCCGCGATGCGCCAGCAGCTCCACCTCGCCGACGATGTCGTCGAGGGGCCGGCTCACCTCGGGGCCGCGCACCGACGGCACGATGCAGAAGGCGCACGAGTTGTCGCACCCGGTTTGGATGTTCACCCAGGCCGCATACGGCAGCTCCCTCACCGCACCGGGCCCGAGCAGTGGCTCGGTGCCGGACTCGGGCTCGGGCGCGTCGAGGATCTCCATCAGCGGGCCCTCGTCGTGCGCCCGGCGCAGCAGCTCCGGGGCGCGGGTGAGGTTGTGCGTGCCGAACACCACGTCCACCCAGCCGACCTTCTCCTGGATGCGCTCGCGGTCCTTCTGCGCCAGGCAGCCTCCCACCGCGACCTGTAGGCCGGGCTTGGCGTCCACGAGCTCCTTGAGGCGTCCCAGCGTCCCGTAGAGACGCTGGTCAGCGTTCTCGCGGATGCAGCACGTGTTGAACACCACCACGTCTGCCTCCTCGATGGTGGCGGCGGGCTCCAGGCCGTCCGCCACGAGGAGGCCGGCCAGGCGCTCCGAGTCGTGCTCGTTCATTTGGCACCCGAACGTGCGGATGAAATAGCGCCGGGGCATCCGGCCGAGTCTAGGGAGGCCCAGCGCGTACGATCGTCCGCCGTGGCCCGCCCCGTTCCGAGACGACTGCGCCGGGTGGGGTTTGCGCTGGGTGCCTTGCCGCTGGCGTTGGCGGCCTGCAGCTCGAGCCCCGGGTCGGGCGCACCGGCGCAGGGAAAGGGGTCGGGCACGTCGACGTCCTCGCTCCAGCACGCCGGCGCCACCCTGCTCGACAACCTGACCAAGTACGCGTCGAAGGCGGGGTCGTGCAAAGCGACCTCGAGCGCGGTGGCGTGCCTGGAGGCCGCCGACCGGACGCTCGGCGGCCAGGTGCACACCTACGCCAACCTGCTGGCGGTCGGCAAGGGCTTCACGGCGCCGCAGAGCGACGTGCTGGCCGCCCGCAACGACGCCCAGACGCTGGCCAACAGTCTCGAGATCCTGGGTGACGCCCAGCCGACCCAGTCGAACTACGACCAGGTGCTCAACAACTTCAATCTGAACGGGGCGATCGGGCAGCTGCGCAGCACGGTGAACAAGCTCGACGGCGCCGGCGGCTAGGCCGGAGGGGCCCCGTCGAGCGGCACGTCCGCCTCGTCGCCGTAGACCAGGCCGCGCCGGTCGACGCGCAGCGACAGCACCCGGCCCTCGATCCCCGACGCGACGAGCGCGGCGCCGGCACCGGTGCGCACGGACTCCGTCACGTCGGGCGACACGAACCCGATGAGCGTCGGCCCGGCCCCCGACCAGCACGCCGCGAGGGCGCCGGCGTCGACCAACGCCGCCAGCAGGGCGGGCGCCTCGGGGAAGAGCACCCGGCGCGCCGGCTGGTGGATCCGGTCGTCCGCGGCCGCCGGCTGCAGCGCGGCCAGGTCGGCGAGCCCCGCGACGAGCAGGCCCATGCGGCCGAGGTTGAACACGGCGTCGTCCCGGCTCAGCTGCTCGGGTAGGACCCCACGCGCCTCGGGCGTGGCCAGGTCGCGGTCGGGGACGATGGCCACCAGCTCGAGCGCGTCGTCCAGCGGCAAGGCCGCGTGGACGGGCGCACCGTCGACCGAGGCCGCCGCGACGAGGCCGCCGAAGACGCTGGCGGCGGCGTTCTCGGGGTGCCCGTCGTACGCGGCCGCCACGGTGAAGGGGTCGTCGGCCCCGGCGGCTGCGGCGGCGGCTGCGGCGAGCGCGGCCGACGAGCCCAGGCCGCGAGCGAGCGGGATCTGCGAGCGGACCGTCACGGCGAAGCGCTGGTGCCCGAGCACCTCGGCCACCACGCGCGCCGCGAGGTGCGACGCGTCGTCGAAGAGGCCCGCCCCCTCGCCCTCCGTGCGCACGCGCAGCGAGTCGGCCGGCTCAACCTCCACGCTGACGTAGCGATCGACCGCAAGGGCCAGGGTGTCGAACCCGGGACCGAGGTTGGCCGAGGAGGCGGGGGCCCGGGCGCGCACGGCGCTCAGGCTACGTGCTGGCAGCGGTCCGAACCGTCAGAACAGGCGTTGGGACAGTGTGCGCTGCGGGATGTCGCGGGTGAGCCGGACGGGCACGGCCACGCGTTGGGCGCCGACGGTCACCATGACGGTGCCGACGCGCGCGCCCCGCTTGGCGTGGTCGGACAGGTGGGGCACGGGGTGGAAGACCCGGGTGGCGTGGACGCCCGGCCAGGTGAGCATCGAAACCGACCCGGCGGTGCGGGCATCGACCGTCGTGCCCGCCGCGACGACGTGCGCCGCGGTGACGCCGCCGCGCAACATCGTCGTCGTCCCGATGAGCGGCTGCACCGCGTTGACCAACGCCAGGCCGTGCAGCCCGGCCTGGCCCAGGGCGTTCACCCCCGTCTGCCCCGTCACCGCCGCCAGCAGCAGGGTGGGGTGGCCGTGCACCGGCCGGATGACGGCCAGGACGTCGCAGCCGCCCGCGGCCGTCGTGAACCCGGACTTGACGCCGATGATGCCGTCCAAGCCGAGCAGCGGCGTGTACGTGGAGATCGTCCCGGCCACCGGCAACGTGACCGACGTGTTGCCCACGATGGACGCGACGACGGGGTTGGTCATGTCGGGCCCCGCCACCTTCAACATGTCCCCCGCGGTGGACACGGACTGGGGCATCACCCCGCTGGCGTCGGCGAAGTGGCTCTGGTGCATGCCGAGCGCCGCCGCGGCGGCGTTCATCTTCGCCACGAAAGCCGGGATGCTGCCGGCGTCCCAGCGCGCCAGCAGGTCGGCGAAGTTGTCCGCCGAGTGGATCAGCAGGCCCTCCAGCACCTGGAGCTCCGTCAGCTGCTCCCCCACCGTCACCTGCGCGTTCGAGTCGTCCGAGACGGTGTCCTCGTCGTAGTCGTTCAGGTCCGCCTGCGTGACGGTGATGTTCGGTCCCGGCTCGTTCGGCGTCAGCGGGTGGTCGCGCAGGACGACGTACGCCGTCATGAGCTTGGTGAGGCTGGCCACCGGCGCCGGCGTTTGCGGGCCCGAGACCTCCTCGACCCCGAGGGAGGGAATGATGACGGCGCCCTGGCCGGTGGTCGGCCACGGGAGCGGCACCGACTTGGCGGGCACGTCGACCGCCCTCGCCAGCACCGAGGTCATCACGGGCGCCGGGGCGGCCGCACTGAGACGGACCCCGACGAACACCCCCGCCGCGACGATCAGGAGGGCGAGCACCACGAGCGGGACGAGGATGCGCCGCCGCCGGCGGCGACGGCGGGCCGCGCTGTCCCGGCGGCGTGCCCGGCGGCCGGGCTTGGAGGGCTCGTCGGGCGGCGGCTCGCGCAACGAGTCCAGCCGGAACGGCGCCACCATGAGGGGCGCCGGCTTTTCCGGGGTCACCGCCGGCTCAGCGCCTCGAGCTCTTCGGGTGTCATCAGCACGGCCCGGGCCTTGGATCCCTCGCTCGGGCCGACGACCCCGGCCTGCTCCAGGAGGTCCATCAGGCGGCCCGCGCGTGCGAAGCCCACCCGGAGCTTGCGTTGCAGCATGGAGGTCGAACCGAGCTGGGAGCGCACGACGAGGTCGCGCGCCTGGACCAGCAGCTCGTCATCCACGTCGTCCATGACGTCGGAGCCGCCGGGCCGGTCGTCGATGCCCTCGATCGCGACGACCGCCTCGGCCTGCCCACCCTGGGCCTTCCAGTGGCGCACGATTTCGCGCACTTCTTCCTCGGAGACCCACGGGGCCTGGAGCCGGCGCGGGATGTTCGTCGAGGCGGTGAGGAGGAGCATGTCGCCCTTGCCGACCAGGCGCTCGGCGCCCGGCTGGTCGAGGATGACGCGGCTGTCGGCGAGCGACGACACGGAGAAGGCCATGCGGCTGGGGATGTTCGCCTTGATCACGCCGGTGATCACGTCGACCGACGGGCGCTGGGTCGCGATCACGAGGTGGATGCCGACGGCGCGCGCCATCTGCGCGATGCGCACGATGGAGTCCTCGACGTCGCGCGCCGCCACCATCATGAGGTCGTTGAGCTCGTCCACCACCACGAGGATGAAGGGCTCGGGCTGGATCGGCTCCTCCTCGGCCATGGCCTCGTCCGCGTCCTCGACCGCCGGGTGGTCCTCGCCGAGCGCCTTTGCCGCCACGTCGCGCACGAGGCGCCGGTCCGAGGCCGGCGACTCGATGCGCCCCTCCGCCACCAGCTGGTTGTAGCCGGTGATGTCGCGCACTCCGTGTTGGGCCAGCAGCCCGTAGCGGCGCTCCATCTCCTTGACCGCCCAGGCCAGCGCGTTGGCGGCCTGCTTGGGGTCGACGACCACAGGGTTGAGAAGGTGCGGCAGGCCGTCGTACTGGCCGAGCTCCACGCGCTTGGGGTCGATCAGGATCATCTTGACCCGGTCGGGCGTGTCGCGCATCAGGATCGACGTGATGATCGAGTTCATGCACGAGGACTTGCCCGACCCGGTCGAGCCCGAGATGAGGATGTGCGGCATCTCGGCGAGGTTCTCCATGACGGCGCGCCCGGCAATGTCGCGGCCCATCGCGACCTCGAGCGGGTGCACCGCCGCCCTCCCCTCCTTGGAGTCGAGGATGTCGCGCAGGGCGACGAGTTGGCGCGTCCGGTTCGGAACCTCGACGCCGATGGCCGACTTGCCCGGGATGGGCGCCAGGATCCGGACGTCCGGCGACGCCATGGCGTACGCAATGTCCTTGGACAGGCTGGTCACGCGCGCCACCTTCACGCCGGGGCCGAGCTCGATCTCGTAGCGCGTCACCGTCGGACCGACCCGGCTCCCGACCAGGCGGGTCTCGACCCCGTGCGCGGCGAGCGCCCGCACCAGCTCCGCCCCCGCCGCGTCGACCTGGCGCTGGTCGAGGCGCAGCTTCTTGGACGCAATCAACATGGGCAGCGGCGGCAGCACCCACTCGCCCGGGGCGCGGGCCGCCGCGGGGACCGGCGGTGCGGCCTCGGTCTCGGCTTCGAGCTCGGGCTCGGGGTCGAGCGGGATGTCGATATCGGAATCGTCGGCCTCCGCCTCGGGCTCGGGGGGCGGCGGGTCGTGCCGCGCGTCGTCCTCCGGGTCGATGAGAAGCGGCACCGGCGAGGCGGCCACGCCAGCGGCGTCGGACGCGCCGTACTCGGGCACCACGACGAAGGGCTTGCCGCGCCACACCGAGGCCGCGGCGCGGCCGCTGTGCACGGCGCCCCTGCGCAGCGCGCGGCCAACCGTGGCGATCGGGATGCCGGTGGCGATGAGGACGGCGACGAGGACCACGGCGACGAGGATCACCGCCGCCCCGGCGGACCCCAGCCCCGCGTGCAGCGGACGGCCGACGACCGCGCCGAGATACCCACCGGCCGTCTTCAGCGCGTGCGAGTTGGAGAAGGAGGGCGCGCCCTTGGCCAGCTCGGCCAGGCCGCACACGCCGAGGAGGCCGAGCACCGTCCCGACGGCCAGGCGCCACGGATCGGCGCCGTCGCTCGCGTCGGCGTCCTCGTCGGCGCGGGCGCCGCGGTCGACGAGGAGGGCGATGCCGGCGCCGGCGGCGGCCAGCGGGAGCAGCACACGGGCCCACCCCGCCAACAGCGCGAAGGCGGTGTCGGTGCCACGGCCGACGGGCCCGAGCTGGCGGCCCCAGATCGCCAGGGCGAGCAGGACGCCGAGCGTGATCAGCCCCACGGCCCACAGGTCGCGGGCCTGGACGCGCCAGAACGGTGGCCGCGCCGGCGGGGGCGCGGCGCGGCGGGCCCGGGGGGCGGGTTTCTTGGCGGCGGTGCGCGACGGCGCACGCGTGTTGGTGCCTCCACGGGTCTTGGTCACCACAGTGAGGTCGAGATTACTGCCTGACCTGGTCGTTTTTGTGGACATCCCGCCCGTTGAATTACGAACATATGTTCGCTATCCTAACTCGATGGCCTTGCGCTGGGCGCTCGCCGAAAGCGACGAAGACGGCACGCTCTTCCCCGACGAGCGGGTGGCCGAACGCCACGTCGGCAAGGGCGCCTACGCCGGCATGGAGTTCCTCCACGTCAACGCGCGCTCGATCATCAACACGGTGCCGCCGGAGAGCCTCATGCCCTTCCGGCACACGATCAATCCGTATCGAGGGTGCAGCCACGCCTGCGTGTACTGCTTCGCACGGCCGACGCACGACTACCTCGGCCTGGGGATCGGCGAAGACTTCGAGCGCAAGATCGTCGTCAAGGTCAACGCGGTGGAGCGCCTGCGCGCCGAGCTCCGCTCCCCCAAATGGAACGGCGACCACATCGCCATGGGCACCAACACCGATCCGTACCAGCACGCCGAGGGGAAGTACCACCTGACCCGGGGCATCGTGGAGACGCTGGCGGCGGCGCGCAACCCGTTCAGCATCCTGACCAAGTCGACGCTGGTGCTGCGCGACGGGGCGGCGCTGGCCGCGGCGTCCGCCCGGACGGACGTCACGGTGTCCTTCTCCATCGGGACCCTCGATCGCGCCGTCTGGAAGCTGACCGAGCCGGGCACGCCCCCGCCGGACCGGCGGGTCGAGGCCCTGCGCCGCCTGACCAACCTGGGGGTGCGGTGCGGCGTGCTGGTCGCGCCGGTGCTGCCGGGGTTGTCGGACGGGGAGGAGCAGCTGACCGAGGTCGTCGAGGCGTGCGCCGCGGCCGGCGCGGTCGCCATCAACGCGGTGGCGCTGCATCTGCGCGGCGCCGTGCGGAACCACTACTTCGACTGGCTGAGCCAGGCCCGCCCGGATCTGGTGCGCCTGCACCGGGGGCGCTTCCGGCGCGGCGCGTACCAAGAGGACGAGGCGCGTGAGCGGGTGGAGGGCATTGTGCGCGCGGCCGCCCGGCGTGGCGGCGTGACGGGCCGGGACCGCTACCGCGGCGGACCCGGCAGCGGCGGTGGCGCCACGGCGGCAACACCCGTGACGGAAACGGAAGAGTCGCCGGGACGGGCCGCGGCGGATCGGGGCGGGGGCGTGCGCGGCGTGGGCGGCGTGGGCGGCGGTTCCAGGAACGAACGGGGCGGCCAGCAGCTGCGCCTGCTGTAGCCGTCGACCGAGGGCGCGCTGTGTACGCAGGTGGCCGTCCCTATGATCTGGGCTTCATGCGGGGCGCGGGAACGAGTCTGCGATGGGCCGGCCGCCGTGCCCTTGTCTGGGCGGCGACGCTGCTCGCCGCCGGCGCGCTCACCCTCATCTCGTCGCCCGGCGCGCTGCCAGGCGTCGCTGCCGGCGCCGGCGCCAGCACGGTGGCCGGTGCATCGACACCTCACCTCGCGACGGCGGCGACGTCGTCGTCGTACGCCATCATCGACGCCGCGGGCGGCGTCATGACGTTCGGGGGAGCGGGGTACTACGGCGATACCATCGGCGTGCCGCTGGCCAAGCCGATCGTCGGCGGCGCGGCGGACCCCGGCGGCGGCTACTGGCTCGTGGCGTCCGACGGCGGCATCTTCACCTACGGCGGGGCGCAGTTCTGGGGATCTTCGGGCGGGCTCCCGCTGAACAGGCCGATCGTGGGCATGGCCACTACCCCCGACGGAGGCGGCTACTGGCTCGTGGCGTCCGACGGCGGCATCTTCACCTACGGCGACGCGCAGTTCTACGGCTCGACCGGGTCGTTGGCCCTCAACAAGCCGATTGTGGGGATGGCCGCGACGTCCGACGGGAACGGGTACTGGCTCGTGGCGTCCGACGGCGGCATCTTCACCTACGGCGACGCGGAATTCTGGGGCTCGTCCGGCAGCCTCACACTGAACGAGCCGATCGTGGGCATGGCGCCCACGCCCGACGGGAACGGCTACTGGCTCGTGGCGCAGGACGCCGGGGTCTTCACCTATGGCGACGCGCAGTTCTCGGGCAGCGCACAGTCCCCGCTGCACCCACCGCTCTACCCCGCCCCGTTCACCGTGCCCATCGCGCCGGTCGTGACGATCATGAACGAGGCGCCGGGGCCCCAAGCCACGCACGCCGGGCCGACGCGGGTGGCGTTCGCCGGCGACTCGTTGGCCCTCTACGAGGGCGAATACATTCAGCAAACCAACCCGCCCTATGCGGTTTTCGACGGGGCGGCGGCCGGCTGCGGGTTCACCAACGGGGCACCGATGATCGTCTGGAGCCATCCGGGCCCGACCTACCTGAACCCCGGCGCCTGTCCCTATTGGGCCGACCAGCTCCAGTGGATCGTGTCGCGCTACCACCCCGACGTGACGGTGGTCCAGACCGGGTACTGGGAGAGCCAGATACGTCAGTTCAACGGGACCTGGGAGACCCTGGCCGACGCGGACTATTCGGCCTACATCAAGTCCAACCTCGAGTCGGCGGTCCAGATCGCCCACTCCGACGGCGGGGCGGTCATCCTCTCCACCTCCCCGTACTTCGCTGACGGAACCCCCAACAACCTCGTCGACGCGTTCAACCAGATCCTCGAGGGCGTCGCGCAGGAGTACCCGTACGTGTCGATCGACGACCTGTCTTCGGTGCTCGATCCCGGCGGGGCCTACTCGTCCGTCGTGGACGGGGTCGTGGCCCGGGGCGCGGACGGCGTGCACATCACCCAGGCGGCGGTGGACAGCCTGATTGCGCCGGCACTCAACCAGATCATCGCCAACGTGGCGGGCGCGGTCTACTCGGGTACGTCATAGGCGCGCGGGCTGCGCGTGCCGGTGATCGCCATCGCCCACCGCGGTGACCCGGTGGGCCACCGCGAGAACACCCTGCCCGCGTTCGCCGCGGCCGTGGCCCTCGGGGCGGACATGCTCGAGCTCGACCTGCGCCGGACCCGCGACGGGGCGATCGTCGTGCTGCACGACCAGTCGCTGCTGCGCCTCTGGGAACGCGACGTGTCGGTGGGCGACCTGGACCTCGCGGAGGTGGCGCGCCTCGGCGAGGGCGACGTGCGCATCCCCACGCTGCGCCAGGTGCTCGAGGCGGTGCTCGAAGCGGGGCCGTTGGAGCTCATGGTCGACTTCACCCGGCGCGAGGTGGTGGCCGGCGCGCTCGACCAGGTGCTGTCGGCAGGCGCCCTGGACCGCTGCCTCTTCGTGACCGGCAACGTCGAGGCGCTGCGCCTGTTGCGCGGCCTGTCGGGGCGGGCGCGCATCGGGCTCACGTGGACCGAGGGGGCGGACCCGCCGCTGGACCTGCTCGGCGAGCTCGGGGCGGAGTACTGGAACCCGATGTCCACCTTCGTGACACCCGGCGGCGTCGAGGCCGCCCGCGCGGCCGGGCTCAGCGTGTCGACGTGGACGGTGGACACCCCCGACGAGATGGCGCGCGTGACGGCGGCCGGCGTGGACGCCGTCGTGAGCAACCGGGTGGCCGAGCTGGTGGCGTTCCTCGGTCGCGAGACCGTTTAGACCATCAGGACGACGGGCACGATCATCGGACGGCGCCGCGTGCGCTCGCCGACGAAACGCCCGAGGGCCTTGCGCGTGTGGCGGCTCAGCACCTCAATGTCGTGCGCCCCGTCGCGCAGCGCCTGGGTCACCGCCGCGCTCACCACCTCGCTCGCCTCTCCGAGCAGCTCCTCGGCCTCGGGCGCGTAGACCCAACCGCGGGTTTCGATCACCGGTGCGCAGCTGAGCTTGTTCTGCTGCTTGTCGACCGTGACGACCACCATTACGACGCCCTCTTCGGAGAGCTTCTTGCGGTCGCGCAGCACGCCGTGCTCAATGTCGCCCACCGTCCCGTCGACGTAGACGTAGCCCGCCGGCACCCGCCCGTCGCGGGCGATGCCCTTGGCGTTGAGCTGGATCACGTCGCCGTCCTCGCAGAGGAGCACCTTGGCCGGGTCGATGCCCATCGACAGGCCCAGGCGGGCGTGGTGGACCATGTGGCGGTACTCACCGTGCACCGGGACGAAGCATTCGGGCTTGGTCACCGATATGAGCGTGCGCAGCTCCCCCTGGCGCGCGTGCCCGCTGACGTGCACCGCCTCGGCACCCGAGTGGATCACCTCGGCCCCGCGGCGGTACAGGTCGTCGATCACCTGCCCCACCGACCACTCGTTGCCCGGGATGGGGTGGGCGCTGATGACCACGACGTCGTCCTCGCCGATGCGCAACCACTTGTTCTCCCCCGTCGCCATGAGCGACAGCGCCGACATCGGCTCACCCTGGGAGCCCGTGGAGATGACGCACACCTGCCCGGGCGGGAAGCCGTCGACGTCCTCGATGTCGATCTGCACGCCGTCGGGCATGCTGATGATCCCGAGGCGCGTGCCCAGCTCGACGTTCTTGCCCATGGAGCGCCCGAGGGTCGCCACCTTGCGCCCGTTGGCTACGGCGGCGTCGATGATCTGCTGCACGCGGTGCATGTGGCTGGCGAAGCACGCCACGATGAGCCGCTTGCCCGCCTCTGCCGCGAAGACGCGGCGCAGCACGACCCCGACCGACGACTCGGACTCGGTGAACCCCGGCTCCTCGGCGTTGGTCGAGTCGGACAAGAGGAGCCGGATTCCCTCGGTCTCGGCCAGCTCACCCATACGGGACATGTCGGTGCGGCGGCCGTCGACGGGTTGCAGGTCGATCTTGAAGTCCCCCGAGTGGAGGATCACCCCCTGGGGGGTGTGGAAGGCGATGGCCATCGCCTCGGGCACCGAGTGGGTCACCGGGATGAACTCGACGTCACAGGGACCGACCCGGATGCGTTCGCCGTCGCGCACGACGACGAACTTGGTCTGGTCCGCCAGGCCCGCCTCCTCCACCCGGTGCCGGGCCAGCCCGACGGTCAGCTCGGACCCGTAGATGGGGGCGCGCAGCTCGCGCAGCAGGAAGGCCAGCCCGCCGGTGTGGTCCTCGTGCCCGTGGGTGAGCACGATGCCGTCCACGCGATCGGCCCGCTCGTGCAGGTAGGTGAATTCGGGAAGCACGAGGTCGATCCCCGGCATGTCGGGGTCGGGGAACATGATCCCACAGTCGAGGACGATGATGCGCCCGTCCACCTCGATGCAGGCGCAATTGCGGCCGATCTCACCCAGTCCCCCGAGGAAGACGACCCGGACCGGCTTCGGCCTCCCCTTGTCAGCCAAGCGGGGCGACCGTGACCGCCGGCGGGCCGACCGCCGCCAGCACCTTGGCCGCCTGGGCGTCGAGCTCAGGCGTCGACGGTCCCATGGGCAGCCGGCACTGCCCGACAGCCAGGCCGAGCGCGCGCATGACCGCCTTCGCCGGCAGCGGGTTGGGGAACTCGGGCGTCGACTCGAAGTCGAACGAATCGAGCAGCTCGGCGTGGCCGGCGATCGCCGTCGCCAGGTCACCAGCCAGGAAGGCGTCCACCACCCGGCGGAACTGCGGGCCCACCCAGTGCGCCGCCACGCTGACCACCCCGACTGCACCGACGGCGAGGAACGGCAACGTCATGATGTCGTCGCCGCTGTAGACCTCGAAGCCGGCGGGCGCCTGCGCGATCAGGTGCGCGGTGGCCGGGGGGTCGGCTGCCGCGTCCTTGAGCGCCACGATGTTCGGCACCTCGCGGGCGAGCCGGAGCATGGTGTCGGTGGCGATGCGGCGGGCCGAGCGCACCGGGATGTCGTAGAGCATCACCGGCAGCGCGGCGGCCGCCCCGGCGACGGAGCGGAAGTGCTCGAAAATCCCGGCCTGCGAAGGGCGGTTGTAGTACGGCGTGACCAGGAGGACGGCGTCGACCCCGCAGTCGACGGCGCGCCGGGTCATCTCCAGCGAGTGGGCCGTGTCGTTCGAGCCGGTGCCGGCGATCACCGGGACGGTGACCGCCTCGGCGACCCCCCGCCACAGCGCGACCTTCTCGTCGTCGGTCAGCACCGCACTCTCGCCGGTCGAGCCGGAGAGCACCAGCCCGTCGCTCCCGTGCGCCACCAGCCACCGGGCCAGGTCGGCCGCGGCCCCCACGTCCAGCGCGCCGCCCTCGTTGAACGGCGTCACCATGGCGGTGATCACCCGGCCGAAACGGGGCGCGTCCTGGGCGGGGCTCATTGCCCCCTCAGGCTACCAGCGAGTCGTCCGGCGCTCAGGCGACGTTGCGCTCGGCGGGCGACCCGTCGGCGAAGGCGTCCTCGTCCTCGGTCGAGTCCGTCAGGTGCTCGAAGGCGATGGCGCCCATCTCGGTGAACTTCTGGCGCAGCCAGCCGTCCGCCGCGTCGAGCAGCCCGAGCTTGCGCAGGTTCGGGACGATCTTGGAGAACAGGAGGACCTGGAAGTCGTCGCGCTCGGGCGCCGCCTGCATGATCTTGAGCACGTCGGCCGTCGGGACCTCCATGCGCTCCCACACCTCCTGCATCACCATGCGGTCCTTCATGCGGATGGCGGCCTCGAAGGCGAACTCCTGGCGCTCGCGCAGCTCGGCGGCCGTGAGCTCCTTGTAGTACTCCTGCAGGCTGAGCACGCCGAAGGCGACGTGGCGGGCCTCGTCGGCCATGACGTAGCGGAGCAGCTTCTTCAACAGCGGCTCGGTCGTCATCATGTGGATGAACCCGAAGGCGGCCAGGGCGAGGCCCTCGACCATGATCTGCATGCCGAGGTAGGTCATGTCCCAGCGCGAGTCGGACACGATGTCGTCGAGCAGCATGCCGAGGTGGGCGTTCATCGGGTAGTGGCCCGAGAGCTTCTCGTCGAGGTACTTGGAGAACACCTCGACGTGGCGCGCCTCGTCCACGACCTGGGTGGCCGCGTAGTACTTGGCGTCGATCCACGGCACCGTCTCGACGATCTTGGCCGTGCAGAGCAGCGCACCCTGCTCGCCGTGCATGAACTGGGAGAGCATCCAGTTCTGGTTCTGGATGCCGAACTCCATGAAGCGCTTCTCGTCCCACTTCTCGAGCACGGTGCCGACCAGTGCGGACTCGTCCCACTGCATCTGGGCGGCGTTGGCCTCCGCGTTGGCCATCACGACCCTCTCCTGGTCGACCTCGATCGACCAGTCCAGGTCGGTCTGAGCGTTCCACTGCGCCTTCTTCGCCTTCTCGTAGAGCTTGTCGAGCTGCGGCTTGGCGCCTTTCTGGTAGTCCCAGGTGAACTCGGCCGGGCAATTGTCCGGGACCCGGTGGAAGCCCTCCTTGTCGTACTGGCCCACCACGTTGAGGACCGCTTCGAGATCGTCGATGTTCTCCCGACCGATCAGCTCGATGTTGGATCCGAATTGCTCCTGCTCGTTCTCGAGCGTGGTCATTGCACCGCCCCCTTCATGGTGGTCGTGGTTGATTGGGTTGATTGATTGGAACTACAGGTGAGATCGGTTGTGCGCTCGCTGGTGGTGTCGACGCGCAGGGCCAGGATCCCCGGCAGCACGAAGGCGCGCACGAGGGCCCTCGTGGCGTCCGGGTCGGTGAGGTCCGTCGCCGGCATCAGGTCCGAGCAGTAGGCCAAGACGATGCGCACGGCCCACTCGGCCGCCCGCGAGGCCTGCTCCGGCTCGAGCCAACGGGCGAAGAAGGGGGTGGCCAGGTCGCCGGCCACCAAGAGCACCCGGTCCTGCCCGGCGAAGGTCAGTGCCGGCAGGACGGCGCCCGGCTCGCGCGCGAGGAGGTACCCGAGCGCCTGGTGCCAGCGGAGTCGGCGCGCCGCCTCGACCATGCCCGCGACGATCACGTCCTCGAGGTCGTGCGCTTCGCCCATGACGACGGCCAACGACGAGAAGAGGCGGGCCACCTCGGTCTCGACGACCGCGGCGAGGATGTCGTCCTTGCCCCCGGGGAAGGCCCGGTACGCCGTGGCGCGCGAGAAGCCGGCCTCGCGGGCGATGTCGTCCACCGTGGTCTTGGCGATCCCCTGGCGGGCCAGGCACCGCAGCGCCCCGTCGACCAGCCGGACCCGGGTCGAGGAGCGGTCGTCGGCGCCGAGGTGACGGACGACGCTGCCGCGCCCCTCTCCGAGGGACTCCGGGATTCCTCTTTCCGGTCGCACCGCTGCCACGCCCACTGCTGACACAGTATGGCGATTTTTGTCTCAGTGTCAACGACCCCGTCGGATCACCCGGGTTCTTTGTTCGGGCCGCCGCCCCCGGCCCCCCGGACCCGGTTCGGCGGCCGGACGGGGCCGGAGCACTGCCATTGCAGGACCGGAATGACGGGTCTGGGGCGCCATGTCCACCCGTATATGGCGAGGTTCTATCGGTTCGCCGGCGAGTTGCTAGACCCGCCCGTATGCAGACGGAAAATGCCGGCGAGACCCTCAGCTCCAGTTCACGTGCCCCGGCGCAACCCCGGTGAGGAGCAGCGCCAGCACAGCCAGCGTGACCACACTGGCGCCGACGGTGAGAGTCAGCCCCGCCGCCCGATCACGCAGGCCGCCGGCGTAGTCGTAGGCGAGGGCGAGCAGGGCACCGATGGTCACGCCGCCCAGGTGGGCCCGCCAGTCGATGTCGCCGGTGAAGCCGATGATCAGGTTCAGGACGAGCAGCGCCACCACCGGGGCCACGGGCAGCCGGCGGCGCAAGCCAATGACGATGTAGGCGCCCAGCACGCCCATGATCGCCCCCGAGGCACCCAGGCCGAGGATGTTGGCCGGGCTCAGCAGGTAGGACGCCACGCTGCCGCCCAGCCCGGCGATGAGGTAGAGGGCGAGGAAGCGCGTCTTGCCCAGCTGGACCTCGAGCGCCGGGCCGACGATCACCAGGGCGATCATGTTGAAGATGATGTGCTGGAAGTTCGCGTGCAGGAACATGGCGGTGAAGGCCCGGTAGTACTGGTGGTTGAAATGCATCGCCAACGGCTGCAGCGCGTACTTGTTGATGACCGCGGCGTCGTTGCCGAAGCGCTCCAAGAAGAAGACGACGACGTTGGCCGCGATGATCACGAGCACGAGCGGCGTCGGGTTGGTCGACCCCACCACGCCGGTCCGCCCCGGGCTCGTGTGGGTGAACGCCGGGACCTGGCGCGAGCGCTTCGCCCCTTCCGACGTGCAGGTGGGGCACTGCCAGCCGACCGCCGCCGACACCATGCAGTCGGTGCAGATGGGGCGGTCGCACCGCGCGCACAGCACCGAGGCCGCCTTGTCGGCGTGGCGATAGCACGGTGGTGGCGGCGCCGGCTCGGGCGCCGTCCCGCTCACCGGATGCCGGCGAGCAGCTCGGACCGGACGAGCAGCGCCACCTGCTCGGGGTCGTTGAGGTCCCATCGCCCGGGGGACGCAATGTAGGAGAGCACCATGCGGGCGAGGAAGTCGGCGGCCATGTCGAGGTCGGCCCCCTCGGCCATGCCGTGGCGCACCAGGTACGGCGCCAGGAAGGCGGCCACGAGCCCTTGGGTCTGGTCGGCCTCCGTCGTCATCGCCGGCAGCAGGATCTCGGGCTCGGTGACCAGGATGCGCTGGAGGACTTCGTGTTCGACGACGGCCCGGTGGGCGAACATGAGCCCGCGCTCCATGACCTCCTCCAACGTCTCGGCATCGGAGACCTCTTCGTACAGCCGGAGGAAGAACCGCGCGAACTCCCACCCGACGACGGCGGAGATCAGCTCCTCGCGCCCGCCGGGGAAGTAGCGGTAGACCGTCGCCCGCGACACCCCCGCCTCGCGCGCCGCGTCCTCGACCGTCGTCTTGTCCAGGCCCCAGCGCGCCACGCAGGCGTACGTCGCGCGCAGCAGGCGCTCGCGGACCTCGGGGTTCACAGCCCGAGCAGGGGCTCGAGTCCGAGCGTCAGGCCGGGTCGTCCGCCGACCGCGCGCACCGCGAGCAGCACGCCGGGCATGAAGGAGGTCCGGTCGTAGGAATCGTGGCGGATGCTCAGGCTCTGGCCGGCCGCGCCGAACACGACCTCTTCGTGAGCGACGAGCCCGGGCAAGCGGACCGAGTGCACGTGCACGCCGCCGGGCGCCTCGGCGCCCCGGGCCCCGGCCAGCACGAAGTCCGTCGTCGGGTCGGGCCCCAAGGGCGGGCTCCCCGCCGCCCGCCGGGCCTCGTCGATCAGCGCGGCCGTACGCAGCGCCGTCCCCGATGGCGCGTCGCGCTTGGCGTCGTGGTGGAGCTCGATGATCTCCACGCCGTCCATGCGCGGGGCCACGACCCGGGCGCAGTGCATGAGCAGCACCGCGCCGACGGCGAAGTTGGCCGCCACGACCACGTTGGCGCCGCTGCCGTCGAAGGCGGCCCGGATGTTCGCTACGTCGTCGTCGCCCAGCCCGCTCGTCCCGATCACGGCGTGCACGCGCTGGAGCGCGTAGTGCGCCACGTTGTGGCGGACCGCCTCGGCGATGGTGAAGTCGACGACCACCTCGGCGCCCAGGTCGGCCAGCGCGTTGACCTCGCCCACGATGGTGCGCCCGCCGGCCTCGCCCCCCACGTGGGCCGGATCGATCGCCGCCACCAGCGCCATGTCGTCTGCGCCGTCCACGGCGCGGCAGACCTCCTGGCCCATGCGACCGCCGGCGCCGACGACACCGACCCTGATCATGGTGCGAGGCTACCCGGCGGCCATGGCAGGCAGGTGGGACTCGAATCCCGCTGCGTCGAACGGGCCCACCGCGCTCATGGTGCGCGGCGCGTGCGCCAGCTGTGCCGCCACGTCGAGCACCTGCGCCAGGTCGATGGCGTCGATGCGCGCCAACACCTCGTCGACCGAGAGCACCTCGCCGTGCAGCAACAGCGACGCGCCGATGCGGCTCATGCGGGCTCCCGAGTCCTCGCCCGACAGCAGCATCTCGGCGCGCAGGTTGCCCTTGGCGATGGCCAGCTCGCGCTCGGTCACGCCCGCGCTGGCCAGCAGCTCGAGCTCGCCCTCGACGATGCGCAGCACCTCGTCGACGTGCTCGGGTGCCGTGCCGACCACGACGGCCAGCGAGCCCGTGTCCTCGTAGGCGGCCCGTTCGGACCACACCGAGTAGGCCAGGCCGCGCTCCTCGCGCACCTTCTGGAACAGCCGGCTGGACAGGCCCCCGCCCAGGACGTGGTTGAGGACGGCCAGCGCCCAGCGGCGTTCGTCGAAGCGCGAGACGGAGCGCGCCCCGTAGACGAGGTGCGCCTGCTCTGTCGGCCGGCGCACCACTTCGAGCGTCACCTTGTCGGCCCCCGGCGCGTCCCGCTTCGGTGCCTCTCCTCCGCGCTCGCCGGCGAAGCGGCGCTCGAGATCGGCCGCCACCGCGTCGTGGGTGCAGTCGCCGGCGACCGAGACCACCATGTTGGCGGGCCGGTAGTGACGGGCGAGGAACTCAACGATGTCCTCGCGGGTGATCCGCCGCACCGACGATGACGTCCCCAGCGTGTCGCGGCCGAGCGAGTGCCCGGGGAAAAGTGACGACTGCCAAAGTTCGGCCGCGAGGTCAGCCGGTTCGTCGGCGTGCATGAGGATCTCGTCGAGAATGACCGTTCGCTCGGCCTCGATGTCGTCCGGCCGCAGCGCCGGCTCCCACATGATGTCGCTGAGGATGTCGAGCCCGAGCGTCAGGTGGTCCGACAGGAGCCGGACGTAGAACGTCGTGTACTCCTTGGTGGTGAAGGCGTTGCAGTCGCCGCCCACCTCGTCGAGCGCCTCGGCGATGGCCGCGGCGGAGCGCCGCTCCGTGCCCTTGAAGAGGAGGTGCTCTAAGAAGTGCGACGCGCCGGCGAGCTCGTCGGGCTCGTCACGCGAGCCGGTGCCGACCCAGTAGGCCATCGCGACCGAGCGGACATCCGCCATGGTCTCGGTGACCAGGCGGATGCCGCACGGCAGGACTGACGTCTGAATCAACGACGACGCGAGCGGCCACGCGAGCGGCCGCCGCGGTCATTGCCGCCGCGGTCGCTGCCGCCGCGGCCGCTGTCGGCCTCGGCCGCACCTGGGCCCAGGTCGCCGAGGTCGGCCACCAGCTCGGCCTCGAAAGCGTCCTCGAAGGAGGGCGTCGACGACGCGCTGGCGCCACCGCTCGACGCGGGCGCAGACGACGACGCCGCGTCACCGTTGGCCCCACGGCCACCACGGTCACGGTCGCCACCACGGTCACGGTCGCCACGATCGCGATCACGGTCGCCGCCGCCGTGGCCACCGCCCGACTCCTCGGGGGCCGACGCCAGCGAGAGGGACACCTTGCCCTGGGGGTCGATGTCCTCGACGCGCACCTCGACCGACTGACCGAGGCTGAGCACGTCTTCGACGTTGTTGATGCGCTTGCCGCCGGCGAGCGACGACAGCTTGCTGATGTGCAGCAGGCCGTCGCGGCCCGGCAGCACGTTCACGAAGGCACCGAACTTGGTGATGTTGACCACCTTGCCCGCGTAGACGGCGCCGACATCCGCGGTCGGCGGGTCCAGGATCAGCGAGATCCGGCGGCGCGCCTCTTCGACCGCGTTGCCGTCCTTGGCGCCGATCGTCACCGTGCCGACGACGCCGTCGTCGTCGACCGCGATGTCGGCCCCGGTCTCCTGCTGGAGCGTGTTGATGACCTTGCCCTTGGGCCCGATCACCTCGCCGATCTTGTCGATCGGGATCTCCATGGAGAGGATCTTCGGCGCGCTGTTGGCGACGTGGTCGCGCGGCTCGTCGATGGCGGCGGCCATGACGCCGAGGATGGTGAGACGGGCCTCCTTGGCCTGCAGGAGCGCCTTGGCCAGCACGTCGGCCGGCAGCCCGTCGATCTTCGTGTCGAGCTGGAGCGCGGTCACCGCTTCGGCGGTGCCCGCCACCTTGAAGTCCATGTCACCGAACGCGTCCTCCGAGCCGAGGATGTCGGTCAGGGTGACATAGTTGCCGCCGTCGTAGACGAGGCCCATGGCGATGCCGGCCACCGGCGCCTTGATCGGCACGCCCGCCGCCATCAACGACAGCGTCGACCCGCAGACTGACGCCATGGAGGTCGACCCGTTCGACGCCAACACGTCGGACACGACACGCAGCGCGTAGGGGAACTCCTCCTCGCTCGGCACCACGGGCAGCAGCGCCCGCTCGGCCAGAAGGCCGTGGCCTATCTCGCGGCGCTTGGGGCCGCGCATGAAGCCGGTCTCGCCCGTCGAGAAGGGCGGGAAGTTGTAGTGGTGCATGTAGCGCTTGAAATCGCCGGGAGTGATGGTGTCGAGCATCTGCGCCATGCGGGGCATGCCGAGCGTCGTCACGTTGAGCACCTGGGTCTCGCCACGCTGGAAGAGCGCGGAGCCGTGCGCGGTCGGGAGAAGGTCGATCTCGGCCGAGAGGGGCCGGATGTCGCTGGTGCCGCGGCCGTCGACCCGCACGCCGTCCTCGACGATGCGCTTGCGGACGAGCTTCTTGGTCAGGGACCGGATGGCCCCCTTGACTTCGCTGGGCCGGTCGGCGAACTCGTCGCCCAGGGCGGCGCGGATCTCCTCGCCGGCGGCGTCGAGGGCGGCGTTGCGCTCCGCCTTCGACGTGACCAGGTTGGCCTTGGCGATGGCGTCGGTGCCGACCGCCTGCACGCGCTGCCACACGTCGTCCTGGTAGTCGGTGAACGTGGTGAACGGGATGGCTTGCACCGGCCCGCGCACTGCGGTGTACACGCCCACCAGCTCGCGCTGGAGGTTGATCGCCTCGCGGATCCACGTCTTGGCCGCCTCGAGCCCCTCGGCCAGCACCTCTTCGGTCACCTTCGGGGCGCCCGACTCGTAGTAGGACCACGACTTCTCGGTGCCGCCGGCCTCGACCATCATGATGGCGATCTCGCTGTCGGCGTCCTCGGTGAGGGCCCGCCCGGCAACGACCAGCTCGAAGGTGCTCTCGTCGCCTTCCTCGAAGGTCGGGTGCGGGATCCACGCGCCCTCGGTCGTGTAGGCGACGCGCACGGCGCCGATCGGCCCGTCGAAGGGGATGCCCGAGAGCATCAGCGCCGCCGAGGCCGCGTTGATCGCCAGCACGTCATGCGGGTTGACCTGGTCGGCCCCGACGATCGTGCCGACCACGTGCACCTCGTTGCGGAACCCCTCGGGGAACGACGGGCGCAGGGGGCGGTCGATCAGTCGGCAGGTCAGGATGGCCTGGTCCGAGCTCTTGCCCTCGCGGCGGAAGAACGAGCCCGGGATCTTGCCGGCGGCGTACGTCCGCTCCTCAATATCGACGGTCAGCGGGAAGAAGTCGGTCCCCTCCCGTACCGAGCGGGCCGCCGTGGCGGTGGCCAGGAGGACGGTGTCGCCGATGCGGGCCAGGACGGCCCCGTCGGCGAGTTGGGCCAGCTTGCCCGCCTCGAAGGACATGGTGCGATCGGTCCCGCTAATGGGGGCCGAGACGGAAATGGCATCAGCCATGATGCTCCTCGTATGTGTCGGGGGCATCTTCTCGTCTGGTTCCCAGTGGTCGACCACCTCGCCGTGCGAAGTGAGCGGCAACTGGCAGCCAGCTGCTGGAGACGCCCGTGTCTGTGGGTGCCGCCGCTACCGTCGAATGCCGAGTCGGCCGATGATGGTGCGGTAGCGCTCGACGTCGTTCTTGCGGACGTAGTCGAGCAGCCGGCGGCGGTGGCCGATGAGCTTCATCAGGCCTCGCCGGGTGTGGTGGTCCCCTTTGTGCTCCTTCAGGTGCTCAGTGAGGTGGTTGATCCGACCAGACAGCAGGGCAATCTGTACCTCGGGCGAGCCGGTGTCCGTGTCGTGGAGCCGGTACTCGGCGATGGTGGCCTGCGTGTCGGGCATAGAGGAACCTCAAAAAAGCGTTGTCGGAGTCGGCCAGGGACCTATTCCCGGCCGGACTCCATGCTAGCAGCCGGGCGCTGATCAGGGAAGATCGGCCGCGGCCAGCAGCCGCTCGGCCTCGGCCACGTCCTGGTGCATCTGCGCAATCAGGGCCTCGGCCGTGTCGAAGCGGGCGTCGCCGCGCACCCGGCCCACGAAGCAGACCCGGGCCGGCTGGCCGTAGAGGTCACCGTCGAAGCCGAGAAGATGCGCCTCGACCAGCACCGGGGCGGTGCCCGGCTCGTAGAACGTCGGGCGCCGGCCCACGTAGATGGCGGCCGGGCGGGCCTCGCCGTCGGTGCCGCTGAAGTAGCCGGCGTACATCCCGTCGGCCGGCAGGGCGATGTCGTCCGCCACGGCCACGTTGGCGGTGGGGAAGCCGAGCTCGGGGCCGCCCCGCCCGTCGCCGCGCACCACCGGGCCCCGCACCTCGTGGGGGCGCCCGAGCAGGCGGGCCGCCTCCTCGACGTCGCCCTCGGCCAGCAGGGCCCGGATCCGGGTCGAGGACACCGGCTCGCTGCCCTCGTCGGTGAGGGTGACGCCGACCACTTCGAAGCCGTACACGGCGCCCAGCTCGCGCAGCAGCCCGACGTTGCCCTTGCGCCCGTGCCCGAAGTGGAAGTCCTCCCCCACCACCACCAGGCGTGACGCAAGCTGGTCCACCAGGACCTCCTTGACGAAGTCCTCGGCCGTCTCGTTCGCCCGCGCCTCGTCGAACGGCACCACCATGGTGCGGTCGATGCCACAGTCGGCCAGCAGCTCGAGCTTCTGTTCGAGCCCCGTCAGCTGCTTGGGCGCCGAATCGGGCCGCACCACGTAGGCCGGGTGGCGGTCGAACGTGACCACCACCGACGACAGCCCGGCCGCCGCGGCGCGGGCGCACAGGTCGCGCAGCAGGGCCCGGTGGCCCAGATGGACCCCGTCGTAGGCCCCGATGGTGACGGCGGTACCGGGTCCGGGCATCGCGCGATGAGGGTAGTCGGGCACCCGTCAGTCCCCGGCCAGCACGACGGCGGGCTTGATCCGGTCGGTGCCCGTCGGCTCGTAGACGGCCAGCAGGACGCCCTCCTCGTCGAGCATGGCCCATGGGCCATCGCCCACCGCGCCGAGCGGCACGCGGTCGAGGGGCAGCCCGGTGCGGATGGCGGCGGCGATGGTGGCGTCCACCCGCACGGCGTCGAGGTCGCGCATGGCCTCGGCCGGGGACAGGACGGCCTGGGGGCCGATGGCGTCGAGCGGCCGCATGTCGGCGCCGCCGAACGACCCGATCTTGGTGCGCCGCAGGTGATCGAGATGCGCCCCGCCCCCGAGCGCCCGCCCGAGGTCGTGCGCCAGCACCCGGACGTAGGTGCCCGAGGAGCACTCGACCACGGCCCGGTACACGCCCGGGCGCGCCGGGTCGGGCTCGGTGTCGAAGCGGTACACGGTCACCGGGCGCGGCGTGCGCTCCACCTCAATGCCCTGACGGGCCAGCTCGTGTAGGCGGCGGCCCCCGACCTTCACCGCGGAGACCATGGGCGGCACCTGCTCGATCTCCCCCGTCAGCGTCGCGGCGGCCCGCGCCACGTCGGGCGCCTCGACGCCGGCCATGTCGAAGGTCTCGACTACCTCGCCCGACGCATCCATCGTCGACGTCGACGTCCCGAGCACGATGTCGGTGGCGTAGGTCTTCGGGAGCGCCGTCAAGAAGCGCAGCAGGCGAGTGACGCGTCCGAGACCGACGAGCAGGACGCCGGTGGCGTCGGGGTCGAGCGTGCCGGCGTGACCGACGCGGCGCTGCCCGAAGACGCGCCGGCACCGGGCCACGACGTCGTGCGAGGTCCAGCCCGCCTCCTTGTCGACGACCACGAGGCCGTTGACGCTCATGGGAGTTTGCTCACTCAGCGGGCGGCGGCTCGTCCCGCTCGTGCAGCCCGCGCAGCAGCTCCTCCACTCGCGATCCCGTTTCGATGGCCGGGTCGGCCTGGAAGCGCAGCCGGGGCGTGCGCTTCATCGTCATCTGGGCGCCGATCAGGCGCTGCAGGCGCCCTCGTTGCTCCTCCAACACGACCGCCGTCGCGTCGTCCAGCGT
The DNA here is from genome assembly GCA_036490155.1 of Acidimicrobiales bacterium. GTDB lineage: Bacteria > Actinomycetota > Acidimicrobiia > Acidimicrobiales > RAAP-2 > Bog-473. The sequence goes on along the minus strand of DASXEK010000066.1, from coordinate 33,838 downwards.
GGCGAGGTAGACCACCGCCGTCCGCATGTCGGGCGCCACCTCCACCGAGGTGACCGTCAGCATCGGCACCCCGTCCGCGTCGGCGAGGCGCTCGAGCTCCTCCGCCACTACTTGTCGCAACACCTGGTTGACCCGCAGCGCTCGCGGGTATGTCGCCGTGCGCCGTTTCACCGCGTCAGCTCCTCCGCTCGGACACGTGGCGTCGACCGAACCGCCACGTGCGTCTCGTCACCTCAGTCACCGGCGGCCCCTCACCTGGGGCCGCCCGAATCGAAATCGAAATCGAAATCGGACCGGGCCCCTCGGCAGCCGATCAGGTCCGGGCGATCTCGCGCTCCTCGTAGGTTTCGATCAGGTCCCCTTCCTTGAGGTCCTGGAAGTCGGACAGGCCGATGCCGCACTCGAACCCCGACGCCACCTCACGCACATCATCCTTGAAGCGCCGCAGGGTGTTGATGGATCCCTTCCAAATGACGGTGCCGTCGCGGAGGAACCGCACCTTGGAGCCGCGCGTGATCTTGCCGTCGCGCACGTAGCAACCGGCGATGGCGCCGATGCGCGGGACCCGGAAGATCTGGCGCACCTCGGCCTCGCCCGTGACGATCTCCTCGTAAATCGGCGAGAGCAGGCCGAGCATGGCGGCCTCGAGGTCCTCGAGCAGCTTGTAGATGATCTCGTAGGTCCGGATCTCGACGTTGGACAACTCGGCCAGGTCGCGGCCCCGCTTGTCCGGCCGCACGTTGAAGCCGAAGATGGTGGCGCTCGACGCGGCCGCCAGCTGCACGTCGTTCTCGGTGATGCCGCCGATGCCGCGCAGCACGAAGCTGAGCTTGACGTCGTCGCGTTCCAACCGCTTCAGCGACTCGGTCACCGCTTCGAGCGACCCCTGCATGTCGGCCTTCAAGACGATGTTCAGCGTGGCCGTCTCGCCGCGCGAGATCTGCTCGAAGAGGTCCTCGAGCCGCGCCCCCGTCGTCCCCGCCACCGGCTTGTGCCCCGACAGGCGGAAGCGCTGCGCCCGCGCCTCGCCCAGGGTCCGGGCGCGCGCCAGGTCCTTGGCGCCGCGCATCTCGTCGCCGGCGTTCGGCGGCTCGGAGAACCCGAGCACCTGGACCGGCGTCGACGGCAATGCCTCCTTGATGTGGTCGCCCTGGTCGTCGACCAGCGCCTTGGCCTTGCCCCAGGCGGCGCCGGCCACCACGGGGTCGCCGACGCGGAGCGTGCCCTGTTGCACGATCACGGTCGCCACCGGGCCGCGGCCCGCTTCCAAATTCGCCTCGAGCACGACACCACGCGCCTCGCCCTCGACCCGGGCGGTGAGCTCCTCGACCTCGGCCACGGTCACGATCTGCTCGAGCAGGTTCTCAATCCCGGTGCCGGCCAATGCGGATACCTCGACCGTGATGGTGTCACCACCCCACGCTTCGGGCACCAGCCCGCGCTCGGAGAGCTGCTGGAGCACCCGCTGGGGGTCGGCATCGGGCCGGTCCATCTTGTTGACGGCGACGATGATCGGCACGTCGGCCGCCTTGGCGTGGTCGATGGCCTCGACCGTCTGGGGCATGACCCCGTCGTCGGCCGCCACCACCAGGATCACGATGTCGGTCACCTGCGTCCCGCGCGCCCGCATGGCGGTGAAGGCGGCGTGGCCCGGCGTGTCGATGAACGTGATGGGGTGGTCCTGCCACACGACCTGGTAGGCGCCGATGTGCTGGGTGATGCCACCCGCCTCACCGGCGACGACGTTGGCCGAGCGGATCTTGTCGAGGAGCAGGGTCTTGCCGTGGTCGACGTGGCCCATGACGGTGACTACCGGCGCACGCGGCCGCTGGTCGGACTCGTCCTCCTCGTCCTCGTCCTCGAAGTAGCGGTTCAGCAGCTCGGCTTCGCGCTCCTCGCCGGGGTCGACGAGGCGCACCTCGGCGCCGATCTCGGCGGCGAACAGCTCGATCATGTCGTCGCTCAGCGACTGGGTGGCCATCACCATCTCGCCCTGCAGCAGCAGGAAGCGCACGATGTCACCCGCGCTGCGGTTCAGCTTGGGACCGAGGTCGCGCGCCGTTGAGCCGCGCTCGATGATGATCTCGCCCTCGGGCACGGGCGCCGTCGACGGCTGGTACGTGGTGAGTTGTGTCGGCTCGAGCTCTTCGAGATTGCGGCGGCGTCGCCGCGCCCTCCGCTGCGGCGGCCGCCGCCCTGGCATGCCCCCCCGTCCACCCTGCGGTGGGCCACCGGCCGGTGCACCCGCGCCGGAACGCCCGCCGAAGCCGCCGGCCGGGCGGCCGCCGAAGCCGCCGCTGCTCATGCCGCCGCCGGGCCGTCCGGCGCCACCGGCGGGACGGCCGCCCGTACGCGGCGGGTAGGACCCTCCGCCGGGGCGGGCGCCTGATGGCGTGGTCGCGCTGGGTCGCCGCCCGCCCATGCCGGGCGGGGGCGGAATGGGTCGTCCGCTCGGTCCGAGCGGTGGTTTCGGCGGAGGGGGCGGCGGCACGGGCTTGCCCGAGGGGCTGAGCGGCGGGCGCATGCTGCGGCGCTGTTCGGTCGGCGCACCCGTCGCGGCGGCGGCCACATCCGGTGCGTGGGCGGCGGGTGATTGGGCCGCGCCAGTGCCAGTGCCAGCGGCAGCGCCACCGGCCGAGCCGGGTGCGGTCGTGGGCGCACCGGCACCAGCGCCCGCGCTCGGCGGTGCCGCGACGGGCGCACTGGCGGCAGCCGCCGGAGCGACCGGTGCGGCAGGCGCGGGTGCGGGGGCGGGACGGCTGCTGCTCACCAGGCGCGACGAGCGCGCCGGGGCTTCGGGCGCCGAGCCCGCAGCGGTGCCGGAGCCAGCCGCGGCAGCGGCAGCGGCCGGCGCACTGGCCGCCGGCGCGTCGACCTGGCGGGCCGGGGCCTTCTTGGCGGGGGCGGTGGTCGCCCCCGAAGTCGATGCGGCCACGGCCCTCTTGGCCGGCGCGGGCGCCTCGGTGCCACCGTCGGCGGCGACGCCGCGGTCGGCGGGCGGGGCCTCGGCAACGGCGGTCCCCGATGAGGACGCGGCCGACTTGGCCGTGCCCGCAGCCTTCTTCGCGGGCGCCGCCTTCTTGGCGGCCTTCTTGGCCGCCGCGGGCTCCTCGGGCTGGACCGGACGGCGCAACCCGTCCGCGTCGGCCTTGCGGCGGACGCGGTCGGCCTGGGCGTCCTCGATGGAGGACGAGTGGCTCTTGACCCCGATACCCAGGGAAAGGGCCAGCTCGAGCCCTTCTTTGTTCGTGAGACCTAGCTCTTTGGCCAGCTCATAGACGCGAATCTTCTTCGGCAAGTGGTTCTCTTCGTCCTTGTCTTTTTGCGGGACTCGGGGTCAACCCAGCCCCCCATCCTCGCACATCGGGGTCCGGACGCTCCTACGCCGTACCCAGCTGCGCACACAACCGCTGCAGCGCATCGCCCTCGACCGGTGCCCGGAAGGCCCGTTCGAAGCGGTGCTGGCGGACCGCCCGCTCCAGGCAGTCCGCCGATTCCCGGCACAGCCACGCCCCCCGCCCGGCCCCCGAGCGGTCCACCTCGAGCGCCCCGTCGGGGCGGCGCACGATCCGGACCATTCGGTCCGCCGGATAAGGGCGCCGGCAGCCGACGCAGGTCCGCGTCGGCGTTATGCCTCGGCCTCCTCCGACACCTCGGCCACCGCGGCCTCCGCCGGAGCAGGTGCCGCCTCGGCCGGTGCCTCGGCGGCCCCGTCGGCCTTCTTCGCCTCGGCGGCGGGCGCGTCGCCCGCTTCCGCCGTCTTCGGCGCGTCGGCCCCCTCGGCCTGGTCCTCCACGGCGTGCGACCACTCGGCGGCCGACATGGCCTCGCCGCCCTCGGCCGGCTTCCAGACCAGGTCGCCGTTCTCGTCCTCGACCCACTCGCCCTCGGCCCACTCCTGGTCGGCGTAGCCGGCCTCTTCCTCGGCCAGTTGGGTCTCGCTCTTGATGTCGATGCGCCAGCCGGTTAGCCGCGCCGCCAAGCGGGCGTTCTGCCCCTCCTTGCCGATGGCGAGGGAGAGCTGGAAGTCGCTCACGATGACGGTGGCCGTGCCGGTCTCCTCGTCCAGGCGCACCTCGCGCACCCGGGCGGGAGCCAGCGCGTTCTGAATCAGCTCGACCGGGTCGTCGGAGAACGGGACGACGTCGACGCGCTCGCCGCGCAGCTCGTTGGTCACCATGCGCACGCGCGACCCGCGCGCGCCGACGCACGCGCCGACCGGGTCGACGTTGGGGTCGTTGGACCACACGGCGATCTTGGTGCGGTGCCCCGGCTCGCGCGCCGCCGCCTTGATCTCCACCACGCCGGAGCCGATCTCGGGGACCTCGAGCTCGAAGAGCCGCTTGATCAGGCCGGGGTGGGTGCGGCTCACCACGATCTGGGGGCCCTTGGTCGTCTTGCGGACCTCGACGATGTACGCCTTGAGGCGGGCGCCGTGCTCGTAGCGCTCGTAGGACACCTGCTCGGCCTGGGGCAACAGCGCCTCCACCTTGCCGAGGTCGAGGAGCGTGTAGCGGTTGTCGGTCTGCTGGACGATCCCGGTGACGATGTCGCCCTCGCGACCCGCGTACTCCTCGTACTTCATGTCGCGCTCGACCTCGCGGATCCGCTGAAGGATCACCTGCTTGGCCGTCTGCGCGGCGATGCGCCCGAAGTCGTCGGGCGTGTCGTCCCACTCGCGGATGACCTCGCCCTCCTCGTTGAGCTCCTGGCCGTAGACGCGGATCTCCCCCGAGTCGGGGTCGATGGTGACCACCGCCTCTTCGGCCGCGTCGGGGCGGCGCTTGTAGGCCGCCACCAAGGCGTTGGCGAGGGCGTCGAGCAGTGTGTCGACCGAGATCCCCTTGTCGCGGGCGATCTGGCCCAGCGCGTCGAGAAACTCGAAATTGGTCTTGCTCATGGCCGCTTCACCCTCTCACTCTTCGCACGACGCGGCGCCGGTCCCCACTCGAACACCGTGCGCGCCCTCTCGATCTGGTCGTAGCTGATCCGTACCTCCCCGTCGGGCACCTCGGGCCCGGTCAGGGTGCACCCCGTCTCGTCCGCCGTGGCCAGCTTCCCGGTGAGCCGCCGGACGTCCGCCGTGCCGACGTCGACCCGCACGGTGATCGTCTCCCCCACGGCCCGCGCGAAGTGCGCCGGGGTGCGGAGCCGCCGCTCGAGCCCCGGGCTCGAGACCGTGAGCGTGTAGCGCCCGGGCACCGGGTCGATCCGGTCGAGCTCGGCCGACACGTCCTTGGTGGCGTCTGCGATCTCGTCCAACCCGACGCCGCCCTCGCGGTCGACGAACACCGTGAGCTGGGCTCCGTTGAGCTCGACGTCGATCAGCTCCAGGCCCCGGGCCTCCACGACCGGTGACAGAGCGCTGGCCAGATCCGTCGCCTCCCTGGTCATCTCGGTCACCTCCTTGGTCTGCACTCGTGGTCTTTCTGGTCTGGTCGTCTGAACGAAGCCCCCGCAAAGCGAAAGCGTGGGCCGCAGCCCACGCTTCAACGAGGTACTGATTCTTAATGGACAGCTACGGAATTATAGCAATCCCATCATCAGTACGAACGGCCGACCACGGCGAAGAGGTCCTGCTCGGCGTCGCCGGGCCCGGCCAGCGCGCCGTCGGGTCGCTGCAGGCACCGAACCGTGAGGGCGTGCTGGGCCAGGCGGTCCTCCCCGTCGGGGCCGAGGGCGCCCAGGCGGACCCGGGCGAAGCCGACCGAGCCGGCCTCGACGGCCTCCTCGAACGTGCCGACATCGGCCGTGCGGGCGTCGCGGAACGCCGTCGCCTCGGCCAGCAGCTCCCGGCTGACATCGGCGAGGGTGGTGGCGACCTCGGCGCGCACGCCGGCCAGGGGGACGCTCTTCTTCTCCCGGCGGTGGCGCACGACCACGGTGACGTTGCCCTCGGCCAGGTCCCGCGGCCCCACTTCGACGCGGACGGGGACGCCCTTGAGCTCCCAAGCCACGCTGCGCCGGCCGAAGCTGGTGTCGGTCCGGTCGTCGAGGCGCACCCGGTGGCCCGCCGCGCGGAGCTCGGCGCAGAGGGAGGCGGCGGCCTCGCCCACGGCGGCGTCCTCCTTGACGACCAGCACCACGACCTGGGCGGGAGCCACCGCGGGCGGCAGGCGCAAGCCGAAGTCGTCACCGTGCGCCATGACCAGCGCGCCGACGAGGCGGGTGGTCATGCCCCACGAGGTCTGCCAGACGTAGTCGAGCGTGCCCTGCGCGTTGGCGTACGTCGTGTCGAAGACCTTGGCGAAGTTCTGCCCGAGCTCGTGGCTCGTGCACATCTGCAAGGCCTTGCCGTCACCCATCATGCTCTCGCAGGTCCACGAACAGATCGCCCCGGGGAAGCGCTCCCGCGCCGTCTTGTGCCCGGTGAGCGTCGGGATGCCGAGGAAGTCGACCACGGTGCTGCGGTAGACGTCCTCGAGGATGCGCAATGCGTAGGCGCGCGCGTCCTCCTCGGTGGCGTGCGCCGTGTGACCCTCTTGCCACAGGAACTCGGTGGTGCGGAGGAACAGGCGCGGGCGCATCTCCCAGCGCACCACGTTGGCCCACTGGTTGAGCAGCATGGGCAGGTCGCGGTGGCTCTGGATCCACTTGGAGAAGAAGCTGTTGATCACGGTCTCGCTCGTGGGCCGCACGACGAGTGGCTCTTCGAGCTCCTTGCCGCCCCCGTGCGTGACGACGGCGAGCTCGGGCGCGAAGCCCTCGACGTGCTCGGCCTCGAGCTTGAGGTAGGACTCGGGGATGAACAGCGGGAAGTAGGCGTTCTCGGCCCCGGCTTCCTTGATGCGCCGGTCGATCTCGGCCTGCATCAGCTCCCAGATGCCGTAGCCCCAGGGCCGGATGACCATGGTCCCGCGGGCCGGGCCGTTCTCGGCCATCTCGGCGCGGGCGACGACCTCTTGGTACCAGCGCGGGAAGTCCTCCTCCCGCGTCACGATGCTGCTGGCGCCGCCCTTGCCCATCGGAAGAGGCTAGTTCGCTGTTAGTTGTCCGAGTGACGCCGGATGATCTCGATCTTCTCCGCCGTGTGGTTCGGGTCGACGCCCGTCCTCTCGAGCAGCGCGCGCCGGTCGGCCTCCGCCTCGGCCTCGGCATTCGAGTCGGCGGCGGCCATGCGCGCCTCGACGCCCTCGTCGACGAGGCGCTCGGCTTCGTCGACGAGCGCCTGGACCATCTCGGCCTCGGGCACGACGCGGATGATCTTGCCGCGGATGAAGAGATGGCCCTTCTGCTTGCCCGCCGCGATGCCGATGTCGGCCTCGCGCGCCTCGCCCGGGCCGTTGACGACACAGCCCATCACCGCGACCTGGATCGGCAGGTTCAGCTTCTCGAGCGCCTCCTGGGCCTCCTTGGCCACCGCGATGACGTCGACCTGGGCCCGCCCGCAGGACGGGCACGCGATGAGGTCGAGGCCCTTGCGCTCGCGCAGCCCGAGCGACTCGAGCAGCTGGCGCCCCGCCCGCGCCTCTTCGACGGGGTCGGCCGTGAGCGAGAAGCGGATCGTGTCGCCGATCCCCTCGGCCAGCAGCGTGGCGATGCCGGCGGTGCCCTTGACCAGGCCGGCGGGCGGCGGGCCCGCCTCGGTCACGCCCAGGTGGAGCGGGTGGTCGAAGGTCTCGGCGGCCAGCCGGTAGGCGGCGATCATGAGGGCGACCGAGGAGGCCTTGACCGAGATCTTGACGTCGCTGAAGCCGACCTCCTCGAACAGCGCGAGCTCGTTGCGCGCCGACTCCACCAGCGCCTCGGGGGTGGCGCCGCCGTACTTCTTGTAGAGGTCGGGGTGCAGCGAGCCGGCGTTGACGCCGATGCGGATGGGGACGCCGCGGTCGCGCGCCTCGGCCGCCACCTGCTTGATCTCGGCCTCCTTGCGCAGGTTGCCCGGGTTCAGCCGCAGACCCTGCACGCCCGCCTCGAGCGCGGCCAGCGCCATCTCGTGGTGGAAGTGGATGTCGGCCACGATCGGCACGGGCGAGCGCGGGACGATGTGAGCCAGGCCCTCGGCCGCCGCCTCCTCGTTGCACGTGCAGCGCACGATGTCCGCCCCCGCCGCCGCCAACGCGTACACCTGCGCCAGGGTGCCGTCGACGTCCGCCGTCTTGGTCGTCGTCATCGACTGCACGCTGACGGGCGCGCCGTCGCCGATCGGCACACCGCCGAGGGTGATGCGCCGGGTCGGCCGCCGGGGCGACAGGAGAGAGGACGTCAGTTCCATGTCAGTGCGGAATTTGGAGCGGGTGCGTGATGTCGAGGTAGAGGCCCGACACCACGAGGGCTAAGAGAATGGCGATGAAGATCGCCGCGAGCGGGAAGAGCTTGGTGATGTCGGCGCGGTAGTAGGGCTGGCCCTTCTTGGTGCGGATCCACTCGTAGGCGGCGACGGCGACGTGCCCGCCGTCGAGCGGGATCATCGGCAGCATGTTCAGCAGCGCGAAGACGATGTTGATGGTAATCAGCAGCAACAGGACGGATTCGATGCCCGCCTGCTCGGTCTGCGCGCCCAGGTTGGCGATACCGATGATGGAGACCGGACGCGGTTGCGCGCCGGGGTTGTTCGCGGCCGACTGGGCGTCCTTCGAATTCGTCACCTGGTGGAACACCGAGTCAACGCCGCTCGGCGAGAACAGGTTGGCGATGCCGGCGGCTTCCTGATCGGTCACCTGCCACATCGTGTTGAACGAGTCACCGATCACGGCCAGCGGTCCCACCGATGCCGTGGCCTCTTTGATCTCCACCCCGAGGTAGCCCCGGTCGGTCAGGGCCTGGCCGTCGGACTTGATCCCATCGCCGCTCCTCGGCGTCGCCTTCACTTCGATGAGCCGGCCGTCACGCTCGACGCCGAGCTCGAGCTGCTTGCCCGTCGAGCGCTTGATGACGTCGGTCATCGCATTGGGATTGGCGAACGTCTTGCCGTTGATGGAGACGATGGTGTCCCCCGGCTTGAGCCCGGCCTGGGCAGCGGGTGTCTGCGCCACGCCCGGCCAGCGCTCGAGGGAGGCGACCGTGTAGTTGTTCGTGATCTTGCCGAAGCTCACGACGAGGATCGCGGCGAGGACGAACGCGATCACGATGTGCACGATCGATCCGGCCGACGCCACGATGATGCGCTTGTAGAACGGCTGGTTGCGGTAGGCCCGGGGCTCGTCCCCCTCGGCGACCTCCTCCATCGACGTGAACCCGATGATGCGGACGTAGCCGCCGGCCGGGATCGCCTTGACGCCGTACTCGGTCTCGCCCCGGCGCACGGACCACAGGCGCGGCCCGAAGCCGACGAAGTACTCGGTCACCTTCATGCCCGCCCACTTGGCGGTGACGAAGTGCCCCAGCTCGTGCAGCATCACGATCACGATCAGGATGGCGATGAAGAGAAGGAGGTCGCCCCACCCGAGCAGGATGAACACGGCCGTGACGAGGGCCACGCCGACCAGGAGCTGGAGGAGGCGGCCGGCGTTGCCCTGCGTTTGGGGCGCGGCGCCTGCCGGCGGGTTTGCAGACGGCGGAGAGGCAGGCGTGTCCTGCACAGTGAGGGTCATCGGCGCCCCCAACGCTACCGTCCGGCTCAGTCGGCCAGACGGCGGGCGAGCGTCGCCCGGGCCCTCCGTCGGGCCTCCGCGTCCGCCGCCAACAGGCCTTCGACCTGGTCGACGTGATCGTCCACCCAGGCATCCATCGTCTCGGCCACCACGTCGGCGATGCCCGACCACGAGAGGGCGCCGTCGAGGAACGACTCCACCGCCACCTCGTTGGCGGCGCTGAGCCAGGCCGGGGCCGAGCCACCGCGCCGCCCGGCCGCGTAGGCCAGGTCGATGCAGCGGAAGACGGACCGGTCGGGCGCCTCGAAGGTCAGCGTGCGGGGATCGGACCAATCGAGCGCGCCGTAGGGCAACGCGGCGCGGTCGGGCCAGCCGAGCGCGTACGCGATGGGAAGCCGCATGTCGGGCGCGGCGAGCTGCGCCAGCGTCGACCCGTCGCGCAACTCGACCATGGAGTGCACGATCGACTGCGGGTGCACCACGATGTCGATGCGGTCGTAGTCGATGCCGAAGAGCTCGTGCGCCTCGATCACCTCGAGACCCTTGTTCATCAGCGTTGAGCTGTCGATGGTGATCTTGGGCCCCATCGACCAGGTGGGGTGGGCCAGGGCGTCCTGCACCGTCACCGACCCGAGCTTCTCGGCCGGCCAGCTGCGAAACGGCCCCCCCGACGCCGTGAGGAGCAGGCGGGCCACGTCCGTCGTGCCCTGCGCCGAGGCCAGGCACTGGTGCACGGCGCAGTGCTCCGAGTCGACCGGCACGATCTCGGCGCCTGGCGTGCGGCGCGCCTTCTGCACGATGGGCGCGCCCGCGATCAGCGACTCCTTGTTGGCCAGGGCCAAGAGCCGGCCCGCCTCGAGCGCCGCCATCGTGACGGGAAGCCCGGCGAACCCAACGACCGCGTTGAGCACGACGTCCGCGCCGCGCGCCGCCTCGGCCATGCCCTCCTCGCCGACCAGCACCTCGGTCCCGGCGGGCACGCCGACGCGCACGGTCTCGTAGAGGGCGGGGTCGCCGATGACGACCACCGTGGGGAGGAACTCGGCCGCCTGCGCCACGAGCGCGTCGGCCGAACGGTGGGTGGCCAGCGCGTGCACCCGGAATCGTTGGGGCTCGGCGCGGACGACCTGGAGTGCTTGGGTGCCAACCGAGCCTGAGGAGCCCATCAGGCTGACGGAGCGCATCGTCTCAGCCGAGGTGAAGCGCCTTGACCACGAAGTACGTGGCGGGGAGGACAAAGAGGAGGCCGTCGAAGCGGTCCAAGATGCCGCCGTGCCCCGGCAGCAGCCGGCCCATGTCCTTGAGACCGAGGTGCCGCTTGATCATCGACTGACTCAGATCGCCGAGTGGGGCCACGATGGCGACCACCACGCCGTAGAGCAGTGCCTTGCTCACGGTCCACGGGTGGATGAAGTGGACCACGATCACCGCGACCAAGATGGCCGCCAGCCCGCCGCCGATCAGGCCCTCCCAGCTCTTGTTCGGGCTCACCGACGGGGCCAGCTGGTGCCGGCCCATGGCCGAGCCGATGAGCAGCGAGGCCACGTCGTCGGTCACGGTGACGATGACCGCCGCCAGGATGAAGGCGATGCCGTGGCGGTCGGGGAACAAATTGGGGTTGAGCAGCAGCGCACCAAAGGAACCGAACGCGCCGATCCACACGAAGATGAAGACGGTCGACAAGAGGCCCGACACCGGGTCGGCCGCCGGCTCGACGCGGGCCAGGTACCAGATGAAGGAGCCTGCGACGAGCAACACCAACACCAAGGGCAGCGCGGCGACGCCCTTGTTGTACGTCTCGACCATCAGCGAGAGCACCGCGACCAGTCCGAGGAGCGTGGCCGGGTGGTACTGGGCGCGGCGGAAGGCGGCGTACCCCTCGGCCGCCGCCAGCAACACCACGAGGGTGACGATGACCAGCGTGGCCACCGTCCCGAGGGCGAAGCAGACGAGGCCCAGGGCGCCGAGCAGGATGCCGCTGCCGATGGCGACGCGCATGTCGCGCCCGGACGTGCCGCCGGTGTTCGTGTTCACGTTGCCGGTGCGACTCGCCATCGCCCGCGAGGTCCGCGTGGCGCGCACCTTGGGCTCGGGGGGCGAGGGTGGGTGGAGCCGCGAGGCGGCGACCGTTGACGCTGCGGCCGCTTCAGCCGAGGGCGCGCGCGGCGCCACGCCGACGGGCTCGTACTCGCGCTCGGGTTCTTCCACGGAGTCGGGCTCGGGCTCGGCGGCCGGCGCCTCCTCGGGCCAGGCGGTGGACTCGGGCTCACGCGCGTGCTCGGGCTCGTGGCGGTTCTGCCGCACCCGGCGCGGGGACGACACGCGGCGGCGCGGCTGGGGTTCGGGCTCGGGCTCGGGCTGGAGCTCGGGCACCGAAACCGGCGCGGCCACGCCCGCATCGAGCCCGGGCTCGGGCGGGATGATCAGCGTGTCGTCGGACTCGAAGTGCCAGGGCTGGCGCTCGTCGTCGGCCTCTTCGCGCTGCTCGTTGAGCAGGGCGCCCACCGCTGGGAGGTCGTCGGAGAGCATCGACGGCTCGAAGACGTCCTCCTGGGCCTCCCAGTCCTGGTCTTCCTCGCGCCAGGTCGGCGGTGCGACAAGCGGCTCCTCGCCCGTGCTGCGATCGAGGATGGCGGGCACCTGTCCCGTCGGCGCATCGTTCCAGTGCGGCAGGTCCGGATGGCCCTCTTCGACCGGCCCGGTCACCTCGCGCACGGCGTCTCCGGCCGGCTCGGCGCCGATGATGCGGACGCGACCGGAGTGGTAGCTCGTCGGCTCCTCCGTGTCGGCCTCGATGTGCTCGGCCTCGGTGAACCCACCGAAGGCGGACTCGGATTCCTCGTGCTCGTCTGTGCCGTCGGCCATGTCGCTCGTCGCTCTCAGACCTTGAGGAGTTCTTGCTCTTTGTGCGCGAGCAATTCGTCGATCAACGCGACCTGCTCGTGCGTGAGCTTCTCGAGGTCCTTCTCGACGCGCTCGAGCTCGTCGGTGGACAGGTCACCGTCCTTCTGCAGTGCCTCCAACTCGTGCCGTCCCGCGCGGCGCAGGTTGCGAATTGCCACGCGCCCCTCCTCTGCCTTGTGCCGCACGACCTTGACCAGCTCCTTGCGGCGCTCTTCTGTTAACGGCGGAAAGGCCAGGCGGATCACGGTGCCGTCGTTCGTCGGGTTGATGCCGAGGTCAGAGGACAACAGAGACTTCTCGATCGCCGGGAGCGAACCCTTGTCGTAGGGCGAGATCACGAGGAGCATGGCGTCGGGCACGCTGAACCCGGCGAGCTGGCGCAGCGGGGTCGGGGTGCCGTAGTAGTCGACCATGAGCGGCTCGACGAGGGCCGAGTTGGCCCGGCCCGTCCGGACGCTGCCCATCTCGTGGCGGAAATGGTCGATGGCCTTGCTCATCTTCTCCCTGGTGTCGTCCTTGACCAGGGCGGCGAGGTCCTCGTCCATCAGCGGACCAGCGTACCGATCCGCTCGCCGTGGAGCGCACGGCCGATATTCCCCGGGATCATGAGGTCGAAGACCCGGATGGGCAGGTTGTTGTCCTTGCAGAAGGTGATGGCGGTGAGGTCCATGACCCGCAGGTCCCGGTTGATCACCTCCATGAAGGAGATCTCGTCGTAGCGGGTGGCGTTGGGATCGAGCTTGGGGTCGGCGCTGTAGACGCCGTCGACCCCCGAGTGGGTCCCCTTGCAGAGCAGCTCGGCGCCGATTTCGGCAGCCCGCAGGGCAGCCGGAGTGTCGGTGGTGAAGAACGGGTTCCCCATGCCGGCGGCGAAGATGACGATGCGGCCCTTCTCGAGGTGGCGGATGGCCCGACGGCGGATGTAGGGCTCGGCGACCTCGGCCATGGACAGGGCGGTGAGCACCCGGGTCGGCTGGTCCTGCTGCTCGAGCGCATCCTGGAGCGCCAGCGCGTTGATCACGGTGCCGAGCATGCCCATGTAGTCCGAGGTGGCCCGGTCCATGCCGCTGCTCTCGCCGGTGGTGCCGCGCCAGATGTTCCCGCCGCCGACGACCACGGCGAGCTCGAGGCCGCCGGACTCCATGGCGAGCGCCATCTCCTTGGCCATGCGCTCGACGGTGGCGGCGTCAATGGTCTCGTCGGACGCGGCGGAGGCCAAGGCCTCCCCCGACATCTTGAGGACGATGCGGCGCGACTCTCCCACGATCCTCAGCGCCTCAGGCGCCGACGACGACCTGCGCGAACGCCACGATGCGCGCCGAACCGAGCATGCCCGCGATGGTCTGCTTCTCGTCCCGCACGTAGGACTGGTCGAGGAGCACGCGGTCCTTGAACCATCCGTTCATGCGGCCGTCGACGATCTTGGCGAGGGCGGCATCCGGCTTGCCCTCGTTGCGCGAGATCGTCTCGAGCGTGGCCCGCTCCGTCGCCACCTCGTCGGCGGGAACCTCGTCGCGGTTGAGGTACATCGGCTTGGTGAACGCGATGTGCACGGCGATGTCGTGGGCCAGCTCGTCGGAACCGCCCTCGAGCACGACGGCGACGGCGTTGACGCCGCGGCCGGCCTGCTGGTGCAGGTAGGTGTCCACCACCTGGCCCGGCTCGGCGGTCAGGCGACGCACCTGGCCCACCGAGATGTTCTCCTTGAGGGTCGAGCGCAGCCGCTCGACCTCGTCGTCCAACTCGCTGACGGCGTCCTCTCCCTTGGCCGCCACCAGGGCGGCCAGCTCGTCGGCCAGCGCCACGAATTCGGCCGACTTGGCCACGAAGTCCGTCTCGCAGCGCAGCTCGACCACAGCGGCGGCGTCACCGGAGCGCACCGCGGCGGCGGCACCTTCCGAGGCCTCGCGGTCGCTGCGCTTGGCCGCGCCGGACAGGCCCTTCTCCCGCAGGATCTGGGCGGCCCGCTCCAGGTCGCCGTCGGCCTCCTCGAGCGCGTTCTTGCAGTCGAGCATCCCGGCGCCCGTCATCTGGCGCAGGGCCGACACATCCTTGGCGGTGTACTTGGCCACGCTCACGCCACCTCGGCCGGCTCGGGGGACGGTTGCGGCGGCGTGGGCGGCGGTGGTGGCTGCGGGGCCCGGCGCGGGCGTGGAGAGGGAGCGCTCTCCTCGGCGACCGGTGGGGGCGCCATCTGACGGCGGTGCTCGGCGATAAAGCGACCTTCGACGACGGCGTCGGCGATCACCCGGCACATGAGCGAACCCGAGCGGATGGCGTCGTCGTTGCCGGGGATCACGTAGTCGATGACGTCGGGGTCGCAGTTGGTGTCGACCACGGCCACGACCGGGAGGCCGAGCTTGCGCGCCTCGGTCACCGCGATGTGCTCCTTCTTCGTGTCGATGACGAAGACGGCGTTGGGCAGGCGGGCCAGGTCGGCGATGCCGCCCAGGTTGCGCGACAGCTTGTCGAGCTCGCGGGTGTGCTGCAACGCCTCTCGCTTAGGCATGCCGTCGAAGTCGCCGGCGGCCTGCATGGCGCGCAGCTCCTGCATGCGCTTCACCCGGCCCGACACGGTGGTGAAGTTGGTGAGCATGCCGCCGAGCCAGCGCTGGTTCACGAAGGGCATCCCGCACGCCTCGGCGTACTCGGCGACGGGGCCCTGCGTCTGCTTCTTCGTGCCCACGAAGAGGATGGTGCCGCCGTCGGCGACCAGGTCGCGGACGAACGAATAGGCGGCCTCCACGCCACCGAGCGTCTTGCGGAGGTCGATGAGATAGATCCCGTTGCGCTCACCCAGGATGTAGCGCTTCATCTTCGGGTTCCATCGGCGCGTCTGGTGGCCGAAATGGACCCCGGCCTCCAGAAGCTGTCGCATGGAAACGACGGCCATAGAAATGTTCCTCCAGTCGGTTGCTCCCCTGGTGCAGCGCCGCCCGAGGGCCGCGACCGTGGACGCACCAGGTGATGTTGGTTGGATGCTGCAGCCCACCGCGTTGGCGAGCCCGTCCAGTGTAGCCGCTCAGCGGGCCCTCAGGCCCTGGGGTGGGTCCCTTGGTAGACCGAGCGCAGGCGCTCCTTGCTCACGTGTGTGTACACCTGGGTGGTGGCCAGGCTCGAGTGGCCGAGCAGCTCTTGGACCACGCGCAGGTCGGCCCCCCCGTCGAGGAGGTGCGTGGCGTAGGTGTGGCGCAGGGCGTGGGGGTGGGTCGGGGACGGGGCCAGGCGGTCGAGGATGCGCCGCACGTCGCGGGGGCCTAGCCGGGCGCCGCGTTGGTTCACGAAGACCGCCTCGGGTGGGCCCGCCAACTCCGCGCGCCCGTGTTCGAGCCAGCCCCGCAGCGCCGTCGCCGCCGTCTCGTGGATCGGCAGGCGCCGCTGCTTGGAGCCCTTGCCGAGCACGGTCACGGTGCGGCCGCGCAGGTCGACGTCACCGCGGTCGAGCCCGCAGAGCTCGGAGACGCGCAGCCCCGCCGCGTAGAGCAGTTCGAGCACCGCGTGGTCGCGCCGCTCCAGGGGCGTCTCGGCCGGCGCGTCGAGCAGGGTCGACACCTCACCGTGCGAGAGCACCCGGGGCAGGCGGCCGCCGCCGGAGGGCGCGCGGAGGGAGCGGGCCGGGTCGGAGCCGATGCGACCCTGCCGGAATTGCCAGGAGAAGTAGCAGCGCAGTGCCGCCGCCTTGCGGGCGATGGTCGCACGGGCGAGCTTCCTCGTGCCCAGCGAGGCGAGATAGCGGCGCAGGTGCAGCCGGTCCACGCCACCCGGGCCGTCGATCTCGCTCCGGCCCATCCAGTCGACGAACGCGGCGAGATCGCTCGCGTACGCCTTGCGGGTGGCGGGCGCGCGGCCGCTCAGCCAGGCAGAGAACCCCGAGAGGTCCCAGTCGTCCGACACGGCTCCAACGTTAGTGCCCGCATTCAGGCAAGCCCGGGCACTAACGTCGCCCCGAACCTTCCGGGGGGTCCGCTGGGTTCGTGGAAACGGAGGGACGATGGTCTCGAAATTCGATCGCCGGACGCTGCTCGCCGGCGGCGCGGCCGCCGCAGCGGGCTTCGCCGGGGCGTCCACTCTCGGCTTCGGATGGGACGACATCGCAGGCGCCACCACGAACGGCCCCGGCCGCAACGGCGTCAGCAAGGCCAAGCCGAAGAAGGGTGGCTCGCTCGTCTTCGGCGTCGACGCCGAGGAGTCGGGGTTCGACCCGACGCAGGCGCGCTTCGACGAGGTCGGCGTCATGTACGCCCGCACCGTGTTCGACCCGCTCACCATCATCTTGAGCAACGGCGACTGGGCGCCCTACCTGGCGCAGTCGGTGGTGGCGAACTCGTCGTACACCGCATGGACGATCACCTTGCGCCCCAACCTCGTCTTCCACGACGGCACGCCGTGTAACGGCGCGGCACTGGTGACCAACCTGGTGGCGCAGTCGAAGTCGCTCCTCACCGGCATCGTGCTCAGCCCGACCCTCGTGTCGATCACGCAGAGCGGCCCGCTCGCGGCAACCATCACCTTCAAGGCGCCGTGGGTGCCGTTCCCGTACTACCTGGCCGGTGGCATCGGGGGGCAGATCGCGTACATCGCGGCGCCCGCGATGCTCGCCAACCCCAACGGCACGACGCACCCGGTGGGCACCGGGCCCTTCGTGTTCAAGGAGTGGGTGCCCAACGACCACTTCACCGCCACGGCCAACCCGAACTACTGGCGGGCCGGACTGCCGTACCTCTCCCAGATCACCTTCAAGCCCATTCCCGACGAGGAGTCCCGGGCCGAGGCGCTCAAGACGGGCACCATCGACCTCATGATCACGGACACGCCGCAGATCATCACCGAGTTCCGCGGCAACCGGAGCTACTCCTACATCGACGACAGCACGCACGTCGCCGGCGAACCGGACATGAACTGCGTCCAGCTCAACTGCCTGGCCAAGCCGTTCAACGACCCCAACGTCCGCCGGGCCGCCGCCATGGCCATCAACCGCAGCCAGTACGCGCACGTCATCGACGAGAACGTCCTGCCGGTGAGCAACGGCCTGTTCGTCCCGGGGTCGCCCTACTACTCGAAGACCAACTACCCGGCCTACAACCCGTCGCAGGCGAAGAAGCTTGTCTCGGCGGCGGCCAAGGCCAACGGCGGGCCGATCACGTTCACCTACGGCTCGACGAACTCGCCGGCCTCGCTTCGGGCGGCGCAGTATCTCGAGCAGGCGTGGCAAGCGGTCGGGTTCAAGTGCTCGACCAACATCGTCGAGCAGGACGACACGATCAACAACGCCCTGGCCGGCAAGTACCAGGCCCTCGGCTGGCGCCAGTTCGGGGCGGTCGAGCCAGACCTCAACTACATCTTCTGGAGCTCGACCACGGTCAGCTCGGGATCGCTCTCCATCAACATGGCCCGCAACTCCGACCCCGCGATTGAGACGGCGCTCCTGGCCGGGCGGGCCAGCAGCGAGCAGAGCGTCCGCGAGGCGGCCTACAAGACGGTGAACAAGCGCCTCGCCCTGGACCTGCCCTACCTGTGGACCGACCGGGCGGTGTGGTCGGTCATCGGCAACCCCAAGGTCCAGAACTACAACAACCCGACTTCGCCCCAGGGCCAGCCGGCGTTTGGCATGATCGGTGGGTCCGTCTGGCCCACCCAGATCTGGATCAGCTGAGTGCCGAGTGGAGGTTCGTGAGCGGTCGCATCCTGGTCGTCGAGGACGATGAGCGCATCAGGTCCTCCATGCGCCTGGCCCTGGAGGGCGAGGGCTACGAGGTAAACGACGCCGCCAGCGGCGAGGAGGGCCTCGACCTGTTCGCCGAGGCGCCCGCCGATGTGGCGCTGATCGACCTCATGCTGCCCGGCATGGACGGCTTCGAGTGCTGCCGGGCGCTCAGGCGCAGCAGCGCCGTGCCGATCATCATCGTGACGGCGCGCTCGGACACCCACGACGTGGTGGCCGGGCTCGAGGCGGGGGCGGACGACTACGTCACCAAGCCGTTCGTGGCCAAGGAGCTGGCGGCGCGCATCCGGGCGCTGCTGCGCCGGGCCCGGCCGGCCGAGGACGAGCCGGGCGCCTTGACGTTCGGGGATCTCCAGTTGTTGCCCGAGCAGGGGGTGCTGCGCCACCTCAACGGCGAAGAGGTCCACTGCACGCGCACCGAGTTCCGCCTGCTGTGCGAGCTGGCGGCTTCGCCCAACAAGGTGCTGAGCCGCGAGCAGCTGCTCGACCGGGTCTGGGGCTACGACTACTTCGGCGACGGGCGCCTGGTCGACGTCCACATCCGGCGCTTGCGCACCAAGGTCGAGGCCGACCCGGCGGTGCCCCAGCACATCCTCACCGTGAGGGGCATGGGCTACAAGCTGGTCCCCTGACGTGAAGCTGGGCATCGGCGCCCGCATCACGGCCGTCTTCGGTGCCGGGGCGCTGCTGCTGTCGCTCCTGCTGGGCGGCATCTCGTACTTCACCGTCCGCCACTTCCTGCTGGCCGGCCGCGAGACGGCGGCCCAGCAGCAGGCCTACGGCAATGCGTCGCTCGTGCGCACCACACTCGAGTCGGGCGACACCCAGTACGTCTCACTGCTGGCGCAGATCGACGCGGGGACCGACGCCCACTCGGTGCTCTACCACCGCTCCAAGGCGTACGTGTCCTCGCTGTCGGTCAACGCGTCCTCCATTCCGGCCCCGCTGCGCCACGAGGTCCTGGTCCTCGGGACGCCGGCGGTCCAGACCTACCGCAACGCGACGGGGACGGCCGAGATCGCGGTCGGGCTCCCGGTCCCCGCGGTGCACGCCGACTACTTCGAGGTCTTCGACCTCTCGGACCTCGACCACACGCTGCGCGTCCTCGGGCTGACGCTCTTCGGCGCCGGCGCGGTCACCACGTTGCTTGGGATCGCGCTCGGACGCTTCGCCAGCCGCCGGCTGCTGCGCCCGCTGGCCGACGTCTCCGAGGCGGCGGGCGCCATCGCCGGCGGCGAGCTGGACACGCGCCTCGACATTGCGGCGGCGGATCCGGACCTGGTCGGGCTGACCACGTCGTTCAACGCCATGGTCGACCAGCTCCAGGAGCGGATTGAGCGCGAGGCGCGGTTCAACTCCGACGTGAGCCACGAACTGCGGTCGCCCTTGACCACGCTGGGGGCAGCGGTCGGCGTCCTCGAGACCGACCGGGACCGGCTCCCGGAGCGCTCCCAGCGGGCCCTCCAGTTGCTGAGCGACGACCTGCGCCGCTTCCAGCGCATGGTGAGCGACCTGCTCGAGATGTCCCGCGCCGACGCGGGCTCGACCGACGTCTTCATGGAGGAGGTGAACGTCTCCGAGCTCGTCCGGCGCTCGGTGGAAACCGGGATCGGGCACATGGACGCCCGGCGCCACGGCACGCCCGACGTGCACATCGACCCCGTGGTCGAGCGGTGGCGGGTGGGCGTCGACAAACGGCGCTTCGAGCGCGTCATGGTGAATTTGATGGAGAACGCGGACCATTACGGCGGGGGCGTGACGACGATCGCCGTGAGCCCGGGGGCCGAGGCGGGGGCGGGGACGGGGGCGGCAGTCGTGTCGGGGGCCGGGCTTGATGCGGACGCCCCCGTGGTGGAGGTGACGGTCGACGACGCCGGGCCGGGCATCGACGCGGCCGAGCGGACCAAGGTGTTCGAGCGCTTCTACCGCGGCTCGGCCTCGGGGCGGCGCGGCACCGGGACGGGCACCGGCCTCGGGCTCGCGCTGGTCGCCGAGCACATGCGCGTCATGCACGGTGGCGTGCGCGTCGAGGCGTCGCCCGATGGCGGGGCGCGCTTCGTGTTGTCGTTGCCGGTGCTCGCGCACAGTGATGGCGATGGGGACGGTGACGAGTCAGGGGGCGAGCTCGTCGGCGAGCCAGGGGTGACGCCGTGAGAGCGACGCTGCGCCGGCTGCGACGCGGGCGACTGGCCGTCCTCGCCTTCGTGCCGCTGGCCGTGTTCGCCGCCGGCTGCGCCATCCCGACGCAAGGATCGCCGAGCTCCATCGCAGCGTCGAAGGTGCCGTTCCATCTGCTCGACCCTCACCCGCCCACCACGACGACGACGCAGCCGAAGCCGTCGTCCTACGCGGGCGTCAAGGTGTTCTTCCTCAACACGAACGCCAACGACGCGCTGACGTCCACCGACCGGCTCGTGAGCGCGCCGGCCCTCCTCCCCGCCATCATCACGTCGCTCGTGGCCGGACCGACGAGTGGCGATTCGGCCGCCGGCCTCACGACCGCCATCCCGAGTGACGTCGTCGTGCTGTCCGCCGCCACCACCGCGCCCAACGTCGTCACTGTGAATTTCAACGCCGCCTTCGGCGAGATCACGGGCACGGACACCGAGGAGGCGGTGGCGCAGGTCGTGGCCACGGTGGTCAACGAGGTCGGCCTCGGAACAGGCGTCATCTTCGAGATCGCCAGCCAGCGCACCCAGGTGCCCGTCGCCAACGGATCGCAGGTGGCGGGGCCGGTCTACCTGTTGCAGTTCTTGAACGCCGCCGGCTGACCGGCTCCGGGCTGCGGCGCGGAGCGCGCGGCTCGAACGAGAAGCGTTTGCTTAGCCGGCGTCCTCGACGTCGCGACGCCACGGCACCCGCGGCGCGCCCGACCAGAGGTGCTCGAGGTCGTAGTAGTCGCGCGTCTCTTGCAGGAAGACGTGGACGATGAAGTCGCCGTAGTCCATCAGCACCCAGGTGGCGTCCTGGAGACCCTCGATGCGCAGCGGGGCGAAGCCGTGCGCTTCTTTGACCCCGCGCTCGATCTCTTCGACCAACGTGCGCACGTGGCGCGTGTTCGGCGCGCTCGTGATCACGAAGGCGTCGACGACGCCGAAGAGCTCCCCCATCCCGAGGACGACGGTGTCACGCCCGAGCTTGGCGTCGGCCGCCTCCGCGGCGGTGGCCACGGCCGGCGGCAGCTGGACATGGACGCCCAACGGTTGCCTCAATGGAGCACGTCCAGGATCCCTACCGTGAGCCCGAAGACGCCCACCAGTGCGGATCCGGCGGCAATGGCCCAACGTTGACGGGAACGCCGCGCCAGTTTGAGTTCGGCCCGACGATCGGCCCGGCGCGTGGCGCGTGTCGGCGCTTCGCCCACGAGAGGACTCTCCGACAGTTCCGTCCAACCGGCCGGCATGGCGCTCATCTGCCCACAGCGTACATACCGCGGCGGCGGATGCAACGGATCACTTCCGGCGGCACCAGCGATTCCACCGATTCGCCGGCCGCCAGGAGGTCGCGGACCTCCGAGCTCGAGACCGGGACCTGCGGCCCCTCGACGCGGACGGCTCGCCAGCCCGGCGGCAGAGCGGGTTCGTCCCCGGTCGGCCGGGAGACCACGACCAGGGTGACCAGGCCTTGGAGGTCCTCGGCCCGGTGCCAGGTGGCGAGCTCGGGGACGAGGTCGGCCCCCACCACCAGAAAGAGCTCGACCGGGCGGCCGGCGGCGCGGGCGCGAATCTCCTCGGCCGTGTCCACCGAGTAGCTGGGTCCGCCCCGGTCGATCTCGAGCCGGCTGGCCTCGGCCCCCCGGATCTCCTCGGCCAGCGCCTCGGTCAGGGCGTAGCGATCCTCGGCCGGGGAAATAGCGCGCTGGCCCGACTTTTGCCACGGGTCGTTGGCCACGACGAGGAGCAGGCGGTCGAGGTCGAGACGCTCCATGACGGCCCGCCCGGCCGCGACATGGCCGACGTGCGGTGGATCGAACGTCCCCCCGAGGATCCCGACCCGCTCGGGTTGTTCAGGTCCCGGCAAGCTCGGCGATCACCGGCGCGAGCGCGTCCATCTCGGCTTCGTGCACCACGATGTAACTGAACCCGAGCTCCTCGCGCCGCTTGCGCAACGTCTCTCCGATCTCGGTGGCCGTGCCGATCAGGGCGAGCGGGGCTGCACGCAGCTGCTCGGGCGTCAGGTCGAAGATCGGGGCCAGCGACTCGACGATCTCGTTCGCGTTCTCCACGACCTGGACGGTCGCGGTCCAGCACTGCAGCTCGAGCTCGTCGGCGCGGTCACCGGCCGCCTCACGCGCCCAGCGCACGCGCTCGACGTACTTGTCGACGACCGCCTCGGCTGCAACTTCCGGCCCGATGTGCCCGGCGGCCAGGCTCGGCACGACGCTCACGATGTCCGCGTACCGCCCCGCCAAGGTGAGGATGCGCTGCCCGCCACCGCCGATGACGAGGGGCGGGCCGCCCGCGGTGACGGGTGCCGGGGTCCCCTTGGCGCCGGTCACCTGGTAGTAGTCGCCGGAGAACGTCGCCGTGCCGGTCTGCCAGAGGGCACGCATGATCTCGAGGCTCTCGGCCAGTCGCGCCACGCGGACCGAGGCCCGGTCCATCGCGATGCCGGAGTGTTCGTAGTCCTCGGTCAGCCAGCCAGCACCCATGCCGAGCTCGAACCGGCCGTCGGTCACCACGTCGAGCGTGGCGGCCTCCTTGGCCACGACGACCGGGTGGCGAAAGTCGTTGTCGAGCACCAGGGTGCCGACGCGTAACGTCGTCGTGGCCTCGGCCGCGACCGTGCAGGCGACCATCGGCGCCCATTGGTCGTCGAGGTGGTCGGGCACGTAGAGCGTCGAGTAACCGAGGTCCTCCGCCTTGTGCGCCAGGTCGCGCCAGGCAGCGGGGGATGCGGCACCGGACGCCTGCAAGGCAAAGCGGAAAGCGGCCATGAGCGGGGATCCTACGGCGTTAACCTGTTGCGGTGACGAGCCGCCCCGAGTCCACCCCCTGGAGCGCCGCGTCCTGGCGGAAGTTCCCCGCCAGCCAACAGCCCGATTGGCCCGACGCGGACGCGCTGAAGAAGGCCGAGGCACGGCTGTCCACGGTCCCGCCGCTCGTCTTCGCCGGCGAGGCGCGTCATCTCACCCGCGACCTGGCCGAAGTGGCCAACGGGCAGGCGTTCCTCCTGCAGGCCGGCGACTGCGCCGAGTCGTTCGCCGACTTCTCGGCCGACTCCATCCGGGACAAGCTCAAGATCATCCTCCAGATGGCCGTGGCGCTCACCTACGCGGCCGGCGTGCCGGTGGTGAAGGTCGGCCGCATTGCCGGCCAGTTCGCCAAGCCCCGCTCGGCCGAGACCGAGACGGTGGGCGACCTCGCGCTCCAGTCGTTCCGTGGCCACATGGTCAACGACGATGCGTTCGAGGCCGACGCGCGCCGGCCCGACCCTGAGAGGCTCGTCGCCGCCTACCAACAGTCGGCCTCGACGCTCAACCTGCTGCGCGCGTTCACCAAGGGTGGGTTCGCCGACCTCTCACAGGTGCACCTGTGGAACCAACAGTTCGTCGCGTCGTCGACCGAGGGACAACGCTACGAACGGATTGCGTCGGAGATCGATCGTGCGCTGCGTTTTATGGCGGCCTGCGGCATCGACCTGGGGGCCGAGGAAGGTCTGCACCAGGTCGACTTCTTCACGAGCCACGAGGCGCTGATCCTCCCCTACGAGGAGTGCCTCACCCGCGTCGACTCGCTCACCGGCGACTGGTACGACTGCTCCGCCCACATGGTGTGGATCGGCGACCGCACCCGCCAGCTCGACGGTGCCCACGTCGAATTCTTCAGGGGCATCTGCAACCCGATCGGCTGCAAGGTCGGCCCGAGCTGCACGCCCGAAGAGTTGTTGCGCCTGTGCGAGGTGCTGAACCCCGACCGCCTCCCCGGACGGCTCACGCTCATCACCCGGCTCGGCGCCGAGACGATCGAGGAGCTGCTGCCCCCGTTGATCCGGGCCGTCGAAGGCGAGGGGTACCCGGTGATCTGGGCCTGCGACCCCATGCACGGGAACACCTTCACCAGCGCCGGCGGCCGCAAGACCCGGCGCTTCGACGACATCGTGGCCGAGCTCCGCTCCTTCTTCGACGTCCACCGCGACGAGGGCACCTGGCCCGGAGGCGTGCACGTCGAGCTGACGGGTGACGACGTCACCGAGTGCCTCGGCGGGGCCGAAGAGATCCTCGAGGGTGATCTCGGGGCCCGCTACACCACGACCTGCGACCCGCGGCTCAACGCCCGGCAGTCACTCGACCTCGCCTTCCGCGTGGCGGAGTTCCTCAGAAGTTGACCCGTCGTCTCGTTCTCGCCGTCCTGGCGGCCGCGCTGCCGGTCCTTGCCGTGGTGGCGTCAGCCATCCTCCCCGCGGTCGTTGCGCCGGCCGGAGCGAGCAGTTCCACCCCGGCCTACTGGCTGGCGGCCAGCGACGGCGGCATTTTCGCCTTCGGTGGCGCTCCGTACTACGGATCGACCGGCGGCAGCGTGCTCAACAGGCCCGTGGTCGGGATCGCCGCCACCCCCAACGGTGGCGGCTACTGGGAAGTTGCCTCTGACGGGGGGATCTTCGCCTACGGCAACGCGCAGTTCTACGGCAGCACCGGGAGCATGGTGCTGAACAAGCCCGTTGTGGGAATGGCCCCGACGCACGACGGAAACGGTTACTGGCTGGTGGCTTCTGACGGCGGGATCTTCTCCTTCGGCGACGCGCAGTTCTTCGGCAGCACCGGCAGCATGCACCTCAACCAGCCCGTCGTCGGCATGGCGGCGACCCCTAGCGGCGGCGGCTATTGGTTGGTGGCGGCGGACGGCGGGATCTTCTCCTACGGCAACGCGCACTTCTTCGGCAGCACCGGGAGCATGGTGCTGAACAAGCCGATCATCGGGATGATGGCCGGACCAGGTGGCCAGGGCTACTTCCTCGTCGCCTCCGACGGCGGCCTCTTCAGCTACGGCGATACGAATTTCTTCGGCTCGCTGGGCGGCGTGCCGATCAAGCATCCGATCGTCGCCGCAGCCACGACGCCGAGCGACGACGGGTACTGGTTCACCGATGCGACAGGACTGGTGTCGAATTTCGGCTCGGCGGACTACTACGGTTCGGCGCCGTCACCGTTGTTCCGGCCGATCGTCGGGATAGCTGAGGCACCCGGGAACGGCACCTTCGTGGGTGGCACCTACCCCTCGGGCGCCTACGGCTACGACATCAGCAAGTTCCAGTGCTCCAGCTTCCCCACCGGAGATCATCAGATCGGCATCGTCCAGGTCGACGGGAGCTCGTCGGGCAACACCAACCCGTGCTTGGCCCAAGAGGCGGCGTGGGCCGGCGGCGGGCTGAATCTCTACACGTACCTGACTTACACCACCTCGTCCACCGACGAGCCGGGGTGTAACGGGGACACGTCCTGCAATGCCGGCTACCAGGCCGGGGTCTCCGCCTATGACGATGCACAGGCCGCAGGCGCCGGCTCGACCTCCATCCCGTGGTGGCTCGACGTCGAGACGGCCAGTGCCAACTGGTCAGGCAACTTGTCCGAGAACGCGCAGTTCGTCCAGGGTGCGCTCAACGCGCTCCACGAAAGCAACGGGATCCCCGACGTCGGCATCTACGCCAGCCCGGCCGTGTGGAACACCATCGTGGGGGACTACACCCCCTCGGTCCCGTACTGGATGGCCGACTACCTGGCCTCGCCGAGCGGCCCCGGCTCGTGCGCGGACTACCAGAACTGGGTGAATCAAGGGGAACAGCTGCCCGGGCCGCCGGAGATCGTGCAGTACGACAGCCAGCAGTACGACGAGGACTACGCCTGCTGATTGTCTCGGCGCGTTCGGGCTCTCAGTCCCCCGAACGGCCCCAGCCGGCGAGGGCGTCGCGCAATGCTTCGGCGTTGTCGCTGACCGAGGCGGCGGCATCGAGCACGAGGTCGACATCGTCGGGCGACACCCATTCGCCGCGAGCCCGCTCGACGTAGTCCCATTCCAACTCGTACCAGTTGGGGATGCCCCGCTCCCTGCCCTCGATCCGGGCTCGATGCAGCTCGGGATCCGTGCACCGGGTCATGACGACCAGGCTGGGCGCGCCCTCTTCCTGAGCCACGGCGCGGGTCCCCGCCACCTCGGGGGCGCGGGCCACGCCGTCGAGCACCACCGGCAGTCCGCGGCGCAGCTGCGAGCGCGCCAGCGCCCACAGGATCGACCAGCCGACGCCACGATGGCCGCGCGGGCCCATCGCCTCGAGCGCCTCTTGCATTTCGGGATACGGGCGCAGTCCGCTCATGGCCCAGTCGTGGCCGAGCACCGGCGCTCCGAGCTCCGTGGCCGCGACGTCGGCCATCGTGGACTTGCCGCTGCCGGGCAGGCCGGTCACCAGGACGAGCCAGGGGCCCGCGGCGCGCAAAGGAGGCTCCCCCTC
This sequence comes from Acidimicrobiales bacterium, assembly GCA_036490155.1. Taxonomy (GTDB): domain Bacteria; phylum Actinomycetota; class Acidimicrobiia; order Acidimicrobiales; family RAAP-2; genus Bog-473. The sequence continues at coordinate 7,234 of DASXEK010000066.1, read as the reverse complement.
GACGCTCAAGCGGGACGGACGCGCAGGCGACTCGGTTCGTCGAACCTCACTCCGCGGGCTTCTCCCAGACCGACACGTGCATCCTGCTCTCGCTGCGGAAGGGCTGGCGCCCCCAGTGCTCCCACCGCTCGCGGAGCCGCAGACCGGCGATGCGCGCCATCAGGTCGAGCTCGGCGGGCCAGACCATGCGCCACGGCATGGAGAACATCCTCGACCCTCCCTCGCCGAGCCAGATGTGGTGTGACACACCGAGCTGGTTCGCCACGTCGAGCTCGTCGAAACCGATCCTCGTCGACGAGAAATGGAAGACCTGCGTGGTCTCGCCCGGCGGAAGTCGGCGGAGATCGGGCACCCCCACCTCGATCACGAAGCAGCCACCCGGCTCCAGGTGCGCTGCCGCGTTGCGGAAACACTCCACCTGGTCGTCCTGGGTGGTCAGGTTCCCGATCGTGTTGAAAATCAAATAGACCAGCCGGAACAGGCCGTCGACCTTGGTCGAGGTCATGTCGCCGATCCGCACGTCGATCGCGTCGGCTCCGGGCTTGGCCGCCAGCTGCGCTGCCATGTCCGCCGACAGCTCGATCCCAGACACCGGGACGCCGCGCTGACTGAGCGGCAGCGCGATGCGACCCGTCCCGACGGCGAACTCGAGCGCCCTCCCCTCCCCGGCCAGGCCCACCAGGAAGTCGACCGTGACGCCGATCACCGACGGATCGAACACGCCCGTCGAATCGGCGTCGTAGTTCTCAGCGATCTGCCCGGCAAAGTAGTTCTCGCGCTTCTTCTCCACTGGTTCCACAGATTCCACTGTGTCAGGTCACCGCCCCGAATGCGACTGACTCGGCGTCACGCGTGCCGCGTGCCGCGTACCCCGTCACCGCGACGCGACGTCCTTGATCGCCGCGGTCAGCCGAGCCACGTCGACGGGTTCCTCCGTGCCCAACTCGACCACGGGCCACCCACCGGCCACGGGCTCGCTGACCTCGGCGTGCCAGATGTCGTCATCGGTGCGCGCCGCGTCGAAATGCCCCGGTGCCCGCGTCGAAGCCCGCGCCCGGTAGCGCGCCCGCGCCGTCGCCCGTGTGCACCGGCAGAACACCTCCACCACGCAACCCCGCAGCGCCGCCATGGCCGGCCGCGCCGGCGTCCGGTGAAAGTTGCCCTCCAGGACCGCGCCGATGGGCGACGCGGCAGCGACCGCAAAGGCGACCTCGATCGCCGCACCGCCGAGCCGGCGTGACGCCTCGACGTCGACCACCGGGAGGGACTCGAACAGCGTCTCCTTGATGGCGTCCTTCGCCAGCAGCGGGAGCCCCAGGGCCCGCGCCAGCTCCTGCGCCACGGTCGACTTACCGCTGCCGGGTGGCCCCGTCACCACCACGTAGAGGGCCGTACCCACGAAGGTTGACCGCGTGCGCCGCCTTCGGGCCGCTAGTCCGTCTTCACGACCAGCACGGCACAGTGCGCACCGTGCGCGACCGAGTTGGGCACGCTGCCGAGATAACGGCGGGCGCCGCGCATCCCCTTGCTCCCGACCACGATCAGGTCGGCGCCCACCTCGAGTGCCGTCGTCAAGATGACGTCGTCGGCGTTGCCCTGGGCGGCGTGCGCCTCCACGGCCAATCCGTCGCCGTGCTTCCGGAGCGCATCCTCGCCGATGGTTTTGGCCGCCTCGTCGAGCACCGCCTCACCAACGCCGCTGTCGACCAGCGGTGCGCCGCTGGCCGATGCCGTGGCCGCGGTCGTCCGTGAGGGGCGCACCGCCGTGACGATATGGAGCTCCGAGCCCCAGGAGCGGGCGATCTCCGCCGCCGCCTCGACCGCCCGGTCGGCGGTGTCGGAGCCGTCCGTGCCGACCACGAGCACTTTGTACATGGGAGATCCCCCTTGTGTGCCGGAAGGGTCAGCGTAGCGGGGAGGCCGTCGGGGCGCGCGAGGGCGCTTAGTCGGCCAGGGCCTCGTACGCGGCGTCCCAGAAGTCGACGAAATGCGGCGGCGGCTCGGGCGAGGTCATCGCCCGCTGCGTCAACAAGATGCCCGTGAGCCCGCGCACCGGGTCGCTGGTCCACACGGTGCCGGTCCCCCCGTTCCAGCCGAAGCCGTACGGCCTCGGAGGCTCGCCCTGCACCGGCCCCGGGGCGACCATGCAGTAGCCCCACCCGTCGTGCGGGCCGAGGAAGGGTGCCGAGGCGGCGCGTTGGCCGGGGGTCAGGTGGTCACGGGTCATGTCGGCGACCGAGGCGGGCGACAGCACCTGGTGGCCATCGTGCTGGCCGCCGGCTACCAGCATGGAGACGAAGGCCCAGAAGTCGTCCAGCGTGGAGACGAGCATGCCGGCAATGTTGTCCATGGCGGGCGGCGCGCTCCACCAACCCGAGCGCGGCTCGTCCATCACGACCAGCTCGCCCGAGCCACCGAAGCCACCACTCGGCACGTACGCCGTGGTGAAGCGGCCCTGCTTCTCGGGCGGAACGCTGAAGGAGGTGTCCGTCATCCCCAGCGGTTCGAACAACCGCGTGCGCAGGAACGTCTCGAGCGGTTGGCCACTCGCGCGCTCGAGCAACATGCCGAGCACGTGCGCGCCCGTGTTATAGCGCCACATGGCGCCGGGCTGCTCCATCAACGGCAACGTTGCGAAGCGGGCGAGCCACTCGTCGGCCCCGAACGGCGGCGGCGGCCAGGGCGGGCCGAGCGTCATGAGGCCGAGCTCGGCCTCGGCGGACTGGATCGGATAGGTGTCGGGCGGCGCCATGATCAACCCGAAACCCAGCCGGAACGTGAGCAGGTCCTCGATCGTGATCGGCCGCTCGGCCGGCACCGTGTCCGTCAGCGACGACTTGAGGCTGCGCAACACGCGGCGATCTGCCAACTCCGGCAGGAACTTCCCGACTGGGTCCGCGACCGAGATCACCCCGTCGTCCACCAGTGCCATTGCGCCGGCAGCGCCGATCGGCTTGCTCAGCGAGGCGATGCGAAAGATGGCGTCGCGGCGCAGCGGCGCCTCGTCACCGAGCGCCGGCGACCCGAAGACCTCGACGTGAACGTCGTCCCCGCACGCCACGAGCGCGGCCAGCCCGGGAATGGCCCCGCTGTCGACGTGCGTGGCGAGCCGATCGTGCAGCCGGCTCAGGCCGGCGGCGTCGAAACCGCGGCGGGCGGCCGTCATGCGAGCGCGAGGGGGTGGGTTGACATGCCTCCGGACGCTACCGGTAGCGTCGCCGACGTGATCACCCTCGACGACGCGGCGCGCATGGTGATGGCGCTGCCCGAGGTCACCGAGGCCGAGCGGCACCGAAACCGGACGTGGTTCGTGGCGGGCAAGGCGTTCGCCTGGGAACGTCCGTTCTCCAAGGCGGACCTCAAGCGCTTCGGCGACGCCGAGCCGCCGGCGGGCCCCATCCTGGCCCTGCGCACGGCCGACCTCGACGACAAGGAGGCCGTGCTCGCCACGGGCGCCAAGGGCTTCTTCACGATCCCGCACTTCGACGGCTACGCCGCCGTCCTGGTCCAGCTCAAGATCGCCACCAAGAAGCCATTGCGCGGGGCGATCGAGGACGCCTGGCTCGCCTACGCCCCCGATCGCCTGAGCCAGGCGTTCCTGTCGGGCGGCCGACCCTGACCTCCGGACCCGGTCCGGCGGCCGGACGGGGTCGCCTCACCGCCGTTGGAAGACGAGCACCGCGTGCCGCTCGCGAGTGTGTGTGCGCCGAACGTGGCGCCAATTTCGACCGTATACGGCGCTGCCCCTATGCCATATACGGTGCGCGGCGGCGCCCGACGACTGGCGCGTATGCACTCGAGGAGTGCGCCCGGGGTTCGCTGAGTTGGGGCGGCGCCGGCGGGCGCGGGGTCAGGACCGGGGGATGCCGCAGGCGTCGTTGTAGCGCAGCAGGACCCAGCGGTCCTCGTGGGGCAGCCAGGCCCACTCGGTCAGGGATGCGTGCACCGTGTGCAGCCAGCCGCGCCGGTAGACCTCGCGGGGCACCTGGAGGAACGAGATCATGGTGGCCTCGATGACCCCGGCATGGACGGCGGCGACCACCATCTCGCCGGGGTGGCGCCGGGCCAGCGCACGGACCCCGTCGGAGGCCCGGACGACGAAGCTCGACCAGCTCTCGCCGCCGGGCGCGATCGGCGCGACCGGGTCGCGGTCCCAGTCGGGCACGCCCAGCTTTTCGACCAGCTCGTCCCAGGGCATCCCGTCGCTCTCGCCCGGGTGCAGCTCGCAGAGCTCGCAGTCCTGGACCACCGGCCCGAGGGCCTTGGGGCCGGGGCCGACGACCGGGCGCAGGCGCTCCGCCGTCTCGATGGCGCGGGGCAGCACCGACGAGTAGAGGGTCGTCGCCTGGCGCAGCTCGCCCGACTCGTAGAGCCGTTCGGCCAGGTCGGCCACCTGGCGCCGGCCCAGCCCGGTCAGCCCGGTGCAGCCCTTGATCCCGCCGACGACGCGGTTCACGTTGCACTCGGCCTCGCCGTGACGGACCAGCACGATGCGCGTCGAAGTGGGATCGGGCGGGGCCACCCGCAACACGCCGATGGCGGCGTCGTCTTCGGCGGCGCCGGCCAGGGCCCGGTCCACCGCGTCGGGCCGGCTCACGCCAGGTTGCCGACGAAGTGCTCGAGTTGGCGCAGGGTGCGGCACTCGACGACGTCGTCGCAATGGGCGGCGTACTCGCCGACGATGGAGTCGCCCGAGCCCCAGTAGTCGCGCGGCTCGGGGTTGAGCCAGTAGACGCGCCGGGCGCGCGCCTGGAGGTCCTCGACGACCCACGCCTGGGAGGCGTGGTAGTTGTTGCGCGCGTCGCCCAGGATCATGACCGACGAGCGCGATGTCACCTGGTCGCCCCAGCGCCGCTCGAACTCGGTGAACGCGTGGCCGTAGTCGGAATGGCCGTCCACCCAGATCACGTCCGCCTCCGTGTTGATGCGCGCCACCGCCTCGGCCGGGTCGATCACGCCCTCGAAGAAGCGCGTCACTTCGTCGATCCCATCGACGAAGACGAAGGAACGCACCTTGGAGAACTGCGACGAGATCGCGTACACCAGGTGCAAGGTGAAGCGGGCGAAGCTGGCTACCGACCCCGAGATGTCCGCGATCACGAAGATCTCGGGCTTGGCCGGCCGCGGGTGGCGGAAGCGCGGCTCGATCGGCACGCCGCCGGTCGAGAGCGAGCGCCGCATGGTGGCGCGGAAGTCGAGCGGCCCCTTGCGGCCGTGGCGGCGCTTGCGGGCCAGGCGCACGGCCAGCTTGCGCGACAGCGGCTGCAGGGTGCGGTGCAACATGGCCAGCTCGTCGCGCGTCGCGTGCATGACATCGATGTCTTCGGGCAGGGGCTTGCGCACGGAACGGGCCAACGCCTCGGCGCCGCGGTCCTCGACCAGGCGCCGACGGATCTCGGTCTCGACGGCCCGGCGGAACTTGTCGATGCGCGCCTTGTACTCGTCGGCCGCCAGGCGCTCCTCGAGGTCGGTGAACTCGCCGCCCGCCGCGCCGGCCTGCGCCTGCTGCATGAGGCGTTCCAGCACGCCGTCGAGGTCGAGGTTCCGCAGCGTGCGGTACAGGTAGTAGGTCCCGCCGACCGGGCGCCCCGGCTCCATGCCGGCGTAGCGGTCGACGGCGTTGCGGGCGACCACGTTCATCATGGCGGGGTCGGCCGACATGAGCGACTTGAACAACAGCTCGGCCAGCTCCTCGGGCGTCATGCCCTCGCCCCCGCCGCCGCCCTTCCACCCGCGGCCCTGGCCCGGCATGCGGCCGCCCTCGCCCCCTGGCTCCTCGCTCTCCGTGTCGCCCTCACCCTCGGCGAGCTCGTCGCCCTCAGCCCCGCCGGCGCCGCCTGGGCGCACGGCGAAGAACACCTCGAAGGCGGTCTCGAAGGCGCGCCAGTGCGCCGCCGACTTCACCAGCGTGGCGGCGAGCGCGTACTTCAGGCCGTCGCGGTCCTCGAGGGGGATGTGCTTGACGGCCTCGGCCGCATCGAGGTGCTCGGTCAGCGAGACGGGCAGGCCGGCGCGGCGCAGCTCGGCGACGAAACCGGAGAGGAGGTCGAGCATGGTGGCTGGTGGGGCTTGGGCGGGCGCGTCAGGTGGACGAGGAGGACGCCGACAGGAACTCCTTGGTGGCCCGCTCGATGTCGGCCTGGTACTTCAACAGGATGTGCAACGTGTCCTTCGCCTCCGCGGCGTCGATCGTCTGCACCCCGAGCAGCACGAGGGTGCGGGCCCAGTCGAGTGTCTCGGAGACCGAGGGCGCCTTGCGCAGCTCGAGCGTGCGCAGCGAGCGCACGATGCGCGCCACCTGGTCGGCCAGTTCCTCGGTGATGCCCGGCACCTTGGCGCGCACGATGTCGCGCTCGCGCTCGAGGTCGGGGTAGTCGATGTGCAGGAAGAGGCAGCGCCGCTTGAGCGCTTCGGACAGCTCGCGCGTGTTGTTCGACGTGAGGAACACCATGGGCAGCTGGGTGGCGCGCACGGTGCCGAGCTCGGGAATCGACACCTGGTACTCCGAGAGGATCTCGAGCAGCAGCGCCTCGGTCTCGAGCTCGACGCGGTCCACCTCGTCGACCAGCAACACGACCGGATCGGTGGCCCGGATCGCCTCGAGCAGCGGCCGGGTCAGCAGGAAGTCCTCCGAGAAGATGTCCTCCTCGAGCTCCGACCAGCTCGGCCCTTCGGTCTCGCCTTTGCCGTGCTCACCGGCCTGGATCCGCAGCAATTGCTTGCGGTAGTTCCACTCGTAGAGCGCCTTGGACTCATCGAGGCCCTCGTAACACTGGAGCCGGATGAGCCGCGCCCCGGTCAGCTCGGCCACCGACTTGGCCAGCTGCGTCTTGCCCGTACCCGCCGGCCCCTCGACGAGGACCGGCTTGCCGAGCCGGTCGGCCAGATAGACGACCCCGCTGATGGAGTCGTCGGCCAGGTAACCGACCTTGGCCAGGCCGTTGCGCACCGTGTCGAGGGATTCGAACCGTGGCGGCCCGCCCTCGGGCAGACCCAAGGCGCCGTTCGTCGCCGCGCTCACGCGCGCACCTGCCCGTCGCCCCGCACGACCCACTTCAACGTCGTCAACTCCTTCACTCCCATCGGGCCCCGGGCGTGCAGCTTCTGGGTGGAGATGCCCACCTCCGCGCCGAGCCCGAGCTCTTCGCCGTCGACGAACCTCGTCGACGCGTTCACCAACACCGCCGCCCCGTCCACCTCGGCCACGAAGCGGTCCGCCGTCGCCAGGTCCGAG
>DASXEK010000012.1:0-24410 GCA_036490155.1 Acidimicrobiales bacterium | reverse complement strand
GGCGTGATCACATCGGCTTCGTGTTCCAGTCCTTCTATCTCGTACCCACGCTCACTGCCGGTGAGAACATCACGCTGCCGGCCGATCTGGCCGGCCGGAAAGTCGACAAGGAGTGGTTCGACTACCTGGTCGACCAACTGGGCATCGCCAGCCGCTTGGGCCACCGTCCGAACGAGATGTCAGGCGGACAGCAGCAGCGCTGCGCCTGTGCCCGGGCCCTGATCAACCGGCCTGACCTGGTGTTCGCCGACGAGCCCACCGGGAACCTGGACTCGAACTCCACCGGGGAGATGCTCTCGTTCATGCGCCGATCGGTGACCGAATTCGGGCAGTCCATCGTCATGGTGACGCACGACCCGCACGGTGCCGCCTACGCCGACCGGGTCGTCTTCCTGGCGGACGGCAACATCGTGGACGAACTGACGCAACCGACCGCCGATTCGGTGTTGGAGCGCATCCGCGCCCTGGGGACCTGACATGTGGCGTGTGACCATCAAGGGCCTGCTGGCGCACAAACTGCGGCTCGCTCTCACCGCTTTGGCCATCGTCATCGGTGTGACGTTCATTGCCGGAACGTTGGTCCTCACCGACACGCTGCACAGCACGTTCAACACGCTGTTCAGCAACATCTACCAGAACATCGACTTCCAGGTGCGCGGCGTGGCGCAGTTCGGGAGCGGCGGCAACGCGACACGCAACACGGTGCCCGAGTCGCTGCTCTCGAAGGTGGAGGCCGTGCCCGGCGTCGAAGCGGCGGACGGCTCGGTCACGGCGTACGACGCGCAGTACGTCGGGCGCAACGGGAAGGCCCTCTCGTCGGGGCAGGCGCCGACGATCGGGTTGTCGTTCGACCCGAACCAGCAGATCTCGGAACTACGGCTGGTCCAGGGCAGCGCGCCGACGACGCCGCACGACGTCGTGATGGACCTGGGGACGGCGCAGAAGTACGGGTACTCGGTCGGCGACCGGGTGCGGATCCTGCTGCCGGGGCCAACGCGCACGTTCACCATCACCGGCATCGCCAAGTTCGGGACGGCGGACAACCTGGCGGGCGCGACACTGGCCGCCTTCGACGTCCGCACGGCGCAGGCGCTCTTCGGTGAGGTTGGGCGGTTCGACTCCATCGACGTCGTGGCGAAACCCGGCGCCGACAAGGCGCAGGTCCAGCGTTCGATCGCCGCGGTGCTGCCCCGGAGCGCCCAGGTGGTCACCGGTCAGACCGTGGTCGACGAGCAAACCAGCGCGATCAGCTCGGCGTTGGGCTTCCTCAACACGGCGCTGCTGGTGTTCGCGTTCATCGCGCTCTTCGTGGGCGGGTTCACCATCTTGAACACGTTCTCGATCATCGTGGGCCAGCGCACCAAGGAACTGGCGCTGTTGCGCATCGTCGGCGCGAGCCGGCGGCAGGTCTTCATGTCGGTCCTCACCGAGGCGGGGATCGTCGGGCTCGTGTCGTCGCTCATCGGCCTCGGCCTTGGCGTGCTGGCTGCCCTCGGCCTCGAGGCGCTGCTCAGCGGGTTCGGGGTCAGCTTGCCGTCCGGGCCGCTGGTGTTCGAGGCGCGCACGGTGATCGTCTGCCTGATCGTCGGGGTGGTGGTGACGATGGTCTCGGCCGTCGGCCCGGCGCGCCGGGCGGTGCGGGTCTCGCCGGTCGAGGCGGTCTCGGAGCAGCAGGTGGAGCACGACATCCCGCTGCGCCGCCGGTTTACCTGGGGGTCGGTGATCACCCTGGGCGGCATTGCCGCGCTGGCGGCGGGGCTCGTCGCGCCGGCGATCCAGCTGGTCGGGTTGGGCGCGGTGCTGATCTTCATCGGCGTGGCCCGCTTGGCCCCGGCCGTGGCGCGCCCGATGGCGAGCGTGATCGGCCGCCCCCTCAGCCGGTTGCTGGGCATGTCAGGCCGGCTGGGCCGGGAGAACTCCATGCGCAGCCCGCGCCGGACGGCCCAGACGGCGTCCGCGTTGATGGTCGGGCTGGCGCTCGTCTCCGCCATCGCCGTCTTCGGCGCGTCGATCTCGCGTTCCGCGACGCAGAGCATCGACGACGCCATCAGCGCGAACATCATCGTCTCCAACTCCGGCAGCAACGGGTCGGGCACGTTCAGCACCACGGTGCCGACGGTGGCCTCGTCGGTGCCCGGTGTCACCGCATCTTCCTCGGTCTACTTCGGGCAGTTCGAGGTGCGCGGGGGGGTCCAGTCGCTGGTGGCGATCTCCACGCGGACGCTCTCCGACACCCTCATCTTGAACATGGACTCGGGATCGCCGGCGTCGCTGGCGGCGGGCGACCTCCTGATCGACACGACGACGGCGAGCTCGGACCACCTGGTGGTGGGCGACACGGTGCCGGTGAAGTTCGCGTTGACGGGGAGATCGCGCATGCGCATTGGCGGCATCTACCAGGCCAACAGCCTGATCGGTCGGTACCTTGTCAGCCAGGCGTTCTACGACTTCCATTTCCAGAACCCACTGCCGGGGGCGGTGTTGCTCAAGACCGACGGGAGCGCCGGGGTAGAGCACGCGGTGCAGCATGCGCTCGGTGGATTCCCCAACGTGCAGGTGCAAAGTCGGGCCCAGTTCGAGGCGTCACAGTCGGCGCAGGTGAACCAGTTGCTCGGGCTGGTCTACGCGCTCCTCGCGCTCGCCGTGCTCATCGCGCTGATCGGCATCGTCAACACCTTGATGCTGTCGGTCTTCGAGCGCACCCACGAGATCGGCCTGCTGCGGGCCGTCGGCATGAAGCGCCGGCAGATCCGGGCGATGATCCGCTCCGAGTCGGTCATCCTGGCCATCTTCGGCGCCGTGATCGGCGTCATCGTGGGGACGGCGCTCGGCATCGCCCTGGTCTCGTCGCTGCACTCGCAGGGCATCACGGCGACGGTCGTCCCGGTGTCGAAGCTCATCATCTTCCTGATCCTGGCCGCCATCCTCGGCCTGATCGCGGCCAGCTGGCCGGCCCGGCGGGCGGCGCGGCTCGACGTGCTGGCGGCGATCGCCTCGCAGTAACGCCAAGAAGCGCGCCGGAGGCCTCGGTACAGTCTCGGGTTATGGCGACCACGACCGCGAGCACGCCCAGCTCCTTCCCGCTCCCGGGCTATTCCATCGCGGTCGGCCCGTTCAGCCACCTGGCGGCCGAACGGGACCGGCTGTCCGCCCTGCGGTGGCGCCACTTCGATGCCACGCCACTGGGATCGACCGTCGGGGCGGAGATCTCGGGCGTCGACCTGGCGGTGCCGCTGCCCGACGATGTCGTCGCCGAACTGTGCCAGGCGCTGTACGACTACAAGGTCATCTTCTTCCGGGACCAGCCGCTGACCCCGCAGCAGCACGTCGCCTTCGCCCGGCGTTTCGGGGATCTGGAGATCCACCCGTTCCTGCCGTCGAACACGGGCGAGGCGGAGCTGGTGCGCTTCGAGAAGACGGCGGAGGTCAGCGGGTACGAGAACTCGTGGCACCACGACGTGACGTGGCGCGAGTGTCCGTCCATGGGGGCCATCCTGCATGCGGTGTCCGTGCCGGAACGGGGCGGGGACACCCTCTTCGCGGACATGTACGCGGTCTACGAGGGGCTGGACGAGCCCACCAAGTCGCAGATCGACGGCCTGGTCGGGGTGCACGACTTCATTGAGACGTTCGGGCACGGCATGACGAAGGAGGAGCGCCGCCAGGCACGGGAGCAATACCCGCAGGTGGAGCACCCCGTGGTGTGCACCCACCCCGGATCCGGGCGGCTGCACCTCTACGTCAACCGGCCGTTCGTCAGCCACATTGCGGGGATGGACCGCGACGAGAGCAGGGAGCTGCTCGACGCCCTGTGCCGGCGGACCGACTCCCCCGAGCACCAGTGCCGCTTCACCTGGACCAAGGATGCGGTGGCCTTCTGGGACAACCGGGCCGTGCAGCACTACGCGTCCAGCGATTACTGGCCGCAGCGCCGGACGATGGAGCGGGCGTCGATCGTGGGGGCACGCCCGACGCGCATCCGGGCCTGACGTCCCGGCCGGCGGGCGGCGCCTGCCCCACTGCGCAAAGGATCGGAACGTATTCTTCGTGCATGGGTGGGGTCGGACGGTTCGCTCGCAGGCTCCGAGATCGGGAGGACGACCACCTCCCACTGCCCGCCGGTCCGGTGTCGAACGGGGAGTTCGTCCCCGCCCCGCCGACGTGGCGAGACCGTGATGTCAACACACTGATCCGGACGTCGATCGACGACGCCAGCCGGCGCCTCGGGGTAGACCGGCGGCGCTTTCTCCAGGGCGCCGGTGCCGTCGCCGCGTCGCTGGCGGCGCTGGAGCTGGCGGGCTGTTCGTCGGGTGCGGTGCGGCAGGCCGGCGCGCGCCCGCGTGGACGCGGTGGGCGGTTCAACGTGCCGCCGGCAACGGACACCGGGGCCTGTGCAAACTCCCTGACCGGGTCGGAGTTCATCTTCGATGTGCACACGCACCACGTCATTCCGAGCGGCCCGTGGGTCCAGGACGCACCGGAGACCACCTCGCTCGTCTTGTCGATGCTGCCGGCGGGTTGCACCGACACGCCCCAACTCGATTGTGTCGACCGCGCGAATTATCTGCATGACCTGTTCCTCGCCAGCGACACGACGGTCGCGGTCCTGACCGATGTCCCGAATTCCGGTCCGTCCAACGCGCCGATCCCGTTCGCGGACGCGCTGAGCACCCAGGAGATCACGGCCGGCCTCACCGGTGGGGGCGCACGCCGCGTCCTGGTCGAGAACATCATCGCCCCGAACGTCGGGCCGGTCGCCACCACCCTGGACGAGATGTCGCAGGCCGTGGCCACGGGCCCGCCGGCCGCCTTCAAGGTGTACACCGCGTGGAGCCCGAGCGGGCAGGGCTATTCGCTGGAGGACCCGGCGATCGGCCTGCCCACCGTGCAGCACGCGCACGACCTCGGGGTCAAGGTGTTCGTGGCCCACAAGGGCCTTCCGCTGGTGAACTTCGACCCGACGTTCAACCATCCCGATGACGTCGTCGCCGTCTCGCGCCAGTTCCCCGACATGCAGTTCGTCATCTACCACGCGGCATGGGACCCGTCCCACGCCGAGGGGCCGTACGACCCGCACGCAACGATCGGGATCGACACGCTGCTCACCGCACTCGACAACCACGACGTCCCGCCCAACGACAACGTCTGGGTCGATATCGCCACGCTCTGGCGCCAGCTCCTGACGCAACCCGACCAGGCGGCCCATGCGATCGGCAAGCTCCTCAGTCGCGTCGGGACGAACCGGGTGCTCTGGGGGACGGACGCCATCTGGTACGGGAGCCCGGAGCCACAGATCATGGCCATGCGCACGTTCGAGATCACCCCGGAATTTCAGGACGTCTACAGCTACCCGGCCCTGACGGACGAAGTGAAGGCCGGGCTCTTCGGCCTCAACGCGGCGGACCTGTTCGGCATCGACCCGACGGCGACGCGGTGTGGCCTGATGTCCGATCCCCTCACGACGAACATCTCGGAGACGGCGCAGCTCCGGGCCGACGGGGCCCTACCGTCGGCGTGGCAGCCCAACGGTCCCACTACGCGCCGGCAGGTGCTGCAGTGGCTGGCGTCGCCCTCGACGAATTGGGTGCCGTCGTAACGGCCGCGTACCCGTGACGCGCCACCGCCAGACCCTGATCGTCCTCACAGCCGCCGCCGCCCTCACGATCGTCCTCGACCTGGCGTCTGCACGCGAGGCGTCGGCGCACACGAAGACGAACGCGCCCTCCGCGCACGTGATCGTGCTCCGGGGGAACGGGATCGGAAGGGCCGTCTTCGGCCAGACGGAGACGGCGGCGGCGGCGAATCTCCGGGCGGCTCTCGGCTCGCCCTCATCGCCCCGTCCGGTGAGCATGGCCGGCAACTGCACGATCGATGCGGCGCTGGAATGGTCGACCATGTCGGCCTACTTCTTCCACGGCCACTTCGTCGGCTACGCCACGGGCTCGATGCTGGAGGGTCCGGGAGAGGTCAAAGTGCCGGATGTGACGACGGCAGCCGGCCTGCGCATCGGCGACACGCTCGCCGCGGCCGCTCGTCTCTACCGTGGCTCCTGGCGCACGTCGTACGCCCAAGGGGGCAGCTGGTTCGCCAAGACGTCGACGGGCACCTTCTCCGGCTACCTGACGAGCGAGGTCAACTCCACGAAACCGGTGCCCCGGATCGCCGACATCACGGCCGGCTCAGTGGGGTGCCCCGCTGCGTCGCCCTGACGCCGGACTACCCGTACTGCCAGACCCGTACCCAGTCGATCTGCATGGTGGCCGGGAGCGGAGTCTGACCGGGGCGGTACCCGTCGCCTTCGGCGCTGCCCAGCGCCGCCGTGAAGGCAAGGAAGAACGGCTGGTTGAACGGGGCGGGCGCGGTGTCCGGGCCGTGGACGTAGGGGGCGTAGACGTCGGTCATGCACGCGACGCCGTCGTAGTACGTCGTCATCGATGTCGGCGTCCACAGCAGCGCGTAGGTGTGGAACTGGCCGGCGGTACTCGAACCGGGGATGACGCAGTTGTCGGACTGCGCGTTGGGATCGTTGGTCGACCCGGGGTAATGGATGGCTGGGATGTCGTTGTTGGGATACTCCGAATAGAACTCCCCGTAATCGATCTCTCCGCTGTCCGGCCACGGGCCGTAGAGGGTTTCGTCCTCGGGATAGAGCCACAACGTCTCTTGCAGTCCGGGGATATCGGTGGGCGGCATGGAGGAGCGGGCCTCGAAGAACCCATATTCCTGGCTGAATTTCTGGTACGAGACCACCATGCCACCGAGGTCATTCGTGTAGTTGGCGCCCGTGGTCCCCTTGCACAGGGTGGACTGCGAAGTCTGGATCACGGACAGGTTCAGATATCCGCCGGATTCGGAGATCGTCTGAGGGCTGTCGACGTAACACACCTGGTTCAGGAGCGGGCCGGTCTGGTAGGCGCTGCCATAGGTGGTCATCGGTGCCCAAATGCTCGAGTCGAGGGACGTGCCGTTGAACTCGTCATCGAGGGTGCAGTGCCACGCGCCGGACGGGGCCGCGACCGGAGGTGCCGAGCCCGAGCAGGGACTGACGGAGCCAGCGGAGGAGGACGGCGCCGCCGAAGGCGCCCCGGATGCGGTCGACGGAGCGGCAGGCGCGCCGCCGGCGCCAGCGGTGGGTGTGCCTGAGTAGGTGTAGTAGGTGTGGGTGCTGCCCCCTCCACCTCCACCCGCACCCCCGGACGACGAAGGGCCAGACGAGTTCGGGGGCGCAGTCGTGGTCGTGGTGGTCGGGCCGGCGCACTGCCCCACCATCTGTTGGAACTGGGTGCAGCTGGTGGGTTCGGACGAGCCGATGGACATCGGGTCGTCGCTCTTCGATGCCGAATTGTTCGGGGTTCCTCCGCTCGAGCCGGGGCTCCCAGAGAGCGCGAACGACAGGGCGGCGATGATGACGACGCCACCGATCAGATTCGCGAGAAGCCAGCGGCGCTTGCGCCGGCTTCCTCGTGGATGTGCCACGTCAGCCCTCCCAGACGTCAGGAAAACCCCGCACGGGCTGGAAACTTGTCGGAAAAGTTAGAAATCGGGATACCGGCGGCCTCCGGCCGCGGCCGGTGAAGCGAGCAGAGCGACCCGACCTGGGATTTCGGGCCTCTCCCGGTTTACGGTCTATCGGTAGCCGATATATCGTGACCCGGTGGCACCGGCCGGGCGCGAGGGTGACTCGCGGCAACAGGACCCCCAGTTCCCTGGGCTCGGACGGTACGCCGGGCCCGCGACGTTGATCCTCTCGAGCTTGGCCGACGGACCCAAGCATGGGTATGCGCTGACGAAGGACATCGAGCGGTTCGCCGACCTCCGGTTGGCGCCGGGCACCCTGTACGAGGCCCTGAGTCGGTTGGTGCGCCAGGGTCTGATCGAGGCGATCGAGCGCGATGATCGTCGTCGCCCGTATCAATTGACCGTCGTCGGCGCCGAGGCGCTGCGCACCCATCTCTCCGCCCAGCGCCGGGTCGCCGAGCTCGGGCTGCGCCGGCTCGCGGGGACCTGCGGCGCAGCGTGACGAGAACCCCATCTCCCGGTGGGCCCGGCGAGCTGAAGCTCCGCCCGTCGCCGGTCGTCATCCGCGCGGCCTGACCTACCATCTGGCTCGACCAGAGGGAGAGGTGGCCAATGGCGAAGGTCGTGCTGATCACGGGCGCCTCGGCGGGGATCGGCCAGGCCACGGCCGATCGCCTCCACGGCGCGGGCTGGAGGGTTGTCGGCGCCAGCAGACGGGGCACCTCGTCGGGCGGCTGGCAGGCGATGAAGATGGACGTGGACGATGACGACGACACGCGTCGTGGCGTCGCCGCCGTCCTGAGCGAGCATGGTCGTCTCGACGCCGTGGTGGCATCGGCCGGTTGGGGCCTGGCCGGGCCTGTGGAGCTGACGCCGATCGATCGGGCCAAGGCGCAGGTCGAAACGAACTTCTGGGGCGTCGTGCGGGTGGTGCAGCACGCGCTGCCGGCCATGCGCGCGCAGCAATCCGGCCGGCTCGTGCTCGTCAGTTCCATCGGGGGCCTCATTGCGCTGCCCTTCCAGGCGTTCTACAGCGCGAGCAAGTACGCCCTGGAGGGCTACGCCGAAGGGCTGGCGTACGAGGTCGACCCGTTCGGGATCCACGTGACGCTGGTCGAGCCGGGCAACATCCGTACCGACTTCACCGCCAGCCGTCACACCATCTCCGATGACCCCGACGGGGTCTACCGCGCGGCGGCGGACAAGGCGATCACGCTCATGGAAAAGGACGAGAGCAACGGTGCCCCGCCCGCGTCAGCGGCCGCGGTCATTGCGAGGGTGCTCGAGGCGAAGCGGCCGCGACGGCGAGTCTCGGTAGGGAAGGTCGGCGAGCGGATCGGGATCCCGGCCAAGCGCCTGCTGCCACATCGCGTCTTCGAGAAGGCGGCGGGGTCCAGCCTGGGCGTGTGAGTGAACTCGCCTGATGCGTTCCGCACAGGACTGGGTAGATTGAACACAGACAACGGGTGCTCCGGCCGTCGCGGTCCGGAGCAGTGCAGAGTGGTGACGCCTATGCGACCTGGCGTGGATCGGGGCACCGAAGCTGGGGTGGCCAGCACCGTCTTTGGTGCCGGGACGGGGCCAGAGTCGTGATCCGGACCGGCGTCGTCCAACGTCGGGGGTCCGGCGCTCCCGTCACGTACGCCGGGCTCCCCGCGGCGACCTTCGGCGCGCGCCTCAAGGCCCTGCTGCTCACCTGCGGACTCGTCGTCATCACGCTGGGCGTGGGGTGGGTGGGCTGGAGCATTCTCGAGTGGCGCAACGGCAGGACCGCAGCGTTCCGGCTGACGGGCCTCAGAGTCCTTCGGATCTCGGACGGAAGACCGATCGGCCTCGGACGATCGATCCTGCGCAATGCCCTTCTGTGCACGCTCCTTTTGCTACCCACGATGCTGACCTGCGTCGTGGTTGCCCTCACATTCGTGATGGGAGCTTCCCCGCCGGATGACTTGTTCTCCAAGCCACGAAACGCTCCCTGGGACCGACTCACGAGGACGACCGTCGTCCAGGAGCGCCGGCGCCCCTTTTCCCGAGGGAAGTACGCCCACCTGAGCGAGTGGCCGCCCGCCAACGAACCGGTGAGCATGAACTGAGTCGCCGGCCGGCTGAAGACTGCTTCGGGCTCGAACCGGTTCCCGATAGGGGACTCCTGAAGCGCGAGCGTGACAGTTCCGTTGCCAGCGCGTGCGCGAGGATGACGGCGGCGCAGGGCGAGGACGCCGCAGACGGGGGCCGCGCGCAGGGGGTGGTGTCACGTGACCGCGAAGGCATTCGGAACGACACGCACCGGGCGACCACGTCACCGGGCGCGCCGTCGTGGCCTGAAGCTCGCCGCGGTGGCGGCGGCGCTGACGGTCCTCCCGACAGCCCTCGTCTCGACGGGAGTGGGCGGGGCGAGCGTTCCGGTGTCGCAGGCCAGCACCAGCACGCGGGGCGTCACGGCCACGACGATCAACGTTGCGTTCCCGGTGGCGAACCTCGATTCGCTGGCGTCGACCTACGGGTTCGCCGGTGACATCGAGTACACCGAGCAGGCCAAGGCCATCCATCTCTTTGTCAATCAGGTCAACGACAGCGGTGGGATCAACGGGCGCAAGATCAATCCGATCATCACGACCTACAACCCGGCGAACGATGCCTCGATGCAGGCGCTGTGCGAGAATTGGACTCAGGGCAACCCACCGATCTTTGCGGTGCTCGATGGCGTCGGGACATTCACCGGCACCAACGAGCTCTGCGTGACCCAACAGGGCCACACGCCGATGCTCAGCCAGTGGACGACCGTGTCCTCCTTCACGCAAGCGGGTTCGCCGTACCTCTGGTGGACCGGACCTGACGACGCCGCCGTGCTCCAGGCCCTCGTCACCTGGGGCAAGGGCCAGGGCACCATCGGTGGCAAGGCCAAGTTGGGCGTGGTGGTCGGCGACCGGGCCAGCGATCAAGCCGCCCTCAACAAGTACCTGCTTCCAGACCTCAAGCGGGTCGGTGTGACGCCCGTGGTCGAGACCATCCCCGCGCAGACGTCGGAAGGTGCGTCGACGTCGAGCGACTCCACTCTGGTGGTGGAGAAGCTGCACGCGGCCGGGGTGACGTCGATGATCCCCCTGATCCCGTTCAACGCCTTCCTTCCGGTGCTCGAGGCGCAGACCCAGCAGCAGTATTTCCCCAAGCTGTTGCTGTCGGACTACGAGAACTCCATCGAATCGTCGCTCGGTCTCATCCCGGTGCCGTACGCGAAGGCGCTCAACGGACAGGAGGGCGTCACGACCGAGACGCTCGGTGGCGTCGACGACCCTCGTCCGGAAGCGCAGGGTGGGTACGACCCCGGCGTGCGGAGCTGCTGGACGGCGTGGCACAAGGCCTACCCGGAGATCCCGAAGGGGAACATGAACGACGACATTGAGGAACAAGGCCCCGTGCAGGGCTGGTGCCAGGAGATCCGTCTGTTTGCCGCCGCGGCCAAGGCCGCGGGCAAGAACCTGAACCGGCGTACCTTCGTCACCGCGATGTCGCAGACCAAGAACTTCCCCGGTGGCTACTCCCCGATCCTGTCCTACGGCCCCACCAAGTTCTACGGCCCCACGCAATACCAAGTCGTGCGGCTCCACGTGAACTCCCCCCCGACCAGCCAGTGCCGGATACCGCTCGGCAACCTGCCCCCCCAGGTCGTCTGCTGGACGCCGGTCCAACCGTGGAAGCCGCTCCCCACAGCCGCGTGATCACCGGCGAGGGCAAAGAGTCAGGCCGCGACCCGCGACCTGGCTTGTTGCCGGCGCCCGCTCCATTCGCCCGAGGATCGGTGTCCATCCGGCTGTACCCGCACAACGAGCTCCCCGCCGACCAAATCGTCAGCGAGTTCTGCGCCCAAGCCGGTCTCGCTCTCGACAGCGGTTTCGACGGGGTCATGGCCAGTGAGCACCACGGCGGCTTTGCCGGGTACCTCGCGCAACCATTGCAGATGGCCTCGTTCGTCTTGGCCGAGCAGACGACGGGGTGGGCGGCGGCGGCGCCGCTCTTGCTCCCACTTCGTCCTACTGCGCTCGTCGCGGAAGAGGTCGCGTGGCTCCAGGCTCGGCACCCCGGTCGTGTCGGACTTGGAGTGGCCGCGGGCGCCCTGCCGCTCGACTTCGAGTCGGCTGGCGTCAGCCAGGTCGATTCTGTCGATCGCTTCAAATCGGAGCTCCCCCGGATCGTCGCCATGCTTCGAGGCGAGGACTTGGGAAGCCTCGACGGCGACCCGGCGCTGCGGGCCTGCCGTCGAACTCCGGTGCCCGTGCTCAGCGCGGCGGTGTCGGTTGCCGCTGCGGTGCGCGCGGCCCGGTGCGGAGCCGGAATCCTCATGGAAGGAATGTCGGACCCGACGCGGCTCGCCCGCCTCACCCGGGCGTTCGGGGAGGCCGAGGGCACGGGTTCCAAGGTCCTGATCCGCCGGGTTTGGCTGGGGCGCATTCGGTCAGCGCTCGTTGACGACCAGCGGGCTGTCTATGAGAGCTACGCCGCGGCGGCGAATTCGTTCGGTGAGGACCAGACGATCGCGTCCGATGCGCCAGACGAGATGGCGGAGCGTCTCGTCGCAGCGGCGACGGAGGTGGGAGCCGATGCGCTCAATCTCCGGGTGCAGCTGCCGGGAATGTCGCCGGAACACGTGCGCGAGCAGATCGCGCACATCGGGGCCACGGTCGTCGGCTCACTCAAGAGGATGTGGCCCTCGTAGGGAGAGGAAGTCCGGCCGTCACCGGATGGGCGTCCACCCTCTCCCGAGGTGGTTTCCACCGTCGACGTCGAGGGTGATCCCGGTGATTTGCCGTGCGTCATCGGACAACAGAAAACACACTGCGGCGGCGATATCGTCGGCTTCGGTCAGGCGGCCGAGAGGAAGGGCCGATCCTGCGGCCGCACCCCCGTCTGGTTTCCAGATGGGCCGAGTCGCCGTGGTCATCACCAACCCGGGACTGACGGCGTTCACTCGAACCCCCCGATCGGCCAGGTCGGCTGCGATGGTCCGCGTCATGGCGTTCAGCGCCGCCTTGGCCGACGCGTAGGCCACCATGGCCGACGTCGTCTTGTGAGGTGAGCCGCTCGAAATCGTGACGACCGAACCCGCGTTGTCGCCGAGGCCTCGAGCGAGCGCGGCACGGATCAGGGCAACGGCCGGCCAGGTGTTCAGCCGGAGGGTCTCGAGCAGCTGTTCCTCACTGATGGCGTCGAACGAAAGGGGGTACGGAGCGCCCCCCACCGTGCTGACGATCATGTCGATTCGGCCGAACGCGTCCACGGCCCGGTCAGTGAGCACGGCCACCGCTGCTTCGTTGTCCATGGAGCCCGCCACGCCGACGACGTCGAATCCCTGTGCGCGTAGGGCTTCCTCCGTCGACGCGAGCCGTCTCTCATCCCGGCCGTTGATGACAACCGACGCGCCCTCTTGCGCGAGGCGGGAGGCGCAGGATCTGCCAATGCTCGGATCGGCCGTCGAACCGGTGACGATGGCCACCCGACCCGAGAACCGTGGGACTCCATCGGCAGGCGTCGCGTCGTTACGGCTTTTGCTGCTCCGGTCGGCTGGTCCCATTGCTGCACCATCTTGGCCCACGACGGCCGTCACGTCGGAGGCGGACACGACCTCTCCGTCACTAAGGTCATTCCGACTGGACCGGGTTGGGACGTTCGGAGAAGGGCGGGGTCTGAATGTCGAGAGCGTCATCGGGGGCACGCCGCAGCACCTCCGTGCTCGTCGCGCTCCTGTGTGGCTGGCTCGTGGCCGCCTCGTTGCCGGCAACGGAGACAGTGGCGTCGACTCCCCAGTTCACCGCTGTCGGCAGCGCCGAACAGGTCGACGTGACGGGGCTCCCACCACTGGCCAAGGCAACGCTGCTCGGACCCGCCGGACAAGCCCTCTACACGCTGCACGCCGACTCGCTCGGAGGCCTGCTCTTTCGCAAAGTGTGGGCCGCCAGCGGCTATCACGTCCGCGTCGATTCGGACGGCCAGGAGTCGGGACCGATCACCGTCTACACCGACAGCGCAGCGCCCTGGGATCCCAACATCTATGACCAATCGATCCCCGACAGCGGCTACGGCTATCTGACGACGAGAGACGGAACCGAACTCGCCATCGACGTGCATCTCCCGACTCATCCGGCCGGACTGCCCGGGCTTCCGCCGAGCGTCCCGCTGCCGACCGGTCCGGATGTGGTCGCGCCGTTCCCCACGGTGATCGAGTACTCGGGCTACGGATACGCCAACCCCGCCGGACCGGAGAACGGCATCGCCATCCTCGCCAACCTCATGGGGTTCGCCGTGGTCGACGTGAACATGCGGGGGACGGGCTGCTCAGGCGGCGCCTTCGACTACTTCGAACCGCTGCAGAACCTCGATGGCTACGACGTGATTGAGACCATCGCCCATCAACCCTGGGTGCTGGGCCACAAGGTCGGGATGATCGGCATCTCCTACGGCGCCATCAGCCAACTCTTCACGGCGCAGCTCGACCCGCCGGATCTCGAGGCGATCTCGCCACTCTCGACCATTGACGCAACGGCAAGCACGTTGGACCCCGGTGGCATACTCAACACCGGCTTTGCCACCGCGTGGGCGCAGCAACGTCAGCAGGACGCGGAGCCTGCCGGGCCCAACAGCGGGCAAGCCTGGGCCTACCAACGCATCGTGGGGGGCGACGCGACCTGCGCCGCGAACCAGGCGCTCCACGGCGAGGCGGCGAACCTCGATGCCAAGATCGTGGCCAACGAGTACTACAACCCGACAGTTGCCGACCCGCTGGACCCGGTGACGTTCGTCAACAAGATCACGGTGCCGGTGTTCTTGGCCTGCCAGTGGGAGGACGAACAGACGGGTGGACAGTGTGCCGACCTGGTCCCGCAGTTCACCGGGACCGACCAGAAGTGGTTCACGTTCACCAACGGCGCGCACGTCGACTCGCTCGACCCCGCCACGTTCGACCGTTGGTACGACTTCCTCGAGCTCTACGTCGCCCACCGGGCGCCGCTCGATGATTCGCTGGCCATCCACGCGCTGGCGCCGATCATCTATCAGATGGCGATGGGCGTCCCCGCGTCGGATCTGGTCCAGCTGCCGCCCGACCCCATTCAGCTGATCCCGACCTACAAGGCTGCATTGACGGCCTTCGACAAGCTTCCCGCGGTGCGCGTGCTCTTCGACAACGGCGCCGGGACCCCGGCCGGGCCTCTGTCCCGCCCGGGCGACCCCTACGCCGGCTTCGAACAGTCGTTCTCCACCTACCCCGTGCCTTCTACGGCACAGACCACCTGGTACCTCGGGCCCAACGGCACGCTCGACGGCCAACCCCCGACGAGCCAGGGGATCGACTGGTACACGTCGGACGCGGGCGCCCTCCCGCTCACGGACTACGGGTCCAATACCGGCGGGGGCGGCCTGTGGAGCAACGCCTCGGCGTGGCAGTGGAACTGGGAACAGGATCCAGGGGACACCGCGGTCTCTTATGTCACGGCGCCGTTCACGACCAACACCACCGTCATCGGCGGGGGCGCCGTCGATCTGTGGGTGCGATCATCGACCCCCGATGTCGACCTCCAGGCCACCATCAGCGAGGTGCGACCGGATGGGGACGAGACCTTCGTCCAGAACGGTTGGCTGCGTGCGAGCGACCGCGCGCTCTCCTCGGGCACCTCGAACCTCTTGGATGAGCCGAGCACGACGCTTGACCCGATCCCCAGCTTCGCGTCGGCCGCCGCCGCGCCCATGCCGGCGAACCAGTTCGTGACGGTGGCGATCCCGCTCTACGACGAGGGCCACGTCTACCGGGTCGGATCGCGCATTCGCGTCACGATCTCGGCGCCGAACGGGACGCAGCCCGTCTGGTCCTTCAGCCAAACCCAGCCCTCAGGCACCGCGACCGTGAGCATCGCCCACTCCAGCTCCATGCCATCGAGCCTGGTGCTCCCCGTCGTGCCCGGCGTCACCGTGCCGACGCCGTTGCCTCCGTGCCCAAGCCTGCGGAACGAGCCGTGCCGGAAGTACCAGCCGATGGTGAATAACACCGCGACCCAGTGACTGGCTGAGGACGTCGGAGTAGGTTCACCTGATCGCACCCTCGAGCACGGAGTCATGAGCGGAGCCGAAGAATCCCGACCGCCGCCGCCACTGCGGACCCGCGTCAGCGAGCTCCTCGGAGTCGACTATCCGCTCCTCCAAGCCCCAATGGGATTCATTGCTCGAGCCCAGTTGGCGTCGGCGGTCTCGAATGCCGGCGGCCTCGGGATCATTGAGACGTCCTCGGGACGGCTTGATGAAGTCCGAGAAGAAATGGTGGCGATGCACGATCTGACCGACAAGCCCTGGGGCGTCAACATCGCACAAATGCTGGTGACCGATCCGCAGATCGTCGACTTTGTCGCCGGCCAGGGCGTCCGGTTCGTGACCACGTCAGCCGGGGACCCACACCGCTACACGAAGGAACTCCATGCTTTCGGGATCACGGTGTTCCACGTGGTGCCGTCGTTGCGGGCCGCACGAAAGGCCGTCGACGCGGGCGTCGATGGCCTGGTGGTCGAAGGAGGTGAAGGGGGCGGCTTCAAGAGCACGAAGCCCGTGTCGTCGATGGTCCTGTTGCCCCAGATCTGCGGGGCGTTCGACCTCCCGGTCATCGCAGCGGGCGGGATAGTCGATGGCATCTCGATGGCCGCTGCCTTCGCTTTGGGAGCTGAGGGAATTCAGATGGGGACGCGCATGGTCAGTGCCGCCGAGTCGCCCGTGCACGACAACTACAAACGATTGGTCACCGAGGCGGACGCCACGGACACGGTCGTCCTGAGTGCGCACTCGAGCCCGGCCTACCGGGTCATGCGGACTCCATTCAGCGAGAACCTTGAGCGGGAGCCATCGGTCGTCATGGGTCGGACGGTGGGCATGGAGGGCGTGCTCAAGCTCTATTTCGAAGGGGATCTCGACGCTGGCTTCGCCTTCGGCGGCCAGGGAGCAGGGCGTATCGCTGAAGTTCTCCCCGTCCGGCAGATCGTGCACGAGACGATGCTCGGCTTCTACGACGTGGTCGCCGCTCTGGGTCGATACGCACCGGAGAACTGATGCCGGGCATCGCTCACGCAGCGTGAGGCGCTGGCGTCCTCTTTGACTCCCTTGATCGCGATGCTCTCACTGTGTAATTGAAGCTCGCGATCAGCTGCCCTGGCTGTAGGTGTTCGCACCTGTGGCCAGCGTTTGGAACTGTGCCCCATTGTTGAGCGTGCCGAGCGTCGGAGTGTTGGTGCCGCCATTCGCACCATCCGTATCGGCATAGATCTGGCCGGTCGAGGTGACCGCGACGCCCGATGGCCGGAACGTGCCCGTGATCCCGGGGATCGAGTCGAGCGAGAACGAGGTGATGCGAGTGAGTTGCCCGTCGAGGATGCGATCAACACTGAACTCGCCGTAGTCGGCAACAAGGATCGAACCGTCGGGTGCGGTCGCCAGCCCGCCATTCGTGATATAGACGACCCAGCTACGGACGAGCGCCCCAGTTGAAGACAGTTCGACCAGCTCCTTGGGAGCGAAGTCGGCAACATAGATATCTCCCGTCCGGTCGACCGTGATGGCGCTCGCCATGAGGTCGCCGTCAGTCCCGAACACACTGGGGTCGAGCCCCGACGGCGTCAGGGTGGTGAGCATCCGATCCGGTGGAATTACCTGGATACCGCCGCTGTCGGCGACATAGAGCTGGCCCTGGGGACCTAGGGCGACGCTCAGGGGGTCGGCAAGCGTGGCGTCGAGGGCGGGGATCCCGAACGGCCCGACTCCGATCTTGCCGTTGCCAGTCACACTCGAACCATTGCCGGCGACGGTCGAGATCGTGCCCGAGGGCGAAATGGCCCGCACGCGGTTGTTGGCGGTGTCAGCCACATAGATCGTGCCATCGGGAGCGACTGCGATCCCGTTCGGAGTGTTGAGCTCGGCCTCGACGGCCGGACCTCCGTCGCCGCTGTAGCCGGCCGTCCCGGTCCCGGCGACCACCTGGAACGTTCCGTCGGGCAGCCGGCGAAGGATCTGGTTGGTGCCCTGATTGGCGATAAGGAGATCTCCGTCTGTTGCGACTGCGAGCGCGGTGGGTCGGTCGAGCCCGGTGTTCGCGGAGACCGCAGGCGGTGGCGCCGGAACCGATACATGCGTGGAATGGTGGTGGACCCGCTTGCGCAGCGGAGCCGTGGTACCCCGATTCAGCCCAAGACCAACGGCAACCAGGGCGAGCGCGAGCAGAACGGCGACGAGGCCCGAACCCACCAGCCAGCGCCGGTGACGCCGTCGTCGGGCCTCTCGGAAGAGCACTTCGATCTCGGTGGGGCTGCTGCTTTCGACTCGCGGGCGGTCGAGGACTGTCATGACGGCACCCACGACGACGTGCAACGAGTCATGGCATCTCGGCGATCATGTCGATCACGTCCTCGCGCCGGTAGCCGTGTGTCCGTGCGAAATCGATGAGCTCGTGCACTCGGCTAAGGACGGCACCCTTCTGCGGCGTGCCCGACACCGTGATGCCCCGGCCGCGGGTGAACTCGAGCAACCCCTCGTCGCGCAGGATGTGCATGGCGCGCAGGACCGTGTTCTTGTTGACCCCGAGGACGGCGGCAATGTCCTTGGCGAGAGGCAGCCTCTCGCCGGGTCCCGCCTCGCCGTCGGCGATGGCGCGGCGAATCTCGGCGGCGACCTGATCATGCAGGGGGATCGGCTCGTCCCGGTCGATGTTGACATCGAACATAGTCCTATTCATAGTAGGACTATTGTGCTGTCTTGGGAAGGGGTCCGGTGAGGGTCGTCGAGACGTCGCCCGATCTCCTCGCAAGCGAGATCGACGCGCTGTTCCGCGAGGCCCGCCGCCGCCGCCGTCGCCGGTATCTCACCTTCGCGGGAATCGTTGCCCTGCTGGCTGGATTGCTTCTCCTGGTCCTGAGCCTGGTCAGCGCGGGTGGCCGTGGTGACGGAGATGGCAACTCGAGCTCGCCGCGTTCGCTTCGACCGCCTTCCGCGAAGGCATTGCCGCCCTCAGAGACCGCACCTGTAGGCGGTGGATTGGTGGGGCAGGGTCCGACCACCGTCGATTTCACCGGCCCCGAACATGGCTGGATCGCCAGCGGCAATGTCGCGCTGCCCCAGGGCAACCCGACCATCGTGCGGACGATAAACGGTGGCCAGACCTGGGTCCGGACGCCCGTGCCGAATGTGGCGGCACAGAGCATCAACTCGGCCACGCGCTACCAATTGGGGGCGTTGGTCGGCGTCCACTTCGCCAGTCAGGTGCGCGGTTGGTATTTCCAGGCCGGGATCGGGTGGCAGACCAACGACGCTGGCTCCACGTGGACAAAAATGCGGTTCCCGGCGGGCGGCATGGTCGTCGCGCTCACATCATCCGGCAGCGACGTGTGGGCGCTGGTCGATACCTGCCCCATCGGCGCAGTCTCGTGCCCTCAGGCGATGGGGAGAGGGTCCATCTTTCACGCCCAATCGGCCCGAGAACTGTCGTGGCACCGCGTCGGAGCTCCGCTCCCGACCGGTACCGACGGCGACGGAACGCTGCTGCCGACACCCGATCACGGTGTCGTCGCCGCGTTGGGCTACGAGACGTACCGCCGATCGGTCAGCGGCAGCACCTCAGCCGCTCCGGTCACTGGCTGCCAACCGGTAGGCGCGCTGACGGGTGACGCAGTGGCCGGGCTCTGCGGCCCCGGCGGAGGAGGCAACGCCTCGGTCAGCACGCTCTCGGTGTCCAACGACCTTGGGACAAGTTGGCAACATCTAATTGACGGCCCACCCTCCGGCAAGTTCATCGGGCAAGTCACGACCAACGGATCGGATGCGGTCTTCTACGTCACCGGTGGGCAGACGCTTTGGCGCACCGGTACCAGTCAACCGGGGTGGCGCGCTGTTCTCCAGGTTCCGTCAGATTCAACCGATGAGATCTATCCGGTCTACGTCCAAGGCGAACACGGTCTCGCACTCGTCAGCGGAGGCACCGATGCTCACTGGTTCGAGACGAGCGACGGCGGACTCACCTGGGAGCCAATGTCGCTCCCGTAGTCGCCGCCAACCAACGATACGCGCTGGTCGCAGGCCACCTTTTGGGGGCAATAACGAACTGGCCGACTACGAGCGAAGAGGGGAAAAGGGCGCCGGCCATTTGACGGTGGCAGACGTCCGGGCTGAGCCATACTGACAACCGGGCCTGACCTGGGACGTTTGCCGAGAGGGGGCGACGGGAGTCGAGGCCGCGTGGTCGGTTTGGGGAGCCCCTGGCGAAGGCTATTCAACCAACAGGCACGTGGGGTGACCGAGGCCTACGGCCTACGCCCACGCCGTGGCCGGCTCATGACCCCTGTTGTGCGAACCGTGGAGCCCCGGATACCAAGACCTTGTTGACGGCCCCAGACTTTTCCACTGGGCTTGACCGAGATTCGATTGCGACCCAGTCCCTCACAGTGTGAAATGCCTCATCAAGGGAGGTAGTGACCACCACCATGACTGACATCTCGAAACAGCCACCCGAAGACAGCACGTTGTACGAAGACGTGGATGAAGACCTCGATGAGCAGGACGCAACGGGCGAGGGTTTTGGCCACCGCGACATCGAGGACATGACGGTCGATCGGACCGAGCTGAAGGAGATCGGGGGCGACCTCGACGACGAGGACCAGATGTCAATCTTGGAGGGGGGCATTGACGACCCGGACGGGTCGGGACCTGCCGAAGATGCAGACGACGTGGAAGCGGGCGCGGACCTCGACCCCGTGACCGCCGCCGGCAGCAAAGAAGCCGGCGTCGGCGCCGAGGCTGATGAAGTCGGCGAGGATGAGTTGCTCCCGGACCTCGAGGACGACCCGGAGCTTGAAGTGATCGACACAGACCCCGCTGATTTGGAGAAGATTCCAGACGGCTACCCCAACGTCGACCTCGACGGCTTGTAGAAGGGTCGGAGTCGGCCTCGCCCGCTGGATCTGGCCGTCCGTCCACCTGCTGCGGGCGCTTCAGCCGAGGTCGTCCCAGACCAGCGACTGAGGCGGGGCGGTTTCCTCACTCGCTCGTTCGAGGCGAAGGTCGAGGAGCCCGCAGAATGGGAACGGTACTCCCGACTGCCGGCTCCATTCGGCGTCTCGCCCGAGATCGGCTCGGGTTCGACCAACTGCGCCCTGGCCAGCTCGAGGCGATCAGCGCCGCAGCCGCCGGGCGCAGCGTGGTGGCAGTGCTGCCAACAGGCGCCGGCAAGTCCGCCATCTACGAGCTCGCCGGACTGTTGAAGACGGGCCCGACCGTGGTGGTCTCATCGATGATCGCCTTGGAACACGATCAGCTCGCGCATCTCCACGACGCTGGCTTGTCGGCCACGGTCGTGAACTCCAAGTTGTCGAGCCGGGCTCGGACGGAAGCGCCCCGCGAGCCCGGACTGGGAAGAGCCCTTCCCGGTCGGGGCGCGCGTAGCTACCGAGCGCCGGGGCGGGGGCACGCGACGAGCTCGACCACCTCACCCTTCAGGAGAGTGAGGTGGTCGAACACCGTCGCGTTCGATGCTTATGAGACATCTCGCCTCATGGTGAATCTGGTCCCGGCAGCGGCGAACGCCAATCCGTAGGCGACGAAGAGCAGCGCCCCTCCCCACATCGGTAGCAAGTCACTGTTGGTCTGCTGATTTGTGAGAGCAGCGGCTGCGCCAAGGGCTGTCCATCGGCCTATCTCATGGGCGAAGCTGACGAGGAGATTCTCAACGCCCAACACCCACGCAAGGGCAATGGCCACCGCGGCAGTCTGATTTCGGATCAGTGAGCCCACTCCAACACCGACGGTGGCGTAAATCGTCATTGCGGCGATGCCGCCAAGCAGAACCAACCCGACGTTGCGGCTGAAGATGTCGACGTGAACGTGCTTGGTCGCAAGCCACGGCAATGCCACGGCCAGCGTGACCGCTGAAGAGAGCAAGGCAAGCGCGCCGCCGACGAGAGCCGATGCCGCGAACTTGGCACCGACAACGCGGCCGCGATGCGGCGATATGAGAAATGTCGAGGTCGCGGTGTTGTGGCGAAACTCGCCGGCCATGATCAAGATGCCGATAACGAGCGCCAAGATGCCGCCTGGCAATCCCGCGGACATGACATTGCGGATCCCTGCTGCTGTACTCAATGCGGGGCCGCCGCCGGATCGCCCGGCGGTAGAGATCGCGCTGATCGCGCTGATCGCAGCGAAGGCCAGCGCGGCGAGCGCGAGGCCGTAGATCATCCGAGTGGTGCGTAGCTTCAACAGCTCGGCGTGAATGAGGTTCTTCATCGTGACGCTCCTTGGGTGATTGGGTTCGTGGTCGGGGTGGTGAGGTCGAGAAAGAACTCCTCGAGGTCGAAATGCTGAGCCGTCATCTCGAAGATCACGACACCAGCGCCGGCGGCGGCGATGCCAACGGCCTCGGTCGTTGTCTCGAGGGCTACCACCGTCTCTGGGGTCTGCACCTCGGCAGCGATGCCCTTGGCGGCAAGTGCCTCACGAAGAGCCTGGGCCTGCGGCGTTCGCACCCACACGCCCGCCCTCGTGCGATCAGCCAGATCGGCAAGTGAGGACTGAGTGACCAGGCGTCCCTTGGCAATGATGACGACGTTGTCGACGGTTTGTGCGATCTCAGCGAGAAGATGGCTCGATACGAGCACGCTGCGGCCTCCGTCGGCGTAGCTGCGTAGGAAACTGCGCAGCCAGCGCACCCCCTCGGGATCGAGGCCGTTCGCCGGCTCGTCAAGAATGAGTACCTCGGGCTCGCCCAACAGAGCGGTAGCGAGTCCGAGGCGCTGGCGCATGCCGAGCGAGAACCCCTTGACACGCCGATCGCCAACATCTCCAAGGCCGACCTCGTCGAGCACCTCGTCGACACGGGTGACGGCGAGACCAGCCGCAACGCACAGCACGCGAAGGTGGTCGCGCGCCCGACGTCCCGGATGGAAGCCGGTGGACTCAAGTACCGCTCCGACGTGCCGAAACGGATCGACAAGCTCCTGATAGGGCTTACCCGCAATCGTCGAGCTGCCTGCCGTCGGCTCGATGAGACCGAGCAGCATCCGCAGGGTGGTGGTCTTGCCCGCGCCGTTTGGGCCGAGGAACCCCGTCACACTGCCTTGTGCAACCTCGAAGCTGAGATTGTCGACAGCGACGACATTTCCGAAGCGTTTGGTCAGGCCGCCTATCTGGATGGAAGCTTTCATCAAGCTCTCCTTTTGGTGGATTGGATCCGCGTTAATGACGTCGGTGGTCGTGTTCGTGGTGTGGGTTTCGGTCTGGGTCATGAGTTCGTCCCTCCGGTGTCCGGTGTCGGGTGGCGGTGCCATGCGACGAACCTAAGATGCGATCGCGAGATCGGCATCGTCGGGAGGCTGGATCGCGGTTCCTACCATCCGACGATTTCGACTCCTACGTAGGTAGGAGGCGGGAACGGAGGGGGCGGAGTACGTTCAGCGCGTGAGCCGAATCGAACATCTCGCCCGCACGTACTGGTTCGACCTGCTGATCGCGCTGCTGACGATCGTGGCGATCCTTGACGTGGTGCTCGGACGCAGCTCGTCCGGAGCTCCGACAACGACGCTGTGGTTCTGCATTCCCGCGCTTGCGATCTTGGTGCTACCCGTGTTCGCGCGGCGATGGTTTCCGTTTGCCGGACCGGCGGCGTACTGGGTTTTGGCCGCGGGAATCTCGTTCGTCGACCCGCTGCTGATCCCGTACCCGGAGTCCATCTTTCTGATCGGGCTGGCGACCGCATTCCTGCTCGGGAACCTTCGGGACCTCCGGCGGGCCGGCCTCGGACTGGCGATCGTGGTCGGCGCTACGGCGACCCTCATCTACAACATCCCCGGACACTCGGTCGACCAGCTCGTCTTCATTCCCCTCGACTTCGCCGTCGCCTGGCTTGCAGGCCTTGCCGTCCGAGCGCGGGCCGAGCAGGCCGAGGTGGCGGAGTCACATGCGACACAGGCCGAGCAGGAGCGAGATGCAGCGACGCGCGTCGCCGTGGCCGAGGAGCGGGCGCGGATCGCGCGCGAGCTGCACGACATCGTCGCGCACGCCGTCAGCGTGATGGTGCTGCAAGTCGGCGCTGTCAGACATCAGCTCCCCGACGCGATGGCCGAGGATCGCGATGCCCTCAGAAGTGTCGAGCAGGCCGGGCGCGGCGCGCTGGCGGAGATGCGCCGTCTGCTCAGTGTGATGCGCCGTGACGGCGATGGCGTCGAGCTCGCGCCTCAGCCCGGCCTTGACGGCCTCGACTCGTTGATCAAGGAGATCGGCCGCGCCGGGCTGCCCGTCGAGATGCACTTCGACGGGGAGCGTTTCCCGCTCCCGCCAGGGATGGACCTCTCCGCGTATCGGATTGTGCAGGAGGGTCTCACCAACGCGCTCAAGCACGCCCGCGCCAGCCACGCGGAGGTCACCATCCGGTATGCGCCGGACGAGGTCGGGATCGAAGTGCGCGACGACGGCACCGACGTGACGCCGAGCGACGGCCACGGCCACGGACTGATCGGCATCCGCGAGCGCGTCAGACTCTACGGCGGCGAGATGACCGCAGGCACGACAAACGGCGGCGGGTTCACGCTCAGCACCCGTCTCCCACTCACTCCAGACCGGCCATGACGATCCGAGTCCTCATCGCCGACGACCAGTCCATGGTCCGTGCCGGTTTCCGAATGCTGCTCGCCGGCGAACAAGACATGGAAGTCGTCGCCGAAGCAAGCAACGGACTGGAAGCGGTGGCCTTGGCGGCGCGGTTTGACCCGACCGTGATCCTGATGGACATCCGCATGCCAGAGCTCGACGGGCTCCAGGCCACCCGGCGGATCCTTGCCGCCGACAACACCGCGCGGATCATGATCCTCACCACCTTCGGACTCGAC
>DASXEK010000008.1:0-3150 GCA_036490155.1 Acidimicrobiales bacterium | reverse complement strand
CGGCGCCGTGCTCGTCACCGAGTCGCGCAACACCGCCATCGACGCCGTGAGCAAGGCCAAGGACCTCCTCACCCGCAACCAGACCCGGCTGCTCGGCGTGGTGCTCAACAAGTTCCAGCGCCGCGACGCCGGCACCTTCGGCTACGGCTACGGCTACGGCTACGGCGACACGCCCGAGCCCTACACGCCGCCCGAGACCGCCCGTCCCCAGCCCCCGCCGCGCGACGTCGGCCCTCCCCGACCCCGCTCCTCTCCCCCGGCACGCCCTCCTCGCCAAACTTGACCGCGCGCACCGAGGTCCTCCTCGATGCCCAACCCCTCTCATCGGTGGCCGCGGCCAGCGGGATCGGGAGTTACACCCGTCACCTCCTCGCCGCATTGGCGCAGCGTCCCGACCTTGCCGTTCGGGCGCTCTGCGAGGACCCCGCCGCCCTGCCCCCCGGAGTGGAGGCGGTGCCGCTCCACCGCCTGACCCGCCAACCGCGGCTCGAGTTGTGGGAGCACGCGCTGCGGCTGCCCGTTGAGGTGCGCCGCCATCGCGGCGAAGGCGGCGTCTTCCACAACCCCGCCTTCCACGCACCCGCAGCCGTCGGAGCGCCGTACGTGCAGACGCTGCACGATGTCATCCCGCTGCTGTTCGACGCGCCGGATCAGGCCGCCCTGCGGGCGCGCTGGAAGCGCTTCGGTCCGCGCTATCGCCGCGCCGACATGGTGGTGGCCGTGTCGCAGCACGCGGCGGACGAGGGGACCCGGGTCCTCGGCTTGCATCCAGCCCGGGTGGTCGTCGCCCCTCATGGAGTCGGTGCCGAGTACACGCCCGGGTCGCCGCCCGTCGATGGGCGGCCCTATCTGCTCGTCGTGAGCGAGTTCAGCCGGCGCAAGGGCTTCGACATCGCCTTCGCCGTGATGGACTCGCTCGTCGATGCCGGCTATCCGCACCGCCTGGTCATGGCCGGGCAGGTCCACGACTGGGGCCGCCAAGAGCTCGACGCGCTCCATGCGGGTGCGCGCCACCCCGAGCGGATCGAAATCAGGGGCTACGTCCCCGACATCGTCTCGCTCTACCAGGGCGCCACGGCCTATCTGATGACGAGCCGGCTCGAAGGGTTCGGCCTCCCCGCCCTCGAGGCCATGGCCTGCGGCACGCCGGTCGTCGCCTTCGACAACTCCTCGCTGCACGAAGTCGTCGGCGGGGGCGGGCTCCTCGTGACCGACGGTGACGTCGCCGCGTTCACCACCGCAGTGCGATCCCTGCTCGACGATGACGCCCGACGGCGCGAAGTGGCGGAGGCGGGCGTGACGCACGCCCGGTCGTTCACCTGGGAGCGCTCCGCCGCAATCCACGCCGCCGCCTACCGGGCCGCAGCGGACGCCGCGTGACACAGGTCGCGCTCGACGCCCGTCGCCTCCAGGATGTGCCCCACACCGGCGTCGGGCGCCGGCTGGCCAACCTGGTGCCGCGGTTGCGCGACGAGGTCGACCTCGTCCTGCTGACCGACGCCACCCGACCGTCGCTCGACCTCGGCTGCGAGGAGGTGCCACTGCGCGCCGTGCGGGGCCTGACCGAGGTCGCCTGGCTCCAGGGCAG
The DNA here is from genome assembly GCA_036490155.1 of Acidimicrobiales bacterium. Lineage (GTDB taxonomy): Bacteria > Actinomycetota > Acidimicrobiia > Acidimicrobiales > RAAP-2 > Bog-473. The sequence goes on along the minus strand of DASXEK010000008.1, from coordinate 1,562 downwards.
CGTGGCCCGCTGGTTGCGCTCTTTCGACGGGATCTTCCACGGCACCTACAACGCCATCCCCTTCGTCACGAAGACACCGTGCGTGGTCACGATCCACGACCTTTCCTGGGAGCACCATCCCGAGGACTACTCCCGTTTGCGCCAGCAGGCGTGGCGCACCCAGGCGCGCTGGTCGGCCCGTCACGCCAAGGCGGTGGTGACGGTGTCGGAGCACGCACGCGATGAGGTGCGCGCCGCCTACGGGGTGCCCGACGCCCGCCTCGTCGTCGCCCCGCCCGCGCCTGATCCGGTGTTCTCCCCGGAGCGGGCGGCCGACGCCCCCGGCGTCGTCGCGACGCTGGGCATCGACGGTCCCTACGTCCTGGCGTTGGACGGGGCGCCCCGTCGCGGCGCCGAGGTGGCGCTGGCGGCCTGGCGACGCCTGCCCGCACCCCGCCCCTCCCTGCTGGTGGTCGGCTCCTCCGGCCCCGCCGAAGACGGCGTCGTGCGCGCCGGCCCACTCGACGATGCGGCCTGGTCCGCCGTCATCGCCGGCGCCCTCGCGTTCTGTTACCCCACCCGCTACGAGGGCTACGGCATGCCCGCCCTCGAAGCCGCCGCGTCCGGCACGCCGGTCGTCTGCGCGTCGGTCGGCCCACTGCCCGAGGTGCTCGGGTCAGCGGCCGAGTGGTGCGCCTCGACGTCGGTGGACGACATCGCCATCGGACTGGCCCGCGTCGTCAGCGACGAGGCGCGCGCCGCCGCGTTGTCCCGCGCCGGGCTGGAGCAGGCGCAGCGTGCGCCCTCGTGGGACGCCTGCGCGCGGGCGGTGCTCAGCGCCTACGCCTTGGCGGCGACATGAGCGACCCGACGGTGACCGCGGTCGTCGTCACCTGGAACAGCGCCGACGTCATCGGGGACTGCCTGCGCTCGCTCCGGGTCGCCCTCGACGGTCTGCTCTCGACGGTCGTCGTGGTGGACAACGGGTCGGGCGACGACACCCTGGCCCGGGTCACGGCAGCCGAACCGGATGCCGTCGTGATCGCCAACCCGCGCAACCGGGGCCTGGCCGCCGCCAACAACCAGGGCATGGCGGCCCGCCCCGCTGACTTCTTCCTCATCGCCAACCCCGACGTCGTGTTCGACGCCGGAGCGGTGCGTGCCCTGCTCGACCTGGCCGGCCGCCGGCCCCGGGCCGGCTGGGTGGCCCCACGGCTGCGGTACGAGGACGGGCGCCTGCAGACCAGTGTCGGCAGCCTGCCCACGCTGGCCCAGACCCTGCTCGGCCGCCAGGTGGCGCGGCGACGGGCCGGCGACGAGCCGGTCGGCTTCTGGTGGGACGGCTGGCCCCACACCGAAGAGCACCGGATCGGCCGCTGCCTCGAATGCGCCTACCTGGTGCGCGCCGAGACGGTGCGGTCCGTGGGCGCCCAGGACGAGCACTACCGCCTCGATTGGGAGGGGACCGACTGGAGCGAGCGCTTCGCCCGCGCCGGCTGGGAGCTCTGGTTCACCCCCGACGCCGTGGTGACGCACCGCGGCGGGCTCAGCCGCCGCCAGGTCCCCTACCGCGCCGTCGTCTC
>DASXEK010000091.1:0-21719 GCA_036490155.1 Acidimicrobiales bacterium | reverse complement strand
AAGTTGTACTTGGCCCGGATCTCGGGGTCGACGATGGCGTCCCACAGCTGCTCGGGCGTCGTCTTGATGAAGATCTCGTACACCTTTTCCATCTGCCTCTCCAATCTGTCCTTGATCTCGCTCAGCCCGGCCACCCAGGGCTCGGAGTACTTGCTGACCCAGCGGTCGTGGATGAGGCGAATCGGCACCGGATTGAGGAAGTGGAGCTTCTCCCGGCCCCGCCGCCGCGTGACGACGAGCCCGGCTTCCTCGAGCTGCTTGAGGTGCTTCATGACGCCGAAGCGCGTCATGGAGAACTTCTCCCCCAACATGCCCAGCGTCTGGCCGTCCTGGCGGAAGAGCTCGTCGAGCAGCTCCCGCCGGGTGGGATCGGCCAGTGCCTTGAACACTTCATCCACGTCAAGGACTATATGTAACCTATTAGTCACATGTCAAGGCCCTTCGGTCCAGACGGCCGCATCCCCCGGCCGGACCGCTACAGGCGGGCCTCGAACACTTCCCACTCGCCGGGAATGCCCTTGAACCGAGCCTTCCCTCGCTCTTCGAAGCGGATGTCGCTCTGGCCGCAGACGGCGCGCACGGCGTCGGAGACCAACACCTGGCCCGCTTCGGCCCGTGCGCAGAGCCGCTGCGCGAAGTGCACGGCCAGGCCGGACAGGTCGTGGCTGCCCATGCGTGAGACCTCGCCGACGTGCACACCCGCCCGCAGATCCAACCCGAGGCCGGCGATCGCCTCCATCGCCGCCTAGGCACAGCGGATCGCGTCCTGTGTCTCGTCGAAGGCGACGAGGAAGCCATCGCCCGTGCACTTCACCTCGTTGCCGTTCGTCTTCTTGATATGCCGCCGCACCCGCGCGTTGTGGTGATCGATCAGCTCGCCCCAGCGTTCGTCGCCCAGTGCCGCCGCCATCGGGGTCGAGTCGACGATGTCGGTGAACAGCATGGTCGTGGTGATGCGATCGACGAAGAGCGTGCGCGTGCCCGTTGTGAAAGGTTCGACGACGTCGATGACTGAGTCGGCGTCACTCCCCAGGAAGATCTGGTCGCTGCCCGGTACGAGGGCAAGGCGCGCCCCCGGAATGGAGTCGGCCAGATAGCGGCCGAACGCCGGGGGCACCGCCACGTTGTCCTCCAGGTGGATGACGAGCGTCGGCGCCGTAATTTTTGGCAGCGCGCCGCGGACGTCGAGATCGCGGTTCACCTGGAAGAGCGTCACCGCCTGGTTGCGACTCGTCGCGGCGAGTTCGGCGCGCCGAGATTCTTGCTCGGGCCGCGGCTTGGCCCAATAGCCCGAGATCCTGCCTTGACCCCACGCCTTGCGGTATCTCTCTTCGAGTTGGTCCAAGAGCTCGACGCCGAAACCGATCGGGTAGTCGTCGGCCACAGGGAGCCGGGCCCAGCCGTTGCAGAGAACCAAGCGTTGCACGGGGTGGCGTGACGCGTAGGTGGCAGCCACGGCCGCCCCGTTGTGCGACCCGAACAGGACCGGGTCCGTGACCCCGGCGGCGTCGATCACCGCCTCGAGGTCGGCAACGAGGTCATCGACGGTCGGCACCGTCGATGGGTCGAGGGGATCCGAATAACCCATGCCGATCTGGTCGTAGGTGATCAGGCGCGAGAAGCTGGCGAGACGGCGAAAGCCGCGCGCGGTGGCGTGCTGGTCCCAGGCCAGGGTCGTCGCGTACGCGCCACCTACATAGACAATGTCCGGCGGCCCGGTGCCGGCCACCTGATAGGCGAGATGGGTTCGGCCGCGCTGGGCGAACTGGATATCGGGCGCGGTGAGCACGGCTATCGACCTCTGATCCCGGTGCACCGCCCCATGGAAGAAGTGTGACACCGCCGTTGGGTCAGCGAAAACCTCGCCCTCGCCGCCCAAGCGTTCCCCAGCATGTCACATGGCCATTGCAGTAAGGTGCGGTCATGCCAGCTCTTGTCGTTTTCCACAAGGCCAACGAGGCCCTCGGCTCCCCGGACGCCGGTAACTACCGGGCCGCCCGATCCGCCCTCGAGGGCGCCATCACGGTGCGCGAGGCGGTTGAGAACAGCAACCTGCTCGACGGATTCCCCGAAGACATCCAGCAAGAGGCGCGGGCGGTGCTCGACTCCTTGCCCGACGAGGTCAACCGCGGCGTGCTCGAGGCCCTGCGCAGTGCGCTCGAGAGCGGGGCGGCCGTCGAGGTGTTCTGGGAGGAGAACACCGCCGACTCGGCCATCAGCCATCGGGTCGCAGCCGAGACGGAGCGCGTCACGATCACGCTGGTGACGCCGCACGGCCGCAACTTCTAGCGCGGCGCCGGCCGACAGGCCGCCAGCAACTAGACGCTGGCGGAGTCCGCTGCGAACAGCGGCGACAGCACGGGCCGCAACACCCGCCGGAGCGAGGCGCGGAGCGACTCCTCGTCGTCGACCGGGAACACCGACTCGCGCGTGAGCACGAAAGAGAGTCCCAAGCGCGCCGCAACCTCAGCCAGCTCCTCCGCGTGCTCCTCACTGATTGACGCACCGGCGGACCGGGCCTGGGCGACCAGGAGCTGGCGCGTGATGGCGACAAGCGGTCCTGCCTTGGTCGTGAGGAACGGGAGGATGGTGGACGGGTCGGTCCGGAGCAGTTGCTCGACGAGCGAGCTCCGGAGGGCGCTCAAGCCGGTCAGCGCGCCCTCGATGATGCCGTCCTCCACCGAGCTACTCGCCACCGCGGCGGCGTTGATCAGCCCGATGGTCGTCCGCAGCTCCCGGGCCAAGACGGCGTGCACGAGCTCGTCACGGGTCGAGAAAGCGCGGTAGACGCTGGTCCGGCCGATGGCGGCGCGCTCTGCGACGTCCTCCATGCTCCAGCGCTTCAATCCGTAGGTGCGCATCAGATGGGCCGCCGCGTCGAGGATGCGATCCTCCGGCGAGCCGGCCGCCGAGACGGCAGCGAAGGCCCCCAATATCGGCTCAAGCTCCACCGTCACCTTGCGCCGCGGCATCGTCAGGCCGCCTGCTCGGCCCGCTCGGCCTTCACGCGCTGCCAACCCTCCAGCGCGCGCGGCTGCCAGCGCACCGTCGTCGGAACGATCGGCCACGTGTTCCGCACGGCGAGCTCCAAACCGTCGAGCGCGACCGCGTCGACACCGGACCACTCGATCCCAAACTTTTCACGAACTACTGGCGGCAGACCACCGAAGGCGCACAGCCGCACCACCCGGAACACCGAGTGCCGGGCCAACGCGGTCTTGGCCAACGGGCGCAGAAGCGTCAGCTGCGGCGGCAAAAGGGGTTCTGCACTCAGCGCCGCGTGCCGCAGCGAGTCGAGCACCCACTCGGCCGCCGGGTTGAGCTCGAGGACCTCGGCGCAGTAGAAGTCCCATTTCTCCTGGAAGGCGGCGCGATCCGGGGGGACCGAGCGGTCGCTCACCCCGTAGCGGCGATACCACTCGATGCCCTCTTGGTACAGCTGCTCTCGCTCGTCGGGTGTCAGGCGGTGGCGATCGAAGCGGTCGGCCACCTGCTCGGCCATGTACTGGAACGTGGCGTGCGCCCACCAGAACGTCTCAGGGTCGAGGGCGTGGTAGCGCCGGCCCTGGTCGTCCACCCCCTTTATGCTGCGATGGAAGTCGCGGACCTCGCGGCCGGTGTCGGGCGCGGCCGGGCCGTCGTAGACGGCGCCCAGGATCCGCGGCAGGGACCGGAAAACTCGGCCGTAGGGGTCCCCGAAGAAATCAGAGTGCTCCAACACCCCGGCCCCGATCGCCGGGTGGAGCAGTTGGAGGAGACCGATTGAGGCCCCCATGAAGGCGATGCGGGTGTCCCCGGCCCAGCGCCAGAGCAGCGAGTCGGGACCCAGGTCGATGCGGCTTTCATCTCGTTCCGGCTGCTTGTCGGCCTCGGCGTGGTACATAAACACATTATATGTACTGACAGCCCACAGCCCAAGTCGTGTCGGGACGAGGCAGCGGACGCCGGCCATGATCGGGTGGTTCGGGCCTTCGACCCTCTGGCTCACAACCCCAGGACCTGGGTCCTGACGGACCGCGGGAATATGCACCCTCCCGGGCCGACTCCTCAGTCGGACGTTGCGCCCACCCGGCTGGCGGTCGGGCGCCGTCGCCACGTGTCGACGCAGCCGGGCGAGCAGAAGAGCACCACGGAGCCCCGGACGTCGTGCGCGATCTCCTCAGCGGTGTCGTGCGACAGCGGCAGACCGCAGATGGGGTCGCGCAACCCGTCCTCGCCGGCGAGCGCCATGCGGATGTTCGATGCCGGCACCGGCTTCTCCACTCCGCGCAGGCTGACCGGAGTCTCGCTTGCGGCCACACCCCAGCTGGGCAGGTGCTCCATGACCGACGGTGCGGCCCACGCCTCGGAGGCCGGCGCGAGATCGCACAGGCGCGAGGCCACGTTGACGCAATGCCCCACGTAGTCGTCACCCTCCATCAAGATGACGTCGCCGGACGAGACGCCCGAGCGGATCGAGACCGTCTTCACCGGGCCGGACACCTCAGTCACGACGTAATGGATCTCGAGGACCGTCTCGAGCAGGGGTCGGGTGTCCACGCACACGAGCATGGCGCCGTCACCCAACCACTTCGCGATCCGCACGCCCCGGCGGGCGCAGATGTCTCGCAAAAGGGCCCGGAAAGCCGTCAGCACGTCGACGGCGCGCTCATCGCCCTCGACCTCGGTCAACGTGGTGAACCCGGAGACGTCGATGAAGGCGAAGCTTCGGTGCACTCGCACGCCCTGATCGTGCCATGCGCCCCAGGTCGGCGCCCAATTCGGCTCGGCCCCTGCCACCCCGCCCGCACGCGGGCCTGGTCCTACGATGGCGCCATGACGCCTATTTCCGCCCGCCGATGAGCGCCCATGTCCTGGGGCGGTGCGTGAGGCGCTGAACGTGGGCCAGCTCGACGGGAAGGTCGTGCTCTTGAGCGGGGGCGGCTCCGATATCGGGCGGGCTACGGCGCTCCTGCTCGCCGAGGAAGGCGCCGCTGTTGTCGTGGGCGACGTCACCGCAGAGGCGGCATCGGAGGTGGCGCGCGACGTGAGCGCTGCGGGAGGCGTTGCGCTCGGCCTGCGCTGCGACGTGCGCGACGAGGAGTCGGTCGGCGCTTTCGTCAACCGGGCGGTGGCCGAGTTCGGTGGCGTGGACGGCGTCGACCACAACGCGGCGTGGAGCCATCCACGACTCGACACCGATGCCGTCGGCGTCGATCTCGGCGTGTGGGACCGGGCGATCGAGACCACGACGCGGGGCGCGTTGCTCCTGGCGCGGCACGCCATCCCGGCGATGACGGCGCGCGGCGGTGGATCCTTCGTGACGATCTCGTCGGGCACGAGCACGATCGGGGAGTCGACGCGGGTTGCGTACGGCGTCTCGAAGGCGGCGCTCAATCAGCTCACCCGCCACCTGGCCGTCCGCTATGGGCGCGAGGGAGTCCGCGCCAATGCCGTCGCCCCCGGCTTCATCCTGACGGCCACCGCCGCCGCCAACGTGCCCGAGGTCGTCCAGCGACGCCTGGCCGAGGCCAACCCCACACGTCGGCTCGGAACGCCCGCCGATATCGGCCGCGTCGTCGTGTTCCTGTGCAGCGACGCCTCGGCCTACGTGAACGGCCAGGTGCTCCACGTCGACGGCGGGCACCAGATCGCCGGGATGATGTAGGTGCCACCAGCCGGCGCCAGGGTCGCGCTCGTCACGGGGGCCAGCCGCGGCATCGGGCGCTGTGCGGCCGTCGCCCTGGCCCGGCGAGGCTTCGACGTCGTCGTCACGGCGCGCACGGTGCGCGAGGGCGACGGTCGCGCCCAGGCGTCGAGCGTGCTCGTCCAGTCCGAACCCGTGCCGATCGCCGGGAGCCTCGAGACGACGGCCGCCGAGATCGAGGCGCTGGGCCGTCGCTGCCTCCCCGTGCGCATGGATCTCCTGGACCGCGCGTCGGTCGAAGATGTGGCCGACGAAGCCCTCGCGGCCTGGGGGCGCGTCGACGTCCTCGTCAACAACGCCATCTATCAGGGCCCAGGGACCATGGATCGGATCCTCGATCTTCCCCTTGAACTGGCGGAGCGCTGCCTGGTGGGCGACTACCTCCACCCGTTACTGCTCACCCAGCTCCTCTTGCCCCAGATGCTCGAGCGCGGCTCGGGCCGCCTGGTGAACATGCTCTCCGAGGCGGCCTTCACCACCCCGCCGGCTCCGGCTGGCGCCGGCGGCTGGGGCCTGGCGTACGCCGCGGCCAAGGCCGCGTTCCACCGCGTCACCGACATGTGCCACGTCGAGTTCGCCGAGCGGGGCGTCCTGGCTTTCTCCATCGCACCAGGCCTCACCCTCACCGAATCGATGCGCGTCTCGGGGACGGACCAGGTGCTGGTGCGCGCCGGCCACGTGCCCGCACCGCCCGAGATCGCAGGCGAGGTCGTGGCGTGGCTCGGCGACGACGCCGGAGCCGCCCGCTACGCCGGCCAGATGGTGTCGTCGCGCTCACTGTGCCGGGAGCTCGGGCTCGTGGCCGGGTGGCCTCCGCCGCGACCGGCAACGAAGACCCCCGAGTAGGCCGCCACTTCGACCCCGGAGGTGCTTGCGTGACTCCTTACCCGCGTTCCGGGGCACGTCGCCGACCGCAGCAAGGATCTGGACAGACCGATAGTGAGAAGGATCTCGAGATGAAGGCGGTCCTGACGCCTACGAGGCTGGGAACTGCACCTGCTTCGCCTGCGCCAGCAGCGCGGCCTTGTCGGCGCTGAGGACGTATCCCGAGGCAATGGCTTTGTTGAGGCTCTTGGTGTACTGGGCGACGTAGTTGCTGGGCGTGCCGTAGAGGCTGGCCAACTGGGCCGGTGTGAAGGCGACAGTGGACCCGAAAAGGGAGCAGATCGCGCTGGCGCCGGCCGGTGGTGCGCCGCTGAGGGTGGACACCGGCATATCGACCGCAGGCGTGCGGACCCCCCCGATCACGTTGCCGTGCGAATCGAGGGCCAAGGTCGCCGGCTTGGTGCTCGAGAGGCGGAACGGGTGCGGGCTCGGTGGCGGGGTGCCGTTGTCGACCCACTTGTCGAAGGCGGCGAAGGCGGCCTGGACCACCATGTGCTGGGGGCCGCTGTTCACCGGTGTGGTGCAGCCGAGGAGGCTTGCGGCCGCGCCGACGGTGTACGCGTCGGCATGGGACGTGCCGGCGATCTCCCAGGTGCGGATCTTGTTCGTGTTGGGCTGCTGCGCAGGGGCGTACCCGAGCTGGATCAGGTCGGTCTGGGTCTCCGACATGAAGACAGGAACCTTCAAGTCGGTGCGGATCCGCAAGTTATTGGGCCCGTTGCTCGACGTGATCGATGCTCCGCTCAACGAAGCACCAGAGCCGCCCCTGCTGTGGATGAAGATGCCGTCGTAGACGTTGGTCCGGGGTTGGAGCGCGTCGGCGAAGGTCGTCAGGTAGTAGGCAGATTGGGACTCACCGATGGCCAGGATGTGCTTGGGCTTCACCCCGCCGAGTGCCGCCGGATGCGGGGCGTCGAGGGCCTGGCCGATCTGGGCGTAGATGTCCAGCGCGTACTGGTCGCCGGGGTGGTGCAGCGACCCGTAGCGATCCGGCTCAGCGGCGACGAGGCCGCCCGATCCGCCGGTGCTACCAGGCGTGCCAAGGAGGGACTGACCACCGTCCACACCCAGGGCCTGCGCCGAGACGCCGACGTACGCGTAACCCTCGCGCATCAGCAACGGATTGAGAAAGTCCCAATCAGGAGCCGATTCACCGGCGGACACGTTCATCCACTCGACGATCACCGTGCCGTTGAAGTGGGCGGGGTTGGTCGGCCGGCGCACCAGGATCCTGGTCTTGTAGCCCGCGGTCGTCGTCGGCGTGACGCTCCACTTCCCGTCGCTCGGCATGGCGTCGGCCTTGAAGGCCATGGCCTTCCCCGACGCGAAGTACTCCTGCTCCTCGTACCCGTTTGCGGCCAGTTCCAGTGGGTGGGCGGACTCAGGCTCGACGATATGTCCGACGGTGATCGGACCGGTCAGATTGGCTGCTGTATGGAACGTCACGTCCGAGATGGCGGCGCCGGCGACCTGCGTCACGAGCGTCAAGGGGAGCAGCGCGACGAGCGCAAGCAGGCCGACATGCGCGAGGCCCGTGGTTGGCCCGATCCGATGGTGCCTGTTCAGCTTTGACATGGACCCCCCGAATGCAGTGGCAGCTGACTATATCGACACATGGGCTCAAACTATCCAGCAAACACCGAGTGGGCCGTCCCCGAGGTGGCATTACACGGGTGATCCGTCGGGGGCAGTTGCACCGCGTCGTCGTAGCGGTCAACTACGTCATACTTCGGCCGCCCTCGCGCCGTTCGAGGGCTGTCATTCTGAGTGGTGGGAGCGCCTCATCACACCCATGACGTTGCGGTGGCCACCATCGGGCCTGGCGCTCTGCCGGGGCGTCGGGAAGGCAGTACCGCCATGACGTCCCTGTCCGATGAAATTGAGCGCTATCTCGTGTGGATGAAGATCCACAACTACGCCGCCACGACGACCGAGAACCGCCGGAGGTACCTCGGCTACTTCCGAACCTTCGCCGAGAACCTCGGGGTCGAGGATCCGGCCGAGGTCACCTACGAGCTCGTGGTCTCGTACCAAGAGGCGCTGCACGCCTACCGCAAGGCTGACGGCAACCATCTATCGACAGCCACCCAGGTCCAGCGCTTGATCCCGGTCACGCAGTTGTTCTCTTGGCTGCGGCGCCAGCACACGATCGAGCAGAACCCAACCGCGGACTTGTTGATGCCAAGGGCCGATCGCTCACTCCCAGAGGCGACGCTGAGTCGCGCCGAGATGGCGCGGCTAATGAGCGTGCCGGACGTGACCAAGCCACTGGGGCTCAGGGACCGGGCGGTCCTCGAGGTCTTCTATTCGAGTGCCCTTCGTCGCAGTGAGCTCATCGCCCTGCGGATCGGGGACATCGATTTCGATCGGGGCACGCTGTTCGTCCACCGGGGCAAAGGTGGGAAGGACCGTCATGTCCCGATCGGTGAGCGGGCGCTCTTTTGGGTACGCCTCTACGTCGGTCTCGTCCGGCCCCTCTTCGAATCAGCGGATTCCGCTGACGAGCTATTCCTCTCGTCGGCCGGCACGCCCATCTGTGCGGCCTGGCTGTGTCGCAAGGTCCGGGCCTATCTGCGAGGTGCGGGGATCACCAAGCGAGGGAGCTGTCATCTCTTACGTCACAGCGTGGCCACGCTCATGCTCGAGGGCGGAGCCGACATCCGCTACGTGGCCGAGATGCTCGGCCACGCCAGACTCGAAACCACCCAGCGCTACACCCGCGTCAGCATCGAGCGGCTCCGATCGGTTCACGCGACGTGCCATCCCGCCGCCGGCCTCAACGTTGCGATGGCCTCGGAGCTGTGTTCTCTACTGCCCAAAGAACACAACGGGCTGGAGCTGACGGTCCGTTAGCGCAGCCGAGCGCTCGGCGGCCGTTGCGCTCAACCTCCAGGGATTCCGGCTACAGACGTCACCCGGAATCTCCGCATGTATATCATGGTGACATATGTCCCAAACCAAGAGCCAAGTCCCAGCAGAAGAAGCTCGTCGACGTCTCATTGAAGCCGAGATCGAGTACCAGAACGCCCGGGCCGGCGACTACGTCGCACTCCGCATTCGGGATGCAGCCATGGTGGAGGCCCATCGGGCAGGCTTGTCATCTCGCGAGATAAGCGAGCTGGTCGGAGACATTGGTCAGCCCAATGTTGTGAGAGCAAGACGTCGGGCTTTCACGCGAAGCGAGGTCATTCCAGATGGACTCCTGTCGCCCGTCGATGCGCTCCGTGACTCTGGAATGACTGCCCGCGACTTCATTACTGCGGTGCGAACAGGGGAAATCGAAACGGTCGACCTACCGGGCGGCGTGCGAGCTTTCCGGGTCGAGGACATCAAGCGCAAGCGCCCCGTCAGTTGATCTTTGCCGTTTGATGCCTCCTGCGGCGGATGGACCCATTCGCTTCACGCTCGAGGAAGTCATTGCAATCGTCGAGGACCTCGTGAGAATCGCGGACGGACTCCGGAGCGATGATCATGAGGTCGATGCGTACCTGATCGATCTTGTAGTGAACCGCATCCTCGATCGGACCTTTGGAGGAGATCGGTAGGCGGCTACTACTAGTAGCTGCTGGGTTTGGCGACTACTCAATCGCCGTCGGACCGTGAGCCGAGTCGTTCGCATTGGCGACACATGCCTACGTTCAAGTTTCTTGTCCGGGGGAATCGCCCCAGTATGGTGCTACTTCTTTAAGTTCAATCCAGCTTGGATCGGGTAGATCACTCGGTGCTGTATCTGAAGTCCATGCGTATTCGAGGGAGGAAATCGCACCTTTATCGAACCAAAGAAGGAGGAATCCCGGTGTTTCCTCAGCATCAGGTAAATGAACAATGCCTTGATACGGACATATGTTTGAGCGATAGCCGGACCGAGGAGCCGATGCAGGTACATCAAACTTTGTGCTTGGAAGCCCTGGCACCCAAGCTTCGGTGACCCGAGCTACGGGAATTTGGGACCGAAATGTCTCAACGTCCTCGAAATTCTGAGATAGGAGCAGCTCAAGAATACTTCTCTCCTTCGTGGTTAGATCACGTCCGACCATGAGCGTCAGCTTCCAGGGGTATAGAAGGTTCCGATGCGCGGTATTCCATTGATGATTGTGCCGTTTACCACTACAGGTTGTCCGCCAATCATCAATGGGGCTCCAACGAAGATACCAGAGGTTGGTAGTGGCAGCGAGGAAAGACCTTGCGAAACTTGCGCGACGACCCCTTCCGCACTGCCATATTTCTCGACCAGTGGGTCCAGTAGATGTTCGTCTCTGAAGATATGGGACATCTTGTTGGCGTCGTTGACAACTCCATCGTAGGTCGCCTGCTCAGTTTCACTTAATTGTGCGGCATCGTCATCGAGACTTGAGAGTTCGGGACCCGCCAACCCGGCGGCACTCAACAACGCCTCGCAACCGCCAAAGGCACAGCCAAGGCCAACAGCCCCAGCAACGAATGGAGTTGCAATTAGTTCTGCCTTGTGACTATTGACCCACTCGGCTTGTTGCTGGCCAGGAAAGTCTTTGATATAGGCCTCGATTGCATATCTGCTAAGAGAAGCTCGGTATTCAAAGTAGTGCGCAACACTCTTCTTGTGATGCGACAAATAGGTAAGGAATTGTTTTTCTGATTCAAGACCAAGCGGATCGGTCGAATTGAGCGGATCGTCACCGGTAAACGAGTACGGCTGACCTGTCTCGGCGATGTCGGGGTCGATGCTCAAGAACTGCGTGGAGATCGGGTCGTAGTAGCGGTCGATCAGATAAGTCAGGACGGTCAGATCGGAATAGGAGCCCTGGAAGTTGAGGGGGGTGGGGTGCTGCCCGTCCCACTACGCGACGCGCGGCAGCCCCATCGGATTGGGGAACGGCAGCACGCCGGTGGCCACGACCTCACGCGCACAGGCGGCCAGCGCCCCGTGCAGATCGGCCAGGGCGGCGTCACTGAGCGTGGCGTACGGAGGCGCCGCCAGGCGGTCCGTCTGCTCCTCGATCGCCGCGTGCAGGGTCCGCCCGGCGTCAGTGGCACGGCCGTCGGCGTGCAGGAGCCCGCGAGCCGTCAGCCTCGATGAGGCCAGCTCCCACTCCTCCTCGCTCCAGCCGCGGTTGTCGCGCAGTACTTCGGGCGGCACCGCCTTCGTCGCCGCCGCCAACAGGTGGACCTCGATTCCCCCCAGGCCGTGGGCAGCGAGCGCCGCGACGTGCCCGTCGCCCCGGTGCTCGCGCAAGGTGGTGCACGCCTGCCACGCTTCGGCCAGTCCGCCGGTCCCGAGAGCGGTCTCGATGGCCGGCCAAAGGCCCCGGTTGGCGGCGGCCATGATCCGCCCGTCGACGTCGCAGGCGTCGGCGGCGCGTCGGAGCAGGGGCAGGGCGGCCACCAGGTCCGAACGAGTCGGGGCGCTGCAGGCCTGGCCCAGAGCCTCTGCCGCGGCGATCGCTCGCACACGGCAGAGCGTCAGCGGTGCCGCCGCCTCCCAGCACCCGGGCACCGCCTTGGCCACCATCGCCGGATGGAAGTTGTAGAAGGCCGCGGTGACCGCGGCGGCGCCGACGCGCCCGAGTGGGGCCGCCCGACCGGCGAAGTAACCCGCCCAGAATCCCCGCAGTCCGGCCTCACGCCACGCAGCGCGACAGCCCGGATCGAAGTAGGTGACGGCGTGAATGCTTTCGAGGGCGACCCAGAGGTCCCGGGCGCCGGGCCGGTCGGCCGACTGACTCAGCGCGTGACCTGCCGCATGCCGGTCGGCGACGGCTCGGGCTGGCGTTCGTTGCCGTTTTCCAGGGGCTCGATGTCGATGCGATCGGGCACCGGCTCGGGATCGATCTCAACGCGCTCGTCGTCGAGACGGGGTGCCGACGGGACGGTCGAGTATTCGCCCTCGACGGAACGCCGCACGATCACGGCCCGCTTGCGCTTGCCGATCCCGTGCACGCCCTGCATCTCCTTGCAGAGTTGATAGGTCACCAGCCCCGCGATGGCGGGGATGACGAAGATCGCGAACCGGAAGAACCACAGCGTCTCGTTGAGCGAGACGTGGAAGAAGTTGGCCAGGACGTCGGTGGAGCTTGCCGCGAAGAGCGTGAACATGAACGTGAACATGACGACGCCGGCCGCCGTGCGTTTGGGCCGGTCTCGCGGCCGGTCGAGCAGGTTGTGCATCGCATAGTCACCGGTGAATCTTCGTTCCAATCCGGGATACAGCAGCCAGAGATTGATCAGCAACATCGGGAACAGGACAGCCGGCAGGAACACCTCGAGCGGCACGGTATGGCCATCGCCGGTAAATTCCCACGACGGCATGATGCGCAGGGCACCGTCGAGCATGCCCATATACCAGTCCGGCTGGACCGCGTACGAGATCTTCGACGGCTCGTACGACCCGAACTGCCAGATCGGGTTGATCTGGGCGAAGGCGCCGAGGAGCGCCGTGACGCCAGTCACCATGAAGAGGAACCCGGTCGTCTTGGCCATGAAGGTCGGGAACATCGGCGAGCCGACCACGTTGTGCTCGGTCCGCCCTTCGCCGGCGAACTGCGTGTGCTTCTGGCGCACCAGCAGTATGAGGTGCGCGGTGATGAGACCCAACAGGACCAGAGGGATGATCAGGACGTGGATGATGAAGAAACGGGGGATGATGCTGCCGTCGCCCGGGAACTGGCCACCCCAGAAGAACGAGACGAAGTAACTGCCGATGAAGGGCTGGGACTCGGCAATGGAGTAGCCGATGCGCAGTCCGGTGCCCGAAATGAGGTCGTCGGGGAGCGAGTAACCGATGAAGCCCTCGAGAACCGCCAGGACGAGCATGAGGATCCCGATGGTCCAGTTGAGCTCGCGCGGCTTACGGAATGCGCCCGTGAAGAAGATGCGAGCCATGTGCACGATGATCGACCCGATGAAGATGTCGGCCGCCCAGTGGTGCATCTGGCGTATGAGCAAGCCGCCACGCACGCTGAACGAGATGTTGACCGTCGATTGGTAGGCCTCCGAAACTCGCTGGCCACGAAGGGGTGCGTAGGCGCCGTGGTAGAGGACCTGGCTGGCCGAGGGGACGAAGTACAGCGATAGGAAGATGCCCGTCGCGATCAGCACGACGAACGAGTACAAGGCGATCTCGCCCAACATGAAGGACCAATGGTCCGGGAAGATCTTGTCGAGGAAGACCCGACCGCCCTTGGCGACGCCGAGCCGATCGTCGAGCTCGTCGATGATCTTGCCGACCTGGCCGTAGGGGCCCATGGCCTGTTTCGTGCTGCGCTTGGTCCTGGCGGCGGTATCGGTCATGTCGTCGTCCGCTCGAAGAATCCGGGTCCGAGGGGCTGATCATACGACGCCGTGGCGATGAGATACCCCTGGTCGTTGTAGCCGAGAGGGAGCTGCGGCAGCGGCCGCGGCGCGGGACCGAACTGAGGGACGGCGCCGTTGCGGACGTTGAACATCGACTGGTGGCACGGGCAGACCAGTAACTCGAGGTCTTGCTCGTAGAGCCCGACGGGGCAACCCAGATGCGTGCAGACCTTGGAGTAGGCCACGTACCCATCGGGGGTCCAATTCTCCCGCCCGGGCACCGTGGTGAACGGTTCGTTCGACACGCGGACCAGGACCGTCTGGTCCGTCGCCAGCCCCTGGTCCGTGAAGGTCACCTGCCCGTCCTCCACCCGCATCTGGCTGCGGGGGTAGACGGTCATGATGCCGCCAATCACGAGAGTGTCGCGGCGAACGGGCCGGCCGTTGGAGTCGACCAGGACCGAGCCGGCCTTCCATTGGTTGACGTCGAGCTCGTCGCCGGGCACCGGGCCGAGCGAGCGGATCAACGGAAAGGCCGCCACGATCCCGAAGATCCCCGCCCCGGCCGCGAACAGCCCGCCGAGCACCTTGCGCCGCCGCACCACGACGGCCGTGCGCTCGACCAGCGCGGCCGACATCGAGTCGCGCTCGTCGGGAGCCGAAGCCAGGACGTGGCGCTCCTCGACGAAGGGGCCCTGCGGCATGAGGTACTTTCCCCATGCGGTGAGCCCGAATCCGAGCGCGAACAACCCGCCTCCGAGCGCCCCACCGAACGTCCACACGTTCCAGTTCTGCCAGTAGGCGGCCCCGGCCAAGCCGAAGAAGATCATGGCCACCACGAAGACCACGGCGATGATGTTCTCGACGCGCTTGGGGTGCCGGGCGGCGTCACCCATGTGCGGGTCGCTCAGCGCGGCGACCGGGATGGGGACCCGTGTCCGCGACGGCTGGTGGTCGGCGGCGTCACTCACGAGCGCTCTCCGATCCAGAAGCACACGAGGGCGAGACCACCCACGCCGATCAGCAGGGCCACGAACCCTTCGGCGACCGGCCCGACGCCACCCAGGCCGAAACCGCCGGGGTTCGTCGGGTGCTGCAAGCGACCGGTGACATAGGAAACGATGTCGCGTACCTGGGCGTCACTGAGATTGCCCGAGAAGCGGGGCATGTTGGCGGGTCCGATTCGGATGGCCTCGGCGACCTGTTGGGGCGTCACCGCGCGGTTCTGCAAGGACGGCGCGTTCGTGCCGAAGGCCAGCGCGTCCCCGGCGCCGGTGATCGTGTGGCAGGCCGCGCAGTTGAGCGAGAAGAGACTGGCACCGACGGACTGGTTCGCCCCTTGCAGGTGCGGATAGGGCACCGCCGGAACCGCGGGATCGAGTGAATTCACGAATGCCGCGAGCTCGAGCGCTTGTTTCGGTGTGAGCCGGGACGGTTTGCGCTCGGCCTCCACCGCCTTCACGTCGGTCGCCGGCATGCGCCCCGAAGAGACCCAGAAGTCCACCGTGGCGGCGCCGACGCCCTGCAGGTTGGGGCCGATGGTGGCCTGCCCTCCCGGTCCCACGCCGTTGGCCTCATTGCCATGGCAGCTCGAGCAGGTCTGCGCGAAGAGCTGGCGTCCGGCCGCGACGTACGACGCAGGCGGATTCGCGTATGTGATCGAGTCGTTGCCGTAGGAGATCAGGCCGCCGCTGTGGCAGATGAGATTGGTGCTGGTAAACGGGTTCCCCGTATTCGGGATGGGGCTGACGCCCTTCGTGTTGACGCTGCCGCACGCCTTCAACACAGCCTTGGCGTTCGTCGACACCTGTGACGCGTCGGCGTGCCCGCTGGCGCCCGCACCTGTGCCGGGGAAGAACACGGCCAACGACGCCATCGCGGCAACGGTCAGCAGTCCGGCTGGGAGCAGGAACTGCCTGAAGAGCTTCCTCTTGAGTGGTGCGCGCACGCCTCGCATACCTACTTGAGAAGGAACAAACAACTGTAGAGACCGACCCAGACGATGTCGACGAAGTGCCAGTAGTAGGAGACCCCCTGCATGGCGGAGAGCTCACCAGGGTCGCCGCCGACGTCACCGCGCATGCGGCCCAGCAGGAAGACCATGGCGATCAATCCGATAAAGACGTGCAGACCGTGCAGGCCCGACATGATGTAGAAGAGCGAGCCGTACGAGTTCGTGTACCAGCGGGTGGAGTTGAACAGCCACTCGAAGACCTGGTTACCCAGGAAGACCGCGCCCAGGAAAATCGTCGCCATGATCCAGAGCCGGGCCGAGCGACGCTTGCGCCACTCCGCCTGAAAGACGGCGCGCTGCATAGTGAAGCTCGACGACACGAGCACCAAGGTGAAGAAGCCGGCTCGCAACGTGTCGAGGTCGGTCCCGGCCGGAGGCCACGGGCCCACCGTGTTGGCCCGGATGGTGAAGAAGGCGGCGAAGAGGCCGCTGAAGAACATCAGCTCGGACCCGAGCCAGATCATGACCCCGACAGCCAGCATCGGCGGGCGGTCGTGAACGATCTTGCCCTGGGGCGCGGGAACCTCCGCCGAAACAGCCTGCGTCACAGCGCAATTTCTAGTCGACTCAGAGCAGGAATCGCCAATAAGCAGGTGACGACGCCGCGACCCCGGATCGGGTGCTGAATTCCCAGGTCAGTGAATGTCGACGGGCAGCGGATCCGCGTGCAGGATCGTGAGCCGTTTGGTCGGTCTCGTCATGGCGACGTAGAGGGTCCGCAATCCCCGTGTCGTAGCAACCGGCGGGGCCTCCCCGGCCGGCTCGTCACCGACCGACGCGATGAGGGACGGCTCGACGACGATCACGGAGTCGAATTCGAGGCCGTTCGTCTCGTCTGCAGGTAACAAGACGAGCCCGGACGCCAGGCCCTCCCCGGCCGGATCGCGCGGATCGGTGGCGTCCAGACCGGCATCAGCCAGGGCGCGCGCGAGTTCGGGGAGCATGACGCCCGCACCGAGGACCGCCACCCGCCCTGGCGCCACGGCGGTGATCTCCTCACGAGCCAGTTCGGCCAACCGCGCCGCCAGCCCCACGCGGCCCACCGGCACGATGCGCGGTTCTTGCCCGGATTTGCGAACGGGGCGGGGCGGGGCGATCGACGGCGCGGCGACGGCCAGCACCTGCGCCGCCAGCGCCACGACCTCCGCCGGGGTGCGATAGCTCACCGTGAGCTCGACCAGGTGCGGCGGGCGTTGCGGGCTGAGGTGGCGGGTGATGTCGTCCCAACTCGTGGGCGCCCAGGGTCCCGTCGCCTGTGCGATGTCGCCGACCACCGTCATGGAACCAGAAAGGGATCGGCGCGCCAGCATGCGCAGCTGCATGGGCGAGAGGTCCTGGACCTCGTCCACGACGATGTGACCGAAGGACCTGATCTCGTCTTCGGCACCGGTCAGGGCCACGGCGGTGGGCGCCGGCGACGCAGCCAGTCCCTGGGGCCAGAACCCCACCTCCTGGGCATTCCCCTCGTCGCTCCGTTGCGTGCGGACCCGGGTGGCCCGGCCCCGCCGCGGCCCGAGGAGGATCCTGGCCTCGTCGATCAGCGCGGCATCGCCCACCGTCCAGGGCACGGCATCGAGGGACTCACTGCGCGGACGGGAGAGGCGCTGCACCTCGGCCGTGCTCAGGATCCCCTTCCCTGCGGCAGCGAGCAGCGGGCGGGCACCCAGGAGGTCGTGGAGGAATTCGTGTGGCGACAATCGGGGCCACATCCGGTCGAGCGCCTCGAGCACCTCGGGCGAGCGCCGGAGCCGCCGGGACAGGTCAGCCTGCTCCTCCTGGCTCGGCGCCTCGTCTGCGGTCGTAATCCCACCCCGGCTGAGCCGGGCCCGGTATTCCTCGGACAGGGCCCGCACCACCTGCGACTCCACGAAGCGTCGGCGTACGTTGTGGGCACCGGGCCGCCGACGGGCCAACCCGACGATCTCCTCGGTCGTCCGCGCGCGCAGGCGTAGGACGCCGGCCCCGAACGGGACCTCGATGTCGTGTCGCAGCGGGCGCTGGCGCGTGCGGACGGCCTTGGCCAACACCTTCACCATGCGCACATCGCCCTTCAGCTTGGCCACCGCGGCGTCGTCGACGCCGCGGATGCGCACCTCGGACACCAGCCCGGCCACGGTGGACAGGCTCACCCCCGTCTCGCCGAGAGAGGGCAGGACCTGCTCGATGTAGCGCAGGAACAACGGGTTGGGACCGACGACGAGCACGCCCTGGCGCTCCAGGGGGAAGCGGTGCGTGTAGAGCAGATACGCCGCCCGGTGGAGGGCCACCGCGGTCTTGCCGGTGCCGGGACCACCCTGGACCACGAGCACGCCGGGCAGCGGCGAGCGGATGATCTCGTCCTGCTCGCGCTGGATCGTCGCCACGATGTCGCCCATGCGTCCGGTCCGGGCCTGACCCAGCGCCGAGAGGAGCGCGCCGGGCCCGCCGAGGACCATGCCGTCGGACACCAGGCGCTCCATGGCGGCGTCGCCGTCCTCACCCCCGTCGACGTCCACCGATCCCTCGGGCCGGCCGGCCGGATCGACGAAGTACTCGTCCTCCAGGCCGAGGACGGTCCGGCCGCGCACGGCGAGGTGCCGGCGTCGGGCGAGTCCCTGCGGATCGAGACCGGTGGCACGGTAGAACGGCTCGGCGACCGGCGCCCGCCAGTCGACCACTAGTGGTTCGTGGTCCGGCCCGGACACCGCCAGGCGCCCGATGTGGAACGACTCGCCGAGGGCCCCATTGCCGTTGGCCGTCCCGTTCCCCGGTTCGGGCAGGCGATCGATGCGGCCGAAATAGAGAGCTTGGTCGCCGATGTCCAGCTGATCGAGGCGGGCCAGGCTGGTGCGGACGACGATGTCGCGTTCGGTGCGGGACTGGAAGGTGCCGCCCCGGCCCAGATCGAGCACGCCCTGGAGCATCTGGCGGGCTTCGCCACGCATGAACTCCAGCCCGTCGTACGCCCGGTCGAGGTACTCCTGCTCATCCTGTAGATCGGGATGTTCGGGCACCTCTCCCCTTTCGCCCCGGCCCCGCCGAGAAACGGTTCAGTTTAGACGCCCCGCACGCCCGGGATGCCTGGATGGCGACGCCTACGATGAGCCGGACCGAAAGGATTGCGATGCTGATCTCGACCATGAACGACGTGCCCGGTTACAAGGTCACCTCGGTGCTCGGAGAGGTCTTCGGCCTGACCGTCCGTTCCCGCAACATCGGCTCCCAATTCGGCGCCGCGTTCAAATCGATGGCCGGCGGCGAGCTCAAGGGGATGACCAAGAACCTGCAGCTGAGCCGCGAGGAGGTCGTCGGTCGGATGGTGCAAGAGGCGGAAGCTCGAGGTGGCAACGCCGTCCTCGCCATGCGGTTCGACACGTCGGAGATGGGCGGCAACTGGACCGAGATCTGCGCCTACGGCACTGCGGTCGTCATCGAGCCGCTCGGGTGACGCCGGCGGCAGACGCCGTGCCCGACCTGGTGCGGGCCTGCCGACGGGAGCCGGTGCGCCGCACGCCGGTCTGGTTCATGCGGCAGGCGGGGCGGGCACTCCCCGAGTACCGCGCCGCGCGGGGCGACGGCCCCATCCTGGCGGCGATCGAGGATGCCGCGCTCTCCGCCGAGCTCACCTTGCAACCGGTCCAGCGCTATGGCGTCGATGCCGCCATTCTTTTCTCCGACATCGTCGTGCCGCTGTACGCCATCGGGTTCGGTGTCGAGGTGGAGCAGGGGCGCGGGCCCGTCGTGGCGCAGCCGTTTCGCTCGCGGGCCGACCTGGACCGCCTCCGGCCCTTCGAACCCGATACCGACGCTCCTTACGTCGCGGAGACGGCGAGGCTGGTCGCCAAGGAGCTCGACGGCACCGGGGTCGCGCTGATCGGCTTTGCGGGCGCCCCCTTCACCGTCGCCAGCTATGCGGTCGAGGGTGGCCCCTCCCGGACCTTTGCCCGGGTGAAGGCGTTGATGCACACCGAGCCCGAGCTGTGGGATGGCCTCACCGAACGGCTCGCCGCGATGGCGGTGGCGTCGCTGCGAGCGCAGGTCGCGGCCGGCGCACAGGCCGTCCAGCTCTTCGACAGCTGGGCGGGCTCGCTGTCGCCCGACGAGTACGCCCGCTTCGCGTTGCCGGCGACGCGGGCCGTCCTCGCAGGCATCGCCGACCTCGGGGTCCCCACCATCCTCTTCGGTGTCGGCACGGGCGAGCTCCTCGCCCAAATGGCCGGCGCGGGCGCCGACGTCGTCGGCGTCGACTGGAGGGTGCCACTGGACGCGGCGCGCCGACGGGTCGGGGCGCAGCACGCGCTGCAGGGGAATCTCGACCCCGCGCGCTGCCTGGCACCGTGGGAGGTCGTCGAAGATGCTGTCCGCGAGGTGCTCGGCCGCGCCGACGACGGGACGGGCACCGGGCACGTCTTCAACTTGGGTCACGGCGTGCTGCCCGAGACCGACCCCGCCATCCTGGCTGCGGTCGTCGAGCTGGTGCACCGGGAGACCACGAGGGAGTGACGACCGGCGTCCTCCTCATGGCGCACGGCACACCGGCGAGCCCCGACGAGATCGGCGCCTTCTATACCCGAATCCGCCGCGGCCGCCCGCCCGAGCCGGCGCAACTGGCGGAGCTGCAGGGCCGCTACCGGGCGATCGGTGGCGTGTCCCCCCTCGCTTCACGTACCCGGGCCCAGGTCGACGCGGTGCGGGCCGCCCTCGAGCGCCGCGCACCGGGGCGCTACGCCGTGTCCTTCGGCGCCAAGCACACCGACCCGCTCATCGAGGAGGCTGCGGCCGAGCTCGCTGCGGCCGGGCACGACCAAGTGATCGCGCTCGTCCTGACGCCGCACTCGTCCTCCATGGGCTCCCAGGAGTACCTCGACCGGGCCGCCAAGGAACTCGGCCCGTCGCCGTTCGTGCCAATCGGGCCTTGGTACGCAGAGCCCGCCTTCGTGGAGCTCCTCGCTCGCCGCGTCACCGCCGCCCTCAGCACCGTGACGGGGCGCACGCGCGTGATCTTCACCGCGCACTCGCTTCCCGAACGCATCCGTGCGGTGGGTGACACCTACCCCGAGCAGCTGGCGGATTCGGCCCGGCTGGTGGCGACCGCGGCGGGTCTCGGCGAATGGCTCGTCGCCTGGCAGAGCGCGGGGCGCACGCCCGAGCCCTGGCTCGGGCCCGACGTACGCGACGAGGTGCGTCGACTCGGTGCCGAGCGTGGCACCGAGTCCGTCGTCATCTGCCCTATCGGGTTCGTCGCCGACCATCTCGAGGTGCTTTACGACCTCGACGTGGAGGTGGCGCGTGTCGCCGGGGAGTGCGGCCTGGCCTACGCGCGCACCGCGTCGCTCAACGACGATCCGGTCTTCATCGAGGTCTTGGCCGATCTGATCACGGCCGCCGGGTCCTGACGTGTCGGCGCGGCGGGTCGTGGTGGTCGGCGGCGGCATCAGCGGGTTGGCTGCCGCCTGGGAGCTCAGCGGTGGGGCCGCCCCGCGCGCGGGCACACCCGAGGTGGTCGTGCTCGAGGGCTCGGACCGCCTCGGCGGCGCGCTGCGCAGCGACGACCTCGCCGGGCGGGCGGTCGACATGGGGGCGGACGGCTTCCTCGGGCGACGCCCCGAAGCCATCGACCTGGCCCGGGAGGCCGGGCTCGGCGACGCGCTCGTCCCGATCGCCATCCGGGGCGCGTCGGTGTGGGCCCGGGGGCGGCTGCGCGTCCTGCCCGAGGGGCACGCGATGGGGATCCCGACCAGGTTCTGGCCGACGGCGCGCTCGGGGATCCTGGGACTTCGGGGCTCAGTGGCGCTGGCGGGCGACGCCCTGGTGCCTCGACCCGACGTCCGCGGTCCGATCGGCGACCGCGCCATCGGACCGCTCGTGGCGCGCAAGCTCGGACGG
>DASXEK010000061.1:0-20567 GCA_036490155.1 Acidimicrobiales bacterium | reverse complement strand
CCGGGAGCCTCAGCCTGGTCGCCCCCGTGGTGGGCATGGCGGCCGACAACGTGACCAACGGCTACTGGCTGGCCGCCGCCGACGGTGGGATCTTCACCTTCGGCGGGGCCTCGTTCCTCGGGCGGTTGATCAGCCTGCTTTAAACCCGCTTTAAACCACGCCGCGCGCCGTGAGGTCCTCGAGCTCGGCCTCGCTCAGGCCGACCAGACCGCACCAGACCTCTTTGTTGTGCTCACCCAACCGTGGTGCACCCACCGGCACCGTCCCAGGGTGCTTGGTCAGACGCGGAAAGGGCGCCTGCTGGCGCACCGCACCGATCACGGGATCCTCGATGGGTACCAGGTCGCCCCGCGCCTCCATGTGCGGGTCGGCGAAGATGTCGGCGGCGCTGTAGGCGGTCCCGACGGGCACGTCGTGCTCGACGCAGCGCGTGGTGATCTCGTCGGCGGTGAGGCTGGACGTCCACGCGGTGACGATCCCGTTGATCTCGTCGCCGTGCGCCGCCCGCTCGGCCAGGGTGCCGAAGCGCGGGTCCGAGAGGAGGTCGGGCCGGTCCATGGCCGCGCACAGGCGCGAGAAGTTGGCGTCCGAGCCGGCGACGACACACACGAAGAAGCCGTCCGCCGTCGGGTAGTTGTCGAGCGGTGCCGAGTGCGAGAGGCGGTTGCCCTCGCGCTGGCGGACGATGCCCAGGCGGTCGTAGCCGGCGAGCGTCCACTCGAGGACGCGCAGGATCGCCCCGTACAGCGGTGCGTCGATGACCTCGCCCGACCCGGTCGACGCCGCATCGCCCGAGCCCGAGCGACCGCCTGACGCATCGCGGCCGTAGAGTGCCGCGACGGCGGCGAAGGCGGCAAAGGTGCCTGTCAGGTAGTCCGAGATGGTGACGCCGGGCCGTACGGGTGGCCGGTCCGGCTCACCGGTGAGGTGCAGCAGGCCGCCGAACGCAATGCCCAGTCGGTCGAGGCCCGGACGAGGCGCGTAGGGCCCCGACTGCCCGAACACGCTGATGCGCACCAGGACGAGGTCCTCGGGCAGGTCGTCGGGCCCGAGTCCCCAGCGTTCCATCGTGCCGGGGCGGAAGTTCTCGCACAGCACGTCGGCCGTGGCCACGAGACGCTTGAAGAGCTCCTTGCCCTCGGGGTGGCGGAGGTCGCACGTGACGCCGCGCCGACCTCGGCCCTCGACCGACCACGACAACGAATAGTCCGGGCCATCCTCCACGGGGACGAACGGGCCCATGGTGCGCATGAAGTCACCCTCGCCCGGCAGCTCGACCTTGATCACGTCGGCGCCGAGCTCACCGAGGAGCCCGGCGCAGAACGGTGCGGAGATCCGGGTGCCGACGTCGATCACCCGGATGCCGCGCAGCGGGCCCCCGGCGACATCGCTCATGACGAGGATCGGGGCTGGCCCTGGTCCCGTTCCGCGATGACCTCCTTCATGGAGCCCTTGGCCTTGCGAGCGGCCAGCGCGTCGAGCGCCGTAGCCGAGTTGTGCACCCAGTGATGCGCCATGAAGTGGTACTTGAGTGCGTCGCGCTTGCCCATCAGGTTGGCCGTCTGGTTGATCGTGTCCTTGACCGTCTGCGCCGTGACGGGAGGGACGAGGGCGACCCGGTCCGCCAGCTCGCGCGTCTTGGCCTCGAGCTCGGCCCGCGGGACGACCCGGTTCACCAGCCCGAGGCGCCAGGCCTCCTGGGCGTCGATCGTGTCGCCGGTGAAGAGGAATTCCTTCGCCTTGCGGATCCCGAGTTCCCAGGGTTCGACGAGCAGTTCCACGCCGGCGCCGGTCAGGCGGAGCACCGGGTTCGAGAAGACGGCGTCGTCGGCCGCCACGATGAGGTCGCACATGGCCGCCAGCATCAGTCCCGCCGCCACGCAGCTGCCCTGGACGGCCGCGATCGTCGGCTTGCGGAAGTCGTGAATGCGCAGGCAGCGGTCGAAATACATCGTCTTCTCGTGTTGGAACTTCCCCTCGGGCGTCTGGCGCAGTTCCACCCAGGGATCCGCTCCGTCCCCGGCCACGATCGCCTTGAGGTCGTGGCCCGAGGAGAAGTGCTTCCCTGCAGCGGCGAGGATCACCACGCGCATGTCGTCGTCGGCATCGGCCAGGTCGAAGGCGGCGTCGAGCTCGTCGATCAGGGTGGAGTTCTGGGCGTTGGCGACGTCGGGCCGGTTCAGGGTGATCGTGGCCACGGCGCCATCGGTCTCGTAACGGATCGTCTCGAAGTTCGATGCCATGTCGGTCATCCTCCTGCCGCCATCCTCTCGCGTCGCATCACTCGCCCGGGAACCGGGTCAACCCCGGGGCAACCCGAGGACCCGTTCGCCCACGAGTGTCCGCTGGATCTCGTTCGTGCCGGCGAAGATCGACGACGCCTGGTAATAGAGCCACGAGCGCTGCCACACGCCGTTGCCCGGGTTGCCCGGTGCGCCTTCCCACAACGGCGAGGCCTCACCCAGCACGTCGAGCGCGGTCCGGTGGAGGCGCTTGGACATCTCGCTCCAATACAGCTTGAGGGCGCTGCCCTCGGGCCCGGGTGCCTCGCCCTTCGAAAGGCGGGTGAGCGAGCGCCAGTTGTGCAGTTGGAACAACCGGACTTCGGTCGCCACCTGGGACAACTCCTGGCGCAGGCGCCAGTTGTCGAAGCTTCCGTTCTCGTGCGCCAGCCGGAGCAGCTCCTCGATGAGCTGGGTGTGGATCACCAGCTGGCGCGGGTTGATCCCCCGCTCGTGGGCCAGCGTCGACCCCGCCACGCTCCACCCCTCGCCCTCGTTGCCCACCCGACGCTCGGCTGGGATGAACACGTCGTCCAGCTCGACCTCGTTGAACTCCGCTTCGCCCGTCGACTGCACCAACGGATGGACCGTGACGCCCTCGGCGTGCATGTCCACGATCAGCGCGGTGATGCCCTGCTGGCGCTTGGGCGCGTCGGGGTCGCTCCGGGTGAGGCAGAGGCCCCAGTCGGCGAACTGGGCATAGGAGGTCCAGACCTTCCGTCCGGTCACGCGATAGCCGCCGTCGACCGGAATGGCGCGCGTCGTCAACGAGGCCAGGTCGCTGCCGGCGTCCGGCTCGCTGAAGAGCTGGCACCACAGCTCGTCGGCCGAGAGGATCCGGGACAAAAAGCGCGCCTTCTGCTCGTCGGTGCCGTGGGCGAGCAGCGTCGGGCCCACGAGGTTGATCCCGATGCGACCGACCATCTCCGGCGCCCTGGCGCGGGCGAGCTCCTCGATGACCACGTAGTTCTCGGGGGCGCCCAGACCGCGTCCGCCGTACTCCTCGGGCCACGTCACGCCCACCCAGCCGGCGGCGGCCAGGTCGGCCTGCCAGCGGCGCCCGAACGCCACCGTCTCGGCGAGGTCGTCGAAGCGGGGGGGCAGGCCGACGCCGTAGGGCCACGGGAGGTGTTCCATGAGCCACTCGCGGAACGCGTCGCGCAGCACCTCCTGTTCGGCGGTGGAGCGGAGATCCATCCGCCGCAGCATGGCACAGCCGCCTTCCGAGGTGACACCCGTGTCAGCGATGACCGTAGACTGCGCCGCCGTGGACTTCGACCTCTCGGCCGACCAGCAGGCGCTGCGCGAGGCGGCGGCGACGCTGCTCGACGGCAGGGCGGGGCACGACGCGCTGCGGGCGCGCGTGGGGACCGGCGCCGTCGTCGGCACCCTTCCCGGTGCGGGCGACGCGTCGGCGGGGACTGTGGCGGATGCGCCGCGCGGCTATGACGCCTCCGTCTGGGACGCCATGGGCGAGCAGGGCTGGCTGGCCATCGAGCTGCCCGAGGACGAGGGCGGCCTCGGGCTCGGCCTGGTGGAGGTCGCCGTGCTCTGCGAGGAGCTCGGGCGCCGGCTGGTTGCCGCGCCATTCCTCTCCTCTGTGGTGGCGCTTGGCGCGTTGAGCGGGCCCGGCGCCCGCGCCGATGCCGCGACCAAGGAGTGGCGCGAGGGGCTCTGCCAGGGCTCCGTGATCGGGTGCACGGTGTTCGCGCCGACGGGTCGCATCGCGGTCACCGAGTCGGGAGCGGAAGGCGAGGTGCGCCTCGACGGCCAGGCGCCGCCGGCGCTGTACGCCCCCTCGGCGGACGTGGCGGTCGTGGTTGTCGACGACGCGGTGTACGCGGTCGATCTGCGCGCGCTCGGGAACCCCGAGCCCCTGGCCGCCATGGATCGCACACGCGAGCTCGGCGTCTTGGCCTTCGACGGGACGCCGGCGCGACGCCTCGGCGGCGCCGATGTCGCCGAGCGCGCGCTCGATCGAGCCGCGACCCTCGTCTCGGCGGAGATGCTCGGGGCCGCCGACGAGGTGCTGTCGATGTCCGTCGGCTACGCCAAAGACCGAGTCCAGTTCGGCAAGCCGATCGGCTCGTTCCAAGCGGTCAAGCACATGCTGGCGGACGCGCTCGTCGACGTCGAGGGGATGCGCTCGACCGTGTACTACGCGGCGTGGTGCACGGCGGCCGAAGATCCCGACCGTTCCCTGGCGGCGAGCATGGCCAAGGCCTGGTGCTCCGACGCGTCACGGCGCGTCATGGGTACCGGCCTGCAGGTGCACGGCGGCATCGGCTTCACCTGGGAGCACGACATGCACCTCTACGTGAAGCGGGCCCAGCTCGACCAGGTCAGCTTCGGCGACGCATCACTGCATCGCGATCGCATCGCGGGGATCCTGCGCACGCGGTTGGAGTCCGGCCAAGCCTTTTCCTGACGCTCCGCCCCCCTCGCGGCTAGGGCGCGAGAGTGCGAACCGGAACCCCGCCGATCTCGATGAAGAGCAGCGTCTCGCCTTCGACCCCGTGCGCAGCCACCTGCCCGGAGCTCAACGTCTGCGCGGGGACCACGATCCGCACCCGGGCCGCCAAGAGGTAGCCGGAGCGGATGATCACGGTCTCGTCCACGTTGCCCCGCGCGTTGATGACCTGTGGTGCGCACGTCGCCCCTGACGTGTGCGGCACCCGGGCGGTGTAGGTAGCCAGGCTCTCGGTCCGAGTGTATGTGTCGCCCTTGGCGTTCCACGATTGCGCGCCCTGGACCATGGCGGTGTATGCAGTCAACGCGCAGGAGATCGCCGGTTGTTGGAGGACGGTCGGCACCTTGGACGCGGTGCCAACCGAGTAGATCACCAGGCGATCGGGTGCGATGTAGTCCACGAGATGCTCCTGCGACAAGGTGCCGGCCTTCGGTCCGGAGGCCGACGTGTTGATCAGGTCCATCACGAACGAAGTGGCTCCCGTCGGGGAGCCGAAGGTCATCTCGGTCGCGTTCTGAACCGTGAGCGTGGTGACGTTCGGCTCCGCGGACGCGCCGAGGACGGCGAAGACGGCGGTCGACGCGACCAACACGGCGAGGATCACCAACGGGATGAGGTTCCGGCGAGGCATCCGTCTCACGCTACTTCTGCACCCCGAGTTGTCCGGTCACCCCCCTCGGGTGGCCGAAAAAGGCAAAGGGCGAACAGAAGAGAACAGACAACGCCAGTCGAGCGCGTTACGTTGCCGCCGCCTGACGTCCCAACGCGGCCCGGTCGGCCTTGCCGGAGCCGAGCAAGGGCAATCGCTCGAGTCGCACGACCTTCTCCGGCGTCTTGAAGGTGGCGATGCCGCGGGTGGCGAACCAGCGACGGCACTCCTCGAGGTCGAAGGGCGCGGTGGACTCCACGAAGGCGGCGACCCGTTCACCCATGAGAGGGTCGGGATAGCCCACGGCGACGGCGTGACGGACGTCGGGGTGGGCCTCGAGTGCGGCCTCCACCTCGGAGGCCGAGATGTTCTCGCCCCCGCGGATGATCACGTCCTTGAGCCGACCGACGATGCGCAGCCAGCCGTCGCGGTCGACCGTGGCCAGGTCGCCCGTCTTGAACCAGCCTCCCCGAGCGATGACCGCGGCCGTCTGGGTGGGATCGGCGTAGCCGGCGAACATCTCGGGGCCGCGCACCCAGAGCTCCCCGGCCGACCCTCGCCGGAGCGGCGCCCCCGTTTCGGGGTGCGAGATCCTGAGCTCCGCGTGCCCGACAGCGCGCCCGTCCGTGTCGCGCGCCATCTCGAAGGGGTCGTCGTTCGTGCTCGTCGTGACGGTCGGTGCCTCGGTGGAGCCGTATGTGCGCTTGACCCGGCAGTCGAAGGTGCGCGCCGTGTCCTCGATGAACGCGGGCGTCACCGACGCGCCACCACTCGAGATCAGCCGCACCGACGACACGTCCGTCCCGCCATCCGACGACCCGCCACCCGACGAGCCGCCGAGCGCCGTCGCCATGGCAATGAAGAACGTCGGCGGGCCGGCCATGAACGAGATCCGTTCCCGTCCGACGAGCGCCAGCGCCTGGTCGGGGTCGAAACGACGCATCAGCGTGGCGCGCATGCCGGCCGCGCCGGGAACGAGCACGCCGTTGAGCATCCCCGAGATGTGGGCCATTGGCGCCGGCATCAGCACCGCGTCACCTGAGCCCAGGCCGTGCACCTGGGCCATCAGCGAGGCCTTCCAACTCAGCCCGCGGTGCGTGTGCAGGACGGCCTTGGGTACGCCGGTGGAGCCGGAGGTGAAGAGGACGAGCGCGACGTCGGCTGGCTGCGCGGCCCCGGCCCCGGCCCCGGCCCCCGCCCCTGCGGGCATCGGCGGCCCGCCCACCGCGTCGGCGAGTGCGACGGGGTCGGAGATCACGTCGGGCCCGAGCTCGAGCACGAGCGCCGGGTCGATCTGGGCGAGGGCGCCCTCGACGTCGGCCGCGCCGAACGAGTGGAGGATCGGCGCCGCCACCGCGCCGAGGCGCCAGCACGCCCGGGCCAGGACCGCCGCCGCCAGGCTGTTGGGCACCTGCCACGCCACGGCGGCGCCCTTCACGGCCCCGCGCGCCCGGAGGCCGCCGGCGACGACGGCGACGAGGGCGTCGACCTGGGCCGCGGACAGCCGGGTGTCCCCGTCGACGATGTCGCCGCCGTGCGCCGACATCAGCGCGTCGAGTGTCGGCACGTCCCACGGGCCGCCCGATTGGCGATAGGCGCGCGCCTGGCTCGGCACCCAGGTGGGTCGGAGGCGGGCCGTCACGGCAGGGCACGCTACCCGGCTCCCACTAACGTGACGCCGATGTCAGGCCAGAGGACGGGACGCGCGTGGACCTCGCGCTAAAGAAAGAGGACGAGGAGTTCGCCGCCTCCTTCCGGGACTGGCTCGCCCGCCACGAGCACCGCCCGCCTGCCTTCGTCGACCTGGCCGAGGAGGTCGCCTGGGGCCGCGAGTGGCAGGCCACGCTGGCGGCCGATCGCTGGGTCGGGGTGCACTGGCCGGAGGCCTACGGCGGGCGAAGCGCGACGCCCGTGCAGGTCGCGCTGTACCAGAGCGAGTACGCCCGCTCCCAGGCCCCGCAGCCGGTGAACCGGGTCGGCATCAACCTGGTGGGGCCGACCCTGCTGGCCCACGGCGACGAGGAGCAGCGCCTGCGCTACCTGCCGGCGATCCTTTCGGCGGATGAGATCTGGTGCCAGCTTTTCAGCGAGCCGGACGCCGGCAGCGACTTGGCCTCGCTGTCGACGCGCGCCACGCCGGTCGACGGCGGCTACGTCGTCACCGGGCGCAAGGTCTGGACCTCCTACGCGCAGTTCGCGACGTGGGGGCTGTGCCTGGCGCGCAGTGAGCCCGACGCGGCGAGGCCGCAGCAGGGCATCAGCGCCCTCATCGTCGACATGTCCGATCCGGGGGTCGACGTGCGCCCGCTGGTGCAGATGACCGGCGACGCGGAGTTCAACGAGGTGTTCCTGACCGACGTGTTCGTGCCGGCGGAGCACCTCATCGGGACCGAGGGCCACGGGTGGACGGTCGCCGGGTCGACGCTGGCGCACGAGCGGGGTACCAACTTCCCCTTCAAGGAGCAGGTCGTGCACGAGACGTACCTGGCGCGGCTGTACGACGAGGCGCGGCGCAACGGTTCGCTCGACGATCCGATGGTGGCCGACGCCCTCGCCCACGCCTACGTCGAGTTGGGTGTGTTGCGACTGCACAACCTCCGGACGCTGACGCGCCTGGGGCGCGGCGAGGAGCCCGGGCCCGAGTCGAGCTGGATCAAGTTGACCTGGACCTCCATGACCCAGGGCATGGCCGAGGCCGCGCTCCTCGTCACCGGCCGCGACCCCGCGTCGTCGGCGTCGGGGCCGTGGGCGCGCCAGTGGCTCTGGAGCAAGGCGGCCGGGATCGCCGGGGGGACGACGCAGGTCCAGCGCGACATCATCGCCGGACGGATCCTCGGCCTGCCGCGCTGAGCGGCGCGGTCGGGATCCTGGCGTAATCTGCGCGCATGCACGAAACGGACCAGTGGGCCCGTCGTGCCGCCGACAACCTCGCCGCGGCCAGGCTCGACTACGCCGCCGCGCACCCCGAGCACGAGCCCGACCGGGCCAGGTTGTTGGAGACGCTCCTCTCGTGCCGGGGCGACCTCTTGCTCTACCGGCCGCAGGAGCAGCACTACGCGGTCGCCTTCGGCGAATTCTCCGACTCCCGACACGTCGCCGTGGTCGTGCCGGGCGTGGGTGACGGCACGAACATGTGCGCGGACTGGATCCCCGGCGCGCGCCACCTCTTCGAAGCGGCCGATGCGACCACGGTGGTGCTGTGGAAGGGCTACGACAACCCGGCCGACCTGCTGGCGGCGGCCGCGGGGTCCATCGAGTGCACGAACGGGCTGGTGGACGCCGCCATGGACCTCACCGAGTTCGTGGCGTCCTTGCCGATCGGGCCGGAGCACTCCGTCACCGTCGTCGCCCACAGCTTCGGCTCGGTCGTGACGGGGGCCGCCCTGGCCGACTGCGGCCTGCGGTGCACCGACGTGGTGGTGGCCGGCAGCCCCGGCATGACAGTGGACGACCTCCGCCAGCTGCACATGGAGCAGGCGCATTTCTTCGCCGAGCAGGCGCCGGGCGATGCCATCGCCGAGCTCGGCATCTTCGGGACGGCGCCGTCGGCGCCCACGTTTGGCGGGCAACGGCTGCGCACCAACAGCCCGGAGCACGCCGCCGTGCACGCGCACTCCAGCTACTTCGAGCCCGGATCGCAGGCGTTGGAGAACATCGTGACCGCGGTGACCGGCCGCTACCAGGAGGTCGTGCGCCACCGTTCGACGACGGCGGAGACGGCCGGCGCCATTGTGGCTTGGTGGCTCCGCCTACCCGTCGTGCCCGTGCGGGCGGCGGGCCGGCACTATCGCGGCCCCGGTTTCCGGGTGCTCGTCAACGCCACCCGGCTGGTCGAGTTCGGCGCCGCGCAGACGGGGAACGTGGTCTGTGACGCACTCGATGAGAGCGGGCGTGCCGCCGCCTGGTTGGCGCACCGGGTCGTGGGCGGCCCCTCGGTCGAGCGGGTGCCGCCGATCTGACCGGGCTGAGCGCCGCTGACCAGGGAGATCAGCCCGGGCGCGGCACGATCCCGAACCTGACAGCAGCGTCAGCAAACGGGGCGACGCCCACGCTACGTTGGCCCGGTGCCCGTCTGGATGAGCGAGCAGGAGTACGCGACCTTGCGGGCGGCGTGCCAACAGATGATGCCCTCCGGGACGGGTGGGCCCGGCGCCGACGAGGCGGGCGTCGCCGACTACATCGACTCGTTCCTCGGCGCCTTCACCTTCGACCCGCCGCGCATCTGGGCGGGCGGGCCGACCTCGGGCCGCCACGGCGGGGCGGCCGGCTTCGCCGACTTCGTGTCGCTGTCGCGGCTGGACGAGCTGGCGTGGCGGATGCGCATCGAGGGGTCGCAGGGGGAGCCCGAGCGTGAGTTCAACGGCCCGGTGATCGGGCTGCAGCAGCGGTACCGCGACGGCCTGGCCGCGCTCGGCGCGGACTTCGTCGAGGTCGACGGCAAGGAGCAGCGACGCCGGCTGCGCGCCGACGACGCGTTCCGCGAGCTGTTGTGGGAGCACTGCTGCGAGGGCATGTACGGCGCGCCCGAGTACGGCGGCAACCGCAACGCGATCGGGTGGTCGTACATCGGGGTGGAGGGCGACGTGCAGCCGCGGGGCTACAGCGACGCCGAGGTGTCGCAACCGTGAGCGGCGCGGCCGACGCCATCATCATCGGCTCTGGGCCGGGTGGCGCCACCGTCGCCGAGGTGCTCACGCGCGCCGGCTGGTCCGTCGTGATCATAGAGAAGGGCCGCAACCACCTGCTCGACCCCACCGACCTGACGCGGCCGGCAGGCGACTATTCGAACGACGAGATCAAGTTCATCTCGCGCTACTTCCTTGGCCCCGACCCGCTCACCGAGCCGCGGGCGTTCCGCCGGAACGCCGGCGAAGGCGAGCACACGCACGTCGGCGAGGTGAACTCCATCCCGACGACCGTCGGCGGCGGGGGCACCCACGCCGACGGCAAGGTGCCGCGCTTTCGGGAGGAGGACTTCCGGCTCCACTCCGCCTACGGGCCGCAGCCCGGCGCGCACGTCGAGGACTGGCCGCTCGACTACGCCGAGCTCGAGCCGTTCTACGCGGAGGTCGAGCGCGCCATCGGGGTGGCCGGCCGCGCCGGCGCCAACCCGTTCGCCGCGTGGCGGTCGGGCCCGTATCCGATGCCGCCGGGGGCACCGATGTACGGCGCCGTCCTGTCGTCGGCGGCCGCCGAGAAGGTCGGGCTGCACCCCTACGAGGCGCCGACCGCGGCGAACAGCATCGCTTACGACGGGCGGCCCGCCTGCAACAACTGCGGGTTCTGCGCGTTCTTCGGCTGTCCCATCCACGCCAAGGGCGACCCGGTGGCGCTGCTGACCAAGGCGATGGCGACGGGGCGGGCGCAGCTCATGTCCGAGACCTTTGTGAGCCGGATCATCACCGACGGGCGGCGGGCGACCGGCGTCGAGTACCTCGATGCGGACGGCGCCACTCACACCATGGACGCCGGGTTAGTGGTGGTGGCGGGCGGCGCGATCGAGACGCCGCGCCTGCTGCTGCTCTCGGGCCTGGAGCATCCGGCGCTCGGGCGCCACCTGATGGTGCACTTCCAGACGATCGTGGTGGGCCATTTCCCCCAGCTCGACCTGCACCCGCAAAAGGGACGGTCGGTCACCCACGTGCACGACGACGCCATGGTGCAGGACGACGCCGCTCGCGCCGCGGCGGCCGAGGCCGGCCTGCCCTGGTTCCGCGGTGGCCTCGTCGAGCACAGCGGGGGCGGCCTGCCGATCATGTCGGCGCGCCACTCGCCGTGGGGCCGGGCCCACGCCCAGGCCATGATCGACGGCGACCTGCGCGACCACATGTGGGCCTTCATCATGCAGGGCGAGGACCTGCCGTATGCGACCAACAAGGTCGACCTCAGCCCGTCGGTCCGCGACGCCCGCGGCTATCCGGTGGCGCGGGTCACCTACGAGCCGGGCGCGCACGAGCTGGCGGCGTCCAAGTACCACGGCAAGATCCTCCAGGCCGTGCTCGAGGAGATGGGCGCCGGCTACGTGATCCATACGTCCTCGCCTGGCGTCTCGTACCACGGCGTCGGCGCCACGCCGGTCCCCGAGAGCCGCCACGTCATCGGCACGGCGCGCATGGGCGACAACCCCGACACCGCGGTATGCGACCGCTGGGGTCGGGTGCACGCGTGGGACAACGTCGTCGTGGCGGACTCCTCAGTCTTCGTCACCGCCAGTGGCTACGGCCCGACGCTCACCCTGGTCGCGCTGGCGGCCCGGGCGGCGCACCACCTGGCCGACACCAAGCCGACGGGCCCCGTTGCCGGCGACCAAACCGGCGACGCCAGCCCCACCGCGACGACCTGACGGCCGCCCCCTGATCGCAACCCGCCGGCGACCCGGCGGGCAACCGCGGCGGAGAAGGCTGGCGCGCAAATCAACGGATGCACGACCTGCGGACGTCCGAGGCGGGGCACCCGAGCGGAAGGGAGTCAGCATGCTGACGGCGGAACGTGTCGACCTGATCGAGTTGCTCGGAAGCCTGCCTCCGTTCTCGACCTGCACGACCGAGGTGCTGGCGTCGTTCGTGGCGCACGACGCCATGCGCGCCCTCTGCGGGCCCGGCGAGGTTCTGTGTGGGCTGTCGCAGGACCACAACCTCTACGTTCTCATCTCGGGCGAGGCCGTGCTGCGCGTGGGTCCCGACGTCAGCATCACCCTCGAGCCCGGCGACTACTTCGGCCAGCAGGCGCACCGCTATCACCGGATCGCCGGCACGGTGATCGCCGTGACCGACGTCGAGGTGCTCGTCGTCGGCCCGCAGGACCTGGCCCGCCTGGAGTTGGAGTCCTCGGCGTCGAGGCACCCGTCGCGCTTCGAGCCGTCGGCCGACCGTTCGTCGCACGGGTCCCGCCACCGCCGACTGTTCTGGCGCAACTGAGGCAGGCGTTCGAGGCGCCTCGTCGCAACTCTTTCTCGGCGACGCCTTGTCGTACCGCCAGGGTCGACCCGGAGGTCGGAGCTGTTGACGATGCGACACCGCGGGACGGATGCATCGGGATCGTTCGCCCATAGAATTGGGTAGTGAGTGCTCTGAAGAGCGAGTCAGACGTGAGGTTCGAGGGTCTGGCTGGGTCCGAGCACGAGGACGTCGTCGTCATTCGACGTTCGGGGAGCGGTCTGCGGGCCGTCATCGCTGTCCACTCGACGCTCCTGGGTCCCTCCTTGGGCGGGGCCCGGTTCTATCCCTATGAGGACGAGGCGGCCGCGCTTCATGATGTCCTTCGTCTCTCGAGAGCCATGACGGAGAAGGCGGCTCTGGCCGGGCTGGCGCAAGGAGGTGGCAAGGCGGTCATCATCGGGGATCCGATGCAGGTGAAGACGCCCGCTCTCCTGCGTGATTTCGCTGCTGCGGTCAACCGCCTCGAGGGGCGCTACACCACCGCAGAGGATGTGGGGACCACCCAGGACGACATGGACCTGATACGGGAGACGACACCGTTCGTCGCAGGCACGGCCATGTCGTGCGGCGGATCGGGAGATCCCAGTTCCGCGACCGCGTTCGGCGTGGTGGTCGCAATGGAGGCCGCGGCCGCGCACCGGTGGGACGATGGCCTCAAAGGGAAGAATGTCTGTGTCGTCGGCGCCGGCAAGGTGGGAGGGGAGGTCATACGGCTGCTTGCACAACGGGAGGCCGTCGTCTCTGCCGCCGACGTCGATCACCACAAGATGGAGAGTGCCATGCGCAACGGCGCCGTCCGTCTCGTCGACCCGTCCGATGCTCTCGGTGCGACTGCTGACGTCCTGTGTCCGTGTGCATTGGGGGGATTGCTCACTGAGGACGCAGTGCCCGCCCTTCATTTCGAGATCATCGTGGGCGCGGCAAACAATCAGCTGGCCAGCGCTCGGGTGGCGGACTCGCTCGCGGCGGCGGGCATCCTCTACGTGCCTGACTTCCTGGCCAACGCTGGTGGCATCATCAACATCGCCGAAGAAGCCCGTGGCTATGACCTGGCGCGAGCGTTGGACGCCGTCGGTCAGATCCGGGCCACAACGACCATGGTGCTCGAGCGGGCCGAAGCCCGAGCAATCACTCCGCTCGCGGCGGCCGAGGAGCTGGTGGCTGAACGATTCGCGAGAGCCAGGGCCGGCGACGCGCCCGCCGACGAATCGACCACCGGCAAACTCTGAGCCGCTACGGCAACAGGCTGGTGCTGAGGCCGCCGCCCGTCAGCGGCACGCACGGCGTCGGGGTGCGGGCGTAGCTCACGGTGTCGGCGCTGACGGCCGCGCTCGTACCGGCCGCGGTCGTCACCGTCACCGCGGCCGACCCGCTGCCGGCGGGGGCCGTCGCCGACAGGTAGTTGCCCGAGAGGACGGTGACGGAGGTCGCGGGCGCCGTACCGAAGTCCACCTGCGTGCCGCCGTCGAAGCCACTGCCGCTGACCAGGACCGGTCCGCCGCCGAGGGGGAGTGAAGTCGGCCCCACCTGGTCGACGGCCGGCGCCTCGTGGTCGAGGAGCGTGCGGTAGGCGGGCTCGAGGCCGGCGGCGGCCAGGAGGGTGGAAGGGACCTGGCCCGGCGGCAGCGTGTTGCACACCAGCTTGGTCGCGCTCTGGTTCACGTCGACCACCGCGTCGCACGGGTACAGGGGTCCGAGACGCGACGTG
The DNA here is from genome assembly GCA_036490155.1 of Acidimicrobiales bacterium. Lineage (GTDB taxonomy): Bacteria > Actinomycetota > Acidimicrobiia > Acidimicrobiales > RAAP-2 > Bog-473. The sequence continues at coordinate 6,520 of DASXEK010000061.1, read as the reverse complement.
AAGTTGCCCTCGAGGCGGATGTGGCCGACGGTGTGGCACCCGCCCGAGAAGAAGGAGTCGAGCGGCTGGTCGTAGACCACGTTCTGGGAGAGCTCGATGTAGCGCGACCCGGTATCGGTGTAGAGCGCGAAGTCCGTGTTCGTCCCGCCGTAGGTCACGTTGCCCGTCAGCACGAGCTGCCCGGCCCACCCGGTGGCCTGGCTGCCGTTGGTGTAGATCGCGCCGCCGTCGCCGAGGACCTGCATGTAGTCGTATAAGAGGTTGTCGGCGATCACGTTGTTGGTGTTGATGTTGGGGTCCGCGTTGGGGGCGAGGACGTTGGCGTGCCAGCCGGCCCAGCCGACGCTGATCGCGCTGTAGGGGACGTCGTCGATCTGGTTGTGCACGACAGAGAGGTCCTGGGTGTAACCGATCCAGATGCCGACCCCGCCGAGCCACTCGATCGCGACGTCGTGGATGTAGTTGTCGGCGATGGTGTCACCGGTGTCGATCTCGTCGTTGCCGGCGCCGACGTCGGCCGGCAGCGGGTCGTTCGTGCTGCCCATCTGGATGGCCGACCCCGAGATGTCCGTGAACTCGTTCCCCTGGACCAGGTCGTCCTGGCTGCCGTACTCCACGTCGAGCCCGCCGCCGCCGAGGTGGGTGAAGGTGTCGCCCGACACCGTGACGTCGTGTGTCGCGGACAGGACGACGGCGCCGGGCATGCGGGTCCACGACGCGTAGGGGCAGGTGCCCGACGGCGTGACGTACTGGCACGTCCCCTCGTCCTGGGCGGCGTTGGCGCCGGTCAGCGTCCAGTCGGCCTGCATCTCGGCAAACCCGTTGGCCGTGTCGGGCTGGGTCCACGTGGCGTAGGAGAATTGCAGGCCAGAGAAGGCGAGGTTGTGCACCGGGTCGGCGAGTGTGCCCGCGACGGTGACGAGGGACTGCAGGGACGGCGCAGTCACGGTGGCCGTCGCCATGTCCTGGCCGGTCGTCGGCTCGTAGAAGACCTCGTCGAGCGTCGTGTCGATCGTCCAGTGGCCCGGGCTCAGCTCCGGATAGGCATTCTCGAAGAACGATGGCTGTGCGGCGTCCGACAGGCCGCCGAACCCGCCCTGGGGGCCATAAACCCAGGCCAGTTCCTGGAGGCCGTCGGCCGGGAGGTGCAGGTTGCCCCAGCAAGGCTGTTGCATGGTGATCACGTCGCCCTTCACCGACGCGATCGGGCAGGACGTCTGGGTCCAGGCGCCGTTGCCGCCCGTGAACACGGCCGACACGTTGGTGATGTCCGGCCAGCCCGCCAACACGGGCGACGACGAAAGGAAACCGCTCGTGGTCTGCAGGTAGAGCGCGCTCGGCAGGCCCTGGGCGCGTGGCACGCGCTGGCCGTCGACGTAGAGCTGGCCGGTGTCGAAGCCGCTCGGGATGGGCGCGGCCCAGATGCCGTTCGTGGCGTCGACCTCGTGCCAGCCGGTCACGCCCACACCACCACTCAGCACCGGGTGGGCGCCGGGGGCCGCCTCGTAGACGACGTCGAAGCCGTTCGAGCCAGAGTCCTGCGGGCCGAAGGACAGCGGGCTGGTCAGCGCGTAGGTGCCGTTCTCGAGCAGGACGTCGATGGCCGAGGACATGGTGCCGTCGAGCGCTCGCGCCGCGGACTGGGCGCCGCCCAGACTGCACGGTGCGGCTTGGGTGCACGAGGTACCGGCGCCGGCCGGCGCGGCAAAGAGCTGCACGGGCGGCGGAGCAGCGGCTGCGGCGTCGGTCAACGACGGAGCGAGCGGCAACGCGGCGGTCACGCTCACGACGGCGACGACGCAGAGCGCGCGCAACCCGCGCCGCACGCACAGCACGGCCGCGTTGAGGTCGCCCTTTCCCCGCCCTGCTCCCGCCTGAAGCACTGCACGAGGAGTGTAGTGCCGGACCGCGGGGCCCTCATTGTGAACGCGCTGTTCACCGCGCGGTGCAGACGCTCCGCGTGAGAACGCCGGCGCCCTATCGCACCCCGCGCGTCAAGAGCATGGCGCCGGCGATCGGCCCGCCGCCGTTGCCCACGGCGGCGACCTCGACCGGGCGGCCGCCTGGTCGCACGACCTGGCGCTCGCCGCCTTCGCCGCGCAACTGCACGCACGCCTCGTGGATGAGGCCGAATCCGTGCAGGCGCCCGCCCGAGAGCTGGCCGCCGGCGGTGTTCAGCGGCAGCACGCCGTCGCGGGCGATGGCCGCCCCACCCTCGAGGAAAGGCCCAGCCTCGCCGCGCCCGACGAAACCCAGCGCTTCGATCCAGGTCATGGCGAGGATGGAAAACCCGTCGTAGAGCTGCGCCGTGTCGACGTCGGCCGGCGTCAGCTCCGTGCGTTCCCACATGGAGGCCCCCGCGTCCCGCGCCGCCATCGTCGTCATGTCGTCGAACTGGTCCCAGCTCGGCCGCCCCCGCAACGCCGTGCCGACCGCGTTGATCTGCACCGCCGGGTGGTCCAGGTCGCCCGCGACGTCGCGGTGCGAGACGATCACCGCGGTGGCGCCGTCACACGGCGCATCACAGTCGAAGAGGCACAGCGGCGTCGTGATGATGCGCGCCGCCAGGTAGTCGTCCATCGTCATGGGGTCGCGATAGATCGCCTTGGGGTTCAGCGCGGCGTTGGCCCGGTTGTTGATGGGGATCGCCCCGAGCTGCTCGCGGGTGAGGCCGAACTCGTGCATCCGGCGCTGGGCGACCATGGCCAGCCAGTTCGCCGCCGAGACGGCGCCGTAGGGGAGCGGCCACTGCATGAAGCCGCCGAAGCGAGGCACGCCGCCACCACCGCCGCCACCACCGCCGATGCCCTGGCGGCCGCCAGCCCCCTGGGCCGTGCCTTCGGTCACCGTGCGGTAGACGAGGACGTGGCGCGCCAGCCCCGCCGCCACGGCCAGCGAGGCCGAGATGACGGCGCGCATCTGCGCGGCACCCTCGCCACCGCCGTCGTGCCAGTTCAGCGACAGGCCCATGGCGTCCTGGACCTCGGGCGTCGTCGGGCCGGCGAAGCCCCCTGTCCCGGTGCCCATGCCGGGGTACGTCGAGAGCCCGTCGATGTCGTCGCGCGTCAGCCCGGCGTCGGCGATGGCGGCCAGTCCCGCTTCCACCGTCAAGTCCAGTTCGGAGCGCCCCAGCCGGCGGCCGATGTCGGACTGCCCGATGCCCGAGATGATGGCTCGGCGCTCGAGCGGCTCCTCGGTCACCGGGCTCACGATTCCCCTTCGGCGATCGGGGTGAAGAGCGGGATCCACACGTCGTCGTTCTGCTCGAAGACGACGCGCACCGGCATGCCGCAGGACACGTCGTCGGGCTCGACATCGACGAGATTCGTCGTCAGCCGCACGTCGGGCTGCTCGTCGATGGAGACCCAGGCGATGATGTACGGGTCGCTGCCCGGTATCCACTGCTGGTAGTTCACGGTGAACGTCTCGACGTGGCCCCGCCCGCTTACCTTCTCGGGACCGAGGTCCCGCGACAGGCAGCGCGGGCACACCGGCCCGGGGGGGTGGATGAAGAATCCGCAGGCGTGGCAGCGGAGGAGCCGCAGCACCCCGTCCGCGCCCGAAGTCCAGTAGAAGGCGACGTCGTCACTGAGGCGCGGCAGGAGACGCAGCATCGGACCGTTGGCGACCATGGCGGCATGTTGGCACACGCCTCGCGCCCGGCGCCCGTTGGGAACCCACGGTCCAGTGCGGCCCGGAGCTGTGCCGGCGGCCGCAATGGGATCAGCCGGCCAGCACGCCCGCGTCGACCAGGGCCCGTCTCGCTTCGCCGACCCCACGAACGAGATGGGCGCGGAAGCCGAACTCCACAGCGGACTCGACGTTCACCCCGTTGTCGTCGAGGAACAGAACGCGGTCGGGCTCCGCGGGCAGCCGCGCGGCGACGGCCTCGAAGATGGCGCGGCCGGGCTTGACGAGGCCGAGCTCGAACGACAGGAAGCGGAATTCGAAGGCAGCGATCAACGGCAAGAACCCGAAGTGCGCGTCCCACTGGTACGCGTTCGTGTTGCTGAGGCATCCGACGCGCGTCGAGTCAGCGGTTGCCTCCACCAACTCCGATGCGCCCTCCATGGGTTGGTTCACCCACGCACCGAACGTGGTCAGGAACTCCTCCGCCGAGACCGGGAGGTCCCAATCGGTCACCACGCCGGCAGCGAAGTCCTCTGGACTGCACCGGCCGGCCTCGAGGCGCTGCACCCAGCGGCAGGCCAGCCAGCGAGCCCACAGCTCCTCGTCGGTGTCGATGCCGCTGAGCTGGCGCATCGGCCCGACGCCGCCGACCTCCAACAGCACGCCACCGAGGTCGAAGAGGACGACGTCGACGGAAGTCTCTCTGGGTTGCTGGGCGGCCACCCGCGGACTCTAGCGGCGCGCCTGTCGCCTCGTCGCTGTTTGCACCGCGCTCCGGCCGAGGGTGAGGAGCAGCGCGGTCGCGTCGTCGACGAGTTCGTCGTGGGTCATGTCGAGATGCCCGTCGAGCCAGGTGACGACGAGCTCGGTGAGGCCTCCCGTCAAAATGAGTGAGGCGACCATGCCGATGCGGTCGTCGGCCGGGCCGGCCACGCGCCATGCAAAGCGCTCCACGAACTGCGCCATGGCGAACATGGCGTCGCGCCGGCGCCGTGCGAGTGCCTCCATGCCAAGCCCTTCGGAGAAGAGGATCCGTCCCCGGCGCGGGTCGTCGGCCGCGAAGCGGACGACGGCGTCGACGACGGCATGGGCTTGGGCCTCCGGCTGAGGATCTGCGTCGAGCGCGGCGGTCACGGCACAGCGCAGGCCCTCGGACGCAACCCGGTCGTAGACGGCGATGTACAGCGCCTCGAGGTGCTCGAAGCTCTCGTAGAAGTAGCGGGCGTTCAGCCGGGCTTCGGCGCAGACACCGCGGACGGTGAGCCCGCCGCCCGCGTCCGCTCCGAGCAACCCGTACGCGGCGTCCACCAGTCGGTCCTTGCGCTCGGTGCGGCGCGCGTCGATGGGGACGCCTCGCCAGGATCGGCTGGCACGAGGGTCGGGACCGGGTTGCCCTGGTCCGGGCGAGGCGCGGGGGGAGGGTGAGGTCATCACATTTGATTTGGTAACGCTCGTTACCATAATCTTTCCAGCCACAGGCCAGCTGGCGCTGCCGGGTCCTGGTGCCCAGGGGCGGCGGTGCGACGTGCAACAACACGGTGGAGGCACAGAGGCATGACGCAGACACGAGGAGGGACGCCATGAAGATCTCGATGACGCTGAACTACGCCGGCGGTCACGAGGAGTCGGCCCGCCAGGCCGCCGCGCTCGAGAAGGTCGGCCTCGACATCGTGTGGGTCGCCGAGGCCTACAGCTTCGACGCCCCGACCTTCATGGGCTACCTCGCCGCCAAGACCGAGCGGCTCGAGATCGGCAGCGCCATCCTGCCCATCTACAGCCGCACGCCCACACTGATCGCCATGACGGCGGCCGGCCTCGACGCGCTCTCGGATGGACGTGCCGTGCTCGGCCTCGGCGCCTCGGGGCCCCAAGTCATCGAGGGCTTCCACGGCGTGCCCTACGACCGGCCGCTGACCCGCACCCGCGAGATCATCGACGTGTGCCGCAAGGTGTGGGCGCGCGAAGGGCCGCTCACCCACGACGGCGCGGCGTACCACATCCCCCTACCCGAGGGGCAGGGCACCGGTCTGGGCAAGGCGCTCAAGATCATCAACCACCCGGTGCGCCCGCGCATCCCGATCTGGGTGGCCGCGCTCGGAAAGAAGAACGTCGCCATGACGGCGGAGGTGGCTGACGGCTGGTTGCCGATCTTCTTCGTGCCCGAAAAGGCGAAGGAGGTGTTCGGTCCTTCCCTGGATGCGGGCGCCGCCAAGCGCGACGCGTCGCTCGACACGCTGCAGATCGCGGCCGGCGGCATCTTCGCCATCGGCGAGGAGTCCGAGGTGGCCGGCATCCGCGACCTCGGGCGAGCCGCGGCGGCGCTCTACATCGGCGGCATGGGGGCCAAGGGCAAGAACTTCTACAACGCGCTGGCACGTCGCTACGGCTACGAGAAGGAGGCGGAGGAGATCCAGGATCTCTACTTGTCCGGCAAGAAGGCCGAAGCGGCCGCGCTGGTGCCGAACGAACTTTTGGAGGCAACTTCGCTCTGTGGCCCGGAGTCGTACCTGAAGGAACGCGTCGCCGCCCTGGCCGAGGTGGGCGTGACCCATCTCAACGTGACGCCCGTCGGCACCGACCCGGTGGCGATGATCGAGAAGCTGCGCAGCTGGGTCTGACGGGAAAAGGGCGGAACGAATGAGCGGGGGCGGAGAGACCGGCACGCCCGTCGTGGTGGCCGGCGGAAGTGTCGCCGGCCTGGCGACGGCGTTGGCGCTCGGGCGTCAGGGTCACTACGTGACGGTGGTCGAGCGCGACCCGCTCGCCGAGTTCGCCGATGCCGAGGGCGCGTTCGCGGCGGAACGTCGGGGCGCGCCGCAGGCGCACCAGACGCACGGGTTCCTGGCCCGTCTGACCGTGATCCTGCGCCGTGAGTTTCCCGACATCTGGC
>DASXEK010000075.1:0-53604 GCA_036490155.1 Acidimicrobiales bacterium | reverse complement strand
CGGGGCATCTCGTTGGTGAAGTCGATCGTCTTGGGCATCTTGAACTTGGCCAGCTTGTCGCTGCAGAAGGCGAGGATCTCCTGCGCCAGCTCGTCACCGGGCTCCAGGCCCTCGGGCGGCTCGATCACCGCCTTGACCTCTTCGCCCCAGTCCTCGTTGGGAATGCCGAACACCGCCGCGTCACCCACCATGGGGCACGAGAGGAGCACGTTCTCGATCTCGGCCGGGTAGATGTTGGCGCCGCCCGAGATGATCATGTCGATCTTGCGGTCGCGGAGGAACAGGAACCCGTCCTCGTCGATGAGGCCGACGTCGCCCACGGTGAAGAAGGAACCGATCCGGTTCTTCTTCGTCTTCTCCTTGTCGCCGTGATATTCGAAGCTGGCGGTCCCCATCGACATGTAGACCGTGCCGATCACGTTCGGCTCCTCAATACGGTTGCCCTCGTCGTCGAAGATGGCGATTTCGCTGATCGGCCACGGCTTGCCGACCGTGCCGGGCTTCTGCAGCCATTCCTCGGCCGTGACGAGCGTGCCGCCACCCTCGCTGGCGGCGTAGTACTCGTCGACCGCGTTGCCCCACCAGGCGATCATCTTGTGCTTCACGTCGATGGGGCACGGTGCGGCCGCGTGGATCATGTGGCGCAGCGACGACATGTCGTACTTGGCACGCACGTCCTCGGGCAGGGCGAGCAAGCGGTGGAACTGCGTCGGGACCATGTGCGACGTGGTCACCTTTTGCTCTTCGATGAGGCGCAGCATGTCCTCGGGTGTCCACTTGTCCATGACCACCAGGGTGTGACCGAGGTGCAACGACGCGCTCCCGAAGCGCAGGACGGCCGTGTGGTAAAGCGGCGAGCCGATGATGTGGACGTTGTCATCCTGCGGTTGGATGCTGAAGAGGAAGAGCAGCCCCGCCAAACCGAGCGCCGCTTCCTCCGGGGTGACCCCCATGAGCTTGCGGTAGATCCCCTTGGGGTTGCCGGTGGTGCCCGAGGTGTAGTTCATGACGTCGCCCACGGTCCGCTCGTCGGGCAGCGTGGTGGGCTGCGCGTCCCGGAGGGCGGCGTACGGCGCGAATCCAGCAAGGTTCCCCACGGCGAGCCGGCCCGACGCTTCGATCCCCGCCTCGTCGGCAGCGGCCGTGGCGACCTCGGCGAAGCGTTTGTGGGCGACGAAGGCCTTGGCGCCCGAGTCCTTCAGGATGTACGCCACCTCGGGCGCGACCAGGTGGAAGTTGATGGGCACCAGGTACCAGCCGGCCTGGAGGGCGGCCAGGTAGATCTCGATCATCTCTGCGCCGTTCGGGAGCAGGGTGGCGATGACGTCTCCCGTACCGAAGCCCTGGGCCCGCAGGGCGTGGACCAGCTGGTTGGCCCGGCCCAGCAGCTCCCCGGACGTCACTTCGTCGCCCTCGGGCGTGACGAGGGCCAGGTCGTCGGGGTTTTCCTGGGCCAGTGCCCAGAAGCCGAGGTCACCCATCTGCAGTCTCCTTGGAGGTCTCGCGAAGCAGAGGTGCAAATGGCAGCCCCCGCCATCGGCAGGCTAGAACGTGTTCTAACTCACGGCAATTTGCGCACCCGCCGGCCCCACGGCCCGGGCGACGAGAGAGATCAGGAGATTCCACCATGGCAGGGTTCCTCGCGGGCAAGGTCGTCGCGGTCACGGGCGGCGGCGGCGGCATCGGGCGCGCTGTCGCGTTGGCGGCCGCCGCCGAGGGCGCCAAGGTGCTGGTCGCCGACTATGGCGTCGGCATGGCGGGGGAGGACCCGAGCAGTGAGGTGGCCGATGCCGTCGTCGCCGAGATCACCAAGGCCGGCGGTGAAGCGCTCGCCGTCGCCGACGACATCTCGAAGATGGAGGCGGGCGAGCGCCTGATCGCCACCGCGGTCGAGACGTACGGCCGGATCGACGGCGTGGTGGCCATCGCCGGGATCTTGCGCGAGCGGATGCTCTTCAACATGTCAGAGGACGAGTGGGACGCCGTCATCACGACCCACATGAAGGGTCACTTCACCGTCTTCCGGGCGGCTGCTGCGGTGATGCGCAAGCAGGAAGGCGGCGGCGCTCTCATCGGGTTCACGTCGGGCGCCTTTGCCGGCAGCGTGGCCCAGGCGAACTACGCGGCGGCGAAGGGTGGGATCGTGTCGTTGGTGCGCTCGGCGGCGGCCGGCCTGTACCGCTACGGCGTGACGGCGAACGCCATCGCCCCGGTGGCGAGGACCCGGATGTCGGCCAACGTGCCGCAGGACCTGGCCGAGATGGGCGACCCCGAGGACGTGGCGCCGATGGTCGTCTACCTCCTGAGCGACCAGGCCAAGCACATCACTGGGCAGGTGTACACCGTGGTCGGACCGAAGATCGCGGTGTGGAACCAGCCGGTGGAGGTGCGGGCGATGTGGGCCGATGGCCGCTGGACGCCCGAGCAGATCGCCGAGCGGATCGACTCGAACATCGGCCAGGAGCGCATGGGCCTGATCGACAAGCTCGAGGAGCTGCGCCAAGCGGCGGCGGCGTCGGGGGAGAAGCCGAGCAGCTGAGTCGTCGAGCTATCCGGTCCGCAAAGGCCCGGCGACCTTGTAAGTGCTGAGGACGATGCCGGACGGCATTGCTTTCGTGCCGGCCAACTCGAGTGACCGTGCCGGAGTTCCTTCCGCAAAGAAGCGCTTCCCTGTGCCCAACAGGACCGGATAGACGATCAGCAGAAATTCATCCGCAAGCCCGTGTTCGAGCAGCGTCGACGTCAGCGTGGAGCTACCCCAGAGGACAAGATCCGGGCCGTCCTCCGATTTGATGCGGCGAACGCCCTCGACGATGTCCTGTCCAATACTCTCGAACGGGCCCCATTCCAGACTCTCCGGACGATGGGTCGCGACAAACTTTGTTGCCGCATTGAGGCGATCCGACATCGGACTGCTCGGCGCCTTTGGCCAGAGGCCCGACCAGAGGTCGTATGTGCGACGGCCAAGCAGCAGATCGAAGCTCTCGCCCTGCGCGGCGAGCGTTTCATTCAGGCCCGCGGGAGTCCGATAGGGCGTGGTCCAGTCGCTGTAAGGAAAATCGCCGTCGTCGGCGGAATGCTGGATCACACCGTCCAGCGAGATGTGTTCGATGATTTTGAGGTTTCTCATCAGCGTCTCCGTGTTGCGAGGTTGGCGTCCGTCCTCCGCGTGCGCAACAGCGGACGCGCACAGGACAGCCGGCACGGCGTCGAGTTCGGGCGTCGCGTCGCCCTTGAAGTCATGGTACGTGAAGGCGGCGGGAGCGAAGGGCGAGCCCCAAGAGCGCTCGAGTTGCCGTGCGGCATGCACGCAGCCGCAGTGGAGATTGGAGAAGCGAGGACAGCAGGGCGTCGACACCTCGAAGGTGCGCACGCCGGAGCGGCGGGCGCCGTCAGGTGACGGAGCGCAACCTCGGGCGGGGTTGGACGGTGCGGTAGACCTCGAGCGAGTTGCCCTCGTGATGCGCCGCCACGACGGCGGCCGGGCTGTGATCATGGGCTTGAAAGACGCTGCGCATGTTCTGACCCCAGGCCACCGCGGAGCGGGCGATGTGCCGATCCGGCTGCTCCCACGGTGGGATGCACATCTCAATCTGGTACATCGGCTCGAAGGTCACGACGTGTGTGGCGGCCCCTCCGTGGGTGGCCATCCACTCCCGTTTCTCCTCGTCGCTCCAAATCCGCTCGCTGTTCATGGGCTCACTCGTGGTCGGTATCCAAGGCTGGACCGTGGCCATTGCTCACGCACCCCCTCTCTCTCCCGCCGTTTGCCTACATCGGAAGAAGCGCCCAGAGAGCGCAGACTTGCGCATCGCTCATGCAATTTTCGATTTTGACCAGGTCTTATGGATATACGGCGCGCCGAGAGTCCCGGATGGCGCAACAGCGTTGCGGCCAACGCCCTTTGTGAACACCTTTCGACGCGCACGCGACGAACTCCTGCGGGTCCACCACGTCGGCGGCGGCGTTCTCTAATTTCGGCGGTGGCGCAAGGAGCGGGCGCCGAGCGCAGTTCCTCTCACGAGGGATGGGTCGGAACGTCTTGGAAAGGGGACACGCAGTCGTGAGCGCACGAACTGACGAAGCGGCGACGCACGGTCCCGACCACTCCGAGGCCATTCCCGAGATCCGCCCGTGGCGGGAGGTGGGCTGGATCTTCAGGGACGGTGACGCGCTGGTGATCGAGCGCCAAGGCGACTCCATTCGCGCTCGCAACGCCCGGTTCTCACACCTGCGCGAGGAGTAGCCACCAAGCCTCGCCGGCGGCTCAGGCCGGCTGCCCCGCTTCCCCCTTCGTCGCCAGCGCGTCGCGCGGCAACGGATCGGCGGGGATGGCGGCGGTCAGTTCGGCTTCCGGAGCGGTCTCGGCAGCGGCCTCGGTCGTCTCGGGTTGGTCGCCGGCGTGGTGGGTCTGCAGCCACTCGCGCCAGCGCGTGCGGGTCCGCCAGAGGACGACCGCGCCGGAGACCACCAACAGGACACCCGCCAGTTGGACGAGGTCCGAACCGAGGCGGCCGTCCTCCCCGAGCCACAGGTGCTCGTCGAGGGAGCGCTCGATGCCCCAGAGGATCATCCCCGTGCCGATGACGAAGCCGGAGGGGTAGCCGGTGCGGCGGGTGCCGTTGGGCCAGCGGTCGAGGTGGCGCTCGATGGCGATGAGGACGAGGAAGACCGCGAAGTCCTCCAGGGCCTGGAAGATCGGCACCGGGAGGCGCTTGCCGACCTGGCCGGAGTAGTACATGCCGAACCACTGGTGGGTCGGGTGCCCGCCGCCGGCGACCATGAGCTGGGGACCGAGCAGGCGGCCCAGGGCCCAGCTCGCCAGGAGGACGGGGGCGACCAGGTCGAGGGCGCGGCCGAGCGGGAGCTCGGGGCAGCGGCGGCGGGTGAGGACGATGCCGGTGGGCACGGCGAAGAGCAGCCCGCCGAAGGACGAAAGCCCGCCGTGCCAGATGGCGAAGACGTCGCCGGGATTGGCCGTGTAGTAGTTCAGGTTGGTGAGGACGTGGAGGGCCCGGGCACCGACGACGGCGGAGAGGATGATCCAGAGGAAGACCGGCACGAACCAGTCGGTGCGGTAGCCGGAGCGCTTGAGCCGCCGCTCGAAGTAGGTGAAGGCGAACCAGAAGGTGAGCGCGAGGCCTATGCCGTACGTGTGGACCTGGAGGGGCCCGATGTGGAATTCGACGGGGATTGGTCTCATCGCAACGGCTCAGCCCAGGTTAGGACCGCAGCGACGAGGGGTGTGGCCGGGCCGTACGGGACGACGGGAGGCGGCGAAAGGCCGGGGGTGGGGCTAGGGCCGGCCGGCGCCGACGAAGCCGCTACCGAGGCGCAGGGAGGTGATCCAGACCGAGTAGCCCGTCTCGGGGGCCTCGATCATCTCGCCGGGGCCCACGTACATCGCCACGTGCTCTGAGCCACCGGGCCCGTAGAACAGGAGGTCGCCCGGCTGGAGGTCACTGATCGGCACCGGGGCCGAGTCGGACATCTGGGCGCCCGAGTAGTGCGGCAGGCCGACACCGACCTGGCCCCACGACCAGGCGGTCAGGCCCGAGCAGTCGAAGCCGGGGCTCGCCGAGCCCTTGGGGGATTCGCCGCCCCAGACGTAGGGGACGCCGATCTGGCTCTCGGCGGCTTGCACGGCGCCGGCACCACCGGGTGCGGTCGGCGGCGGGGCCGCCACGTTGGCGCCGACCAGCTGGGCCGTGCCACCCGACCTCGCCGGGGTCGCGACGGCTGCGGCGGCGGCCGCCTGCTTCTGCCTCGCGGCTGCGGCGGCGGCTGTGGCCTCCTGCTGTTGCTGCTGCTGGACGAGGGTGGCGATCTGACCCTGCTCCTGGGCCAGCGCGCTCTTCTGGCTGCTGATGGCCTGCGCGTTGGCGCTGACCGCGGCCTGCTCCGCGTTCACCTGTGTCTGGGCCTGGGACTGCTCACCGTTCAGCTGCGCCTCTTGCGCGTTCAGCTGGTTCTCGGCCGTGTGCAGCTTGTCCACGGCGAGCGTGATGTCGCCCTCGGCGATCTGGTTGTACTCGGTCGTCGCGCCCAGCGTCTGCTGGTTGCCGCTGAAGATCGGGTTCTGCGCCGCCACCGTGCCGTCGGAGATGTAGTTGGCGACGGCCGCCTTGGCCAGCGTCGACTTGTCGTTGGACACGTCCTGCTGGTCGGACGCGATGTTCGACTTGGTCGTCTGGATGTTCGAGGTGATCTGCGACAGGTGGTCACGCGCCGCGTCGTACTGCTGGCTCAGCGCGGACATCTGGTTCTGCGCCTGTGTCAGCTCGGCTTCGATGGCAGCCGCTTTGGCCTTGGCGTCGGAGATCTGGTCACCGGCGACGGGGCGCGCAAAACCAAGCACAGTGCTCGACAACACTGTGACGACGGTCAACGCGGGGACACCTACCCGCCGGAGCAGCCTTGCGCTCCTTAAAGACCGCGGCGTCGAGTGGGGCACTGCCCGCTCAGCGTCAGTCACGATGGGCCATATGTTTAGTGGAACCCCCTGGTGGTTTCAAACACCCTCGGTTTGTAACGCCCGTGTATGGTCGTACTGCTGGTGGGAATTTGCAGGTGGTGACGGTAAAACAAATTTTGTTTATTTCCCGTCAGCGCGTGGGTCTACGAATGGCAAAACGGAAAGCAGTCCCGGGAACTACGGTCGGTGGCATGGCTGAGATTGGACAAATGATCGAATTCCCGAGCAACGGATCGACCGCCGGGGGCTACCTGGCGGTGCCCGAAAGCGGCAACGGTCCTGGTGTCGTCGTGATTCAGGAGTGGTGGGGCCTCGTCGACCACATCAAGGACGTGTGCGACCGCTTCGCTTTGGCCGGCTTCGTCGCCCTGGCGCCGGACCTCTACCACGGCCAGAAGGTGGCGCCGGGTGAGCCCGACGAGGCGGGCAAGGCGATGATGGCCATGAAGATGGACCAGGCGGCGCGCGACCTGAGCGGCGCCGTCGACGAGCTGCTGCGGCGCAGTGCAGGCGACAAGGTCGGCGTTATCGGCTTCTGCATGGGCGGTGGCCTCGCCCTCGTGCTGGCGACGCAGCGTCCGGACGCGGTGGCGGCGGTCGTGCCGTGCTACGGCATCGTGCCTTGGCCCGAGGTGCAGCCCGACTACGCGGCGATGTCGGCCGCCGTGCTCGGCCACTACGCGGAGAAGGACGAGTACTTCACGCCCGAGAAGGCGAACGAGCTCGCCGGGCAACTGGCTGCGTTGGGCAAGTCGGTGGAGATCATCGTGTACCCGGGCGCCGACCACGCGTTCTTCAACGACACGCGGCCCGAGGTGTACGACGCCGACGCGTCGCGCGCGCTGTGGGATCGCACGCTGGCGTTCTTGGCCGAACATCTGAAGTAACCCGGCGCGCCCCTCGGTGGGTGGGGACGTAGGCCCGAAGGGCCTCGCAGGCCGGTTTGTTACCATCGGCGCATGTCCGCACGATCCCGTGACCTGCCCCGCCGTTCCTGCCTGTCCACCCCGGGCTCGAACGAGAAGTTCCTGGCCAAGGCGCCGACCGTCCCGGCCGACATGACCTTCCTCGACCTCGAGGACGCCGTCGCACCCCTCGAGAAGGAGGGCGCCCGGCCCAAGGTCGTCGACGCCATCAAGAACCTGCCGTGGGACGAGCGCGTGCTCTGCGTCCGCATCAATGCGTGGGACACGGAATGGACGTACGGCGACGTGATCGAGGTCGTCGGCAACGCGGGCGAGCGCCTCGACGAGGTCATGCTGCCCAAGGTCCAGGCCGCTTCCGACGTGATCGCGCTCGACCTGTTGCTGACGCAGGTCGAGAAGAAGTCGGGCCTGCCGGTCGGGCACATCGGGATCGAGGCGCAGATCGAGACGGCGCGCGGGCTGATCAACGTCGACGAGATCTGCGCGGCGTCGCCGCGGCTCGAGACGATCATCTTCGGGCCGGCCGACTTCGCGGCCAGCATCGAGATGCCGGTGCTCACCGGGGGCGTCGACATCCCCGAGTACCCGGGCGACCACTTCAACTACGTGTTCAGCCGCATCCTCATGGCGGGCCGGGCCAACGGCCTGCAGGTGATCGACGGCCCGTTCCTCAAGGTGCGCGAGCTCGATGCGCTGCGCGACTACGCCACGCGCACGCGCATGCTCGGCTACGACGGCAAGTGGGCGCTGACGCCGGACCAGGTGACCGTCATGAACGAGGTTTACTCGCCGACCCAGGAACAGTTCGACCGCGCCTACGACATTCTCGAGGCCTACCGCCAGGCGACCGAGGTGGACCGCAAGGGTGCGGTCATGTTCGGCGACGAGATGATCGACGAGGCCAGCCGCAAGATCGCCCTCAAGTTCGTCAGCCGCGGCGAGCGCGCCGGGCTCACCCGCAGCGCCGGCTGAGCCGGTCAGCGCCGAGCTGCGTCAGTCGCCGATCAAGCGGCGCGCGATCACCTTCAGCGCCAGCGTCTCGTCAGCGCCCTCGAAGATCGAGAGCACCCGCGCGTCGACGAAGTAGCGCGACACGGCGAACTCCTCGGCGTAGCCCATGCCGCCGTGGATCTGCATGGCCTCGCGCGTGACCCACTCGGCGGCGCGGCAGACGTAGGCCTTGACCATGGAGGCCTCCAACGCGCCCTCGCCCTGCGCCATCAGCCGCGCCACGTGGTACGAGCTCTGCCGCGTCGCCTGGATGATCACCGCCATCCGCCCGAGCTTCGCCTGCGTCAACTGGTAGTCGAGGATCGGCGAGCCGAACACGACGCGGTCGCGGGCGTACGCCAGCGCGGCCTCGTAGGCCGCCTGCATCACGCCGAGCGCGCGCGCCGCCGTCTGCAGGCGCCCGTTCTCGAAGCCCTGCATCTGGAGGTAGAAGCCCTTGCCCAGGCCGTCCTCGCCGCCGATCAGGTTCGCCGCCGGCACGAACCAGTTCTCGAACGCGAGCTCGTAGGAGTGCATGCCGCGGTAGCCGATCGTGTCGATCGGCCTCCCCTCCAGCCGCCCGGGCTCCAAGTCGGACGGCCGATCCGCCACGTCGTCGTCGCCCTGGGTGAAGACGAAGCCACCTCCGTCGCCGCGCGGCTTCTCGACGATGAACATGGAGATCCCTCGATGCGCCAGCGACCGGTCCGGGTCCGTCCGCGCCAGCAGCATGAGCACGTCGGCGCGCGCCGCGAACGTGCACCACGTCTTGACGCCGTTGACGACCCAGCCGCCGTCGACCCGTGTCGCCGACGTCACGATGTTGGCCACGTCGGAGCCGTAGTCGGGCTCGGTCACCGCCACGGCGGCCAGGACCTCGGCCGAGGCGAGCATGGGCAGCCAGTGCTTCTTCTGTTCCTCGGTCCCGCCGTAGACGAGCGCCCGGGTCAGGATCTCGGGCCGCGTGATGAGCGAGCCGCCCACGCCGAGCGAGCCCCAGCTGAGCTCCTCGGTCGCCACGACCATGCCCATGTAGTCGCTCTCGCCGCCCGACGCGAAGCCGTCGTACTCCTCGGGCACCGAGAGGCCGAAGCCGCCGAGCTCGGCCAGGCCCTCGATCACCTCTTCGGGGATGTCCCCGTTCGTGCGGTGCACGTGCTCGGCGTGCGGTCGCACCTTCTCCTCGGCGAAGCGGTGGAACGTCTCGCGCACGAGCTCGAAGTCCTCGGCCAGGTGCCGCGGCCCCTCGGTCGCGGCCAGCGCGGCCAGCACCGACGGCTCGCGCTCGGCCTCGAGGAACGACGCTACCGGCGTCGCCCAGCCGGGCTCGATCCCCCAGAGCGCCTCACGGCCCGCCACCTTGCCGACGAGATCGGCCACCACGTCGCCCACGAAGGCAGCGGCGATGGCCGCCTCGACCTTCCCCTGTTCGCCGTACTGGAGGGCGGCCCGGGCCGTGCCCACCGCGGCCGCGGCGTGCGCGACGTCGTAGGCCACGACCTGGTTGGCGTCGATCCCCCCGCGGCCCCTGATGGAGGCGCAGGCCTGGTCGACGAGCTCTTGGGCCAGGTCGACCGCAGCGGCGGCGCCGGCGAGGTCGGCGGTGTCGGGCGAAGTCATGCGCCGCGACCCTAATGGCTGGCCCGAGGGCCTCTTTGCGCCCGCTCGGTCGCCACAACCGCGGCGCGCGGGTACCTCAGGCGCGCCGCCCGATGACCGTCACGAGCGGCGGCAGCACGACCGGGTCGTCACCCGGATCCACCCCCGTCAACGTGCCGAGGTAGTCCGACACCGGGCCGGGGCCGACGCCCGCCGGCGCCTCCGCCCACGCGTCGACCACCTCGAGCGATGCGTCCCGGACGATTGCCGGGAGGAGCGCGCCGACGTCGGGATGCGGCGCGTCGGGCATCGACAGCGGCGCTCCGTCGATGCGGCCGGCCGACGTGATCGGCTCTTGGACCACCACCCACCCACCCCGGCGCACGGACCCGGCCATTTTGCGGACGACCACCAGGGGGTCGAGCACGTGCAGGAGGAGGAAGCGGCAGAACGCGAGGTCGACCTCCTCGGGCAGCGACAGGTCCTCGCCGGCCTGGGTCAGGGCGATGACCTGCGCGTGGGCCGCCGCCGCCCGGGCCACCTCGTCGCGCGTCGCGGGGTCGCTGTCCACCGCGTAGACACGGCCGTCGCGCCCCACCATCTCGGCCAGTGCCACCGAGACGTCGCCGCCGCCCGCGCCGACGTCGACGCAGCGCCAGCCCGCACCGAGCCCCAGTCGCTGCAGCGCCGTGGCCAGAGGCCGGCGGTACACGTCGTCGCGCAGGCCGATGAGCTCACTCACCGCTGCGCCCCACCGGGCTCGGACACCGTCATGGACCAGCACTCTAGATAGTCGGGGCTGACGGGCGGCCCGGATCCATCCGCGCCCATCCGTGGCGCCTCCGGGAGCAACTCCTCGGACCGGTAACCTCCTCCCCCGTGAAAGTAACGATGTTGCTGTGTGACGCAGCCCAGGTTTCGGACGGCAAGCTCTACATCCTCGGCGGCGGGTGGAGCATGACGGGGCCCGACCCCGTGCCCTCGGCCGTCGCGCTGAAGATCGACGTGGACTGGCACGAAGCCGAGACCTCGCACCACTGGGAGCTCTTCTTGGAGGACGCGGACGGCCGTCCCGTGCTCATGGAGACGGCCGAAGGGACCCAGCCGGTCGAGGTGCGAGGCGAGTTCACCGTGAGCCAGCCGCAGGGGATCCCCGAGGGCTCGCCGATCGACGTCGCGCTGGCCGTGAACCTGGGGCCGATCCCGCTGGCACCCGGCACCCGGTTCGCCTGGCGGCTCACCATCGACGGCGAGGCGCTGCCCGGCGCGTCCCTCGGCTTTACGACGCGGCCACGTGCGCCGCAGGCGGCCGAATGACCGTCTACGACCGGCCGTTCGGGCGCTACCTCGAAGACTTCGTCCCCGGCGACATCTACCGGCACTGGCCGGGCAAGACGATCACCGAATACGACGACCACCTGTTCTGCATGATCACCATGAACCACCACCCGCTCCACACGAACGCGTGGTTCGCCGAGCACGAGACGGTGCAGGGCAAGAACGTCGTGGTGGGCAACCTCGTCTACTCACTTGCGCTCGGCATGAGCGTCCCCGACGTCAGCGGTTCGTGCATCGCCAACCTCGAGGTCGAGTCGCTGCTCCACCGTTCGCCCACGTTCCACGGCGACACCATCTACGCCGAGACGCGGGTGCTCGAGGCGACGCCGTCCAAGTCGAAGGACGACCGCGGCATCGTGACGGTCGAGACGAAGGCCTTCAACCAGCGCGGCGAGGAGGTCTGCTACTTCCGGCGCAAGCTCATGGTCTGGAAGACGGCGCACGCCCCGGCCCGCCAGTTCCCCTACGGCGACGACGTCTGGGACTGAGGTCGTCGCGCTCGCGCCCGACCGGGTGCGCCGCTTCCGCCACCGCCTGCTCGGTTGGGGCGCGCTCCACCGGCGCGACCTACCGTGGCGCCACACCCGCGACCCGTGGCGGATCCTCGTCTCGGAGGTGATGCTGCAACAGACCCAGGTGGACCGGGTCGTGCCGCACTACGAGAGGTTCGTCGAGGCCTTCCCGACCCCGGCCGCCTGCGCCGCCGCCGGCTCGGCCGAGGTGGTGCGCCGCTGGTCGGGCCTCGGTTACAACCGCCGCGCGCTCAACCTGCACCGGGCGGCAGCCGACATCGTCGAGCACCACGGCGGCAAAGTCCCGGGTGACGACGCCGCCTTGCGCGCCCTGCCCGGCATCGGTCCCTACACGGCGCGGGCGGTGCGGTCCTTCGGCTTCGGCCACGACGTGGCAGCCGTCGACACCAACGGCGTGCGGGTGCTCGCCCGCGCCGTCGCCGGTGCCCGCCTCACCGGCCCGGCCGCCTTCGCGCTGGGCGATCGCCTCGTGCCCGTCGGTGGCTCGTGGGAGTTCAACCAGACGATGTTCGACCTCGGCGCGACGGTCTGCACCGCCGCACGCCCCGACTGCACGCGCTGTCCCCTGCGCCGCCAGTGCGCCTGGCGGCGCCTGGATGGCGGCGACCCGTGGCGCGCCAGCCCGGCGGCGCGACGCCAGAGTGCGTTCGCCGGATCCGACCGGCAGGGACGGGGCCGCCTGGTCGAGGCGCTGCGTCGCGGCGACGTCGGCGCGCGGGCGATCGCGGCGGTCTGCGGGTGGCCCGCCGACGCGGTCCGGGCCGACCGTGTCGCCGCGGCACTGGTGGACGAGGGCTTCGCGCGTTGGGCCGGCGGCGCCCGCCGAGCCCTCCGGCTGCGTTGAACCTTCAGGACTTGGAGAGGAACTCCACGATGCGCCGGTTGACCACCTCGGGCCGCTCCACGTGCAAGAAGTGGCCCACGTCGTCCACGATCTCGAGTTCGGACCCCTCGGCCATGAAGTCGAGCGGCGAGCCGATCGAGGAGAGCAGCATGCAGCCGTCTTCGCGGCCGTGGAGGTAGAGCGTCGGCTTCGGCGTCGGCATGAGCGCAGCCGCCTGCTCGTCGGCCAGCTCGGGAGCCTGGCGCGTCGGGTCGAACATGGCGCGGTAGTAGCTGATGGCGGCGACGATGTGTTCGGGGTCTCCGATCGACTCCTTTACCTTGGCGACGTCCCAGGCGCCGTCGTAACCCGGTGACCAGTCCTGCCACAGGTGGTCAATGAAGGAGTAGTCCTCGAGCGACAACGCACTCTCGGCCATGGCCGAGAGGAAGAAGAACATGTACCAGCTGCTCCGCAGCTGTGCGTAGGTGAGCAGGTTCATGCCGATCGACAGCGTCGGGGGGACGGCGGCGGTGACGGCACGGCGCCAGCGGTCGGGCTCATGTGCCACCGTCCCGTACGTCGCGAGGGCGCCCCAGTCGTGGCCGATGATGACGGCATCGGAGGTCCCGCCGAGCGCCTCGTGCAGTGCGTTGGCGTCGCGCACGAGGGCTCCGATCTGGTAGTGGCCGTCGGCCGGCACGGCGGACGGGGCGTAGCCGCGCAGGAAGGGTGCCACCGCCCGAAATCCCGCCGCGGCCAGGTCGGGCAGCAGGTAGCGCCACGTGTGCGCCGTGTCCGGAAAGCCGTGCAGGCAGAGGGCGAGCGGCCCGTTAGCCGGCCCATCGACGAGGCAGGCAAACTCCAGCCCGTTGGCCGTGATCATCTCCTGTTGTCCCATGGCGACAGAACGTATCGCCCCTCTGCGGGGTATGGTCAGGCTGGTGAACGTCACGTTCTATGGCGTGCGGGGGTCGTGCCCGTGCTCGGGGGATCGCTACAGGCGGTATGGGGGGAACACCTCGTGCCTCGTCGTCAACATCGACGGGGACGAGCCGCTCATCGTCGACCTGGGGACGGGTCTGCGGGGTCTCGGCGAGACCCTGGAGAAAGAGGTGCGAGCGCTGGGCACGCCGTTACACGCGACCGCGTTGCTCACCCATCTCCACTTCGACCACATCTTGGGCATCCCGTTCTTCGGCCCGCTGCATGATCCGGGTGCCCGCCTGACCGTGTACGGCCCGGGGCAGCCCAAGGGGACACTCAAGGACGCGCTCCACGCCGCCGTGCAGCCGCCCGTGTTCCCGATCCACATGGAGCAGTTCCGCGGTGAGCTCATCACGATCGACGTCGGCGCCGAGGACTTCTCCATCGGCTCGGCCAAGATCATGGCGCGGCCCATCCCGCACGCGGGGGTGACGCTCGGGTTCCGGATCGAGGCCGAAGGCCGTTCCATCGCCTACATGTCCGATCATCAGGCGCCACTCGATCGCCGTGCCGTGCCCGACGCCGTGCGCGAGCTCTGCCAGGACGTGGACCTGTTGATCCACGACGGCCAGTATACGGACGACGAGTTCTCCGCCAAGGCCGACTGGGGTCACTCCACCGCGGCCTATGCCGTGCACGTGGCCGCCGAGGCGGGCGTGAAGCGGCTGTTGTTGTCGCACCACGACCCCTCGCACACCGATCGCGAACTGGACCGGATCCTCACCCAGGCGCGCCGGCTGCCCGAGGCGAAGAACATCGAGGACGTGTCCTCGGCGCACGAGGACCAGTCGATCGACCTCGGCAAGGCATAGGTCGTCGGTGTCGGGCCTCGACCAGGCCCGGTTCCGCGAGGTGCTCGGCCACTTCGCCACCGGGATCACGGTCGTCACCGCGCTCGAAGAGGGTGAGCCGGTCGGCTTCACCTGCCAGGCGTTCGCCGCGCTGTCCCTCGACCCACCGATGGTGATCCTCGCCCCGGCGCGGAGCTCGACCAGCTGGCCGCGCATCCGAGAGGCCGGAGCGTTCTGCGTGAACATCCTCGAAGAGCACCAAGAGGCGCTCTGCCGCACGTTCGCCATCTCGGGCGGAGAAAAGTTCGACGGCGTCGGGTGGTCGCCGGGCGTCACGGGATCACCGGTGCTCAAGGGATCACTCGCCGTGATCGAATGCCGGTTGGGCGACATCTTCGACGGCGGCGACCACGAGTTGGTCACGGGCCACGTGGTGGCCATGGACGTCAGTGAGGGCAGCCCGTTGCTGTTCTACCGCGGCGGGTTCGGCCGTTTCGCTCCCTGAGGGACAGGCGGCTACCGTTCCCCGCGATGCCAGAGATCATCCCTTCGACCGTGATCGACGACGTCGTGCTGGTCCGCCCCGATGTACACGGCGACCAGCGCGGACGGTTCGTCGAGACCTACCGGCGCAGTTGGTTCCCCGAGGGCCGCGAGATGGTCCAGGGCAACCGTTCCGAGAAGCAGGCCGGCGCGTTGGTCGGGCTGCACTTCCACCGCTTCCAGGCCGACTACTGGTACCTGCTGCGCGGGAAGATCCGGGTCGTGCTGCACGACCTGCGCGTCGGTTCAGCGACGGACGGCAAGACCCAGGTGGTCGACCTCGACGGCGACGTCGACCAGGGGGTGTACATCCCGCCGGGCGTGGCCCACGGCTTCGCCGCGCACACCGACATCCTGCTGACGTACCTGGTCGACAACTACTACGACCCGGCCGACGAGTTGGGCCTGGTGTGGGACGACCCCGACGTGGGCGCCGACTGGGGCGTCAGCGACCCCATCCTCTCGGGGCGCGACCAGAGCAACCCTCGCCGCGGCGAGATCCCCGACGACGTCCGGCCCCGCCTGAAGAAATAGGCCGGCGGCGGGGGGTCGGGGCACGTGCGGTTCGGCATCTTCTACGAGCACCAGCTGCCCCGGCCGTGGGAGCCCGGCGCGGAGCACAAGCTGCTCAAGGACGCGCTCGACCAGATTGAGCTGGCCGACCGGCTGGGCTTCGACTACCTGTGGGAGGTCGAGCACCACTTCCTCGAGGAGTACTCGCATTCCTCCGCGCCCGAGGTGTTTCTGGCGGCAGCGAGTCAGCGCACGTCGCGCATCAGGATCGGGCACGGCATCGTGCAGCTGCCCTTCGGGTTCAACCACCCGGCCCGGGTCGCCGAGCGCATCGCCACCCTTGACCTCATCTCAGACGGCCGGGTGGACTTCGGCACGGGCGAGTCGAGCTCGGAGATGGAGCTCGGCGGTTTCGGGGTGGAGCGGGCGCGCAAGCGCGCCGAGTGGACCGAGGCGCTCGATGTCGTCACGCGCCTCATGGTCGAAGAGCCGTTCGCCGGCCACGAGGGGCCGGGCCTGTCCATGCCGCCGCGCAACGTCGTGCCCAAACCGCTGCAGAAGCCGCACCCACCGCTGTGGGTGGCGTGCTCGCGGCGCGACACCATCCACCTGGCGGCGACCAAGGGCATCGGCGCACTCTCCTTCGCCTTCATCGAGGCGGACGAGGCGCGGCACTGGGTGGACGACTACTACGACACCATCGCCTCGGAGGACTGCGTGCCGGGAGGCTTCGCCGTGAACGCCAACGTGGCGTGCGTCCTCCCCTTCATGTGCCACCAGGACGAGGAGACGGCTATCGCGCGGGGACTCGACGGCGGGCATTTCTTCGGGTACTCGCTGGCCCATTACTACGCCTTCGGCCGGCACCGCCTGGGTGAGACGAACGTTTGGGAGGAGTTCGAGCGCAACCGCTCGGCCTTCGGGTTCGACCGCCGGGTCGCCGCCCAGCGGGGCCAGGTGCTCGGAGCGAAGTTGCTCGAGGAGGGCCTCGGCTCGCTTCGGGGCGCCATCGGGACCCCCGACCAGTTGCGCGAGTTGATCCGCCGCTACGAGGAGGTGGGGGTGGACCAGCTGATCTTCGTCAGCCAAGCCGGCCGCAACCGGCACGAGGACATCTGCGAGTCCATGGAGCTCTTCGCCCGCGAGGTGCTGCCCGAGTTCGCCGAGCGGGCCGAGGCCACCGAAACGGCGAAGGAAGAGCGACTGGGCGCGGCCAAGGAGGCCGCGCTGGCGCGCCGGCCCCCGCCGCGCCTGCTGGCCGAGCCCTTCGAGGTTCCGGCCGTTCCCGCGCCCTAGTCGCGAGCCTGGCGAGGGCCGAGGAAGCCCGGCCAAGGCCCCGCTGTCCGCACCACCCCGCAGATCCTGTTGAATATGGGGCGGTGCTGATCGGTGGGGTGTTGGCAGCCGTGGTGATCGTGGGCCTGTTCGCGGCCGCCGTCATGCGTCGCCGGGCCCAGGACGACGTGCATTCGGTCGAGCACTATCACCAGCGGCTCCACACGCTCGAGGAGATCAGCACGCATCCCACCGTGGGAGCGGCCGGTGGCGAGGGCAATGGCCATGACGACGCCGCCTTCCCGGCCAGTGCATTCAGGGTGTCGGGTTCGTCCACGGTGCGCCTGACCGATCCGGGCCACACGATCGTGCCGCCCGTCCCCCCGCCGCCGGTGCCGAATCCCTCTGAGCCGGTGCTGTTCGAGGACCCATCCTCCGACGCTCCGACGGCTGACGCTCCGAAGGCCGACGGTCCGAAGGCCGATGGTCCGAAGGCCGACGGTCCGAAGGCGCCGGTCATGCCCGGACTCGACGAGCGGGCGATGCACTCGATCAACCACCGGCCACGCCGACTCGGTGGCCCCGCCGCGGCCGTCGCGGCCGTGCTGGTCCTGATCGTGGTGCTCATCGTGACGGGGCTGCACTCCAACACGCCACCCAAGCACCCGAAGTCGCCGGGCACGGCCACGACGGTCACGACCGCACCGGCGCGCTCGCACCCGCGCTCGGGCACCGGAGCGACGAGCCACCAGAAGAAGAAGAAGACGACGACGACCGCGGCGCCGGCCGCCGTGTCCGGGCCGAACCTCATTTCGGCGAACGGCGCGACCTATCAAGTGGCCAACGCCAGCTACTCGCTCGCGCTGACGGCGAAGTCGGGCGAGTGCTGGATCTCGGCGACCGACGGCAGCAGCGGCGCGGTCCTCTTCACCGGTGTCCTCACGTCCGGCCAATCGCACATGGTCACCGCCACCGGGCCCGTCACCGTCGTCGCAGGCGCGCCGGCCGCCTTCGCCGCGACGGTGAACGGGGTGCCCGTCCAGCTCCCCTTCGGGTTCCAGGCGCCGTTCACGTTGAAGTTCGAGACGCCCGGAACCGGGAGCACCGGCACGGGCGCGTCGAGCACGACAACGACAACCAGTACCGCGCCCAGCACGTCGAACAGCGGCGGCACCGGGTAGGCCGAGGTCAGGCTCCCTGGCGCAGGCCGAGGGCGTCGAGCAGGAAGGCCAGCACGAGCGCCTCTTCCTTCCAGGCGTCGTAGCGGCCTGACGGCCCACCGTGCCCTGCTCCCAGCTCCGTGCGCAGGAGGACCCGGGTGGTGGGGGACAGGGCGCGGAGCTTGGCTACCCACTTGGCCGGTTCCCAATACGAGACCCTCGGATCGGTGAGGCCCGCCGTGACGAAGAGGTCGGGATAGGTCCGGTCGCTCCCGTCAGGGTTGGTCGCGCTGACGTTGTCGTAGGGGGAGTAGGTCAGCATGCGCCAGTAGGCGGATGCGTCGGCCAACGGGTTGCCCCACTCCTCCCACTCGCCGACCGTCAACGGGAGCTCGTCGTCGAGCATGGTGGTGACGCAATCGACGAAGGGCACCTGGGCGACGAGCGCGCGGAACAGCTCCGGTGCTTCGTTGGCCACCGCGCCGATGAGGAGGCCGCCGGCGGAGGCGCCGCGGCCGGCGAGCGCGTCGGGCCGCGCGATGCCGCGCTCGACCAGATGGCGACCGCAGGCGACGAAGTCGGAGAACGTGTTCGCCTTGTGTTCCATGCGCCCGTCCTCGTACCAGGCCCGGCCCATCTCGCCCCCGCCCCGCACGTGCGCGATGGCGAAGGCGGCGCCGCGGTCGAGGAGCGAGAGGCGGTGGTGCGAGAAGGAGGGGTCGATGGACATCTCGTAGGCGCCGTAGCCGTACAGGACGCACGGGGCCGGGAGCGCCAGACCCCGGCGGTGCACCACCGAGATCGGGACCAGCGTCCCGTCGGGCGCCGTGGCCCACTCGCGGTAGGTCTCGTAGCGGGTCGGGTCGAAGTCACCGAGGACCGGCTCCTGCTTGAGGAGCGTCTCGGCGCGATCGACCAGGCCGATCTGGAGGACGCTGGAGGGGGTGACCATCGTCGTGCGCCCGATCCGTAACACCGGCGGGTCGGGCTCGGGGTTGACGCCCAGCCACGTGGTCGACGGGCTGGCGGGGGACGGGACGACCCAGCCCGTGGCGAGCGGGTCCTCGCCGAACGGGTCGGGCTCCGGCGCTCCGGCCAGACCGGCCGCGCCGGCGGTGCGCAGCGGCAGGACGCGGACTCTGGTCTCGGCCTCGGCGCGCTCGCTCAACACGAGCGCCGTGGCGAAGGTGTCGACGTCCTCGACGCGCACGCCCGGCCGGTGCGGGACGAGCTCGCGCCAGGCGCCGTCTGATCCCGAGCCGACGTCCGCGTCAGTGGCGGCGACGACGCGAAAGTCGCGTGCGGCGTCGTTGGTGAGCGCGACGAACCAGCCCTCGCCGCCTGCCGCCGGGGTCAGGTGGTCAACCGAATACTCGACGCCGTCGCGGCGGGCCACGACCACCGCCGGCACGGCCAGCGGCTCGCCCGAGGGGATGGCGCGCCACTCGCTCGTGTTGGTGCTGTGCAGCCCGAGGAGGACGAAGGCGGTGTCCCGGGTCGACCCGGTCCCGAGCGAGAACCGCCGGTCCGTCTCCTCGTAGACCATCTCGTCGCCGGCCGGGTTGCTGCCCAGGCGGTGGCGCCACAGCTGGTGGGGTCGCTGCGCCTCGTCCATCCGCACATAGAACACAACGTCGCCGCCGGCCGACCACGCCAGCCCGTAGCCGGTCTCGGGCACCATCTCGGGGGCGGCGTCGGGGGAGGTCTCGGCGTCGAGGGGCCGGAAGCGCAGCTCGTACTTCTCGTCGCCGACCCGGTCGGTCGAGTAGGCGAGCCAGCTGTGGTCGTGGCTGATCGTGGCGCCGCCGACCGCGAAGTACTCGGAACCCTCGGCTAACACGTTCTCGTCGAGCAGGACCTGCTCCTCGTCGCCGGGCTCGCCGGCCGGCGGGAGCTCGTCGCGCCCGCGGGCGGGCCGGCGACAGTGGATGGCGTAGCTCTTCCCCTCCTCAGTGCGCGAGTAGTACCACCAGGGTCCCCGGCGGGCCGGGACCGACATGTCGGTCTCCTTGATGCGGCCCTTCATCTCCTCGAACAGGCCCTCGCGGAAACCGGCGAGCGGCGCCGTCTCGGCGTCGGTGAACGCGTTCTCGGCCTCCAGGTAGGCCAGGACCTCGGGGTCCTCTCGTTCGCGCAACCAGAACCAGGGATCCTCGCGATCGTCGCCGTGGGCGCTGATCACGTGGGGGCGGCGGGGGGCGACGGGTGGGCTGGCCATAATCAAAGGAGCCTGCCACGCCTGGCCACACGGCCGTGGCCCGTCCGATGTGGACGTTTCGGCTGGCCGGGGTAGTTGTTACTATCTACGTAGGGGAAATACCCCTCCCCGACCCGAGGAGCCACATGGCGACAACGGATCTCGACCTCGGTCGCTACCAACTCGGATGGAGCGACGCCGAGGACTACATCTTCAAGCCCAAGAAGGGCCTGAACGAGTCCATCGTGCGCGAGATGTCGGAGATGAAGAACGAGCCCGAGTGGATGCGCACCTTCCGCCTGCGCGCCCTCAAGCACTTCGAGCGCAAGCCGATGGCCCCCTGGTTTGCGAAGCAGATGCCAAAGCTCGACTTCGACGACATCTACTACTACATCAAGCCCACCGGCGGGCAGGTGGACAAGTGGGAAGACCTGCCGGACGCGATCAAGAACACTTACGAGAAGCTCGGGATCCCCGAGGCGGAGCGTAAGTACCTCTCGGGTGTGACTGCACAGTACGAGAGCGAAGTGGTCTTCCACCGCAACCGCGAAGACCTCGAGGCGCAGGGCGTCCTCTTCTGCGACATGGACACTGCGGTGCGCGAATACCCCGAGATCGTCCAGAAGTGGTTCGGCAAGCTCATCCCACCCAACGACAATAAGTTCGCCGCGTTGAACTCGGCGGTGTGGTCGGGCGGGTCGTTCATCTACGTGCCGCCGGGCGTGAAGGTGGACATGCCGCTGCAGGCCTACTTCCGGATCAATGCGGAGAACATGGGCCAGTTCGAGCGGACGCTGATCATCGCCGACGAGGGCTCACAGGTCCACTACATCGAAGGCTGCTCGGCGCCGGTGTACTCGACCGACTCGCTGCACTCGGCGGTGGTCGAGTTGGTGGCGCTGCAGGGCGCGCGCATCACTTACACGACGATCCAGAACTGGTCGTCGAACGTCTACAACCTCGTCACCAAGCGAGCCCGGGCCGAGGCCGAGGCGCACGTCGAGTGGATCGACGGCAACATCGGGTCCCGCCTCACCATGAAGTACCCCTCGGTGTACCTCATGGGCCCCAAGGCCAGCGGGGAAGTCCTCTCGGTCGCCTATGCCGGGGCGGGCCAGCACCAGGACGCCGGGGCGAAGATGTACCACGTCGCTCCCGAGACGACGTCGACCATCGTGTCCAAGTCGATCTCCAAGGACGGCGGCATCACCACGTACCGGGGCAAGGTGCACGTCGACCCCGAGGCGTACGGGGCCAAGTCCTTCGTGCGCTGCGACGCGCTGCTGCTCGACGACGAGTCGACCTCGGAGACCAAGCCCTACATGGAGGTCGGAGAGCGCAGCGCCCGGATCGGCCACGAGGCCACCGTTTCCAAGGTCGGGGACGACCAGCTCTTCTACCTGATGAGCCGCGGCCTCACCGAGCAGCAGGCGATGGGGATGATCGTGAACGGCTTCATCGAGCCAGTGACGCGGACGCTGCCCATGGAATACGCGGTGGAGTGGAGCCGTCTGATCGAGTTGCAGATGGAGGGCTCGGTCGGCTGACCGGCCGCCGCCGCAACTCCGCCTGCAACGTGGCACCATAGAACCGTGCCGATGCGTGAGGAATGCACCCACTTCCAGAGCCGGACCTACGCGTCCGGCGAGGCGGCGAGGTTCTGCGTCCTTGATTTGGCGCCTGAGGCGCCCTGGCGCTGCCCCGAGAACTGCCCTTCGTACCATCGCCGTATGGCCGACGTGGGCTGGGTACACGGGAGCCTGGTGGAGCCCGCCCTCGAGGCGGAGCCCGAAGACGCGGGCGGCGACATCGCGGCGGTACTGGGGTCGGCTGAGGACATCGTCAACGACATCGCGCCCGGCGTGCTCGACGAGGTGCGAGCCGAGGACGCCCGCAAGGAGCGGTCGGCCAACCGCTGGTGGCGCCGGCGCCGCTGACGCGGCGACAACATCAGCTGCGGCGCCCGGGCTAGCGCCCGGTGAACTTGGGCGTGCGCTTCTCCATAAAGGCGGTCATCGCCTCGACGAGGTCGTCGGACGCCAGCATGCCGGCGTTCCACGTCGCCACGTAATCGAGGCCCTCGGCGACCGTCCGTCCCTCGTTGGCCGCGAGGACCGCCTTGGTGCCCTGGACGGCGATCGGGGAGTTGGCTGCGATCTCCGCGGCGAGGGCACGGGCCGCCTTGAGCACGCCCTCGACGTCGGCGGCCACGTCGTTGACCAGGCCGATCTCCTTGGCGCGCTCGGCCGAGATGTCCTTGCCGGTGAAGGCGAGTTCGGCCAGGTGTCCCGCGTTGAGGATCGCCGGCAGCCGCTGCAGGCTGCCCAGGTCGGCGACGATCGCCACCTTGGCCTCTCGCACCGAGAAGATGGCGTCGGCCGACGCCAGCCGGATGTCGCACGCGGCGATGAGGTCCACGCCGCCGCCAATGCAATAGCCGTGGACGGCGGCGATCACGGGCTTGGGGCAGCGCGCCACGGCGGTGACGGAATCCTGCAGCCGCAGCACCTCGGCGCGCCCGCCGCGTGCCCGGGCGGCCATGGACGCCGGACGCGAGTCGTTGCCGCCACCCCCGCCACCCCCGTCGGACAACAGGTTGCCCATCGCCTTGAGGTCGAGGCCGACCGAGAAGTGCGGCCCCTTGGCTGCGATGACCACCACGCGCACCGAGGTGTCGGCGCTCAGGGCATCCATCGCCCGCGGCAGGTCGCGCCACAGGTCCATGCCCATGGCGTTGCGTGCCTCCGGCCGGTCCAGCCACAAGGTGGCGACGTCCTCGTCGTGCTCGATCGTCAGCACCGGCGACTCGAACCCTGCAATTCCCGCTTTCTCACCCATGCCCGGAAGGCTAATCGCCTGGTAGGGACCCAGGTATTGGCCACTAGAGTGCATGGGCTGCATCCGCATCGAGCATTCGCATCGAGAGAGGTCTGACCCTGCCCACCTTCAGCGCTGAGGCGTCCGCGAGCCTGCGCGGCCCCGACTGGCTCCGCCGTCGCCGGACCGCCGGATTCGAGGCCTTCTCGTCGACCCCGCTGCCTTCCGAGAGTGAGGAGGTCTGGCGTTACTCGCCCATCGACCAGTTGTCGCTCGATGACTATGCGCCCGACGTCGACGGGGTCGCCGCCGGGACAGCCGGGGGCGATGAGCTGCTCGGATCGGTCCGCGCCGCGCTCGGGCGCACGGCCGCCAGCGTTCTCGTGCACGACGGCCGTCCTGTCGACGGGACCTGGTCCCGTGGCAACGGCGGCGGCGCCACGTTCTCCTTCGGCCCGGCCGAGGAGGTCGACACGGCGGCCGACCTTCTCGGGTCGGTGCAGCGCGACGGCGACGCCTTGGTGCGGCTCAACGACGCCTTCACGCCCGACCCGGTCTTCGTCGACGTGCCCGCCGGCGTGACGGTGGACGCGCCCGTGCTCGTCGTGCACTGGTGCGAACCGGGCGCTTCGTCGTTCCCGCGTACGTGCGTGCGCGCCGGCGAAGGCGCCGTTGTCTCGGTGGTCGAGGTGTTCGCCGGGCCTGACGGCACCGCCCGGTCGCTGCTCGTGCCGGTCACCGAGCTGGCGGCGGCCGACGGCGCGTCGGTCTCCTATGTGTCGCTGCAGGTCCTTCCCGACAACGCTTGGTCGATTGCGCGCCTGTCCGCCCGAGGAGGCGGTGACTCGTCGCTGCGCACCTTCACGGTGGGGCTGGGCGCGGCCTACGACCGCGTGCGGACTGACGTCACGGTCGACGGGCGCAACGCTCGCAGCGAGATCCTCTCGGCCTATCTCGGTGAGGGCACGCAGGTGCACGACATCCGCACGCTGCAGGACCACGCGGCGCCGAAGACCACGAGCGAGCTGTTGTGCCAGGGCGCGGTCGCCGGCCGGTCGCGCTCCGTCTACAGCGGACTCATCCGCGTCCACCGGGGGGCCGTCCGCAGCGACGCCCGCCAGACGAACAACAACCTCGTGCTCGAGGAGGGCGCGCACGCCGACTCGGTACCGAACCTCGACATCCTCGAGAACGACGTCAAGTGCTCGCATGCCTCGACGGTCGGGCCGGTGGACGAGGACCAGCGCTACTACATCGAGTCCCGTGGCGTGGCGCCCGAGGTAGCCGAAGGCCTGATCGTGCGTGGGTTCTTCGACGCCATCATCGACCGGGGACCGATCCCCGAGGTCACGGCGCTGCTGCAGCGTGAGGTGCACGCGCGCCTCGACATCGCGCTGGACCGACGACGAGTGGACGCCGGTGTCTGAGACCGTGACGCTCTGCAAGATCGACGAGCTGGCTCCGGGGGAGGCCAGGCGCTTCGACGTCGCCGGCCAGCGCATTGCCCTGGTCCGCATCGGCGACGAGTTCCACGCCATCGGCGACGAATGCAGCCACGAGGACTACTCGCTCTCCGAGGGTGAGGTCTGGGCGGAGGAGTGCGAGATCGAGTGCCCGCGTCACGGCAGCACCTTCGACCTGGTGACGGGTGAGCCGTGCTCGTTGCCCGCCACCCGGCCCGTCCCTGTGTACCAGGTCGAGGTCGACGGCGACACCGTCGGGGTCGTGCTGCCATGACCGCCGAGCACGTGCTCGAGGTGCGCGACCTGCATGCGTCGGCTGGCGGACGTGAGGTCCTGCACGGCATCGACCTCACGGTGCGCAGCGGCGAGGTGCACGTGATCATGGGGCCGAACGGCTCGGGCAAGAGCACGCTCGCGCACGCGCTCATGGGGCGTCCCGGGACCGAGGTCACCGAGGGCTCCATCAAGGTCGACGGGACAGAGCTGGCCCACGAGCTGGCGTGGAAGCGGGCGCGCGCCGGCCTGTTCCTCGCGCTGCAGCACCCGGTCGAGGTGCCCGGGGTCGGGCTGCACTCGTTGCTCGACGCTGCGCTGGGACCGGACGCGGACGAGGCGACGCTCGACGGCCGGATGGCCGAAGAGGCCAAGTCGGTCGGGCTCGACGCCCGGCTCCTCCGTCGTCCTCTCAACGTCGACCTGTCGGGCGGCGAGGCCAAGCGCACCGAGATGGTCCAACTCGGCGTGCTGCGCCCGGCCATCAGCATCCTCGACGAGGTGGACTCCGGGCTCGACGTGGATGCATTGGGTGAGGTGGCGCGCCACCTCCAGCTCGCCACCACCGAATGGGGCGCGGGAATTCTCGCCATCACCCACTTCAACCGCTTCCTCGTGCAACTCGAGGCGGACCTGGTGCACGTAATGGTGGAAGGGCGCATCGTTGCGACCGGCGATGCAGCCCTGGCGTTGCAACTCGAGCAGACCGGATACGCCGGCTACCAGGACATCGACACCTGACGGCACGCGTAAGGCGCGCTGTGAGCTGAGGGTGCCGCAGGCACACCCTGCGAGCTGCCCCCAATTTGGCAACGGCGCTTGGTACCGTACTTCGCCATGGCGAACGGTCGTCCTCCGGGCGACGAATCGGGTCGCTCACCTCGAAGACCTCGTGGACGCAGCGCGAACGAAGAAGGACTGTCCGCGCTCGGACGCCAGATGCGCACAGGCGGCACCGGCGCGACCGGCGTCCCCGCCGCCCCTGGTGATCCCGCAGGGGTGGCCAACGAATCGGGCTTGAAGGCTCTGGGGGCGCGCATCGATGCGTCGGGCCGACCCAAGGGGCTTCGCCGCAGCGGCAAGCCGAAATGGAGCGCCGGCAAGAAGACGGTGGTGATCCTCGTCAGCGTGATCGTGCTCGTCGGGGCAGCCGTCGGTGGCGGGTACGGCTACCTCTGGTACCGCTACAACCAGATCAGCAAGATCCACGTGTCCGACGAGGTTGCGGTGCAGGGCGGCCAGCCCTTCACCATCCTCGTCATCGGATCCGACACGCGGGTTGGCGACACGGGAGCGGCGGCCCAGCATTTCGGCTCGTCCTCGCTGGTCACGGGCCAACGCAGTGACGTCGTGCAGCTCTGGCGCGTCACGCCGTCGACCAAACAGATTCAGATCATGTCGATCCCCCGCGACACGGTCGTCTCGATGCTCTCGCCCGACAACCAGCAGTACGGGACGTACAACCGCATCAACTCCTCGTACAACTCGGGGGCCAACCAGCTCGTCAAGACGATCACCGCCAACTTCGGCATCCCGATCAACCACGTGGTGCAGGTCGACTTCTCGGGCTTCCAGGACGCCGTGAACGCGCTGGGCGGGGTGTACCTCAACTTCCCTTATCCGGCCAAGGACGCCTACTCGGGCTTGAACATCACGACGCCCGGGTGCCAGCTGCTGACCGGCTTCCAGGCGTTGGCCGTGGCGCGCTCGCGCCACTACCAGTACTACGAGAACGGCTACTGGCAGTACGACGGCACCAGCGACTTCGGGCGTATCCAGCGTCAGGACGTGTTCATCAAGGCGTTGATGGACGCCGCCAAGTCGAAGGTCAACCCGCTCACGGTCAATGCGTTCATCGGCTCCATCCACGAGGGGGTGACGATCGACGACGGCTTCGGCTTCAACGAGCTCATCGGCCTGGCCCTGACGTACCACTCGTTCAACCCGAACAACCTGCAGGGCGAGACGCTGCCGACGGAGTCGTCGAACGCCTTCCCCGGCCTTGGCGACGTCCTCACGGAGGACCAGCCGGCCGCGCAGCAGATGCTGTCCAGCATCTTCGGGTCCAGCCTCGTGGCGCCGACGAACCCGCCACCCAACGTGAACGGGGTGCCCGAGCTCCCGCCAACCGTCACGCCGACGACCGCCACGCCCTCGACCGCCGCCGGCTCCGCCGCAACCACCACGCCGACGACGACGCCCCCGCCGTCGTTCGACCCCACGAACTGCAGTCCGTCCTAGGCCCCCTTCTCACCCGCCGCCCGCCACCTGTCGCCCGTCTGCCGCACGCATCGGTAGCCCTCGGTCCCGTCGGCTGTGTAGGCGTTGCTCCTAATGTTTATTCGCTCGTGACGCCTGCGACTCGCTGCGTTAAAAAGGGGGAACGCGTAGCTACTCGAAAGAGGCGCGCCGTGCTCCTCATAACGTCGCAACGACACCCGAGCCCACCGGCGACGCCCAACAGGCGCGACCCAACACACAGGGAAGACCGCAAGAACGAGGAAAGGTTGTGCACGGGCCGACGCCCGCGCAGAGGCCCGACTTAAGAGGCCGAGGCCGCCACTTCGTCGAGGCCCTGCGCCAGGGCGTTCCACGACAAGGTGGCGCACTTGATCCGCACCGGGAACTTCACGACGCCCTGCAGCGCCGCCAGCTCGCCGAGTTTCTCCAGATCGATCTCTTCGGGCTCGCCGGCGAGCACCTCGGCCCCGTTCGACTCGCCGCCGTGGCCGTCACCTTCCAGGGAGGCCTCGTGGATCGACATCATCCCCTTGAAGGTGCTGATGAGCTTGCGCACCTCGCCGACCGGCTTGCCCTTCACGGCGCCCGACATGAGCGAGGCCGACGACTGGCTGATGGAGCAGCCCGAGCCGGCGATCTTGAGGTCCGAGAGCCTTCCGTTCTCGACGACCATGGAGACCACGACCTCGTCCCCGCACAGGGGATTGAAGCCCTCCACGCGGTGCGCGGGCGGTGACTCCAGCTCACCCCGGTTCCGGGGGGAGCGGTAGTGGTCGAGGATGATCTCGCGGTACAGCTCTTCGAGGTCGGCCATCAGCCGAACAATCTACCGGCTTCGGCCAAACCCTCGATCAGCACCTCGATGTCGTGTTCGTCGCTGAACAGCGACAACGAGGCCCGGGCCGTGGCCTGCACGCCGAGCTTGCGCATCAGCGGTTTGGCGCAGTGGTGGCCGGGGCGGACGCAGACGCCGAACTGGTCGAGCACCTGGGCCAGGTCGTGCGCGTGTACGTCGCGGTAGGCGAACGACAGCACGCCGCCGCGGTCCTGCCCTGCGGGCGGCCCGAATACCTGCACGTCACTCCCCAGCTTCTCGTCGAGACGGGCCAGGGCGTGGTTGGTCAGGCTCATCTCGTGGGCCCGGATGCGGTCCATCCCGATGTCGTTCAGGTATCGCAGCGCCGCGGTCAACCCGACCGCCTCGGCGATCGGCGGCGTGCCCGCCTCGAAGCGCGCCGGCGGCGGCGCGGCCTTGAAGCCGTCGAGCTTGACGTCGAGGATCATCCCGCCGCCGCCCAGGAACGGCGGCATGGCGTCGAGCAACTCGGCCCGCCCCCACAACACGCCGAGGCCCGTCGGGCCCATCGTCTTGTGGGCGGAGAAGGCCAGGAAGTCGGCGCCCAGAGCCACCACGTCGGTCGGCACGTGGGGCACCAGCTGGGCCCCGTCGGCCACGACCACCGCACCCTCGCGGTGCGCCGCCTCGGCGATCGACGCCACGGGGTTGATCGTCCCCAGGACGTTCGACATCGCCGAGACCGCCACGACCTTGACCCCCGCCACCAACGATTCCAGGTCCGACAAGTCCAACCGCCCCGAGCCGTCGACCGGGATGTAGCGGATGTCGAGGCCGCCGAGCTCCTCGGACAGCAGCATCCACGGGACGATGTTCGAGTGGTGCTCCATCTCCGTCAACAACACGGAGTCGCCCGCCCGCAGGTTCGCCCGCCCCCACGACTGCGCGACCAAATTCAGAGACTCGGTGGTGTTCTTGGTGAATACCACCTCACGAGCCGGGTCCGGTGCGCCCAGGAAACGCCCGGCCACGATCCGTGCCCGCTCGTACTCCGCGGTCGCCTCTTCGGCGGTGGCGTACACGCCTCGATGCACGTTGGAGTGCGTCGTCTCGTAGTAGTGGGTCATGGCGTCGATCACGGACCGGGGCTGCAGCGCCGACGCCGCGGCGTCCAGGTAGACGATCGGCCGGCCGTTCACCTTGCGTGCCAGCAGTGGGAAGTCCTTGCGCAGCGCCTCGGTGTTGAGCGGCGCGGACATCGGGACTGCGTCGAGACCGTGCGCCGGCGTGCTCATCGCCACGCCTCGTAACCCGACGACTCGATCTGCGCCGCCAGCTCGGGACCGCCGCTCGCCACGACCCGCCCGTCCATCAAGATATGGACGACGTCGGGCACCATTTCGATCAACAGCCGCTCGTAGTGCGTGATCGCCAGCACGCCGAGCGAAGGACGCGCCTCGCGCACCGCGTGCACTCCGCGCCCCACCACACGGAGAGCGTCAATGTCCAAACCCGAGTCGGTCTCGTCCAAGATGGCGACCAGCGGCTCCAAAAGCGCCATCTGCAAGATCTCGTTGCGCTTCTTCTCGCCGCCCGAGAACCCCTGGTTGAGGTGGCGGCTGGCGAAGGACGAGTCCATGCCGAGGCGCTCCATCCACTCGGTCATGAGCACCCGGACTTCGAGGACAGACACTTCTTCGTTTCCCTTGCGCGCCGCCATGGCCTGGCGCAGGAACTGGGTGACCGACACGCCCTCGATGGTCTCGGGGTACTGGAAGGCCAGGAACATGCCGGCCTTGGCCCGCACGTCGGTGGGCCAGCCCGTCACGTCCTCGCCGTTCAACAAGATGCTGCCCCGCGTCACCCGGTAGGCGGGGTGCCCGAGCAGGGCGCCGGCCAGGGTCGACTTGCCGGCGCCGTTGGGGCCCATGAGGGCGTGCACCTCGCCGGCGCCGACCACCAGGTCGACCCCGCGCAGGATGGCGCCGTCCTCGGCCGAGACGTGCAGGTCCTTGATCTCGAGCAGCGGGGGGGTCGCTGGCATGGCTAAAAGCTTACCGTTTTGGTCAGGTTTCCCGTTACGGGCGGCCGACCGGTACCGCCGGACCGGGTCCCGGCGGTCCTCGCCCGGCGGCTCACCAACCCCGGTCTACCCAAACCTGGAGGTGAGGGGACTCGTTGCCGACCGTGGTGGTGTCGCCGTGCCCCGGCAGCACCCAGGTGTCGGGGTCGAATTTGGCGAAGATGCGGCGCTCGATCGACTCGAGGATGGTGGGGAAGCTGCCGCCCTCGAAGGACGTGTTGCCCGGGCCGCCCGGGAAGAGGGTGTCGCCCGTGAAGAGGAGGTCGGTGCTCTCGACGGCGAAGCAGATCGACCCGGGGGTGTGGCCCGGCGTGGCCAGGGTCTTGATGCGCAGGTCGCCCACCCGGAGCACCTCGTCGTCCTCGAGGATCAGGTCGTAGCTCGGCAGCATCCCAGCGTCGGCGCTGGTCACGGCCACCGAGATCCCGGCCTCGCGCACCGCGGGCACGGCCTGGATGTGGTCCCAGTGGCCGTGCGTCTCGACCACCTGGTTGACCCCGAGGTCCCGACAGATCGCCAGCAGCTCCTCGTGCTCGTTGGCGGCGTCGATCAACATGGCGTCGCCCGTGCGCCGGCAGCGCAGGATGTAGACGTTGTTGTCCATCGGGCCCACGACGATCTGGTGCACCTCCGCGGCGCCGTCGCTCCAGATTTTCTCCAGTTGTCCCATGGTCCCAGCGTGTCACACGTCGGGGGCCTTCTGGTCGCCGGAGGGCCTGGTCTGGTAGACACCCGGGGTAACGAAGCGACACACCACCGGCGGGGCTGCCGGGGGGAGAAGCAAGAGGAGCCCTGGCATGAATTTCGCCTTCAGTGACGAGCAGGAGGAGCTGCGTGCGGCCGTCCGCCGCTTCCTGACGGAGAAGTCCCCCGAGACCGAGGTCCGCCGTCTCATGGACACCACCGAGGGGTACGACCCGGCCGTGTGGAGCCAGATGGCCGACCAGCTCGGGCTGCAGTCGCTGACCATCCCCGAGGAGTTCGGCGGGTCGGGCTTCTCCTACGTGGAGCTGCTCGTGGTCCTCGAGGAGATGGGCGCCGCCCTCCTGTGCGCGCCCTTCTTCTCTTCGGTGGCCCTGGCCGCCAACGCGCTGTTGACGTCGGGCGACGACGAGGCCAAGAAGAGCTATCTGCCCGGTATCGCCTCGGGCGAGACGATCGCCACGCTCGCCATCACCGAGGACAACGGGAAGTGGGACTTCAGCGGCATCGAGTGCAAGGCCGAGAAGAAAGGCGACCGCTGGGTGCTCGACGGCCACAAGATGTTCGTCCTCGACGGCCACGTGGCCAACCTCATCATCGTGGCGGCGCGCACCCCCAACGGCGTGTCGTTGTTCGCCGTCCCGGGTGACGCGGCGGGGCTCACCCGCACGCCGCTCCCGACGATGGACCAGACGCGCAAGCAGGCCCGCCTCGAGTTCTCCGGCACGCCCGCCACCCTCATCGGCACCGACGGCGGCGCCGAGGCCGGGTTGGCCAAGACGCTCGACCTCGCCGCGGTCGCGCTGGCCGCCGAGCAGGTCGGCGGCGCGCAGCGCGTCCTCGACGCGTCGGTCGACTACGCGAAGACGCGCATCCAGTTCGGCCGGCCCATCGGCAGCTTCCAGGCCATCAAGCACAAGTGCGCCGACATGCTGCTCGAGGTCGAGTCGGCCAAGTCCGCCGCCTACTACGCCGCCTGGGCCGCGGCCGAGGATTCCGACGAGCTGCCCGTGGTGGCGAGCCTGGCCAAGTCGTACTGCTCGGAGGCCTACTTCCACTCCGCGGCGGAGAACATCCAGATCCACGGCGGCATCGGCTTCACGTGGGAGCACCCGGCGCACCTCTACTTCAAGCGCGCCAAGTCGTCCGAGCTCTTCCTGGGCGATCCCTCGTACCACCGCGAGCTGCTGGCGCAGCGCATCGGGATCTGAGGTGCCGGGGCCATTCCGGCTCCGGCCCGGGCCCGCGGGCGACCTGTGGACGTACGCCAGTGCGACCAGTCCCGGCGCACCCATCCGCGGCCACGTCGTCCTCTGCCACGACCTTCCCCGCCCCCAGGGCGCAGCGGCCGACCTCGCCCTCACCTATCCCGCGCTGGCTGACCGCCTGGCCCGGGAGACCGGCTGGCAGGTCGTCACCGCCGCCTTGCGCGGCGCCGGCGAGTCGGCCGGCGACTTCTCGGCGCTGGGCTGGCTCGAGGACCTGAGGTTCCTCGCCGAGAGCGAGGTCCCCGAGGCCTCGACCCGCGTCGTGGTCGGCTTCGGCTTCGGCGGTGTGCTCGGGCTGCACCTGGCGGCGGGCGACGAGCGGGTGACCGGCGTGGCCTGCCTCGGCACGCCGGACGAGGTCGTGCAGCTGACCGGCGGCACCGAGGAGTTCCTGGCCCGGTGCAGGCGCACGGGGGTGATCAAGACCCGTGGGTTCCCCGGCGCCGTGGAGGCGTGGGCCAAGGAGCTCTCGGTCCTGCACCCGGTCGAGGACGCCGCCCTCTTGAAGGGCCGGCCGCTGCTCATGGTCCACGGCTCGGACGATCCCGACGTGCCCCTCGCCAGCGCGCGCGCCCTGGCCGACGCGGCAACCGGGCCCTCGGAGCTCCACGTCGTGCCCGGGGCCGGCCATTGGCTGCGCGCCGATCCGCGGGTCATCGCGCTGCTGGTCGGCTGGCTCGAACGCCGTCACTGAGCTCGAGCCGAGCAGCGTCATGGCCGAGGACCCGATCCACCGAGTCCTTGGTGATGTCGGGCCGCCCGTGCGAATCTGTACGCGATGACGATCAGCCCGATTTCGCCGGTCGACTCCACCTCGATGTGGCGCGGCGCCGACATGGCAGATCCAGCCGTTTGGACCATCCACCTCACGGACGCCGAGCAGGACGAGCTCGTGGCCGCGGCGGAGCGCGCAGAAGGCGGCGGCCTCAATCCCTCGACCCTCACGCGGGCCGCCTTCGTGCTGTCGGGATTGTCGGCGACCCTGGAACGGTGTGCAGACGACCTGCGCTCGGGGCGCGGATTCGTGCTCCTACGCGGCATTCCTGTCGACCGGCTGACGCCGACAACCACTGCGCTCGCCTATATCGGCCTCGGCCTCCACTTCGGCAGTCCCGTCTGCCTCGACCCCACCGGAAGGTTCCTCAACGACATCCGCGACGAACG
The DNA here is from genome assembly GCA_036490155.1 of Acidimicrobiales bacterium. Classification (GTDB taxonomy): domain Bacteria; phylum Actinomycetota; class Acidimicrobiia; order Acidimicrobiales; family RAAP-2; genus Bog-473. The sequence continues at coordinate 20,647 of DASXEK010000075.1, read as the reverse complement.
CGTTCCACGGACCGGACCGGGGGTGCGGATCTCCCAGACCAACGGGCGCCAGGACTTCCACACCGACCAGGTCGATATCGTCGGTCTGCTCTGCCTGCAGCCGGCCAAGTCCGGCGGCCAGTCTCGACTCGTCAGCGCCCACGCCGTCTTCAACGAGATGCTGGCCCTACGACCCGACCTCGTCGAGGTCCTGTATCAACGTTTCTGGTGGGACCGCAACGACGAACAGCCCCCCGGAGAGGCGCCTTCCTACCCCTTGTCCGTCCTCAGCGACGTCGACGGGATCCCTCGTTTCTTCTACATCGGTTGGTACATCCGCGACGCGCAACGCCACCCCGAGACGCCACGACTGACGGCCGCGCAATCCGAAGCCATCGATCTGCTCGAAGTCGTAGCGAACAAGCCCGAGTTCCGGATCGGGATGGACTTCGAGCGAGGCGACGTCCAGCTCCTGAACGACGCCAAGATCATTCACTCCCGCGAGGCCTACGAGGACTACGACGATCCGGTACTTCGACGACACCTTCTTCGGCTGTTGCTCCGGCAAACGGCTTGACCGCGCTGCTCCGGGCGCGTCCCGTCAATTGTTACACTCGCACCATTTCCTCCTCCCGAGTTCGCTGAGTTAAGAGCCGTCGATGCCACCTTCAATCGGAATTTTGGGAACCTTCGACGTCGAGAATTTCGGCGACCAACTGTTCCCACTGATCGCCGAACGAGAGCTCCGGGAACGGCTTCCCGACGTCGAGGTTCGCACGTACAGTCCGTGGGGACGGGAACTCCTCACGCATCTCGACGGTGGCCATCCCGCGGAGGAACTTGGTGCTCGCGAACCGATGCGATGCGCCGAGCTTGCCCAAGAGCTCGATTGTCTTCTCATCGGTGGAGGCGAGATCATCCACACCCGAGACGAGTTGCTGGGCGCAGTTTACGGCGTGACTGGCGAAGAGGTTCTCGCGCGCCGTCCGAGTGACTGGTTCATCGACGGACTCGGTGCCGAACTCGAAGGGGTATGCCCGGTCATCTGGCACGGCGTCGGTCTGCCTTTCGAACCGACGTCGGAAGAAGCCGTGCGCCTGTGTGCTGCTCTTGAGAGCAGGCCGTATATCACTGTCCGCGACGCCACGAGCATGGAACGGTTGCGCCGCGCCGGAGTCACGGTCCCCGTCAACTTGGTACCGGACTCGGCCTTCATGGTGAACCGCCTTTTGCCAACCCAACTCCTGGTCAGACGCCGGGAGTTCCATCGGCACATGGGATGGGTCCCCGCGGCAGACGAACCAGTGCTCGTTGTGCAAGGCAACAGAGACCTCGTTCGACTTGCCCCTCAGATAGCCGCATCTCTTCGGATTTGGCTTTCTGGTCACCCCGAGGTTCGAGTGGTGATCGCAGAGCTCGGGCCGTGCCATGGCGATTCTGAATTTGCCGACGCTCTAGGACCAATGCTCCCGCGCCCGGTCTTCCGCTTCCCTGGGACTGCAGGGATCGCGGACACCATGAGCCTGATCGAAGGTGCGCACTGCTTCATGGGGATATCCCTGCACGGGAACATCACTTCGGTCGCGCTGGGACGGCGCCAGGTGATCCTCAACCTCAACGAGCAGTCCAAACTCGACGGTTTGGCTCAGATGATCGATGCGGAGGATCGAGTCGCCCGCCAAGCAGACGAGATTGTTGCCCGGCTCGAAACTGCATGGATCTCTGCCCCGGCCTACGACGTCATCACCCTGATGCAGGCTCGACTTGATCAGCATTTCGACCACATCGCAGAGATCGCCGAGAAGTCGGCTGCGCAGCGACCTGGGCGAGTGCCAGACCGAGCGGAGCTGCTCCGCAAGATCGAGCGCCTCTCGCGCGAGGTCGAACTGCTTCGCCGGGCCTCGGCTGTGACCGCACAACGACTCATCGAGGAGCGCTCGGCGATGGCCGAACCCTTCCAGGCGGTGCGAGACCAACTCGCAGAGACAAATGAGAGCTTGTTGGAGCTCCAGAACCTCCGCGATGACTCGGACGCCCTGCGGGCGGCCCAGCGAAAGCACGAGCTCTTGTTGGCCACAAGAACGTTCCGTTACACCGCACGCGCTCGTTCGTATTACGCCAAGATCAGAAGAATCGTTGGGTGACGATCGTCCAGTTCCCTGCCGTTCGGAATCCGGAAGTGTCGATCGTCATGGTCACATGGGGCGGAGCCGATTTGGCCCTTGAGTCGCTCAAAGCGATTCGAGCCCGAACCGACGCGTGTTACGAGGTCATCCTCGTCGACAACGGGTCGCCGGATGACACGAGAGAGAGGCTCGCCAGTGAAGTGGAAGGGTCGACCTTCGTGCCCCTGCCCAAGAACGCCGGATTTGGGTCTGGGTCGAACGTCGGCGCCATGCACGCGAAGGCACCGCTCTTGTGTTTTTTGAACAGCGACACTGTCGTCCTCGAAGGCTGGCTGCCACCCCTTCTGGCTCGACTCCGAGATCCTTCGATCGGAGCGGTTGTCCCATGCCTGCTCAATCCGGACGGGACTCTGCAAGAAGCCGGGTCATGCGTCAAGGGCGACGGGTTCACTTTTGCGTACGGATCCGGAGACGACCCAGGGCGGCCGCCGTACCGGTTCGCACGAGACGTGGACTACGGCTCAGGCGCGTGTCTGATCGTCCGACGGAACTGCTTCGAAGCGGTCGGAGGCTTTGATCCGATCTTCGACCCCGCGTACTTCGAGGATGTCGACTTATGTCTTGCGCTGCGCGAGCGAGGCGCGCGCACGGTCTACGAGCCGAACTCACAGGTCGTCCACCTGCGCCACGGCTCCGGCTCCTCCGAGTCTGCGCACGGGCAGATGCAATACAACCGGGCTCACTTGTGCCGTAAGTGGCCGGACGTCCAGCGTGGACGGCCGATGTCGGTCGAGCCGGACCTCCGAGAGGGATCTGCCATCACGTGCCGCGACGCGGGTACCCCCTACCGTCTCCTCTTCGTCGACGACCGCGTGCCGTTTCACGACCGGGGATCTGGTGACCCTCGAGCAGCGCACCTGACGATGGAGCTGGCCCGCTTGTGGCCGCGCGCCCGGATCACCTATCTCGCGGTCCATCCACACGAGGCTGAGCGGTACGCCGATCAGCTGTGGCATGACGGGATCGAAGTGGTGTGGGGAGTTCCGGACTGGGAGCTCTGGCTCGAAGGCCGCCAGTTTCACTATTCAGTCGTCGTCGTCAGTCGACCCCATAACTTCGAGCGACTCGACGCAGCCTTGCGGCGAACTCAGCCCCAAGCGCTGCGCGTCTACGACATCGAGGCACTGTCGTTCAAGCGGCTCGAACGCTGGTCATCCGTCGTCGAGGACGCCTCCGTGGCCGCCGAGCTCCGCGTTGAGGCGCGGGACATGCGACGCGTCGAGATTGACGCCGTCACCTCGGCAGACGTTGTCTGGTCGGTCTCCGGCGAAGAGTTGGCCTTTGTGAACGGAATTGCACCTGAAACACCCAAATTCCTCCTCACCTATCCGCTGACGGTGGAAGACGAGCCGCCTGGGTTCGGCGAACGCTCAGGGCTTCTCTTCTTTGGAGGATTCCTCGCCGGTCCGGCGTCACCGAACGAGGACGCCGTCCTGTACGTCACCTCCGCGATCCTGCCCCGCCTTCGAGTGCTGGATCCGAGCCTGAGACTCACGGTCGTCGGTGCCGATCCAACGGAGGCCGTCATGGACCTGGCCGGGCCTGACGTGGATGTGGTGGGGCAGGTGAGGGATCCGCGTCCTTGGCTTGCCTCGGCCGCCGTGATGCTCGCACCCATGCGCTTCGGAGCTGGCATCAAGCTCAAGATGCTCGACGCGATGGCGACTGGTCTTCCATTCGTCACGACACCGGTTGGAGCCGAGGGCCTCCAGCTCTCGGATGAGCTCCGCAAGATTCTCGTTGCAGACGAGCCCTCCGATCTGGTCAGGAAGACGTGGAACCTGTTGCGCAATGCGGATCTTTGGGTCGAAGCCCAGGAGCGCTTGCTCGCCGTGGCGAAGACGGAGTTCGGAGATGACGTCTTCCGCGAGTCTCTCGTGAATGCCATGGCCGCAGTCGGATTTGCTCCGCCTCGGACCTATTGAGCCCGTAGCAACCACCGCTTCCCCGACGGCAATGTGGCCAGACGGTCCACTGTCCGAAGCTCGATTCGGGTATCGGGATCTGTGGCACTGCGAGCACGCTGTTGGAGGAGGTTGATCGTCTCGACGTCCAGTTCACCCGCCACGATATGGATCTCGATTGAATTTGGCCCCGTCTGGGCGCACTGCCAACCACGAACCGCCGCGGCAATCCGTTCTTGCTGAAAGACATCGGCGAATGAAACCGGCGTCAAGACTCGGCCGCTCGGCAACCGAATTCGCTCCGTTTGCGATCGACCTTGCAGGCCGGTGACGACCGGAAAGCCCCCGATCGACCAGCTGGCCATGGCGGCGCGATCTCCGGTGTCATAGCGGATGAACGGCATGACATGGTTGTGCAAATCGGTCAGCACCAAGTGACCGGGTTCTCCGGGAGCTAGCGGTCGACCGACTTCGTCCGTGACCTCGACGTAGGAGATCCACGGATTGAACGCAAAGCTGATCTCCGGCGTACCAGGGACCGTGCCGGCCGCGTACCCACTGAGCTCGCTGCTCCCATACCAGGAGTGAACCGGACACCCGAATGCTTGACGCATGCGATCGAGTCCGGCCGAGGTCGAGTTGTCCCCGGTTGTCACGCAGGCAACCGGTTGACGGGGGACTGGGACTCGCAGTTCACAGATCTCTCCGGCGAGCTGTTCGAGGACACTGGCGGTGCCGTATAACCAATATGGCCCGAAACCCGCCCAGGTCGAAAGGTGTTCCGGAGTCGTCTGTGCGGCAAGAGATCCCACCGGCACCCGGACAATGGGGGGTTGTCCGTTTGCTCCCGGGAGGGGACGACCCAAATCGTCGAGCTGGGGCTCGTCGACGCTGAACCCGGTGAGCAAGACTTGCACCGCATCGAGCGGTATTCCGTGCAGCAGCTTCAAGAAGACGCACGCTGCCCTCTCCGCGGTACCGAACCACAGGTCTTTGAGAAAGATCAGCGGCTCCCCCGTGCTGCCCGAAGTCGTCTTCTGGATCCGACGTTCCTGGGGCAGCCCGCGGGCAATAAGGTCCTCGTAACGATCGCGTGCTATTTGCTTCGTCAGCAACGGCAGGTTCTGGAACGACTGAGTGCCGCCGCCTATCTCCGCGTAGTACGGACAACGTCGGGCAGCGGCGCGTACCAGACCGTCGCGAAGGCCCGCGTTGACGCGTAGCCAGGTGTCGGCATCCCCCTCGTAGGACTCCCGCATCAAGGACAGCAGAGTCTCCATGACGATCCACAATCTACGCCCCGCCACGGTGTGCAACGTCCTTGATGAGCAGGCAAGATTGTGGTCTCATGCCCGGCGCTCTCGATGACATCCCACCGGATCGTGAGCTGCTCGAAGCTCCCCCTGCAGGGCGACGGGCCAGGCATGCCGTCGGGTCGAGACGTGGTCCGCCGACAGCAGCGGCCCGTGTCATCGCCGGACTGGTGCTCATCGCGGTGGCAGGCGTGACGCTTGCGGTGGTGGCGGTACTGGGTGTCAAGGCCACCGTCAACGAGCAAAGTCCGGACGTCGTGTCGAACTGGGCGGCCTTCAACGCGCGGCAACAGTGCTTGAGAGAAGCGATCACCCATGTCGTGCCCAAAGGCGCCACCGTCTCCATCAGCCAGCAGCAAAACACTTTCTCGAGTCAGGAGCTCGGGGAGCTCGTCATTCCCTGGGCGCGTCCGGTCGTAGATCCCGACCAAGCGGAGTTCTCCCTACAGATCGTCTCCGGCACCGAATGCGAGGGGTCCTCGCTCTCGGTGCACGCTCTTCCGTGAACGCTGCGCTCACCTTCGTGTTCGGCTTGTGTCTTGCCGGTTGTGTCCCTGCCGTGGCGGCCATCGGCCTCTCGCCTGCCACCTTCTTCTTGGCGCCTTTCATTGGGGCGGCATCCGCGGCCGTGGCGGTCGAGCTCGAGGTTGGAATCGGTGGAACGATGGTGCCTTGGTTCGTCGTGGTTGCCGTGGTCGTGAACGTGCTGAGCTTCGGGATATTGCTCCGCCGGAGATCCTTTCCCACTTGGGAAGGAGGTGGTTGGTCGCTGCTCCTCTTCGCAGGAGTGCTGGGCGCGCTTGCGGTCCCACTCATCGGGCTGAGAACCCACGAGGTGGGCTATGACCCGGCGGTTATCTGGACGACGCACACCCTTCTGATTTCAAGTGGACACCAGACCCTGGTGTCGGGACTTCAGAACCCGGTGTACGCATACTCCAGTCCCAGCTATCCCCCGCTCGTCCCCGCAGTGGGGGCGCTGGGCTATGCCTTTGCCGGGCGTTCGGTGTTGGTTCTGGGCCCCGAGCTCACCGCCTTGTTGAACGCCGCCGCCGTGGGCCTTATCGCCACGGGCATCGCAAAGGTTTCCCGGCCGGCCACGCGTCGGGGCCATGCCGTGACGATCGCTCTGTCCGCTCTGATCTGCCTGGTCTGCTTCGGCGTCGGAGGCGACTTCGGAGTGAATGGCTACACAGACGTGCTGTGGTCAGCAGCTGCTGTCGGCGCGGTCGTATGGGGCCTCGTGCTGCCAAGGAGTCGTTCCAACCTCCAGGTGGCCTGGTCGTGCGCCATCGTCGCCAGTCTCACGAAAGATGAGGGCCTGCTTGCGGCGGTCGCCGTACTGCTGCTGATCGCGCTCCGCTTCCGATCGCCGCTCCTACGGGCCGGGAGTGGGGATGCCGCAGCACGGCGCGAGCTCGTCTCCAGTTGGGCGACCTGGGTATGTATGGTCGTCGGGCCCGCGCTCCCGGGCCTCATCTGGGCGATCCAGATACGCACGCTCGGCATCAAGAGCTACTTCTTCGGCACCCCACAAAGTGAGTCCCTTTCCCTCAGGGCATCGGCGACCGTTGCGGCCATGTCGCACTATCTCGCCGTCGTGCCCGCGGCACTCCTCGTCATCCTCATCGGTTGTGCCTGGTTTCGTGGCACACGGCGGACCATGCAGCTGGGCCATCCGGGTTGGCTCTGGGCCGCCTGGGCGGGCGGGGTGGGGTGCATCTTCGCCACCTACGTCTTCGGTTCGCCGGAGATCCACTGGTGGCTCTCGACGAGCGTGGACCGGACAACGATCTTCGCCAGGATGTTGTTGCTGACGGACATCGCCATCTGGACGCTCGTTGCGCTCAACGGACTGAAGCCCGGTCTTTTCGAAGAACGGGTGGGGGGTGGGACAGGGCCACCCGAGGCTGCGGTCACGCCGGGACCAGCCGCCGCGACGGTAGGTCGTCAGGACCGCGGGGCCGACGAGCGGGCGTGGACCGTGTCGTAGACGAGCATGAACCGCATCGGCCAATACCCCGGTCGCGGCTCGGGCAGCTCTTGGCGGGACTGGAAGAACCCCGTCAGCGTCACGGCGGCGGAGGCCAACCAGATGATCATCCCGACGGTCAGGACCCATGGCGTGGATCCCGGCGACCTCACGATGAGGCCCACAATGCCGACGGCCAGGCCGACGTACCCCACCCGGAGGGCCCAGACAGCCATCCTCCAGTGTCGGTTGTCCTGCAGCGCCGCCGGCTGGTCCATGCTCAGCGATTGTCCCATGGCTACGTTGCTTCTGCGGTGCGGTCGGTTCGACGCGCCGCGAGAACCCGGAGCCTGGATCAACCCATACGCCGTCGTTTCTGCACGAGCAGCGGTAGAGCCCAGCCCTCACATCTGGGACCTGATGACCAAGCATGCAAAGGCCTACGTCTCGCCTGACGCGCAGGTCCGTGCTCCTGAGGAGGCGGAGCCGGGTTTTGTCGTGCAGCACGCAATCACGCGTATTAGTGGCATCGGCCCCTGGGCGACGCACCCGGCGCGCTGATCTCTTCAGTCGGTGAGCCCGGCAGGAGCGCCGCGGCCGTGAGGCCCTAGCTCTCCCCGGCGGGGAGGGCGCATTCGATCGCGTCGCGCAGCGCACGCGCCGCGACCTCTGCGTCGGGGGCTTCGGTCAGGTACCGCACCACGACGAAATGGCGCACACCCGCCGCCGCGAGCGCGGGCACCCGTCCGGGCGTCACGCCACCGGTGACGAAGACCGGCACGGAGGCCCGGGCGCTGGCCAGCGTCGCGTAGGCGAGCCCGGTGCCCGGCCGACCCGGCTTGGTCGGCGTGGGTTCGACCGGCCCGGCGGAGAGATACGTCACGTCTTCGTCCACCGCGGCAGCCAGATCGTCCGGTCCGTGGGTGGAGAGCCCCACGATCGCCTCGGGTCCGAGGATGCGGCGGGCCAACGCGACCGGTGCGTCGTCCTGGCCGACGTGGACGCCGTCGGCACCGACCTCGAGCGCCAGATCGGGCCGGTCGTTCAGCACGAAGGGGATACGAGAGGCGCGGCAGACGTCTGCGACAAGGCGCGCCCGGGCCAGGAGTGGCCGCGCGTCGAGGTGTTTTTCCCTGAGTTGGACGACGTCAACGCCGCCGGCGATGCAAGCCCCGACGAACTCGGTCAGGTCGGGTCGGTCCGGCGTGCACAGGTAGAGGCGTCGTCCGGCCAGGCCGCCGGAGCTCACCCCTCGGCGTGGGTCTTGGCGTGCGCCTTGGCCTTGAGGGCCCGCTTGTTCGTCCTGACCTTGTCGAGCGTCTCGGGAGAGGTGATGTCGGCGACGGACAAGAACGCGCCGTCGTCGCCGTAGGGTGACGTCGCCTCCTGCCAGCCGGCCGGGCGCACGCCGAACTGCTTGCCGAGGAGTGCGGCGAAGATCTTCGCCTTCTGCTCGCCGAACCCGGGGAGGGCCTTGAGCCGCCCTACGAGCTCGTCCCCGCTTTTCACGCCCTTCCAGATGGCGTCTGCCTTGTCCCCGTAGTCCTCGGCGATCACGCGGCAGACATCCTGGACCCGCGCCGCCATGGAACCCGGGTAGCGGTGGAGGGCCGGTCGTTCCTTGAAGGCCTCGACGAACGCGTCGAGCGGCATCGACGCGATGGCGGCGGCGTCGAGGGGCCGGCCCAAGCGGCGAACCAGCACCGCCGGGGACGAGAAGGCCTTTTCGATCGTGATCTGCTGGTCCAGCACCATCCCGATGAGCAAGGCCAAGGGGTCCTTGCTGACCAGGGTGTCGGCCTCGGCGTCACCGGAGATGTGGAGCTTGGCGGGTGCCATAAAGAGATCTTGTCACGCGCTCGGCGTGACCCGGGGGGCGTGGCTCGGGCAGACTCTCGCCATGCACATCCCGGCCAAGGTGGATTACGGCATCCGCGCGCTGCTGGCCCTGGCCGCGGCCGGGACCCCGCAGACGGCCGAGTTCCTGGCCGGCGAGCAGGGGCTGCCGCCCCGTTTTCTCGGCGCCATTCTGGCCGACCTTCGCCGTGCCGGCATCGTGGCGAGCCAGCGCGGGGCGGAGGGCGGTTACCGCCTGGCCCGGGATCCTGACGCCATCACCATCGCCGACGTGATCCGCGCGCTCGACGGGCCGTTGGCCGAGGTGCGGGGCTTCCGTCCCGAAGCGACCAACTACGACGGGGCGGCCGAGAACCTCCAGCAGGTGTGGGTCGCGGTGCGCGCCAGCCTGCGATCGGTCCTCGAGAAGGTGACCCTCACCGACGTGATCTCCGGGAGTCTCCCCACCCACGTGCGCAAGCTCGTGACCGATCCCGATGCCTGGGTCGCCCACTGACGCCCAGCCACCGGGCGTCCACCCCGTCGCGGTGGCGCCGGTGGACTACCTCTGGTTTGTCGACCTCGCGCTGGGTGGCATGGCGCGCATGGTGGAGGACCTCGGCGACGAGCTGGCCAACCGCCGCCCCTCGTTCCCCGAGGCCAACACGCCCTACGCCATCCTGACCCATTGCCTCGGCGTCATGGAGTTCTGGGGCGGTGCCACGGTGGCTGGGCGTTCGATCGAGCGGGACCGGGCGGCCGAGTTCACGGCGAGCGGCCCGGTGGGTCCGCTGCTAGAGCGGGCCGCCGAGGCGCAGCAACGTCTGGCCGACGACCTGGTCGGGCTCGACGCCTGGTCCGAACCGGCGAACGTGGGCCGGAACCCCAGCGACCCGGTGCCCTACGACGAGACCAAGGGTGCCGTGCTCCTCCACATCCTCGAGGAGTTGTTCCAACACCTCGGCCACATGGAGATCACGCGCGACGCGCTGAGGGTACGACCATGACCGCTGATCCGTGCGCCGACGCGCCGATCGCGTGCAGCCTCGACGCCGGCGCACTGGGCGAGAGGATCGAGGAGTGGCGTGCGCTGGTGGCCTCGTCGGTCGTCTCCGTCGATGCCGAGCCCACCGCTGTGCACCTCGTGCTCGACCCCTCGGATGCGGCCCTGGTGGCGGCGGTCGGGCTGGCTCAGCGCGAGAAGCAGTGCTGTCCCTTTTTCGGCGTCGCGGTCGATATCGGGGCGGAGAGTCGCACCTTGTCGCTGTGCGTGCCCGACGGCGCGGAAGAGGTGTTGGCCACGTTCGTGGCCGCCCTCAGATCTTGAACGGCGCCTCGCGCTCGGCGTCGATCCCGAACTCGCCGATGGCGTCGGCGACGACCGACGGCTTCACTCGTCCGTCGAGCGAAAGCTGCTGGAGGACGGCCACGACGAGGTGCGCGGCGTCGACCTCGAAGAACCCACGCAGGGCGTCGCGGGCATCGGAGCGACCGAAGCCGTCGGTGCCGAGCGAGACGTAGGGCCGGTCGACGAAGCGCGAGACCTGGTCGGGGACGGCGCGCATGTAGTCGGTGATGGCGACGACGGGATCGCGCCCACCGCCCAGCGCCGCGGTGATGTGCGGCACCCGAGGGGCGGACTCGGGATGGAGCCGGTTCCAGCGCTCGACCTCGAGCGCATCGGTGCGCAGGCGCGTCCACGACGTGACCGCCCACGCGTCCGCCGCCACCCCGAAGCGCTCGGCGAGCATGCGTTGCGCCTCCAGGGCGACGCTCCACATCGGCCCCGAGAAGCACAGCGTCGCCTCGAGGTCGCCCGACGATTCGGGCCGGTCGGCAAAGCGGTAGGCGCCGTCGATGATGCCCTGGCGGATGGCGGCCCCCGGGGCGCCTTCGGGCAAGGGCGGCATGGGATAGGTCTCGTTGTAGAGCGTGAGGTACCAGAAGCGGTCCAAGGGGTTCGCACCCAGCATCTCGGTGACCGCGGTCTCCATGATCACCGCCACCTCGTAGGCGAAGGACGCGTCGTAGACCATGGCGGCCGGGTTGGTCGAGGCCAGCAGCGGTGACTGCCCGTCGTCGTGCTGCAGACCCTCGCCCATGAGCGTCGTCCGCCCCGCCGTACAGCCGGCCAGGATGCCCCGGCCGCGCATGTCGCCGAGGGCCCACGCCAGGTCGCCCACCCGCTGGAAGCCGAACATCGAATAGAAGAGATACACGGGGACCATGGGCTGGCCCCAGGTGGCATACGACGTCGACAGGGCGGTGAAGGTGGCGAGGGCGCCCGCCTCGGTGATGCCCTCCTGCAAGACGTGGCCCGAGGAGCTCTCGGCGTAGTTCAACGGCAGGTCGGCATCGACCGGGATGTAGTTCTGGCCATCGGGGGCGTAGATCTTTGCCTCGGCGATCAGAGGCTCGAGCCCGAACGTGCGGGCCTCGTCCGACACGATCGGTGCCACGAGCGCACCCATGGCCGGGTCGCGCACGAGGTTCCGCAACAAGCGCGCGAATACCATGGTGGTGGAGACCGATTGGGCACCCGACCCGGCCGCGAACTCCTCGAACACCTTGGCGTCGGGACGCAGGGCGGGCACGGGCGGCACGACCCGCACGGGCAACGGCCCGTCGAGGACGCGCCCGCGTGCCCGCAGGTACTGCATGGCGTCGGATTCCTCGGTCGGGCGGATGTAGGGCGGGTCTCCCTCCAGCGCCGCATCCGGGATGTCGTCGGTGAGATAGAGGCGGTCGCGCAGCGCGCGGAGTTGCGCCTTGGACATCTTCTTGATCTGGTGCGTCGCGTTGCGCGCCTCGATCTCGGGCCCGAGCGTCCAGCCCTTGATCGTCTTGGCCAAGATGACGGTGGGCGCCCCGCGCTGCTCGGTGGCCAGCTTGTAGGCGGCGTAGAGCTTGCGGTAGTCGTGCCCGCCGCGGGGCAGCGAGACCAGCTCGTCGTCGCTGAGGTCCTCGACCATTTTCCGGAGCCTCGGGTCGGGGCCGAAGAAGTGCTCACGGATGTACGCGCCGGACTCGACGGCCAGCTTCTGGTATTCACCGTCGAGTGTCGTGTTCATGCGGTCGAGGAGGACGCCGTCGACGTCCTTGGCCAGGAGGGCGTCCCAGCGGGAGCCCCAGATCACCTTGATGACGTTCCAGCCGGCGCCGCGGAAGACGGCCTCGAGCTCCTGGATGATCTTGCCGTTACCGCGTACCGGGCCGTCGAGCCGTTGCAAGTTGCAGTTCACGACGAAGATCAAGTTGTCGAGGTGCTCGCGGCCGGCCACACCGAGGGCGCCGATCGACTCGGGCTCGTCCATCTCACCGTCACCGACGAAGCACCAGACCCGACTCGCGCTCGTGTCGACGAGGCGGCGCAGGTTGAGGTAGCGGTTGACGTGCGCCTGGTAGATGGCGGAGATCGGGCCGAGGCCCATCGACACGGTGGGAAACTCCCAGAAGTCGGGGAGCAGACGCGGGTGGGGGTAGCTCGGCAGGCCGCCCCCGCCGACCTCGTGGCGGAAGTTGTTGAGCTGGTCTTCGGTCAGCCGGCCTTCCACGAACGCCCGGGCGTAGATGCCGGGCGAGGCGTGGCCCTGGAAGTACACCTGGTCGCCGGCGCCACCGTCGGACTTGCCGCGGAAGAAGTGGTTGAAGCCGACCTCGTAGAGCGCCGCCGAGCTGGCGTAGGTCGAGAGGTGCCCGCCGATGCCTTCGGTCCGCGTGTTGGCACGGGTCACCATGGCCGCCGCGTTCCAACGGATGTAGGCGCGGATCCGCCGTTCCTGGTATTCGTCGCCGGGGAACCACGGCTCGGCGTCGGCCGGGATGGTGTTCACGTAGGGCGTCGAGACGGCAGCGGGGAAGTCGACCTGCTTCGTGCGTGCCCGCTCGAGGAGCTTCATGAGCAGATAGCGCGCCCGCGAGCGCCCCCGCGCGTCCACGACGGCATCGAAGGAGTCGAGCCACTCCTCTGTTTCCCCCGGATCCGTGTCGGGAACCTGGTGGCTGATCCCGTCGAACAACATCGCCCCCACGGTACCGGGAGCCGCCGCAGCCGCGTGACCGCCCGCTCGCAGGTGTTACACATTCTTCATGCCAGACGACGGGGCCCCGCTGATCGTGTACACCGACGGCGCGTGCCGGGGGAACCCCGGGCGGGGCGGTTGGGCCTGGGCGATACCCGGTGGCCGCTACGGGAGCGGCGCCGAGGCTCAAACCACGAACCAGCGCATGGAGATCACGGCCGTGTTGGAGGCGCTGCGGGCCCTGACCCCGGAAGGGCCGGCCGCGATAGAGGTCGTCAGCGACTCCACCTACGTCGTCAACTGCTTCCGGGGCCGGTGGTGGGAGGGCTGGCTCAAGCGCGACTGGAAGAACTCACAGCGCAAGCCGGTGGCGAATCGAGACCTGTGGGAGCCGCTCTTGGAGGTCGTCCTCTCGGGGGAGGTCCCGGTGAGCTTCCGCTGGGTCAAGGGTCACTCGGGCGACACCTGGAACGACCGGGTCGACGAGCTCGCGACGTTGGCGGCGGACAGCGGCCACGGCTCGAACGGGGACGCGTCGGGCGGGTAGCGCGAGCCCGCACGGAGCCCGGCGGCCCGACCCGGGGCCGGGGGGCGAACGGTAGGCTGCCACGGAGGACGCGCACAGTCGGACAAGACGACTCGAGCCGTCGCGATCGGGACATTCCGGGGGGCCGGGAGCGCGGGCCGGGCGTCAGCGGGAACGAGAAGAGGACGAAGCGATGGCCAGCGAGGAAGAGTTTGACATCGTCGTGATCGGTGGCGGGCCGGGCGGGTACGCCACGGCGCTCTACGGCGCTGCGGCCGGGCTCTCCGTCGCCATCGTCGAGCGCGACAAGGTGGGTGGCACCTGCTTGCACCGCGGCTGCATCCCGGCCAAGGCCTTCCTCGAGACGGCGGCCGTCCGCCGGACCGTCGAGGGGTCGAAGGAATTCGGCATCGACGTCTCGGGCGTGGCCCTCGACTTCGCCCGGAGCCAGGAGCGCAAGCAGGCCGTCGTGGACAAGCTCTTCAAGGGGTTGGCCGGGCTCCTCAAGGGGCGCAAGATCACGACGGTGGCGGGGACGGGTACCCTGAAGGAAGCGCGGCGCGTCGAGGTCGTCGACGGACCGGACGCCGGCCGCGTCCTCACGGGGCGCAACGTCGTGCTGGCCGCCGGGTCGGTCCCGCACGGCCTGCCCGGCTTCGAGATCGACGGCCGCTGGGTGATGAGCTCGGACGAGTTCTTGGACCTCGAGAAGCTGCCGGCGTCGGTTGCCGTGATCGGTGGCGGGGTGGTGGGATGCGAGTTCGCCTCGCTGCTGGCCGACCTCGGCTCCAAGGTGACGATCCTCGAGGCGCTCGACGCGATCCTGCCGGGGTGCGACGAGGACATCGTGCGCCTCGTCGTGCGCTCGTTCAAGAAGCGCGGTATCGACATCGTGACGGGCGCCAAGGTGGAGTCGCACACGCCGTCGGCGGACGGCACGGTCACGAGCGTCAAGGCGGGCGAGCAGTCCTGGGACGTCGAGGCCATCGTCGTGTCGGTGGGGCGACGCCCCCGCACCGAAGGGTTGGGGGCCGACGGGGTCGGCGTCCCGATCAACGAACGCGGCTTCGTCGTGGCCGACGAGTACCAGCGGACCGGCGTGGACGGGGTGTGGGCCGTCGGCGACCTCGTGGCCGCCACGCCGCAGCTGGCGCACGTCGGCTTCGCCGAGGCGATCGTCGCGGTGAAGGGGATGCTCGGTGAGCCCGTGGTGCCCGTCGACAACGCCAAGGTGCCGTGGGCCATTTACTGCCACCCCGAGGTCGCGTTCTGCGGCCTGACCGAGGCGCAGGCCAAGGCGGCGGGCATCGACGTGGTCACCAAGAAGGACCCCTTCGGCGGCAACAGCCGCGCCCAGATCATCGGCGACACCGAGGGACTGGTGAAGATCGTGGCCGAGAAGCGGCCGGACGGGACGACCGGGACGATCCTGGGCGTGCACATGTGCGGGCCGTGGGTCACCGAGCAGCTGAGCGGGGGGTATCTCGCCGTCAACTGGGAGGCTTTCCCCGAAGAGGTGGCACAGTTCATCCAGCCGCACCCGTCTCTCTCCGAGACGTTTGGCGAAACCATGTTGGCGCTGACCGGAAGGGGACTCCACCTTGGCTGATGTGATGATGCCGCAGCTCGGCGAGACGGTGACCGAAGGCACGATCACCAAGTGGATGAAGGCCGTCGGCGACGAGGTCGCGCGCGACGAGCCGCTCTTCGAGGTCTCGACGGACAAGGTCGACTCCGAGGTCCCCTCGCCCGCGGCCGGCGTGCTGACCGAGATCCTCGTCCCCGAGGGCGAGACGGTCGAGGTCGGCGTGCGGCTGGCGGTGATCGGTGACGGGTCGGGTGCGACCGCATCGAGCGACGCGCCCGCCGCTGCGACGGCCGCAGCCCCGGCACCTGCGGCCCCCCCCGCAGCCGAGGCCGCCCCGGCACCTCCGCCACCGCCTCCTCCGCCGGCCCAGGCGGCACCGGCACCTCCTCCTCCGCCGCCGCCGGCGGCTCCTGCTGCGACGCCATCGCCGGCGCCTGCGGTGTCGGCCTCCGACACCAACGGCGACGCCACCAGCGCCCAGGTGCTCTCGCCGATGGTGCGCCGGATCCTCTCGGAGAACGGGATCGACGAGTCCGAGGTCACCGGCACGGGTGCCGGCGGCCGCATCACGCGCGACGACGCGTTGCGGGTGGTCGACGCTCGACGCTCCGCCGGGGCGACGGCCACGCCGCCGCCGGCGGCATCGTCGGCACAACCACAGGCAGGGGCCCCGGCTCCGGCAGCACAGTCGCCGGCCCGCGTGGCGCCGGCTTCCCCGCCGGTCTCCATGGCGCAGTTCCGCAGCGCCGGTGACCAGGTGGTGCCGTTCTCCAACATGCGGCGGCGCACCGCCGAGCACATGGTGCGGTCCAAGGCGACCTCGCCGCACGCCTTCATCGCGAACGAGGTGGACTTCGAGTCCGTCGAACGCGTGCGTACCGCGTGGGGCGAGCGCTTCAAGGCGGAGGAGGGTTTCAGCCTGACCTACCTCCCGTTCGTGGCGCGGGCCGCCGTCGAGGCGCTGCGCGACTTCCCGCTGCTGAACGCGTCGGTCGTCGAGGACGCCCTCGTCGTCCATTCGGAGGTGAACCTCGGCATCGCCATCGACCTCTCGCACGAGGGGCTGATCGTGCCGGTGATCCACCGGGCCGAGGAGGTCACCCTGCGCGGCGTGGCCCGGCGCATCCGTGACCTGGCCGAGCGGGCGCGCGGGCGGCAGCTGAACGCGGACGACATCGCCGGCGGCACGTTCTCCATCACCAACGACGGGCCGTTCGGGACGTATTTCACCGTCCCGATCATCAACCAGCCGCAGGTCGCCATCCTCGCCACCGACGGCATCGCCCGCCGGCCGGTCGTGGTGACCCAGGCCGACGGGTCCGAGTCCATCGCCATCCACTCGACCGGCATCCTCGGCGTCAGCTGGGACCACCGGGCGGTCGACGGCGCCTACGTCTCGCTGTTCCTGGCCCGGGTGGCCGAACTTCTCGGCACCCGCGACTGGTCCGCCGAGCTCTAAGGACCGCCCCGGTGTTGCGCATCCGGTCCCTCGGGACCTTCCCGTACCACGAGGCCACGGCGTTGCAGCACGCCCTGGCGCGCCGGGCGGAGGACGACTACCTGCTGCTGTTGCAGCACCCGCCCGTCTACACGCTCGGTGCGCACGCCGATGGGCGCCACGTGCTCGTCGACCCGGCCGCCGTCGGGGCGACCCTCGAGCGCACCGATCGCGGCGGCGACGTGACGTACCACGGCCCGGGGCAGCTCGTCGCCTACCCGATCGTCACCGTGCCCGACGACCTCTCGTCGGGCGCCACGCACGTGCACCGGCTGGAGCAGTTGGTGATCGACGTGCTCGCCGACCTCGGTCTGCCCGGGTGCACGACGGCGGACGAGTATCCCGGCGTGTGGGTGGACGCGGCGGGGGAGCGCCCCCGCAAGATCGCCGCCGTTGGCGTGCGGGCGAAGCGGGTCGCGCCGGGGCGCCGGCGCACCGTGCACGGGGTCGCCATCAACGTGACCACGGACCTGTCGATGTTCGACCACATCGTGCCGTGCGGGATCGCGGACCGGGGCGTGACATCGCTGGCGGTTGAGGGCATCGAGGTGTCGGTGGACGAGGTGGCCGACGCGTTCGCGGCGCGGGCCGCCGTCGTGTTCGGGAACGGACAGGCCGAGCGCGCCGACGTCGTGACGGGGCCGACCGCGTGGCGCCTCGGTGACGGTGCGGGTGACGTCGCCGGCGCCAGCGAGCGCCCGCTGTTGCGGCGGCTGCGCCAGGCGGGCGTGGCGCCCGAGGACGGCCTCGACATCTCGCAGCGCAAGCCGGATTGGGTGCGGGTGCCGGTCCGCATCGGCAAGGGCTACCGCCAGCTCGGCGCGACCGTGCACGACCTCGGCCTCGTGACGGTGTGCGAGGAGGCGGGGTGCCCCAACATCTACGAGTGCTGGGCCGACGGCACGGCGACGTTCATGATCAACGGCGAGCGCTGCACGCGGGCGTGCGGTTTCTGCCAGGTCGACACGCGGCACCCCTTGGCGCTCTCGCCCGACGAGCCCGACCGCGTCGCCCAGGCCGTGGCGCGAATGCGCCTCGGGCACGCGGTGGTCACGTGCGTCGCCCGGGACGACCTGGCCGACGGGGGCGCAGGGGCCATGGCCGCGACGATCCGCGCCATCCGCGCCCGCGCCCCCGGCACGACGGTCGAGGTGCTGATCTCGGATTGCCGGGGCGACGCGGCGTCGCTCGACGCGATCTTCGCGGCGCGCCCCGACGTGTTGAACCACAACATCGAGACGGTGGCCCGCCTGCAGCGGGCGGTCCGGCCCTCGGCGGGCTACGCGCGCAGCCTGGGCGTGCTGGCGCGGGCGGGCGCGGCGGGCCTGGTGACCAAGTCCGGGCTCATGGTGGGCCTCGGCGAGCGCGAGGACGAGGTCGTCGCCACCATGGCCGACCTGCGCGGCGTCGGCGTCTCCATCGTCACGGTCGGCCAGTACCTGCGCCCGAGCCGGGACCACCTGCCGGTGGCGCGCTACTGGGCGCCCGAGGAGTTCGACCGCCTACGCGACGCGGGCGCCGCGCTGGGCGTGGCCCACGTCGAGGCCTCACCCCTTACCCGCTCGAGCTATCACGCCCGGGAGGCCGCGGCCGCCGCATCTGCGGCGGGCTGAGCCAAAGCCAAGAGGCGGAGCTCGCGCCGGAGCGAGGCCGAGCGCAGGGCCACGACGACGCGGTGCGCGGCCTCCTCGGTCTGCGTCGCCTCCTCCGTCGAGACCGGCCGGGCGGCGTATCCGGCGCGTTCTGTCGCCTCCCCCAGGCGCGCCAGGTCGGACAGGACGGCGGCCAACTGGTCGCTGCCGGCGGGTCGCGTCGCCTCCAGCAGCGCGACGTGGCGCAGCGGCGAGCGCCCCGCTGGCCTCGACACGCCGGAGCGGCGGAGTGGCCGTTCGACTGATCGCCAGGCTCCGATGACGCGGGGGGCGGGCGCCCGGGCGCGGCGCCGGCGTCGACTAGCCCACGACGCGGCGACGGCGACCAGCGCGGCGACGCCCACGGCGAGAAGGGTGATGACCCACCACCACGGCGATGCGCCGGTGCCCCGGGCGGCGACCGTGGCGCGGGTGGCGGGCGTCGTGGTCGAGCGAGGCCCCGTCGTTGCCGTGGTCGGCGTGGTCGTCCGGGTCACCGAGGGCGCGGTGGTGACGGTTGCCGGGACCGTGGTGGGCGTGGACGAGCCATCGCCCGGGGGTGGTGCCGGCGCAACGATCGGGACGGGGCCGAGGATGCCGGCCGGCGTCTGCTCCCCACTGGGCTGGCTGGGCGTGGGCTCGAACGAGACCCAGCCGAGCGCCGGGCCGAGATACACCTCGGGCCAGGCGTGGGCGTCGCGACCGCGCACCACCGTCACGCCGTGCGCCCGCGTGCCCGTGGTGAAACCGACCGCCACGCGGGCCGGGATGCCCAGTGAGCGGGCGAGCACGGTGAAGGCGCCCGCGAATTGCTCGCAGGTCCCGCGGTGGGTGTGCGTCAGGAAGTCGACGAGCGGGTCGCTGCCGGGCGGCGTCGCCGGAGGTTTGAGCGTGTAGCGGAACCGACCCGACCGGAGCCAGTCCTCGAGGGCGATGGCCCGGGTGAACGGCGTCGCCCCGGCGGCCGAGGCGCGGACCGCCAGCGCGTGAATGGCGGGGGGCAACTTCGGCAACGCGAGATCCTGCGCCGGCGCGCCGGACGCGGGCGACGCGATGCTCGACTGACGCGCCAGTTCCTGCACGGTCGGCGGTCGGGCCGCCAGGACCTCATACGACCGCCCCGGCGTGGTGGCCCGGTCGGTGACGACCCCGCCGGCGGAGACGACGGCCGGCGGGGTGGCGCGCACCGCCACCGTCGTGGGCGGGACAGGGAGGAGCCGGCTCGACAGGTGCGCCACGGTGACCTGGCCGGTGTAGGCACCCGTGGCACCGGGCGGCAGGGCGGGTGCGACGGCTGGGGCGGGCTGCCCGCGCAGGCCCTTGACGGTCGGGGGAGCGGGTGTGAAGACGCCGTTGCGCAGCTCGGAGAGCACGGCGACCTGCCAATAGGAGGTCACCGGCGTCTTTGCCGTGAACAGCAGGACGTTCGGATCGTGGATTTCGAGGTCCACGAGGTGGTCGGTCAGCGAGAGGCCCGTCGGCGCGACGGACCTCGAGGCGGGGGCTGTTGCCCCCGTCGGGAGGGCAGCGACCACGACGGCGGTCGCCACCGCAACGACGCCCACCACGGTCGCGGCCAACCCGGCGCCGCCAGCAGGGGAGCGCCCCACTTCCCCTACCTCACCCGCGTCCGACGTGCCCGACGTCATGACGCAGAGGAAGGCAAGGAGGGCGAACGCCGCGACCAGGGCGGTGGCACCCCAACCACCACGGGCGGCCGCCGACCAGGACACGAGCGCCAGCGTCCCGGCGAGCGGAGCGAGAGACACGAGCCGAGCCGGACGAGCGCTCGCCAGGGCGAGCCGTTGATAGAGGGCGACGAGCCCGACCACCACGCCGGCAAGGAACAGCGCGCCGGCGAGCGGATGGAGCGGGACGACAAAGTGGGCGAGCTCGGCCCGGGACGAGCGCAGGGAGTCGGAGAGGGCGTGCGCGGTCAGGCGGGTGGGGACGCCGACGGTCCGCGGCACCGACGTCCAGGCCGCCGCCACCACGACGGCGAGGGTACCGACCACGGCGGTGAGCGACCCGCCACGACCCAGCCGCGGCAGTACGGCCGGGACCAGCCAGCCGACCATTGCCGCGCCCAACAGCGGCCAGAGCACATGCACGGTCCCCGGCGTCGAGAAGAGTCCCGCCACCGCGACCGCCCCGAGGGCCGACGCCGCCAGCTGCAGCGCCTCGCGTCCGGC
>DASXEK010000011.1:0-1562 GCA_036490155.1 Acidimicrobiales bacterium | reverse complement strand
CCGTCCTCGACATTGACGGGACGCTCATCGATTCCAACTACCAGCATGCGCTCGCCTGGTACCGGGCACTGCGCTTGGTGGGCGAGACCTATCCGGTGTGGCGGCTGCACCGGCTGATCGGCATGGGCGGGGACCAGGTGCTCACGGCTGTTGGAGGTGAGGACCTGGAGCGCCGGGTGGGCGATCAGGCCCGGGAGCAGCAGGGCAAGGAGGTCGACGCGCTGCTCGAGGAGATGGCGCCGTTGCCCGGTGCCCGCGACCTGCTCGTAGCCATCAAGGAACGTGGTCACCGGCTCGTGCTGGCCAGCTCCGGTCAGCAGCGCCATGTGGACGTCTTCCTGGACAAGCTGGACGCCCGCGGCATCGCCGACGACTGGACTAGCAGCGCCGACGTCGAGGCGTCCAAGCCGGCACCGGATCTGCTGCAGGTGGCGCTGAAGAAGCTGGGCGCGCCGCCTGACGCATCGAGCGTGATGGTCGGCGACTCGGTGTGGGATGTCGAGGCGGCGAAAAAAGCCGGGATGCCGGCGATTGTCGTCCGCTCCGGCGGCTTTGGGGACCACGAGCTCCAGAAGGCTGGCGCCATCGCCATCTACGACACCCCCGGCGACCTCGCGAAGGCACTGGGCGACACCCCTCTCGCCTGACGCCACTGCCACCGCTGGTCCCTCGGCCGGATCCGGCACCGAATCCGGCCGTGCGGCTAAAGCGTCCACGGCCATACCCGAAGGGAGCACGGCAACCGATGACCGCCAGCGAGACAGACGCCGTTTCGGCGACGAGGAGCACCCGTCCCGAGGCGCCGGCCGAGGCCGCGAGCGATGCGCCCACCGGCAGCCCTTCCCAGCCGTGCCCCACCCTGCCCGAAGGGATGGGCGAGCTCGATCGCCGTGCGATCGACACCGTGCGCGTGCTGGCGATGGACGCTGTGCAGAAGGTCGGCAACGGCCACCCCGGTACCGCGATGAGTGTGGGTCCCACGGCCTATCTGTTGTTCCAAAAGTGGCTGCGTCACGACCCGAGCGATTCGAACTGGACCGGCCGTGACCGTTTCGTTCTGTCGATGGGGCACTCGAGCCTCACCCTGTACATCCAGCTCTTTCTCTCCGGCTATGGCCTGGAGCTCTCCGACCTGGAGGCGCTGCGCACCTGGGGGTCCCGGACGCCGGGCCATCCCGAGGTCAACCACACACCGGGCGTGGAAACGACGACCGGCCCGTTGGGTCAGGGCGTCGGCAACGCCGTCGGCATGGCGATGGCCGCCCGCCGCGAGCGCGGCCTGCTGGATCCCGATGCCCCCGAAGGCGAGAGCGTGTTCGACCACACGGTCTGGGCGTTCGCCTCAGACGGCGACCTCGAGGAGGGTGTCAGCGGCGAGGCGTCGTCGCTGGCCGGCACCCAGGAGCTGGGGAACCTGGTCTTGGTCTACGACGCCAACCGGATCTCGATCGAGGACAACACCGGCATCGCGTTCACCGAGGACGTCGGCATGCGATATCAGGCCTACGGCTGGCACGTGCAGCACGTCGACGACGGCGAGGACCTGGCGGCGGTCGACCGCG
>DASXEK010000079.1:0-10105 GCA_036490155.1 Acidimicrobiales bacterium | reverse complement strand
CCTCGGTCAGACCGTCCGAGCCCGAGGGTCGTCCCCGCAGCCGCACCGGCACCGCCTCCTTCAAGCCATCATCGCGGATCATCTCGGCACCGTCCTGAACTGACGCCGACCGCCGGGAACCACGTGTTGATCTCAACCCGAGTCAGAGTCTCACATACTGAGCGCTTAATATCTAGACCGGAATCCTGTCCGACGTATCGGAGCTACGGAGGGCTTCGGTCAGGGCGTGCCGAGGAGACGGAAGCGCCTCGCCGGACTGCTCGGAATCGTTACCCTGAGGGGAATCCGGGGCCGGCCGAGCGCCACAGTCATCAACGAGTTCTCCCGCATGCAACGCGCGCTGCTCTCACGGACGGCGGGGACCGTTCTTCACGGCTTCGGAGTGCAGCTTCGTGGCCGTATGCAGATCAGCGAAGGTGGCGCCTAGCAGTCCGACCGCAAAAACCTTGGCGCGAGTCGAGCCGCCCTTCGCTGCAACTATCCCCGCCATGAGCGGATTGAGCGCACCGCGGGCCATCATCCATCGCCACTGGGGCCGGCCGAAGTAGAGACCGGGGGCAATGGCAAGATCCACGAGCCCCATGGCCCGGATCAGCTTTGGGCCTGACTCGACGCCGAGCGCGCGGCCCATCTGCGTGGGCGCAAGAAGAAGGGCAGCCCCTGCGGCAAGACTCAGGGCCGCTACCGCAGTGACGGCCGGTACACGTTCCGGTTGCAGTGCGATCGACATGGCACTCCCTCTCGATCTGCCCCGCCAAGCCGGCAGGGGGACGTCGACGCCGACCATGCTGTCCCCTCCGTGAGAGGTGGCCAGGGTTCAGGTCGGCTGCCCTGTGGATCTGAAGCACCGTCAGTTGACGATGCGGAAGACCTGGTACTCGACCCGCGGTCCCGGCACGAGGCGGCCCTGGCCGATGAAGAACGACGTGTTGACATACGCATAGCGCTCGTCGCCTGTCTCCATGCGCGGGTGCGTGAAGAAATACTGGTCGCCGTACTCGGTGGGGGCGCCTCCGCCTTCAAGGATGGCGGTGATGCCTTCGGTCGCCTCGATGAGGCCGTGGTACTGCACGTAAATGAGGGCGTCGTCATGCGTTCGGAAAGTGGCGCGGACGTCGAGGCGGCCGAAGCCGTCAGCACCAAACAGCAGCCAGTCCGCGCCGGCGCCGACGATCGAACCCTTCATCCGGTCACCGACGAACTCCCCGCCGGTCACGTTGTAGATCAGCCGGGCGCCGAAGGGACCGGCGCCGACGTCGTCCACGACCAGGTCCGCGTAGTAGGTCAGCTCAGGAATCAACTGGGGCATCGTTTCTCCACAGCCATCGGGGGACGGGCGTTTGATGTGTTCGCTGGTTTAGCTCAAGGCCGACCGCCTTGGCGCATTCCGCCGGGCAGCAAGAAGGGCCGCGCCGGCGGCAAGGCTAGAGACCCGTTACCGGAGTGACGACCGGTTCACGTTCCGGTTGCGCCACGATCGACGTGACCTTGACTGTCGAGCGGACAACCTGCCCGAACCCTAACAGTCACAATTGACTCTTAGCAAGAGAGATTCATCCAGTCCCAGCCCATTTTTTAGGCCTCACCCGATGTGACGGTCACGTCCATGCCAATACGCCTCACGCAACACCGTCTTGAGCACCTTGCCCGTCGCGTTGCGGGGCAACGCCTCGACGAACTCCACCGACCGGGGTGCTTTGTAACCAGCCAGGTGCCCACGGCACCAGCCGATGACCGCTTCCTCAGAAAGATCGGATCCCGCCTGCACGACGATCACCGCCTTCACCGATTCTCCCCACCGCTCGTCAGGGACGCCGATCACCGCCACTTCCCCAATACCCCTCAGCCGACAGAGGACCTCCTCGATCTCACGGGGATAGATGTTCTCGCCGCCCGAGACGATCATGTCCTTCAACCGATCGGTGAGGTAAAGAAAACCTTCCTCGTCGAACCGGCCGGCATCCCCGGTGTGCAGCCAGCCGCCCGCCAAAGCGTTCGTCGTCGCATCGGGCAGCTTCCAATATCCACGCATCAACTGAGGGCCACGAGCCGTGATCTCACCCACCACACCTGCCGCCACGGGTACGCCGTCAGGGCCCACCACGACCACCTCGGTGTCAACCAGCGGCCTGCCGCAGGACGCCAGCAGGTGAGCCTCTCCGGCCAGCGCCCGGCGGTGCACCTCGGGGCCGAGCGCCGTAAGCGTGGCACTGGCCTCCGTCTGCCCGAAGAACTGAACGAAGTCGCAGGTAAAGACCTCCATCGCCCGGCGCAACGTGTCTGCGCCGATGGGCGAGGCGCCATAGACAATGGTGCGCAGGTGTTCATAGACGCGATCGTCTGCATCTGGGACGGCCAGCATGCTCTGGATCATGGCGGGCACCAATACCGCACAATCGATCCGTTCCTCGTCCAGGATCCGCACGCACGCGGCGGGGTCGAAGTCCGGGACGATGCGCAGCGATCCGCCGGCGGCCATGCACGTCAGCATGGGGAGAGCAGCGCCGGCGTGGAACAAGGGCAGGGCGACGAACATCCGATCGCCGGGTCCGAACGTGAGCACGTCGCGAATCTGCGCGACGTTGGCACCCACCGCGGCGCCGGTCAAAACGGCGCCCTTCGGCCGGCCCGTCGTGCCGCTCGTGTACATCTGCCAGAGTTCTTGGCCGACGCGACAGTCCGCTTCATCCACGGTCGGTGATTCGCCTGCCTCCCCGCCCGGGAGAGGCCGCCAGCCTCGGGTCACGTCACCGTCCGGGTCAGGATCAACGACCACCCAGTCCCGAACGTCAGGAAGGTCGGGGCGAAGGCCGTCGAGAGCCGAGGCGTACTGGCGCTCAACCAGTACCGCGGTGGCCTCGGAGTCGTTGAGCAAATACACCCACTCTCGCGGATTCAAGCGGTAGTTCAGCGGGACAGGAACTGACCCGACCTGGAAGGCGCCGAAGTAGATGGCGACCCACTCAGGACAGTTCCGCGCCAGGACCCCGACACGTTGGCCGTCGCAGGCCTTCATGTCGGTCAGCGCGTCGGCGATCCGGCGTGCCCAACCATTCATCTGTCCGTAGGTGAAAACACGTGCGCCGTCAGAGATGCACTCACGCTCCGGCGCCAGCTCGGCCCAGTGAGCGAGATATTCGTGCGGCTTCATCGTGTTGCCCTCCGTCTGCTGAGCCCGCTAGGGCGTCGTGCGCCAACCGTTTCCAGTCGACGAGGTGGGCGGGCGCCCGACGCTCAGCGCCGTCGAATTGGCTCGTGAGGGCGACGCCTCGCATATTGGTGAGCAGGAGGTCGTACACGTCGGGGAACCGATGGCTCTCGCTGGCTGGTCCGAACACGAGCGCCCAGCCCGCTCGGAGACGCGCGCCGAGTTCGAGTTCGGCCGGCATCAGGATCGCGCAGAGATCGGGGTTGGTCCGGGCAGCGATCCACAACTCTGTAGCAGCGGCGAAGAGTGGGCCCTGGAAGCTGTTCCACATCGCTTCAATCGCTGCGTCGATGCCGTCCTGAGTTCCGGCCGCGGCTCGGAGTTGGGCGGCTGCAATGCCAAATCGTGCATCGGCCAAGTGGGCCACAGCGGCGACGAGCAGTTCGTCCCTCGACGGAAAATGATGCAAGAGTCGGCCGCGGGTCACGCCGGCGTAGGACTGGACTGCGAGGGTGGTCGTACCGACATAGCCGAGGCGCGCCAGACACTCGATCGTGGCGTCCAGAATGCGCTCTCGCGTCCGTTGTCCGGCGGGTCGGCTGGTGCCCAACGCGACGGAGTTCACCATCTGGCTAATCTACCAGTCACACTTGACGGTTAGCAAGATGACGGCTACCTTCAGCCTCCGTCGAGCATGCGTTGGCCGGCAGCTGTAATGAAATCGACCCACCTTGGATACCTGTCACTCATTCCAGAGATGGTCCGCTGCATTTGCAGGGTCGTTGATCCCAGCTGTCCTCAGCAGTTGACGCTCAATGCCAATTCCGAGCTCAAATTCGAGGAGAGCCTGTCATGACCACAGCGGTCGTGCGCCTGGCCCAGGATGTGGTCCGCGTGGAGGCGGCCGACCGGGTGGCGATTGTGACCCTCAATCGGCCTGAGGCTCGCAACGCCCTTTCGCCGGCACTGGTGGAGGCTCTCTGGCAGGCAATGGTCGGCCTCGGGGAGCGCGACGACATCGGTGCTGTCGTGCTCACCGGCGCACACCCGGCTTTCTGTTCCGGCGCCGATCTCAAGGTGTTGAGGGAGGCAACCGGTCGAGCGTGGCTTCGCCGACTGGTGGATGAACGGCGAGGCCTCCTGCTGCCGGACATCGGTCTCCCGGTGGTCGCTGCAGTGAACGGCCCAGCGGTCACGGGAGGGCTGGAACTGGCGCTGCAGTGCGATTTCATCGTCGCCTCCGATCGGGCGCGCTTCGCCGAAACCCACGCCCGGATCGGGATCATGTCGGCCGGCTCGATCGCCAGCTTGTTGCCCGAGGCGATCGGCATCCGCCGCGCCCGACAACTCAGCTTCACCGGAGAGTTCATAGACAGCCGTACAGCGCTGGCCTGGGGGTTGGTCAACGACGTCGTCCCGCACGACAGCCTCGTCCCCCGAGCCGTCGACATCGCTGCGCAGATGGCACTCAACGACCGCAAGGCCGTGGCCTTCATGCGCACCACCTACCAACTTACGACCCACGACACGGACGTCAAGCGAAGGGACCTCGAGGTCGGCCGCTTCGCCGAATGGCTGCGATCGTCCGAGGTGCCGTCCGTCCACGGCCGCTAGGAGGAGGCACCGTGACGTTCACGTCGATCCGCTACGAAGAGCCCGCCACGGGAGTGGCGCGCGTCGTCCTGTCCCGGCCCGAGACCCGCAACGCGATGGACAAACGCCTCTTCTACGAGTTGAACGACGCCTTCGATCGTGCCGTGGCTGATAACGCCATCAAAGTGGTGATCCTCAGCGCTGATGGGCCCCACTTCTCCTCGGGTCACGACCTGCGGGACTTCGACGTGACCGAGCCCAACGCAGAACCCCGACTCGACGGCCACACCCCCGTCGGTTGTTGGGGAGGATTCGACCTTCCTGGCGCCGAAGGGTGGATGGCCATGGAGCAGGAAATTTTCCTTGGTCTGTGTTGGCGGTGGCGGAACTTCCCGAAGCCCACCATCGCCCAGGTTCAAGGAAAGGCGATTGCCGGTGGCCTCAAACTGGTCTGGGTGTGTGACCTCATCACGGCAGACACCAACGCCCAGTTCTCTGATCCCACGGTGGCCTTCGGGGCCAACGGGCACGAATTCTTCGTTCATCCCTGGGAGGTCGGGGCGCGGCGAGCCAAAGAGATGCTTTTCACGGGGGACGCAATCACGGCCGAGCAGGCCTACAAGCTGGGTATGGTCAACCACGTCGTGGAGCCCGACGAGCTGGAGGGCTTCACCCTGGAGCTCGCTAAGCGGATTGCCTGTCAGCCGTCGATCGGTCTGAAACTGGCAAAGATGGCCGTCAACCAAGCGCTCGAGGCGCAGGGGATATGGAGCGCAGTTCAAGCCGCCTTCTCGCTCCACCAGGTCGCCCATGCCCACAATCTCGCTCGCTACGGGATACCGGTGGATCCGGCGGGTGCGGCGGCGGTCAGAGCTGCGTCCCGCAGAGAGTGATTCTCGAGCGGTCGGACGGCCGATCAGCCGGATGGCCATCGGTTCGCCGGGCATCCGGACGCGTGGTGCCCAGGCGGCCTGGCAACCGCGGCAACGTATACTCGCTAGCCATGCCGGTCCTTGCTGATCCACGTGATGCAGGCGATGGCGCCGAGCGCCCAACGAGACCGCATGGTCGGCGGACTCGGGCGCGGATCCTGGAGGCGGCGGTCGAATGCCTCGTGGAACTCGGCTACGCAAACACCACAACGGTGGCGGTCCAGGCCAAGGCGGGCATTTCTCGTGGCCGGCTGCTGCATCATTTCCCGGCGCGAGACGAGCTGCTCGTCGCCGCCGTGACTCACCTTGGCGAAGCTCGCTTTGGCGCCATGATCGAGCAGGTCGAGGCCAACCCGTACCAGGGCGACGTGATCGATGCCACCGTGGACGCGATGTGGGACAGCATGAAAGGGCCACTGTTCATCGCGGCGACAGAACTTTGGGTCGCGGCTCGGACCCACCCGGAGCTCCAGGCTGTTCTGCAACCTGCAGAGCAGCAGCTCTGGAGGCACCTTCGGTCGGGTTACCAGCAGATCTTCGGTCCATACAGCAGCCATCCTCGGTTCGACGAGGTCCTCCAATTGCTTGTCAACGGCATGCGGGGATTCGCCTTGACTCGCAACTTCGATCGCTCCCCACGGCCGGAGGCGAGGCACCTGCAGTCGTGGAAGCGGATGGCACATGAGCTCCTCGCCGCAGATCCCGACATCCCAGTGCCGGCTGACAAGACCCGCAAGAAGGTTCGGCACTGAGAAGTGCGCGACGAGCACTGGTGACGTCCGCTTCCCGCTTCGGGGCAGAGGGCGTTGATCATTTCGACCAGCCCCTCCGTGAGCATCGGATCGTCGGTGAGCGGGCCGGCCACGGCCGCCCGAGCAGCGTCCCGGAACGGCACACGACCGGCGATCAACCTGCCGGCAGCATGAGTTACCCGGGTCGATATGGTGCGGCCGTCTGCGTAGGACGACGCACCCTTGTAGGTCCGTCGAACCATCAGCCACCGTCCCACCAGGGCCGACGCCAACAGTTCACAGCGCGCGACTCCCTCCCCGACGAGCACAGGCGTCGGCATCAGACGCCCGCCGTTAGCGGCGAGTCCTCATCCCGGGCAGAACAGTTGCCATCTCGCGAGCGCCAAGGATGCCGTTGGTGGCCGCTCCGTCGAACCACAACCCGCCGGTGGGCCACGAGCTACTACCCACAAAGAATAGACCGCTGACGGACTCGACCGATCGTGGGACCTTCGGCCCCGCCCAGACGTGATCGAACCAGAGGTGGCTCGCCGGATGGGAGTCAGTACCGAAATCGACGATTGCGTCCTTGTACCCCGGCGCATAGAACTCGAGAGCGTCGTTCATCTTGTCATAGATATCTTGCTCGCTGCCGTGCTTTGGCAGGTCAGGTTCAGGGATTACGGCAAATTGGCCGACGAACTGCTTGCCCTGCTCTACCGCCCAGGGGGTGAGCGCGTTATATGGGGCAATCCAGGATTCAAGGTTTCCCTCCGCGCCGAACCGCGTTATCCAGCGATCGAACTCACGCGGCAACACCGGCCGGTCCAATACGGCGAAGAAGGAGAAGTCCCGCGGCTTGAACTGCTCGGCGAACGCCAAAGGCGCCTCGAGTTCCGGCGGAAGAGCGTCCAAGATGCCTGCGAATCGCGCATTGCCGGTGGCGATCGCGATCAGCGGCGCCTTGGCTTCCCTGCCATCCTCCAACACCACGGTCCCGACGCGCCCTCCATCGGTCTCCACACGAGCGACGCGGCTCCCCCGCCACACCGTCCCCCCGTGCCGCTCGACCGCTCTCACCAGCGGAATCAACAGCCCTCGCCGATTGTCAGGCGCGATCTGACAGAACAGCGCGTCGCTGAAGACCGTCCGCAGCGCTCCCAGCAGGCCGTAGGTGGACATGTTGGCCCGGATCCAGTCGGCGGAAGGGCCTGGTGTCAGGCAGGTCGCCGCGCAGAAAGCCCCGACGATCGAAAAGACATGGGCAGTCAACTCGTCGACCTTCTGGTCCTCGATCCAGTCCGCGAACGGCACATCATGCATCTTCATCAGGTCCTGGATCGGCATCTCCAAGGCCTTCTGGTACAGCATGTCGATCTCGCCGGCGACGGACGACATCTGAGGAAACAAGCCGGTCAATACCGCCGCAAACGACGACCCGGAGAGCGCCGATTGTTCCAACCGATGAACCTTACGGTCTCCATTGAACACCGCGTGCGTATTCATTGGGTGAAACCCATCCGGGATGCTGACTGGTACATTCAGTTTTCGGACGAGATGGGGCCATCCACCACCGCCCCACCCGGAACTCCAGGAGACCGCCTGCATGACGCCGAAATTCTCCCCAACAAATTTCGCTCTGACCGCGACACCGACTTCCTTCGACTCCGCGATCAGCAGCGGCCGCAGTCCTTGCAGCACCAGTTCGGCCGCGCAGCAGACACCGGCCACGCCGGCGCCGATGACGACGACATCGAAATCTTCCCTCTTCATGTTGTGGCCCTTTCGATGAGATCCGATAGACGTCGCTTCTCGTTACACGATTCTGGTGCGAGACGAAGTGCCGGCGACTTGGAAGTGCACACGAAAGTTGTCGTGTTTCCGACGTCCCAAGCCTGCAGCGCCCGCGGTCAGGCCCGGGTACCTAGGCGCGTGGACACTGCGACGGAGTGAGCCGTGCGAGAAGATCGCGGGCGGCCCGTTCACCCGAAGCGGTAGTGGACTCCATCTTGCTCGTCGCGAAGTAGTCGCCGGCCAGTTGGATCAAAGTGTCCCGGCCTCGTCGGATCTCGTTGAACCGGCGCATGTCGCGCCAGTAGCCGGGCGGGGTCGTCGGGCCCAACACGTCCCATCGCTTGATCACGGCGAACTCAACGTCGTTCGCGCTGCCAGGGATCATGCGATCCATCGCCTCCACGAACTTCTTGCTGACGCCGTCGTCGTCGTCGGCCATGAGCTCTTCCGCCCACGCCGAATCGGAGTAGACGCTCACCATTCCCTTGCCCGGCGGGACGCGTCCCGGGACGTGGTTGTGCTCCATGGTGAAGCTCAGGATCCCGGGGTCAGACGCCGGCGCTCCCATGATGTACGTGGCCGGAATGCTAGTTGGGCGACGGGACAAGGCGATGTGTCCGACCACGCACTTCGCGTATTTCACATGTCCGAGAAAGTCCGCCCGCCAGGGGTCCAGGCCTGGAAGCATCGGCGGCACCGCCCGGCCCGGAACGGCCACCACACAGCCCGCCATCGACTCCGTGCGCTCGAGCCCATCCGAGCCCTGCCAGGTGACATCCACCCCCCCGGCCTGCTCCTCCACGCACAGTACCCTCGCGCCCAGCTCCACATCGAAGCGACGACCAAGGAGTTGCGGGTACGTGCCCATCCCCCGCCGAAAGGCAAAAAACTTCGTGCCGAAGAACTTCTCGAGACAGAAGAAGAGGCTGACCACCGAGACCTCGTCAGCCCGCCCGCCGTGCAGCGCGCCCGTACTCGGCTCCACGAGATAGTCATAGATCTCGCGGTTCAACCGGAGGCGTGCATAGTCGCCGGCGGACTGCGTGTCGAAGGTGTCCGCGTAGGAGAGATCGGCAGCGTCGAACTCCTTCCGGGCTCGCAACACATCCCGCGCCAGGCCCGCGAGCTTGAGCTTCGAGCGGGTGGAGATCAGCCTGCTCCCCAGGAAGTCGCGCACGAGCCGGGCCCCATCGAAGCTGTGGATCTCTCCGTCGCGCGCTATGCCAAGTGACGATCCGGCAGAAACGAGTTCGCCGCCCAACTCCGCGTCACTGATGATGCCCAGCAGGTGTCGATAGCGCGAGGTAAGAATGGTCGCTCCGTGATCGAGGATGAAACCGTCCTTCTCGGTCGTGTACATCCGGCCGCCGAGGTGGTCCTCGGCCTCGAGCATTCGGACCCGCCACCCCGCCTGCTGCAGCCGGAAGGCGGCTGCCATTCCCGCAGCACCCGAGCCGATCACACCAACCTGAGCCGTCATGGCACGCTCCATTGCTCCGCTGTTCGACCGGGGGCACCAGCCAGACCGCCCGAGTCACCGCGCACTCAACGGGTGCACAGGGGCGCCGGGACGTCCCTGGCAGTGCTGCGGAATCTCGGTTCGGACCTCGAGCAGGGCCTCACCGTAATTAGGATCTTGCCAACAGTCAACCTTGACCGTTAGGCGAACCAGCGCCTCCAAGCCGTGGACAACCGCTCGTGGGAGCGTCCGTAGCAGGGCGGGAGGACAATCGAAATATTAACCGCTTAGTATGTTACGATGGATGTCGGGTTGAGATCAACACGTGGTTCCCGGCGGTCGGCGTCAGTTCAGGACGGTGCCGAGATGATCCGCGATGATGGCTTGAAGGAGGCGGTGCCGGTGCGGCTGCGGGGACGACCCTCGGGCTCGGACGGTCTGACCGAGG
>DASXEK010000068.1:0-79586 GCA_036490155.1 Acidimicrobiales bacterium | reverse complement strand
TCAACCTGCACGTCCACGGCTCCATGCTGTGGACCATGTTGCTGAGCTTCGTTTCGTTCACGCTGATCTTCGTGTGGCTCCTCGCCATGCGGTACCGGATCGAGGTGCTACAGGACGCGGTAGGGGACCAGGAGCTCGAGGTCTCGTTGACCGAACGCTGGAGCGAGAACGCAGAGCTCGTCGGCGCCGGGTCCGCGCCACGCGGCGGCAGCGAAGGGGACCTCCCATGAGATACGTCGACGCCGGCTACATCGTCGCTATCGGCGGCTCCTTCTTGTACGGGCTCGGTCTTGTCCTGCGCCGGCGGCGCTGGGAGCGCGCATTGGCGGTGACAGAGGCGGACTCCGACGAGGAGACCGTTCCCGCCGAGCGCTCGTGACTGACACCACTGTCGAGCCCGGCCCGCCCGCCACACCGGACGCCCCGCCAGGGCCCGCGGTGGCCTCGGCCATCACGGCGCGTCGGCGACGCACCAAGCGCCGGCTTTTGGTGGTCTTCGCCCTGTTGGCCGCCGCGCTCGTCTTCCTCTTGGTGGAGGGCGTCGGGAGCTCGCTCGACTACTTCGACACCGTCAACCAGGCGCTGGCGCATCGAGCACAGCTCGGGACGACGACCTTCCGGCTGGAGGGCAACGTCGTGCCCGGTTCGATCCACTCCACCAAGGTCGGGACCGACTTCCGCATGTGCCAGGGCGCCCACGTCGTCGCCGTGGTGAACACCGGCAGCCCGCCCACCCTGTTCCAGAACAACATCCCCGTCGTGGTGGTGGGGCACTTCAGCTCTGACACGTCGCGCCAATTCGAGTCCAACACCATCGAGGTGAAGCACTCCGCTACCTACACCGCGCAGCACCCGAACCGGGTCGCGGCGACCGCGGCGTCCGCCTGCTGATGGTCGACGCCCATCTCGGGGCGATCGGGGTCTGGCTCGGGTTCGTCGCCAGCCTGATCGGCGCCGCCATGATGGCGTTCGGCCTGGCGCGCGGGCCGCACCGCGCCGAGGACGCGCCATCCGGCGAGGGCTCCGGCGCAAGCAGGCTGGGGGACGGGCGATTGCTCGCCCCGGTGTTGCTCGTCGGCGGCTTGCTTGCGGTGGGCGCCATGGAGCACGCGCTCGTCACCCACGACTTCACCCTTTCGTTCGTGGCCGGCAACAACAGCACGGTCACGCCGCTGCTGTACTCGATCACCGGGCTGTGGTCGGCCCTGGCGGGGTCGATCCTGTTGTGGGGCCTGGTGCTCTCCGTCGTCACGACGATCTTCGTGTGGCGCTACCGCCGTCAGGCCTTCGACCCGGTGATCCGCTGGGCCACGCTCGTCCTGTACGTCGTCACCGCCTTCTTCTTCGGGCTCATGGTCGGCCCGGCGAACCCGTTCGACACCGCGTCGGGTGTGACGCAGGGCCTCGGCCCGAACTCGCTGCTTCAGGACAACCCGCTCGTGGCGATCCACCCGCCCCTGCTCTACATCGGGTTCGTCCTCTTCACCGTCCCGTTTGCGTTCGCCATCGGCATGCTGGCGACAGGCCGGGTCGGCGACCGCTGGCAGATCGAGTGCCGGCGCTGGACGCTGCTCGCGTTCACCTTCCTCTCGGTGGGCATCGTGCTCGGGGCGTGGTGGTCGTACCAGGTGCTCGGGTGGGGAGGCTTCTGGGGCTGGGACCCGGTCGAGAACGCCGCCCTGCTGCCCTGGCTCTGCGGCACCGCCTACCTGCACTCGGTGCTCGTGCAGGAGCGGCGCGGCCTGATGCGCGTCTGGAACCTCTCCCTGTCCATCGCGACGTTCGCGCTGACCATCCTCGGGACCTTCCTCACCCGCTCGGGGGTGATCAACTCGGTGCACGCGTTCTCCGAGTCGTCGCTCGGGCCGATCCTCATCGGCTTCTTCTTCGCCGTCGTCATCGTCGGGTTCGGCCTGATCGCCTGGCGCGGGGACCGCCTGCGCTCGCCCGGCGGGATCGACGCACCGCTCGGGCGCGAGGGCGCGTTCCTGCTCAACAACGTGCTGTTCGTCGGCTTCGCGTTCGTCGTGCTGCTCGGCACCCTCTACCCGCTCCTCTACGAGGCCGTCACGCAGCAGCAGGTGACCGTCGGCGCGCCCTTCTTCAACACGGTGGCGGTGCCGGTCGGCCTCACGCTGCTGTTCCTCATGGCGGTGGCGCCCGTGCTCGGCTGGCGCAAGATGCACGGTGCGGTGCTCTGGCAACGTCTCGCCATCCCCGTCTGGATCGGCGTCGGCACCGTCGTGGTCTGCGTTGCCTTCGGGCTCAGGGGGAGCGCGACGCTCATCGGCTTCGGGCTCGGCGCCATGGCGGCCGCCACCGCCGCCCGCGCCCTCGTGTTGTCGACTCGGGCCGCCCACGTCCGGCATGTCGGCTGGTGGCGCGGCCTGGTGGGCCGGGCCAACGGCGGGATGATCGTGCACCTGGGCGTGGTGGTGCTCGCGATCGGCGTGATCGCCGCCACCTCGTACCGGCACCAAGCGGAGCTCGCCCTCCATCGAGGCAGCGTCGTCACCTACGACGGGCATCACTTCGAATTCGAGGGCCTGCGGACGGTCACGACCCCGGCAAGGACCTCGCAGGAGGCACTGGTCAAGGTCGACGGGGCCGTGTTCGCCCCGGCGACCACGAGCTTCGGGAGCGCGCTCTCCGAGGTCGGGACCCCCGCCATCGACTCGGGGTTCACCGGCGACGTCTACTTGACGTTCGATGCGGTTGGCGGCCTCGGCTCGACGTCGGGCAACCAGGCCATCAACAACCTGCCGCAGGGCTCGGTGGCGATCGGGGTCGTGATCGAGCCGCTCGTGGCGTGGCTCTGGGCCGGCGGCCTGCTCATCGGCATCGGCGGCCTCCTCGCGCTCGTGCCGGGCTCGCGCCGGCGCGCCACGGACCCCACGTCGGCCCCGTCGGCCCTGGTAACCGGTGCACCGCCGCGTGAGCACGGTGACCACGACGAGCGCGACGAGGCTCCCGCGCCGGTCGGCGCGCTCGTCGCTCGTGGCATCGGCCCCGCATGACGGTGCGCCGGCCCCGTCGTCGTCACCTGACCCGCTGGGTGGCGGGCGCCGTGCTCGCCGTGCTCGTCGTCGTCGGCATCGTGCTCGCCACGCGCACGCCGCAAGAGGCGACCGCGGTGCAGAGCCCCCTGCTCGGCCACCGGGCGCCGAACTTCACGGGCGCGGACCTGTCGACGGGTACGCCGGTATCCCTCGCCTCCTTGCGGGGCCACTACGTGGTGATCAACTTCTTCGCCAGCTGGTGCATCCCCTGCCAGCAGGAAGCGCCCGATCTCTCGCGCTTCTATTACCAACAGACCCACTCGGCGCACGGGGCCGACATGGTGAGCGTGGTGTTCCACGACACGACGTCGACGGCCCGATCGTTCCTCCGCAAGAACGGCGACCTGTGGCCGGCCGTGAGCGACCCCGGCGGGACGATCGCGCAGGACTACGGCGTCACCGCGCCGCCGACGACGTTCGTGGTCGATCCCGCCGGCCGCGTCAGCGCGGTCCTCGAGGGTCCCGCCACCCAGAAGAACCTCGAGACGTTCATCAAGGCGTCGCGTGGCCAGCAGGCAGGGTCGGGTGCCTGAGAGCGCGCCCGCTCGGATGGCGCGCGTGCCCCTCTGGGCCCGGGTGCTGCTGCCGCTCGTGGTGCTGGGTGTCGCGCTGCTCATCGGGAGCGGGGCCTTCGACGCGTCCTCCCAGACGGTGGCCGAGCGCGCCGCCGCCATTGAGGCGGGGGTGCGGTGCCCGTCGTGCACCGACGTGTCGGTGGCGGATTCCGACGCCACGACCGCCATTGCCGTGCGCCACCAGATCGAGAGCCTGGTGGCCGCGGGGAGCTCCACCTCCGACATCGATCAGACGCTGGTGTCCGAGTATGGGCAGACCATCCTTTTGGTGCCGCCCGACGCCGGCGGCTTCCCACTGATCTGGATCATCCCCCTGGTGCTCGGCGCCGGCGCCCTCGGCGCGGTCGCCGTGCTGTTCTGGCGGCGGACACGCCAATTCGACGCGCTGCGCGACCACGAGCATGAGCACGAGGTGGTGGCGTGAGGGCCGACCCGTCGACGTCGGTCGAGGGCTCTGACACCTCGTCACGCGACGAGCGCTGGTATCTCGCCGACGAGGAGGACTTCTTGCGCCGGTCGCTCGAGGACGCCCGGCGCGAGCACGAGGCGGGCGACCTGTCCGACGACGACTACGACGTCCTGGTGGCGCGGGACTCGGCCCGGCTGGCCGAGGTCCAGTCCGACCTCGCCGCTCTCGGGCCCGGGCCGTCCGAAGCCGAGACGCTCGAGCCGAAGCCGGCGTCGGGGGCCACGACATCGGGTGGCGACGCCGACGACACCGACGCCGTGACGCGACCGCCCATGGCCGTGTGGCGCCGGGTCGGCATCGTCGCCTCCTGCCTGCTCATCGTGGTGGGCGTCGTGATCCTCGTCACGCACTTCGTGCAGGCGCGCCAGCCCGGCCAGGCCTCCTCGGGCAGCATCAGCGTCTCGCAGGCACAGCAGATTGAGCAGCAGCTCCAGCAAGCGGATTCGCTCGCCAACGCGGGCGGAAACAAGAACGAGCAGGCCGCGTTGGTTCTCTATAACGACGTCCTCGGCGAGGACCCTTCCAATCCGGCTGCGCTCGCCAGCGCCGGGTGGCTGATGTGGAACCTCGGCACCGCGTCGCACATCGCGGGCTTCACCGAGGACGGCCGGTCCGAGGTCGCTCGATCGGTCAGCGTCTCGCCCACCTACTACCAAGCGCACCTCTATCTCGGGCTGATCCTGGCCAATCAGGACCACAACAACGCCGCGGCGGTCGTGCAGTTCGACGATTTTCTCGCGGACGACCCACCGACGAGCGAGTACTCGGTGGTGGCCGCGGAGGTGGACCCGTCCTATGTCGCGGCCGGCAAGCCCGTGCCCGCTCAGCTGGCCGCGCCGACCTCCTCGACCACGACGACGGCGCCCTCAGCCCCGTAGGGCGCGTAGTTCGGCGACGACGCGGCCGAACGCATCGACGAAGGTGTCGCAGTCGAGCGCGGTGGTCGTCCAGCCCACGCTGACCCGCAGGGAGTGGCTGGGATCGGCGCCCATGGCCTCGAGCACCGGCGAAGGCTCAATGACCTCGGACGAGCAGGCCGAGCCCGAGTGCGCCGCTACGCCGGCCCGGTCGAGACCGATCAGCACCGCCTCGGCCTCGACGCCGTGCACCCCCAGGCAGAGCAGATGGGGGAGTCGCGCTTCGGGGTCGGCCGGGCCCACGAGCTCGATCCCGTCGATGTCGAGGGCGCCCCGGAGCACCTCGGCGATCTGTGTGCGGGCCCTGGCCGCCTCCTCGTGCAGGCGGCGCGCGCCGTCCTCGGTCAGCACCGCGGCGGCAGCACCGAAGGCGAGGAGCGCGGGGATCGGCTCGAGCCCGGCCCGTCGCCCTCGTTCTTGCGCTCCGCCCACGAGCAGCGGCTCGAACCGGCTGCCGCGCCGCACCACCAGGGCGCCGGCGCCCGGCACGCCTCCGAACTTGTGCGCGCTCACGCTCACCAGGTCGGCGTCGAGCTCGCCGAGGTCGGTGGGCACGTGGCCGCACGCGGCCGCCGCGTCGACGTGGACCGGCACGCCGGCGTCGCGGCAGGCTTCGACAACCTCGCGGACCGGCTGGAGCGTGCCCACCTCGTGGTTGGCCCACTGGCAGTGGACGAGCGCGGGAGGCAGCAGGTCCCGGTCGTGCAGGCGTGCGCGCAGCTCGTCGACGTCAAGCCGTCCAGTGGCATCGACCGCCAACGTCCCGACGGGTGCGGCGCGCGCGGAGGCATCGCGGACGGCGGAGTGCTCGACGTCGGCGCACAGTACCGGCGCGCCGGGCGCGGCCCGGGTCGCGCCCCACACGGCGGCGTTGATGGCCTCGGTGGCACCCGAGGTGAAGACGATCTGTCGCGGCGCGACACCGAGGAATCCGCCGACCTCGGTGCGAGCGTCTTCGAGCGCGTCGCGCACGATGCGGCCCTCCTCGTGCACGCGGCCCGGATCGCCTGGCGGGAGCGCGGCCCATCGGTTGAGCGCGGCCACGGCGTCCGGACGGGCCGGCGTCGTGCTGGCGTGATCGAGGTAGACGCGAGCCACGGAGGCTCAGGCAGAAGCGGTGCAGGCCTCGTCGCCGCGGGCCCGCGACGACAGGATCACCGGGAGCGCCGACGCGGTGCCGCACAGCCCGGCGAGCAGACCCTTGACCATGCCGCGGTCGACTGCGCACAGGACCGGGTTCGTCGTGCTCGCCTCGCCGAAGGGACAGTGTTCCGCGATCACCGCCGTCTTGTCGCCGCGCTCCTCGGCATGCGCCGCGAATCCGTGCGCGGTCAGGGTGTCGGCCACGACGTGCATGGCCGCCCGCACCGTGCGCTGCCCCTCGGAGGACGTCATACGCGAGGCGAGCGACCGTCCGTACTCCTCTCCCACGATGGCGGCCATCTCCTCGGCCTCCTCGGGACCGAGGCGGCGCATCGCCTCACCGAGCAGCCGCATGAGCAGGTCGTCACGGCGCTGCATGAGGCCCAGGGTGAGCTCGTCCTCCACGCAGAAGTAGCGCTTGGAAGGTCGGCCGGCGCCGGCCGCGTTGCGTCCGGTCTCGACCCGAAGGTACCCCCCGTCGATCAGCCGTTGCAGGTGGTGACGCGCCACGTTGGGATGGAGCGAGAAGGTGGTGGCGACCTCGGTGGCCGTGACGCCGGGGGTCGAGCGCACGTGTAGGAAGATGTCGCGCCGGGTCGGGTCGCCGAACGCGGCGGCGACCGCGGCCACTGCTGCGCTGAACCCGTTGTCGTCGGCTCCGGCCGGCCGCAGGGGCTCGGCCGTGATCGGAGCATTGCTCACGATGGGTAGTCTACCGAGGGATCAGCCCTTCGAGCTGGGGTGACGCGGGCTGCGTGCCTCGAGCGCGCGTGGCCCCAGGCCCCAGGGCCCCACCCGAGACGAGGGAGCGCATGGCAGCAGCTGACCAAACCGAGCTTGAGGCCGCGCTGGGCGCGGTCATCGACCCGGAGCTGAACCTCACGCTGGGCGAGCTCGGCCTGGTGCGCTCCGTACGGCCGAAGCGCCGCCGGGCCCTCCTCGAGGTCGCGCTGCCCGTCGCCGCCTGGCCGAGCGTGGACGCGCTGGCCGATGAGATCCATCGTGTCGCCCTCGCCGTGCCCGGCGTCGAAGAGGTCGAGCTCGACTTCGTCGTGATGGGCGATGAGGAGCGCAACACACTGCGTCAGCGCCTGCGCGCGGGCATGCTCGGGATCGACCCCGACGCACCCGAGGACGACGAGCACGATCACGATCATGACCAGGGGCACGGCCACGCGCACGGGCAGGCCGCCGCGATGCCACTGTTCCTCGGCCCCGATTCCCGCACGCGGGTCATCGGCGTGTCCTCGGGGAAGGGGGGAGTGGGCAAGTCGACGGTAACCGTGAACCTGTCCATCGCGCTCGCCCAGGCCGGCTACAGCGTGGGCCTGCTCGACGCCGACGTGTATGGCTTCTCGGTCCCCAAGATGCTCGGCACGGACCACGACCCCGTCATCCTCGGCGACATCGTCATCCCGACATCGGCGCACGGGGTGCGTTGCTTGTCCATGGGGTACTTCGTGCCCGACGACCAGCCCGTGATCTGGCGCGGGCCCATGCTGCACAAGGCGATCCAGCAATTCCTCACCGATGCGTACTGGGGCGAGCCCGACTTCGTGCTCGTCGACATGCCGCCGGGCACGGGCGACGTCGCGCTGACGCTGGCCGAGGTCATGCCGCGGGCGGAGATCGTCGTGGTGACCACGCCGCAGCCCGCCGCCCAGCGGGTGGCGCAGCGTTCGGCCTTCGCGGCGCGTCGCCTCAAGCTCTCGGTGCGCGGCGTGATCGAGAACATGAGCTGGTTCACCGGCGACGACGGCAAGCGCTACGAGTTGTTCGGCGCGGGCGGCGGCGCCACGCTGGCGGCCGATCTCGGCGTGCCACTGCTCGGCCAGGTGCCGCTCGTCAACGCGATCCGGCTCGGGGGCGACGAGGGGCACCCGATCACAGTGGTCGAGCCCGACAGCGAGACGGCCCAGTCCTTCCGGACGATCGCGGACAAGCTGGCCGCTCTGGGGCCGGCGCGCGTCTACCGCCGAGAGCTCACGCTGCGCTGATTTTGCGCAAAGGGTTGAGACGACCCTCGCGTGCCGGCGGGGGTGGACGGGCCGGGAGTGCGCAGCCAAACGAGTGGGTTTCGGGACTGGTGCCCCCTATAGATTGCGTGAATGAATGAGGACCCGACGCTCTTTGCATGGGCGGGTGGCCGCGAGGCTTTCGATCGGATGATTGATGCCTTCTACGACCGAGTCGAACAGGACGACCTGCTCTCTCAGTTCTTTCCTGGCGGGGTGCACGAGGCGCATCGGCGAAATGTCGCCACCTGGTGGTCTGAGGTATTCGGTGGGCCCCCGAGCTACACGGAGGACCTCGGAGGATATGAGCGAATGGTGCACAAGCACGCGCACCTCGGTATCATCGAAGAGCAGCGGTTCAGGTTCGCCTCGCTGATGAGCCTGGCCGCCGACGACGCAGGGATGCCGGCTGACCCTGAGTTTCGTTCTGCCCTCGTTGCGTACCTCGAGTGGGGTACCCGCCTGGCACTCAGTAACTCACAAATGAACGCCGACATCATCGAGCACGCTCCGGTGCCTCGGTGGGGTTGGGGAGAAGCACCGCCCTATCGGCCATAGCGAACCGGCGCAGTCAATTCTTCGGGCCATGTGAGAAATCGTGCATGGCGAGGTCATCGACGCGGCTCTTGCTGATCTATGGACTTCCATCGGGCCACTTGACTCTCACCATCGGGGAG
Organism: Acidimicrobiales bacterium; assembly: GCA_036490155.1. Taxonomy (GTDB): domain Bacteria; phylum Actinomycetota; class Acidimicrobiia; order Acidimicrobiales; family RAAP-2; genus Bog-473. The sequence continues at coordinate 70,731 of DASXEK010000068.1, read as the reverse complement.
GGTCCATGCTTCAAGTTGTGGACGACCTCATGGCAATAGGTGAGTTCTCAGAGCGCTCGGGTCTCTCAGCCAAACGGCTGAGGACCTATGCCGCCGAGGGCCTCCTCGCCCCTGCCGCGGTGGACCCGACTTCGGGATACCGCTACTACTCGCCAGGCCAATTGGCTGATGCCCGGGTGATTGATGCCCTACGACAAGCGAACCTGCCGCTCGCAGACATCCGCGCGTTTATGCGCCGGCCATCCCGAGAGCGGCTCGATGCCTGGGAGAGACAGCTCCAAACCAACGCGAACCACCGCCAGAGCGCGCTCACCACGGCCCGCCGCCTCTTTGCAGCGAATCAGGACCCAGGATTGCCGATTGTTCAACCAGATTCCAAGGAGGAGACCATGATCACCCTGCGGACCGCGGGACGCACTGATATCGGAAAATTACGCGAAAACAACGAAGACGCCGTCGTCAGCAGCGATCGACTTGCGCTGGTCGCCGACGGAATGGGAGGACATCCAGGCGGCGAAATCGCAGCGAATGCCGCCGCAGCCGTGATTCCTGCGGTTTTCACGGGCCGATCAGCAGACGAGCTCGAGGCGGCACTACGTGCCGCGAACTGGGCGATTCGAGACCGTGCGGTCGCCCAACCTGGGCTAGAGGGAATGGGCACCACGATCTGTGTGGCGGGACTCCTCACGGACGGACACCTTGCACTCGTCAATGTCGGCGACAGTCGGGCCTATCTCTGGCATCAAGACTCGCTGGTCCAACTGACGCAGGACCACAGCGTGACGGCCGAGCTCATCCAGCGTGGGGAGCTACGAGAGGAAGAGGCAGCTGGGCACCCCCATTACGGAGTACTCACCCGAGCACTCGGCGTCGGGCCCGATGTCGAGATCGACTGCAGAACCCTGTCCGTCGAAGCAGGAGATCGCATCGTGGTTTGTAGCGACGGCCTGTTCAACGAGCTTTCCCGCGAGCAGATGGCGAATGCCATGGCGGCAGGCGGAGACCTTGCCGAGATCGTTGACAGCCTGATCGAGGGTGCCATTGCTCATGGTGGTCGCGACAACGTCTCCGTCGTGATCGCCGAGGTGGCTGCCTGAGGCTTCAGAATCAGCGCACGGTTGCCTCAGTAGCTGATCGGTTGCAACTCGGCCTCTTCCAAGCGAGGCAGGAGCATCGAGTGGTCCTCGCCGTCGTGGTCGATTCTCTCCACCTCGCAATTGGACGACACCCCAAGGGTGTCAGCAAAGATGTCGCAGGGAGGTGTACCCGTGGACATCGAAGGTCCGTTTTCGGATGTGCTGGCGGCGAACCAGACGTATCGCGCCACATATCAGTACGGCGAGCTGAAAGGCCGCGCCCTGAAGGGCTTGGCGGTTCTCACCTGCATGGACTCTCGCATCGATCCGCTCGGAATGTTGGGTCTGTCACCAGGCGACGCCAAGATCCTTCGTAATGCCGGTGCCCGCGTCACCGAAGATGTCCTCCGTACGCTCGTGCTCGCAACCTATTTGCTGGGCGTCACACGAGTGATGATCGTTGCCCATACCGACTGCCGCATGACGGTCGATGACGAGGAAGCCGTTCACCGAGCCGTCGCCGAGGCGGGCGGTCCCGACACGAGGAGTCTGTCGTTCATGACGACCAGCGACCTCCACGATTCTCTGGCTCACGATGTGCAGAAGGTTCGTTCGTCGCCCTACTTGAGGGAACTTCTCGTGGGTGGCTTCATTTACCACCTCGACTCGGGTCGTCTGGAGGAAGCTCACCACTAGGAACGCAGGAAATGGATCGGACTGAACTTCCTAGACCCGAGAGGGCAACGGAAGTAGTTGGACGATCATTATTGATCCTGGGGGCGACGAGTTCTGCGTCGGCTTCCGCCTTCTCCCACGGGCGCCTTTCAACCGGCGGTAGGCGACACCCTCAGCTCGGGTGACGGTCGCGCATTGTGGGCCAGATGCCGCTTCATCGATCCGTCGATATGCGCTATTACGTAAAGCGTGGCGAACCCGTTCGTACAGAGCGTGGCCAGCAATTTCGAGGAAGCGCTGCGGCTGATGGAGGCAGCGCTGACGGATTGTCCCGACTACCTGTGGGAGACGGACCTGTGGCCGGACGAGGCGCCCACAGGTCCGACGCCGCACGGTGGATTGCACGGCTCGGCCCCCTGGTTCTTGGCATACCACGCGCTGTTCTGTCTCGACTACGACCTCACCGGCGAGTTCGAGCCGTGGGAACCTCCGCAACCCTTTGACGAGAACACCTACGCCTTTCCCAATCGCATGTTCACGAAGGCCGAACTTCTCAGTTACATCGACTACTGCCGCGGGAGGGTGCGACGCTCGCTTGACTCGCTCACCCAGGACGCGGCCGCCCGGCCACTCCCTAGCGCCCATCGGCGCCACGGCACGCTATTCGGTGTGGTTGTCGGCAGCATCCCGCTCCACGTCGTTGAGCATGCCTCCCAGATCCGACAGTTCCTCACCTCCGCCGGCGTCAAAGTGCAACCCATGCCCGGTGATCGTGGGTACGCGGGGTGACCCATGATGGGTGATCCTGCGCGCGCCTCCACTACGCAGACCGCTCACCCATCCGGTCGCCCGAGCCCGGCAAAGTGTGTCTATGACCGGCCATCTGGGGCACTCAGGTGTGGCGATCCGCGGTGTCAGTGTAGGTTGACAAATGGGGGATGTCAGTCTAGATTGACAGAAGTGGACGTCGAAAACTCGGCGTGAATCTTCGGACGACCCGGCAGTCGGGCTTCGCCCAGCGGTCAACTGTGGCGACGTCAGCGCCCGGCACTACCCGATGAGCACTGAATGGATGGGATGACATGACACTCGCGTCAGGCGGACAGAAGATCGAAGTTCGCCACCTGACCAAGCGTTACGGCTCCACTTTGGCAATCGACGACCTGAGTTTCGATGTCAATCCCGGCGGCGTTACCGGTTTCATCGGCCCTAACGGTTCGGGCAAGACGACCACCATGCGCCTGATCCTCGGTCTGGACCGTCCCACCGGCGGCGAGGTCACCGTGGGCGGCAAGCACTACCGTGATCTGCCGGCGCCACTGCGCGAAGTCGGTGCCCTCCTCGACGCCAAGGCGGTACACCCGAGTCGAACGGGCTTTAATTACCTGTTGGCTCTGGCGCAGAGCAACGCCATTCCCGCCTCCCGCGTCGACGAGGTGCTCGCCATGGTTGGCATGGAAAGCGTCGCCGGCAAGCGAGTTGGCGGGTTCTCACTCGGGATGGGCCAGCGGCTCGGTATTGCCGCAGCACTTCTCGGAGATCCTCCGGTATTGATGTTTGACGAGCCCCTCAACGGACTGGATCCCGAGGGCATCGTCTGGATCCGTCAGCTCATGCAGCATCTGGCTGGCCAGGGTCGCACCGTGTTCGTTTCCAGCCATCTGATGAACGAGATGGCGGTCACGGCGGACCACCTGATCGTGATTGGTCAAGGAAAACTCTTGCGAGATGAAGGGATGAGCGAATTCGTCGAATCGAGTTCGCAACATTGGGTTTTGGTGCGTTCTCCCCAATTGAGCGAGCTGTCCAGCCAACTCGAGGCGGCCGGAGCGACGGTGAAATCCGGTCCGGAAGACAGCATTCAGGTGTCCGGCATCGACAGCAACGGAATCGGCGACCTGGCGACAGCCCACGGGCTGACCCTCCATCAATTGGCCACCCAACGAGGATCCTTGGAGGATGCGTTTATGGATCTGACCCACGACAGTGTCGAGTACCGAGCAAGTGTGGAGGCGACATGACGACTCTCGCCGCGACCAGCGGATCCGGCCCGACAACGCGGAGTTACCGACCTGCCGGATTCTCCGACGTGCTCCGTGCGGAGTGGACCAAGGCTCGAACCGTCCCCTCGACCATGTGGACCCTGATGGTCACAGCCGTCCTCGGGATCGGGCTCGGTGCACTCATCAGCTCGTTGGCGGCGAACCAATATGCCAAGAGCTCGCTCAGCAGTCGCCTGACTTGGGATCCCACTTCGATCAGCGGCGCGGGGTTCTCCATTGCCCAACTTGCCATCGGCGTGCTGGGGGTTCTCTTGGTGACGTCGGAATACTCGTCGGGGTCCATCGCCGGCAGCTTGGCTGCAGTGCCGCGACGAGGAAGACTCCTGGCTGCCAAATCTGTCGTGATCATGGTCCTGGCCTTCGTCGTAGTCGAAGTCCTTGCCTTCGTGGCATTCGTCATCGGGCAAGCGCTGATTTCAGGCCATGCGCCAACGGCCACCCTCGGACAGGCCGGCGTCGTACAAGCCCTTATCGGCGCCGGCCTCTACGGTGCGTTGCTTGCAATGATGGGTCTGGCCTTCGGCACCATTATCCGCAATGCGGCAGGCGCCATCGCAGTGCTTGTCGCCATCCTCTACGTCCTCCCAGGAATCGCGGCTGCGCTCCCGGCCTCGATAGAGCACACCGTCCAGGAGTACTGGCCGACCCAGGCGGGAGGGCAAATCGCCACCGTTGTCCGCACATCGAACACGCTGTCGCCATGGGCGGGGTTTGGGGTGTTCCTGCTCTTCGTGGCCATCCTCTCCGTTATCGCCTTCACCCTGCTGAACCGCCGCGATGCCTAGAAAGAGGTACGGCGGGTCCACTCCTGGTTGGCTCAGAGGATGTCCCAATCGACCGGGAAAATGACACGATCACGGGACCGAGCAACGGGCCGAGATCCCCGAGGCTGGATTCCTCAGCAATGAGGAAGCCCATGCACCGAGGGCCCACTCCTGCGCCGCCACGACGAACAGGAACTCAGCCACCGCACGGCCCACCGCTGCGTGCGTTCCATTCGCAAAGCCGGGGCACTCCGGTGTGGCGACCAGCTGTGTCAGTTTAGGTTGACAAACAAGGATGTCAGTCTATACTGACAGGCATGGACATCGAAGAGCTGAACGTGAATCTCTCGTCGGATGACCCGGCAATTGGCCTTCGCTCGTCGTTGGCGCTCCATCGCCTGGCTGAGAGGGTCGAAGCGAACCACGTTGTAGCGGCCCGGGAAAAGGGCTGGTCGTGGCAGCAGATCGGAGACGCTTTGGGCGTCACCCGCCAATCCGTGCACTCCAAATACAACAAGGAGTCATCATGACTACCGAATCCGTTGCGCCAGAGACGCTTCACGCCTGGGCCATCTACCTGCAGGCCGGTGAGGAGGCCCGTCGCCGAGGTGATCGCCGTACCGGCACCGATCACATCCTGCTCGCCTTGTTCGAAGATCCCTCGATCGAGGTCGTGTTGGGCGTGAACCTGCAGCAAGCTCGTCAGGCTCTCGAGTCGCTCGATCACCAAGCCCTGGGCGTCCTGGGCCTGGGGTCGGGCGCCGATGCTCCCCCACTGGCGATGCGCGCCGTGCCGAAGAAGCCGAGGATCAGAGACGTCGCGAAGAAGGATCGCCTCCGCATGACGCCGGCGGCAAAGAAAGTGCTCGAGAAAGCGTACAAGCCCAAAGGTCATCGGAAGCTCCAGGTCACCGGCCCCGAGGTGCTGGCCCAGATCCTTGCTCTCCAACCACCAGATCCTGCGGCGGCGCTGCTGGGCGCTCTCGGAGTGAACACGTCGGAGGTTGGGCGCCGATTGGATGCGATCACGCCCGACAGCTGAGTCCGAGGCGCGCTGCTAGGGCGCGAGGCCACTCCTGAGCCCGGCAACGTCGTGCGCGGTGAACCGGTGGCTGTAGCCGCTCCGATGTGACATTCCGACGATGACATTGCCGCGGCACACCGAAGGCAAAGCACGATGCCATGTGGAGTCAGCACGATCCCATTCAGCGGTTGGCAGGTCGTCATCGAAGGCACGTTGAGCAACTCGAGACAAGCGGTTGTAGCCCACTCCAATGACGTCGGAGCAGTATCGTAGAGTCGGTTTGTGAGATGCCGGTTCGGTCCAAGAACTCAGGACTTCGACGTTGGCGAGGGCATGGTCGACAGCAAAGGCCAGACGAGAAGGATGCGGACTCTGTATCGCCTGGTTGCCGAGTTGCAGCTCGATGATCAGATCGCGGCAATCGATCTCTTGAAACTCGGCGTGCACCGGCAGCCCGACCGCTGCCTCGACCTCCATGCAAGCCTGGTCTACGGCGTGAGCGGTGTCGATGGTGGCGACTCGGAGTTTGTTCGTGCCAGTCATTGCACCTCCAATTGCGAATTGCGCTCCACGAGTTGCACTTCGTTGGATCCCTCTCAGGCTACGACGTGAACGTAAACAGACTCTGATCACTTGGTTACGACGGCATTGTTTCTTCTCGGTGATGCCGTCAACACCGCACGTGGTAACGCCGGTGTCTCACGAACCAGAGTGAGCTTTCGGAGTGAGGACTTCCCGGTCGTGCTCGTTGCGCCCGATTCCCAACGCCCCTTTCGCAGCGCCGAGCGTTCTGTGACGGGAAGGTTGGCTACGAGACGCGTCCGTGACAACGACGAGAAAACTGTCGACTGTTCGCGCTCGTTCCATTGACTTCTCACTGCGTGTCCCTAGAATTTCGCGCGCGGCACAAGGTGTTGAGGGAGCCGCTCAACACAATGTTCGACCGTATCTCTCCCTCTCCCTCGTTGATGTGCCCGAGACATGACGTCCAACATCCCCTCTGCGAAGGAGACAAAGTGCCCACGACCGAAGCCGAGAGGACAACCAAGAACGGAAGGGCCAACGGGAGTGCCGAAGGCTTTGCCGAAGGCCTTGCCGAAGGCCTTGCCGAGAGTTTCGAAGGACTCGCGACGATCGCGCGTACGCAAGTTGAAGAGTCGTTCAAGCAAGGCGAAAAGGCGGAGCTGGTGCTCAAGGATCAGTCGATCGTCTCCATCAAGGCGGCGGAGGCGATCGGGCTTTCGGTCCTCTCCGCCGTGGCCGACGTCACCGCACCCCTGACGCCGAAACTGCCCACCGTGATTCCGCTCTCCAATCTGGAGACGCTGGTGAAGGCGGGCTTCGACATCACCCAGCAGCTGCTCAGCACCGAGCGCACTCTGGCTGAAACGGCAACGAGGATGGTCATCCGGCAGGGCTGACCCACCAAGTGGTCAGCTTCGGCGTGGCCCGCTCGTGTTGCTGGTTCTCCCGCTTCTCGAAGAGCCAGGGCTACCGGCGTGCAAGATGCCGAGGTCGGTCCCGCCATCTGGAGCCGGACGCACGTGTTTGCGCTCTCGGCCGAGTTCGGCGGACAACATGAGACGTTCTATTTGGTGCGCGTCGAGGAGGTGACCCGTTCCCCCGCGTTCTCCGACGCAGAGCTCCGGGCCGAAGGTCTCACGGGCTCCCGGTGGTGGACGCGGGAGGAACTCAGAGACTCGACCAACGAACGCTTTGCTCCGAAGAACCTCCCGAGCCTCTACGAATCGTTGTGGCGAAACGGGCCACCCACCGAGCTCGTCGAGACAGGCGAGTAACTGGAGTCAGACCCCGAGCGACGCGGTGCGGAGTTGGGCGGCGAGCGACGCGTCCCCGCTGATCTCGACCCGGGCTGCCCCTTGGCGACCGGCGCCGAACATGGTGAGCTCGCCCGGGTCGCCGGCCAGTGTGAGGCGCGGCCCGGTGCCCGCCACCTTCTCGGCCCGCCCAGGCGAGGTGAGCACGATCGTGGCGGGGACCCTCTTCGCCATCCCGCCGGGCCCGACGCGCGCCCAGAGGGCATCGTCCAAGTCCGGGGAGAGCTGGCGGGGTCCCCAGTCGTCCTGCGCGCGCCGTACGTCCTCCACGTGAATGAAGAACTCGACCGTGTTCATCGGCCCATCGAAAGGACGAAGGAGCAACGGCGGTCCGCGGCGCACCGTCTCGACGAGTTGCTCCCACGGTGTGCGATCTCGTACGGCACGCCGCACCTTGTTCGTGTGGCCGGCCAAGGGAGGCCAGACGAGGCCGGGCCCGCCGTCGGGTCGGCGTTCACGGACGACGAGATGCGCGGCCAGATCGGCTGTGGACCACCTCTCGCACAAGGTGGGTGCATCCGGGCCACGTTCGACCAAGAGATCGCAGAGGGTCATGCGTTCCTGCTGCGCAGGGCTCGGCGGCGCCATACGCGCAGTCTAAGGAGCCAGCGGTGACCGACGAGTTGCCGGGCTCACCCCGCGTGAACTCGCGAGCCGGCCGCGGCCTCGAGGCCCCACTTCCGGTTGGCCAGGTCCCGCGCGTTGGTGCGGTACATGATCACCTGGTCGCGACCGGCCCGCTTGGCGTCGTACATGGCGTTGTCGGCGTCGCGCAGGAGGAGGGCCGGCGGCGACGTCTCGTCCGAGGTGACGACGACCCCGATGCTCGAGGTGACCACTAGCTGCGCACCACCGAGCTCGATCGGCGCGTTGAGACCGCGGCGGATCCGCTCGGCCATCTCGAGCGCGTCGTCTTCGTGGTCCACTTCGGCGAAGGCGACGAACTCGTCGCCGCCGAAACGGGCCACGACGTCCACGCCACGGGTCATGGCCGTCATCCGATTGGCCATCTCTTTGAGGACGACGTCACCGGCCGCATGGTCGGCGTGGTCGTTGACCAGCTTGAAACGGTCGAGGTCGATGAACATCAGGGCGAGCGCCGTGCTGCGCCGGCCGACATGACCCAGCGCCTCTTCGAGGCCCTTCATGAACCGCGTGCGGTTGGCCAGGCCGGTCAGCGCGTCGTGCGACGCTTGGAATGCCACCTGCTCGGCCATCACGCAGCGCTCGACGGCGAGACCGACCATGCTGGCCAGCTCGTCGAGCTTGCCCAGCTCCTCGCTGCCGAAATAGGGCATGTAGCGGCTGATCTTCACGGCGAGCACGTGGCTGGGGCCGCTATGGGTGCGCACGGTGATCCGCCGCTGCTCGCCGCGGCCGGCGCCGTCCTCGAACCATTCGTCGACGCCGTCGCTGTCCGCGCCGAGCGGGTAGCGCGCCACCACGGTGCCGTCGCTCGTGAGGAGGGCCGCCTTTGACGCGCCGACCAGTGCGCACACGTGGGGCAGCAACCGGTCGCCCACCTCCTTCGAGTCGCTGGCGGAGACCAGCTCGCCCACCGCCTGGCGGAAGGCGACGTCGGCGCTGCGGCTGAGCGCCACCCGCACGAACGAGGGAAGCACGAGGGCGGCCAGGAACAGGACACCCATCGCCACGGTGATGGCCTCGGTGACCAATGCCGTGGTCGTCCCGTGCAGAGCGAGGGCCGCCACGACGACCTGCACCTGCAGTCCAGCCACCGCAACCGCCAGTAGCCGCATGCGGTACTTCGCGATCGGGGGCTCGCCGATGCCCGCCATGAAGAGGCGGATCACGACATAGGCGAACAGGAAGGTGAACTCGGCCAGGAACGAGACCCGGAAGGCCAGCCAGTGCGGCGGCGGGGGGTAACCGGGGAACGGCAGGTACTCCAGCGTGAAGGTGAACACCACGATGCCGACTGTCGCGGCAATGGCCAACGCGCGCACCGCGACGCTCGGCTGGCGGAACGAGGCGGCGAAACGGAAGAGGCAGTACGGCATCACCAGGAGCAGCGAGATCAGCACCTTGGCCGCCGTGAGGTGGAGGACCAAGCTCGGGTCGTACTTCACCACCAGCGAGATCCCGCCGAGAATGGCGAACGACAGCGCGACCCAGCCCGCGCCGCGGATGCGGTGACGGATCCATTGCAAGGTGGCCAGCGCCGCCAACAGGACGAACTCCACTAGGGAGACGTTGGCGAGGACTTGAGTCCAGTGTTCCACGGCTATGTTCCCCTCTTCCGTTGCGGTGCCAAACGCAGCGGCCTCCTAAGATCCGGGCTTCCCCAACCCCGGCAATACCCCAGCGGCACTTTACTCCTCGGGGGCTTGTCGTAGAAGGGGTTCATTCGTATGTTCGTCCGGAATTCGCAGGTTTTCGGCTCTCGGCCGCACAGTTTCACGGATCCTGGACTCGCGCGCACGGGGACCCGTGCAACAACCTGCGGACGCGTCACGTGCCGCCCCCCGATAGGAGCGCCCAACCCGAGGGGGCGCTCGATACTGTGGGCGCGAAGCGAGCGAGCGGGAGGTGCGATGGTGCAGGACTGGGCTCGGCCCGTGGTGCACTGGGAGATCGAGGCCAAGGACCCGGAGCGCCAGCGCGCCTTCTACGCGGACCTCTTCAATTGGAAGATCGGCGACGGCTTCATCATGGAGATCCCCGCCGGCTTCGGCGGGCCCGAGCCGGGCCCGGCCGGCCACATCCGCCAGGGGGAGCGTTCGGGCGTGACGCTCTACGTGCAGGTGGCCGACCTGCGCGCGTCGCTCGACAAGTCCGTCACCCTGGGCGCCACGATCGTCGCCGAGCCGTTCGACGTGCCCGATGGCCCGACGCTGGCGGCGATCACGGACCCCGAGGGCAATCCGCTCATGCTGGTCCAGGCCTGAGGTCGCCGCCATGTCCGTCGTGGAAGTCGTGACCTTCCGGCTCGCCGATGGCGTGAGTGACGAGTCGTTCCTCGCCCTCGACAAGCGGCTGCAGACCGAGCTGGTGCCGAACCGCGCCGGGTTCGTGCGGCGGACGACGGCGCGTCACGGCGAGGAGTGGCTCGTCGTGACGTTGTGGCGGAGTGAGGACACCGCCGCCGCGTTCGCGCGCGAGACCGAGGACGACCCGCTCCAGGTTGCATTCGCCCGGATCGTCGAGGCCGGCTCGCTGCACCTCACGCGGTACGAGACGCTGGACTGACGTGGAGCTGTCCGACCTGAAGGTGACGCGTTACGAGGTGCGCGACCGCGTGGCCACCGTGACGCTGCACCGGCCCGAGCGCCTCAACGCCTGGACCGGGCGGATGCACGCCGAGTACCGCGCCCTGCTGGCCCGGGCCGAGGCCGATCCGGGTGTCCGCGTCATCGTGGTGACGGGGTCGGGCCGGGGCTTCTGCGCCGGCGCCGACAGCCGCGCCCTCGAAGGCCACGTCGAGCGGGGCGGCTACGACGCCGGGCTCGGCGACGAGGTGGCGATGCCGGGCTACGGCGTCCGGCCCGAGTTCGACGCCGACTTCGCCTACATGTTCGGCCTCCCCAAGCCGATCATCGCGGCCGTCAACGGGCCGGCTGCGGGCGTCGGCCTCGTCCTTGCCTGCTACTGCGACCTGCGCTTCGCGGCACGCGGCGCCAAGCTGACGACCTCGCACGGCCGGCTCGGCCTGCCCGCCGAGTACGGGCTGTCGTGGCTCCTGCCCCGCCTCATCGGCGTGACGCGCGCCGCCGACCTCCTGCTCTCGAGCCGCGTGGTGCTCGCCGAGGAGGCCGAGCAGCTCGGTCTGGTCAACCGGGCCCTGCCGCCCGACGAACTTCTGCCGCACACCTACGCCTACGCCGGCGCGCTCGCGCACGAGATCGCACCGTCGTCGCTCGCGGCGACGAAGTTGCAGCTCTACCGGGACCTGCACGGCGACGCCGCGTCCTCGGTGCGCGACGCGGCGGACCGCATGGCCGACATGATGCAGGGCGGCGACTTCGCCGAAGGGGTGGCGGCGCTGACAGAGAAGCGGCCACCGGACTTCCCCGACCTCCAGGTCTGAGCCGGCCCGAGCAGGGCGGCCCTGACCCGGCCGACCGAGCGCCGGGACTGGGACTAGCCGTCGACGCCGGCCGGCAGCTTGGCCGGGTCCCACCCCAGCAGCGCCACGGCCTGGCGGAAAGCGAAGCGGTCGGTCATGCCGGCGACGTAGGTCACCGCCGCGCGCACCGCGTCCTCGCTGCCGGCGACCACGTCGAGCGACGACGAACGGGCCGTCGACCCGTCGTCGGCGATCAGGTGCGGGCGGTCCGAGAAGTGCTCGACCAGCGCGCGCAGCACCGCCACGACGGCTTCGCCCTGGCGCAGCGAGGCCTCGCGCAGATAGATGCGTTCGTAGTTGCAGGCGCGGAACGCGGCGAGTGCCTCCGCCTCGCCTTCCTCCATGCCCACCTGGCCGGTGCGCAGCGACGCGGAGACCACGCCGGCGATGAAGGCGCCGAGCTGCGCGCTCCGGCGCTCGCCGCAACGCGCCCGCACGGCGTCGGGCAGCTGCGACGAGGCCACGATCCCCGCCAGCACGGCGTCCTCCCAGTCGTGGCACACGTACGCGATGCGGTCGGCCCAACTGACCACTTCGCCCTCGGGCGTGGACGGGGCCGGCCGCGACCAGCTGTGGTTGGCGATCCCGTCCGTCGTCTCGGCGCACAGGTTGAGCGGCGCCAGCGAGACCAGCGCACCCCACGGGGCGTGGTCGAACCCGCCGGCCACGTACGGGTCGAGCGCGTCCTCGCTGGCGTGGCCGCCCGGGCCGTGCCCGCAGTCGTGGCCGAGGGCGATGGCCTCGGTGAGCGCGACGTTGAGCCGCAGGGCGCGGGCGATGGCGGCCGCCACCTGCGCCACCTCGAGCGCGTGGGTCAGCCGCGTGCGCTGGTGGTCCTGGGGGTAGACGAAGACCTGGGTCTTGCCCGCCAGCCGGCGGAACGCGGTGGCGTGGAGGATGCGGTCGCGGTCGCGCTCGAAGCTCGTGCGCCAGGCGTCGGGCTCCTCGGTGCGGGGGCGGTCGCCGCCGCCGGCGGCCCGGGTGGCACCCGGCGCCAGCAGCGTGGCCTCCAGGTCTTCGCGCTCGGTCCGTCCGCACGGCGCCGTCGGAGTCGGCTGCGGCTGCCCGGAGGACCCGGTGTCGGGCGCCGGCCCGATCCGGGCGTGGGAGTCGGCGTGGGCCAGGCGCACGGGGCCCGAGTAGCCCGCCATCGTCGCTGCCCAGCGGACATTGCGCTCGGTCCCCACGGTGCCGTCGGCTCCGCTCATGTGTTGCATTCTGCCGCGTGGCAGTAACGTCCAGGCCACCGGGTAGTAGCGAAAAACCGAAAAACCCCTGATCCGGTCGACGAGAGGAGTGTCACCAGGTGGACGTGCGCATTGGCATCACCCACACCCCCAAGGAGCTCGAGGTGGAGATGCCCGAGGACGCGAACCGCGACACGCTGGTGAAGGACATCGAGAAGATGCTCGAGACGGGTGACGGGGTCCTCTGGCTCACCGACCGCAAGGGCCGCCGGGTGGGCGTGCCGGTGGTCAAGGTGGCCTACATCGAAGTGGGGGCGCCCGCCAACGAGCGCCGCGTCGGCTTCGGCGCGCCCTGAGGACCTCAGTGGCGGTGGGCCAGGCGCGGGAGCGGTGAGCAGCCCGCCGGACCTGCTCGACCTGAAACTGGTCTTCGTCACCGGCAAGGGCGGGGTCGGCAAGACGACCGTCGCCGCCGGCCTGGCGCAGTTGGCGGCGGAACAGGGCAGGCGCGTCCTGGTCTGCGAGACCGACGCCAAGGGGGACGTGGCCGCGCTCTTCGAGGTGCCGCCAACCGACTTCACGCCGCGGGAGATCGCGCCGGGCATCTGGTCCCTGTCGATGGACACCGAGGCGTCACTGCGTGAATACCTCAAGCTGCAGCTGCGCATCCCGGTAGTCGGCCGCATCGGCCCGCTGGCCAAGGCGTTCGACTTCGTGGCCACGGCCGCGCCGGGCGTGCGCGAGATCCTGACCGTCGGCAAATTCGCCTGGGAGGTCAAGGAGAAGCACTACGACCTCGTGATCGTCGACGCGCCGGCCAGCGGCCACATCATCGGGCAGCTGGCCGCACCCCAGGCGATCAACGACCTGGTGAAAGTCGGGATGATCCGCAGCCAGACGGACTGGATGCTCGACATCCTCTCCGACGAGCGCCAGACCGGGCTGATCGCGGTGTGCACGCCCGAGGAGATGCCGGTGAGCGAGACGCTCGAGCTGGTAACCCGGGTGCGCGAGGAGACCACGGTGCGTATGTCGGCCGTGGTGGTCAACCGCGTCCTGCCCGAGCTCTTCTCCCAGCGCGACGAGGAGATCTTCGAGCAGCTGCGCCAGCCCGAGACCGAGCGCGTCGTGTCCGAGCGGGCCGGCGGCGTGGTGACGCCGGTGCTCGATGCGGCCCGCCTCGCCGTCACCCTGCGCCGCACGCGCTCGACCCACCTGCAACGCCTGCAGGCGGGGCTCCCCGAAGGACTGCCGGTGCTGCTCTTGCCCTATCTCTTCGCGCGCAGCTTCGGCGTCCGCACCACCCGCCAGGTGGCGCACGCCCTGGGCGAGGAGCTCGGGCTGTGACGGCGGCCAAGGGCGACACCAACGCCAAGAACGCCAAGACCGTCGCCCAGCTGCTGGCGGCCAAGGACATCGTCATCGCCTGCGGCCCCGGGGGCGTGGGCAAGACGACGACGGCCGCCGCGCTGGCCGCGATGGCGGTGGTCGAGCAGGGGGGGCGGGTGCTCGTGCTCACCGTCGACCCGGCGCGCCGGCTGGCCGACGCGTTGGGGCTCAAGGGGATCGGCAACGACGAAGTCCGCATCCCCGACGATGCGTTCGAGGGTGCGGGCGCGCACCCACGGGGCGAGCTCTGGGCCGCCATGCTCGATACGAAGCAGAGCTGGGACGACCTCATCCGCGCCCACGCACCCGACGAGGAGACCCGCGAGCAGATCCTCGCCAACCCGCTGTACAACAACATCTCGGGTCGCTTCGTTCAGTCGCACGACTACATCGCCATGGAGCGGCTCTACGAGATCCACTCCGAGGGCAAGTACGACCTCATCGTCGTGGACACGCCGCCGACGCGCAACGCGCTCGACTTTCTCGATGCGCCGCAGCGCATGGCCGACTTCTTCTCGTCGCGCTTGTTGCGCTGGCTGATCGTGCCCTACCGCTCGCGCCTGGTGAACATGGCGTCGAAGCCCTTCTACCAAATCGCCGACCGCATCCTCGGCACGCAGTTCCTGGCCGACATCTCCGAGTTCTTCATCTTGTTCCAGTCGATGTACGCCGGATTCGTCGAGCGCGCCGAGGCGGTGACACGTCTGCTCTCGGACCGCCGCACGACGTTCATGATCGTCTCCACGCTGGAGGCGACGCCGGTGCGTGAGGCCGAGTTCTTCTCGTCCGAGTTGACGGCGCGCAAGCTGCATCTCGGCGCCATCGTCCTCAACAAGGTCCTGCCCGAATACCTGCGCGACGCCAAGACGGACAAGCTGGCCCAGTCGATGGAGGCGCGGAAGACCGAGCTGGCCGAGGGCCTGACCGACGACCCGGCGGTGGCGGCGCGGGTGATCGAAGAGGTGGCGCAGAGCTTCCTCAACTTCGGCGTGGTGGCCCGCCGCGAGGCCGAGCAGGAGGCCGAGCTGAGCGGGGCGCCCGACGTGCTCGTCACGGTGCCGTTCTTCGACGCCGACATCTTCGACATGGGTGGGCTCCTCCGGCTCGGCGCGCAGATCTGGGATTAGGGACGCACGACGGAGCCTGGCCGCTGGAACTGTTCCGGCCGTCGGGCCCGGTTGGTCCGGAGTCACAAAGACCGTCGGCTGTCGGCCGGGGGGTGCGGCGCGCGTACCATCGGTGCCATGGCCGAGCTGATCAACCCCGAGGTCCTCGAGTACGCCGACGCCCACACGACGGCCCCGCCGGGGTACCTCGAAGCGGTCGACGTGTCGACCAAGGAGGACTTCCCCGCCTGGGGGATGATGGTCGGGCGCCAGGAAGGCCGCTTCCTCGAGATGCTCGTGCACGCCACGCAGGCGACGAGCGTCCTCGAGATCGGCACCTTCACCGGGTACTCGTCGATCGCCATGGCGGCCGGGCTGGCCAAGGGCGGGTCCATCATCTCGCTCGAGGTCGACCCGCACCACGCCCAGGTGGCCCGGGGCAACATCGCCGCCGCCGGCCTCGAGAGCTACATCAGCGTGATCGAGGGGCCGGCGCTGCGTTCGGTCGAGCAGCTCCAGGGCCCGTTCGACCTTGTCTTCATCGACGCCGACAAGGTCTCCTACGACGCCTATTACGAGGCGGTGCTGCCCAAGCTCGCCCCGCACGGGCTGATCGTGGTCGACAACACGCTGCAGGCCGGCGCCGTGCTGGCGTCGGAGCTGCACCCGCACGAGAGCGCGCTGGCCATCCGCGCCTTCAACGACAAGGTGGTCAACGACCCCCGCGTCGTGTGCGTCCTCACCACCGTGCGCGACGGCGTGACGCTGATCCGTCTCGCCCCGGGCTGAGCCGCCGGGGCCCCGTGCTCGACTACCACCTCCACCTGTGGCCGCACTCGGAGCACGAGACGCCGCTGCGCATCGAGCAGCTGGCCGAGTACTGCGCCCGGGCCGAGGCGGCCGGCGTGACCGAGCTGGCGGTGACCGAGCACCTGTTCCGCTTCCGCCAGGCCGACTCGCTGGCCGGCTTCTGGGACGACCCCCGCGTGCCGCCCGCGCTCGCCGAGTCGATGGCGCGTTACTGGAAGTTCCACGCCACCGCCGACCTCGACGCCTACGTGGAGTGCGCCCTCGAGGCGAAGGCGGCCGGGTTGCCCGTCGTCATCGGGCTCGAGGTCGACTACTACGAGGGCCGGATGGACACCGTGGCCGACCTGCTGGCCGACTACCCCTTCGACGTCCTGCTGGGGTCGGTGCACTGGGTGGGCGCGTGGCGCTTCGACGACCTCGACGACCCGGTGTCGATGGCCGAGTGGTCGGCCCGTGAGGTCGACGCGTGCTGGGACGCCTACACCGGCGCCATGGAGGAGCTGGCCGCCTCGCGGGCGTGCGACGTGCTGGCCCACCCCGACCTGATCAAGGTGGCCGGGTACGTGCCGGCCGCGCCGGCCGAGTGGTGGGACCGCATCGCCGAGGCGGCGTCGGCGTCGGGCATGGCGGCCGAGGTGTCGTCGGCCGGGTGGCGCAAGCCGGTGGGGGAGCAGTATCCAGCGGCCGGGCTCCTCGACCGCTTCGTGGCGCGCCACGTGCCGCTCACCACCGCCTCGGACGCGCACCGCCTCGAGCACGTGGCCGACCGCGCCGACGACCTGCGCGCCGTGCTCGCCGCGGCCGGGGCGACGTCGCTGCAGGGCTACCGCGGGCGGGTCGGGCACACCGTGTCGGTGGCGCCGCCGGCGCCCACGGAGGTTGCGGCGCCTGCCGAGGCGAAGGAAGGCGACGCCTGATGCCGACACCGGCCGAGCTGGCCCAGAGCCACACCGATCTCAAGCCCGAGGAGCTCGAGCACCTCCAGCGCCTCCTCGGCAGCTGGAGCGTCCTGGCGGACCTCTCCTTCTCCGACCTCTTGCTCCTGGTCCCCGTGCAACGCGCCATCGCAGTCGGGGAAGGCCCCGCAGCCAGGGCCACCGGGGCCGACGCCAGCGCCGGTGCCGGTGCCGGTACCCGCGCCAACCGACCGGAGGGCACGGCCGACGGCGACGAAACCGACCCCGAACTGGTCGTCCTCGGCCAGATGCGCCCCAACAACCGGCCCACCCTCGTCGACCAGGACCTCGTGGGCCAGACGGTGAACGAGTCGCAGTGGGCGCTCGTGGCGCGGTGCCTGCACTCGGGCGAGATCGTGCGCGGCAGCATCCACCACCCGATCCTGGGCGAGCAGGTCCCGGTCGAGAACATCCCGGTCCGCTTCGAGGACCGCATCATCGCCGTGTTGCTGCGGGTCTCGCTGGCGCCGCTCAAGGGCCCGACGTCCATGTACGAGCGCACCTATCTCGATGTGTTCGAGCGCCTCGCCGACATGGTCGCCCAGTCGGCGTTCCCCTTCCCCGACGAGGACGTCGGTACCGAAGAGGCGCCGCGGGTCGGCGACGGCGTCGTGGTGGTCGACGCCGACGGGAGGGTCGAGTTCGCCTCGCCGAACGCCATGAACGCGTTCCACCGCATGGGGATCTACACCCAGCCCGAGGGCCGGCGCTTCGGCGACCTCGACATCGAGGAGTCCGCCGTCGAGTGGGCGCTCGCCACCGGGCGCCCGGTCGTCGAGGAGGTGGAGCGCCGCCCCGATGTCATCGTGCTCGTGCACTGCATCCCGCTCCTCTCGCACGGCGTGGTGACCGGGGCCATGATCCTGCTGCGCGACGTGACCGACGTCCGCCGCCTCGACCGCCTGTTGCTGTCCAAGGACGCGGCCATCCGCGAGGTGCACCACCGGGTCAAGAACAACCTGCAGACGATCTCGTCGCTGCTCAGTCTCCAGGCGCGCCGGGTGGGCGACCGGGCCGCCCGGGTGGCGCTGCACGAGGCGGAGCGGCGGGTCCGTTCCATTGCGCTCGTGCACGAGATCCTCTCGCGCGACCCCAGCGACCAGGTGCCCTTCGCCGAGATCGTGGCCTCGCTCGTGCAGATGGCCGAGGACTCGGTCGTCTCCTCACAACCGATCGTCATCGCGGTGCACGGTGACCTGGGCGAGGTGGCGGCCGACGTGGCAACGCCGCTGGCGGTGGCGGTCGCCGAGTTGCTGCAGAACGCGGTCGAGCATGCCTTCGATCCCGAGGCGGCCGGCGGCAGCGACGGGGCGGCGGGGCTCGAGGGTGCGGGCGGCGCCGCCGGCTACGCGCCGGTGGGGCACGTCGATCTGACGTTGGACCCGGGGGAGGACGCGCTGCTGATCGAGGTGCGCGACGACGGGTTGGGCCTGCCGGAGGGCTTCGACATCGAGCAGACCACGAGCCTCGGGCTCCTGATCGTGAGCGACCTGGTGGTCAGCCAGCTCGAAGGGACGATCTCCATGGCGAGCATGCCCGCCGCCGAAGGCGGCGGGACCCGCGTGGCGATCTCGGTGCCCCAACGCGCCCCCCACTGAGCGTCACGCGGCGGCGCGGGGGATGCGGGTGCGGTGCGACCGAAGGCGGCCGCGGTGCAGGTGAAGAAGGTGAGGGCGGAGAAGGTGCTGCGGTGGTGCGGTGCTGCGGTGAGGCCGGAGGTTCAGCTGGCGGCGCGCTGCGAGCGGCGGGCGGCGAGCCAGGCCTTGCGCAGCTTGCGGCGCTCCTCTTCGGAGGTGCCGCCCCAGACGCCGGACTCCTGGTTGGTCGCCAGCGCGAAGTCGAGGCACGGCTCGATCGCCTCGCACGAGCGGCAGACCCGCTTGGCCGCCTCGATCTGGTCGACGGCCGGCCCGGTCGTGCCGACCGGGAAGAAAAGGTCAGGTTCGGTATGGCGGCAGGCGGCGGCGCGCCGCCAGTCGTCCAGGTCCCAATCGACGGTCCGGTTCCACATGAGTGCCATCGGAAAATGTGCCTCCACCAGCATTGTGAAGCAATTCACATGATCGGGCCTCAAGAGTGCCCGTCCGTGAAAAGCAGTTGATAAGAGCAGGGTAACGGTCAATTTAAGACGGTGCAAGGAGTTTGTGTGAAATTATTCACCTGCAACGTGGAGGTTTGGTGACAACGTGACTTCCGTCTTCTCTCATAGGGGTTGCACTGAGCCCGAGGGAAGTAGGGGGAACACCCTGGAGGCCTTCGCCGAGGCCCGCCGGCGCGGTGCGGACGGCGTCGAGCTCGATGTCCGTCTCACCGCCGACGGAGCCCTGGCCGTCCACCACGACGCCGAGGTGCCCGGTCTCGGGCCGA
Organism: Acidimicrobiales bacterium; assembly: GCA_036490155.1. GTDB lineage: Bacteria > Actinomycetota > Acidimicrobiia > Acidimicrobiales > RAAP-2 > Bog-473. The sequence continues at coordinate 51,389 of DASXEK010000068.1, read as the reverse complement.
TCTGCGCCCTCGACGTGGCCGACCTGCCGGCGTACGTGCCGTTGCTGGCCGACGCGCTGCTGGCGAGCGAGGGCATGGTGGTCAACGTCGAGATCAAGAACGCGCCGCAGGACCCGGGGTGGGACGAGGGCGAAGCGGTCGCCGCGCTGACGGCGACGGCCATTGACGAGGCCGGCTGGACCGAGCGCGTCATCGTCTCGTCGTTCCAGCCCGCAACGCTGCTCGCCGTGCGGGCCGCCGACGGGCGCCTGGCGCTCGGCGCGCTGTGGGGCTGGGCGACCGACCCCGTCGCGGCCCTGGCCGAGGCGGTCGGGTCCGGCTTCCGCGCCGTCCATCCGTTCGTGACCCTGGTCACCGCCGACCTGGTCGAGCGGGCGCACGCGGCCGGCTTGGCCGTCAACGTGTGGACGGTCAACTCGCCGCACGACCTGGAGGCCATGGTCGACCTCGGCGTCGATGCCGTGATCACCGACCGCCTGGACGACGCGCTGGCGGCCGCTCGGCAGGGCTTCGCCGGCTGAACCGCCCGCCCTCCGCGCTGGTCTCCGGACCGTATACGCGCGTGTGCTGCGCGTTGAGTCAGAACGGCGAAAGTCATTCTTCGTATGCACCTCGAGCCCTCCCCGCCATGCCTCTCTCATTGGGGTTTGTTGGGTAGGCGACCGGGTCCGGCGGCCGGACCGGTTCCGGCGGGCGGACGCCGCCGGCTCCAAAAGGAGGGAAAGGACGGGGTGGATTGGATGGCGATGGGACGCCGGTGTGTGGCCAACGGTCGTTGGGCGCTCGGGGCGGGCGGGCCGGCGGGTGTCTGAGCGGCGAAAACCCGCCGATGAGCGGGTGGAATGGCGTGGGAAGGCCCTGGTCCACAAAGATGGTCGGCCATGAACGTCGTCGTTTGCGTCAAACAGATCCCCGATCCGGCCGCTCCCGGGTCCCTCGATCCGACCACCCACACACTCGATCGCTCAGGCAAGCTGATCATGGACGACTCCGATAATTACGGCGTCGAGATGGCACTCCAGCTGGCCGGCGGCGAGGGTGACGAGGTCACCCTGGTCTCCATGGCGCCGGGGGGCGAGACCTCCGGCCTGCGTACCGGCCTCGCCATGGGCGCGGCCAAGGCCATCCTGATCAGCGACGATGCGCTGGCCGGCAGCGACGCCCTGGGCACCGCCAAGGTGCTGGCCGCCGCCATCGCCCGGGCCAACCCCGACCTCGTGGTCATGGCGACCGAGTCGACCGACGGCTACACCGGCACGCTGCCCGTGCAGGTGGCCGAGCTCATGGGGCTGCCGTCGGTGACCTTCGCCAAGGCGATCTCGGTCGACGGCTCCTCCATCAAGGTCGAGCGCCAGACCGAGGCCGGCTACGACGAGGTCGTCGTCCCGATGCCCGCCGTCGTCACGGTGACCGCCGGTGTCGTCGAGCCGCGCTACCCCTCGTTCAAGGGGATCATGGCGGCGAAGTCCAAGCCGGTCGACAACCTGACGGTGGCCGACCTCGGCATCGACGCGTCGCAGGTCGGCGCGGCCGGCGCCGGCCAGGAGATCACCGACGTCTCCCCGGCCGAGGAGCGGGGGGGCGGCGAGATCGTGGTGGACGAGGGTGACGGTGCGCAGCGCGTCGTGACCTTCCTCGAGCAGCTGAAGGTGGTCTGAGATGGCGATCGACAAGATCTGGGTGCTGGCGGAGTCCACGGACGGCGCCCCCACCCCGGTCACCCTCGAACTGCTGACCGAGGCCCGCACCGTGGGCTCGACCGTCGAGGCCGTGGCCTGGGGCAGCGACGTCGCCTCGCTGGCGGGTCCGCTCGGCGAGTACGGCGCCACGACGATCTATGACGTGGGCGATGTCGGTGACGCCCTACCGGGCGTGCCGGTGGCGGCCGCCATCGCGGCGCTGATCCAGGGCGCCAACGCGCCCGACGCCATCTTCTTTGCGGCGACCTACGACGGCCGCGACATCGCGGGCCGCCTGTCGGCCCGGCTCGACAAGCCCGTGCTGACGAACGTCACCGGCCTGACCGAGAGCGGCGGCGTGCTGTCGAGCGAGCACCCTGCGTTCGGCGGCAACCTGATCGTCACGGCGAAATTCACCGGCGACGGGCCGGGCCTCTTCGTCATCCGGGCCAAGTCGTTCGCGGCCGAGCCGTCCGGTGGCGCCGCGGCCGCAGTCACGGCAGCGCCGGTGCCCGACGTGGCGGCGACGAACACGGCCAAGGTCACCGAGCGCCACGTGGAGGAGCGCAGCGGGCCGAAGCTCGACGAGGCGGCGGTCGTCGTCTCGGGTGGCCGTGGTCTCGGTGATGCGGCGAACTACGCCCTCATTGAGGAGCTGGCCAAGCTGCTCCACGGTGCGGCGGGCGCCTCGCGCGCCATCGTCGACGCCGGGTGGGTGCCGTACTCGCATCAAGTCGGCCAGACCGGCAAGACGGTGAAGCCGACCGTCTACGTGGCCTGCGGCATTTCCGGCGCCACCCAGCACCTGGTGGGCATGAAGGGCTCCAAGAACATCATCGCCATCAACAAGGACCGGGAGGCGCCGATCTTCTCGGTGGCCGACCTCGGCATCGTGGGCGACGTGCACAAGGTGCTCCCGGCGCTCATCGAGTTGCTCAAGGCCAAGAGTTAGGACCCGGGGTCGCGGGCTCGGGTCTGGGCACCGCAGCGGGGAGCTGGGCTAGGCCGGGCGGCCGAACTTCCGGCATGAGGGCGACCGGGCCACGAACGGAGCGCGGCGCGGGTCGTCGCGCCCCGGGAACGCGGGCGGGCGGCAGTACATTCGGCGCAGTCATCCCTGACCTCCGCTGATGCTCTTTCCCACGATCGACTTCGCCATCTTCTTCGCCGTGGCCTTCACGGTGAACTGGTTGCTCAACCCCTACGCGGGCTGGTGGAAGCTCGCCATGATCGGCCTCAGCTACGTCTTCTACGGCTGGGTCGGCTGGAGCTACTGCCTGTTGCTCTTGGCCACGACGACCGTCGCCTTCGTCGGCGGCGCGGTGACGGCCGCCATGCGCAACGACCGTGGGCGGCGGACGGCCATGATCGTGGCGGTCGCCGTGCTCCTGGGGATCCTCGGCTGGTTCAAGTACTACGGGTTCCTCTCGGTGAACGTGGACAACCTGACCCGCGCCCTCGGGGTGGGCCAGGCCGTCCCCTTGCTGCAGGTGGCGCTCCCGATCGCCATCTCCTTCTTCACCTTCATGGCGATCAGCTACGTGGTCGACATCTACCGGGGCAAGCTGGAGCCCGCCAAGCCGCTCGACTTCGCGGTCTACCTGTCCTTCTTCCCCCACCTCCTGGCCGGGCCGATCGTGCGCGGCACCGAGCTGCTGCCTCAGATCCGCCGGCGGCGTGACGCCGCCAACATCGACTACTCGCGCGCCTTCTGGCTGATCCTGGCCGGCCTGTTCAAGAAGGTCGTGATCTCGTCGTACGTCTCGAGCCAGATCGTGACGCCGGTGTTCACGTCGCCGAGCCAGCACTCGGGGCTCGAGGCGATCTTCGCCGCGTGGGGCTACGCGGTGCAGATCTACTGCGACTTCAGCGGGTACACCGATATCGCCATCGGGCTTGCCCTGCTCCTCGGGTTCCAATTCCCGCAGAACTTCGACGCGCCGTACACGGCGCGCAACCTCCAGGACTTCTGGCGGCGTTGGCACATGACGCTGTCGCGCTGGTTGCGTGACTACCTCTACATCCCTCTCGGGGGCGACCGCGGCGGCCAGTCGACGACCGTGCGCAACATCATGATCACCATGGTGCTGGGCGGCCTGTGGCACGGGGCGGCGTGGACCTTCGTGATCTGGGGCGCCCTGCACGGGGTCGGGCAGAGCTTCGGGCACCTGCGCCGGGCGAGCCGCGAGCGGCGGGGCCTGCCCCCGGTGGCCGACGGCCTGGTGCGCGTCTGGGTGCAGCGGTTCCTGACCTTCCAGTTCGTGTGCCTGGGCTGGGTCTTCTTCAACGCGTCCGGCGTGTCGCAGGCCTCGGCCGTGATCGGCCGCGTCTTCAGTGGCTGGGGCGTGTCGTCGCCTCTGGTCACGCCGCTGCTGGTCCTGGTCGTGGTGGGCACCTTGCTCTCCCAGTTCGTGCCGCCGATCAGCGTGTCCCGCCTGCAAGCGTCCTTCTCGCGCCAGCACGCCGCCATCCAAGTCGGGATCCTCGGCGTCGCGCTCCTCGGCATCACTACCTTCGGCCCCGTGGGCGTCGCCCCCTTCATCTACTACCGGTTCTGATGGACACCACCCCCGTCCCACCCCCTCCCTCCCAGCCGGCCGACGAGCCGGCGGCGCCCGCCGGCGCACGCACCCCGCCCGACGGGCGCGTGCGCCTGCCGTGGACTCGCGTCCTCGTGCTCGGCGTGCTCGCCTTTGCGCTGTGGTTCCTGCTGTTCGCGCCGTCCCTGCAGCACAACGCGCAGGTCTCTCCCGTCGGCAAGCGCCGCACCGTGAGCCTCGACATCACCGGACCGGTGGCGGCACTGAGCCGCGACCTCCAGCTGTCGCGCATCGTGTCGGCCACCGGGCGCTCGAACCGCCAGCCCGGCGGCACGGTCGGCCTGGTCATCTCGGGGCCGCGCCCCCAGAAGACGAAGCCGAAGCCGGCGCCGGCGGGGTCGGGGACGGGGACGGCGACGACCACCACGACCGTGCCGCCCGACCCCAAGCACCCGACGACGGCCAACCCGTTGCGCGTCCTCATCGTGGGCGACTCCATCGGCCTCGACATGGGCGGCGCGCTGCAGTCCGATCTGGCCGGGACCGGGGTGGTCAACGCGGCGTTGGACGGGCGGGAGAGCACCGGGCTCACGCGGCCCGACTACTTCAACTGGCCGGCCGAGCTGACGGCCGACCTCAAAGCGGACGACCCCCAAGTGGTGGTCATCATGATCGGCGCCAACGACGCGCAGGACTTCCTGGGCCCGCCCGACACGCCCTACGCCTCGCCCAACTGGAACGGCCTCTACGCGCAGCGCGTGGCGCAGTTCATTCAGATTGCGGGGAGCGGCGGCGCGGCCGTCATCTGGGTGGGCATGCCGCCGATGCAGAACCCGGCCCTCAACGCCCAGATGGCCGACCTCAACGACATCGGCCAGCACCAGGCGGCGATCGCCAAGCCGCCGGTGACGTACGTCAGCACGGACAAGTCACTCGGGTCCGCGACCGGCGGCTACACCGCGTTCGAGACGAACGCGGCCGGCCAGATCGTGAACACCCGCACGCCCGACGGCATCCACCTCACGCCGGGCGGGGGCCAGGTGGTGGCCCAGCAGGTCATCGCGCAGCTGACGACGAACGGGTACCACATCCCCTGAGCCCGCCTGTGTTTGGCGGCGGGGCGTCAGGACCCGTCAGGACCCGGGTGACGCGCCTTCGAGGGCCCTGTCGTCGCCCTGTCCGGGCGTCGGGGGATCGCCCGGCCCGGTGGTCACGCCGGCCCGGCGCGGGCGCACGTAGATCACCCAGTAGAGGGCGGCGGCCAGCAGTACCGCGCCGAGGGTCCAGCCGAGGGCCGTCGTCCCGAGCCCGACGTACTTGAGGCCCGAGGCGAAGATGACGAAGGTGATGACCGGGCGGATGTAGCGGTCCGGTGCCCGCGACGAGATCAGCGAGCCGACCAGCACGGCCGGGACGCTGCCGATGACGATCGACGTGGTGACGGAGAACTCGACGTGTCCGAAGGCCAGCGCGCCCAGCGCGGCGGCCAGCGTCAAGGGGACCGCCTGGGTGAGGTCCGTGCCGACGAGCTGGTTCGCCCCGAGCACCGGGTAGAGGAAGAGGAGCAGCACGATCATCAGCGAGCCCGAGCCGACCGAGGTCATTCCCACGATGAACCCGCCGACCAGGCCGATGGCGACGGTGGGGAGCGGGCGCACGACGACCTGGCGGATCAGGCCCAGGCGGCTCTGGCCGGACCGCTTGTCGAGCGCCACGCGCAGCACCATGGCGGCCGCCCCGACCAACAGTGCGGCGCCGAGGACGGTCTGGACGTTGGTCTCGGCGCCGTCGGAGTTGCCGAGCAGGTGAAGGACCCAGGCTCCGAGGAGGGCGGAGGGGACGGACCCGATGACCATGTAGCCGACCAGGCCGTAGTTGACCGTCTTCTTGGTCATGTGCACGACGGCACCGACGGGGCGCATGAGGACGGCGGCGACGAGGTCGCTCGAGATCGCCGTGGACGGCTTGACGTTGAAGAACAGGATGAGCATCGGGGTCATGAGGGCCCCGCCGCCCGCACCGGTCATCCCGACGAGGAAGCCCACGATGGCGCTGCCGAGGACGATGTAGAGGTCAATCGACATCGGGCCTCCCTAGGGACGATGGCCGTTCATCGTCCGCCCAGTGATCATCGTTGTTTTACATTAACGATCTATTGGGTCGGGAATCACGTCGGCCCGGGCCCTGGTGGTGAGAGATCGCCGTGAACTGGGAGAAGGCCTGTCCCGGGCTCAGACGAGCGGCCAGGGGTAGGGCGGCCAGTCGCCGTCGTCATCCATCTCGGGCAGCGCCCGGAGGCTGAGCAGCCAGGACAGGCGGTCCCAGGTGGCCGCCACCTCGTGCGGCTCGAGGAGCGCGCACAGCGCCGGCGACGGGCCGTCGGTCGCCAACCGGCCGAGGTCCTCTTGGACAGCAGGTTCAAGGGCCACGCCGCCGAAGTCCCAGATCACGGTGCGCAGTTTGTCGTGCTCGTTGAAGCAGAGCCCGTGGTCGATGGCCCAGAGGCGCTCCTCGGCCAACAGCACGTGGCCGCTCTTGCGGTCGGCGTTGTTGGCGACGACGTCGAAGGCGCCCAGCTGCATCAGCGCGGGGTGCCACTTGGGGTCGTCGCGCAGGGTGAAGTAGTGCGACGTGCCGTCCTCGTGCACGAAGCGCTGCACCGAGCCGGGGCCGAACGGCGCCTCGGCGCGCTCGACGGTCTCGGGGACCAGGCCCCAGCCGAGGCTTTCGGAGAGGACGTAGGCCGCCACCTCGCGACGGAAGAGCCCGCCGGGGAAGTCCCAAAGCGGCCGCTCCCCCTTGTGCGGCTTGTACACGGCCAGGAGCTCGTCGGGGCCCAGGCGGCACGTGACGAGCATGGTCGCGTTCGAGCTGCCGGCGATGCGGCCGTGCACCTCCATCTCACCCTCGATGAGGACCTGCTCGACGGCGGCGTCGGACACCGCCGTCAGCTCGCCGGCGGACGGTGCCCGTTGGTGCGCGGGCAGTCGTGGCCCGAGGGATCCAGGGGCAACGAGCAGAGGGGGCACGGCGGCCGTCCCGCCTCGACGAGACGAGTGGCGTGGATGGCGAACGCGGCCGCCTGCTCGCGCGACAACGCCACGCGCAGCACGTGCCCGCTCTCGTCGTCGTCCTCGTCCACGTCCAAGTCCACCTCGGCTTCGCCTTCGGGGTCCGCGTCCTCCTCGCCCACGCCGATCTCCTCGAGGACGATAACGATGCGATCGAGCTCCTCGTCGTAGGAGACGCCGATGGTCCCCACCACCCACTCGAACTCCTCGGTGCCGTAGAACTCGAGGTCGTCGGGCAGGTGCCCGGGCCGCCCGAGCTCCTTGACGATGCGCCCGAGATACCCCGCCAACACGGCGATCTGCTGCTTCTCGACCTTGACGGTGGTCTCGGTCAGCCCCTGGCGGCAATAGAAGAGGAACAGGCGGTTCCCCACCTCGCCGATGACGCCAACCGTGCAGTGGTCGGGCGCGTCGAAGTCGAAGTCGTCGCTCATCGCCGCGCTCCCCTCACGACACGACCAGGTCTTCGAGCGTGCCGGTGGAGTTGGTGCAGAGCACCATGGGGCCGCCCCCGGTGAAGAGGATGGCGGAAACTGAGCACGGTGAGACGACGAGGCGCTGCATGAGGTCGAGCGGGATGCCGGCCGCGGCCGCCAGGATCGCCTTGATGGTGTCGGCATGCGACACGGCGACGATGGTCTCGCCCGGGTGCTGGCCCACGAGGTCGACCACGGTATCCATGGAGCGGGCCGACATCTCGGCGAAGGACTCGCCGCCCGGGAAGCGGAAGCCACTCGGCCAGCGCTGGACCTTCGGCCATTCCTTGTCGCGGTACAGGCGGGCCAGCGTCTTCTCGGTCCACTCGCCGACGTCGAGCTCGACGAGGCCGGGCGCGGTGCGCACCCGCAGGCCCAGGGCCCGGGCGATCGGAGCCGCCGTCTCGCGGGTGCGCTCGAGGGGCGAGGCGTAGACGGCGGTGGGCGGCTTGGGCAGGGCGGCGATCCGCTCGGCTACTGCGGCCGCCTGGGCCCGGCCCTTCTCCGAGAGGTGCAGGCCGGGCGCCCGGCCCGGGAGCTTCTTGCCGGTGGTCGGGGTCGTCCCGTGCCGCACGAGCAGCACCACGGTCGACGTCGGCGCCTTCCGGCCGCGGCGCGTGGGCGGGCGAGGAGAAGTTGTTCGGGCTGCTGCGGGCACGGGCGCCCATCGTAGGCTCTGCGCCGTGGCGTCCAACCGGGCAACGAGGGACTCCTTGGCCGCGGTGCAAGGGGACGTGGCGGCCTGCCGGCGCTGCCCGCGCCTGGTGGCGTGGCGCGAGGAGGTGGCGCGGACCGGGCGGGCGTCGTACGCCGGCCAGACCTACTGGGGCCGCGGCGTGCCCGGCTTCGGCGACCCGCGCGCCGCCCTGCTCATCGTCGGGCTGGCCCCGGCGGCGCACGGGGCGAACCGGACGGGCCGCATGTTCACCGGCGACCGCTCGGGCGACTGGCTCTTCGCGGCGCTGGACCGGGCGGGCTTCGCCTCCCAGCCGACGAGCACGGCGCGCGACGACGGCCTGACGCTGCGCGACGCCTACATCACGGCCACGGTCCACTGCGCGCCGCCGGCCAACAAGCCCCGGCCCGACGAGCGTGCGAACTGTGCGCCGTATCTGGCGCGCGAGCTGGCGCTCTTGGACCGCACGGCCGTGATCGTCGCGCTCGGCCAGTTCGCCTGGCAGGCGCTGGCCGCCCACTTCGAGCTGCGCCCGCGCCCGGCGTTCGGTCACCTGGCGGAGGCGGCACTCCCCGGCGGGCTCGTCCTGCTCGCGTCGTACCACCCGAGCCAGCAGAACACCTTCACCGGCACGCTGACCGAGCCGATGTTCGACGCCGTCTTCGACCGGGCGCGCACGGTGATCGCCGGGTCGCCGGACCGCCGGCCGCCTCAGCCTGCGAGGTCGTAGAGCAAGCGGTACCAGCGGATCCGCTCGGGGTCGGGGTCGATGCCGTAGCCCTCGTAGAAGGCCGGCTCGAGGTCGTCGCCGAAGTTCCAGGTGGTGCTCCACCCGCCGACGGCGATGTCCCACCAGCGGTCGGCGACGCCAAGCGCACCGAGGTCGACGTAGCCGGTGACCGCGCCCGCTTGGAGGAGCACGTTGGGGACGCAGTAGTCGCCGTGGCACACGACGAGCTCCTCGTCCGCCGGCGCGGCCGCCTCCAGTTCGGCCAGGGCGCCTTCGGCGCTGAGGTGGGCGTGCTCGGAATGAAAGTCGGCCGGGTCGACCTGTCCCGAGGCGACCCGGCCCGCCACGTGGTCGAGGGCCGTGGCGACGTCGAAGCGAAACGGGCACCACTCGTCGCCGACAGCGTCGTGAAAGGTGCGCAGGCCGCGCCCGAGGGCACCGACGTGGCGGGCGAGGTCGCGGCGCCACGACGGGTCGGTCCCGTCGCGCCCCGGCAGCGCCTCGGTGAGGAGGACCGTCACGGGCCCGGTTGCCTCGAGGGCGAGGACCCGCGGTACCGGCAGGTAGGCGGCGGCCCAGATGGCGCGCTCGGCCTCGCGACGCAGCGGGACGGCGTGGCCGGCCGGCGCGACCTTGGCGAAGCGCGCGACGCCACCGGGGCCGTCGAGGCGCCACGTCGTGATGGCGCCGGCGTCCGCGTCGGGCCGCGAGGCGAGGGTCGGGACGAAGCCGGGTGCGAGCTCGGCCAGCTCGGGCGGTGGGTGCAGCGAGGGCGCGTCGTCGCTCATCGTCACGCAACGCACGCTAGGGGGGCGCCCAGGGGAACGGCTACCGTCTCGGCGACAACGGGAGGGATGGCGTGAGCGAGCAGACCGACGTGGAGCCGCGCGACGCGGCGGAGATCGCGCGGTGGGACGCGACGACCGACGTCATCGTGGTCGGCTTCGGGGCGGCCGGATCGACGGCGGCCTTCAGCGCCGCCGAGGCGGGGGCCGAAGTGCTGGTCACCGAGCGGACAGGTGGACCGGGTGGAGCGGCCGCGCTGGCCGAGGGCATCGTGTATCTCGGCGGGGGCACGCCGGTCCAGACCGCCTGTGGCTTCGAGGACAGCCTGGACGACATGTACCGCTACATGATGGCGGCCTGCGGCCCGGATCCCGACGAGGTCAAGATCGCTCGCTACTGCGCCGAGAGCCTGGGGCACTTCGACTGGCTGGTGGCCCGCGGCGTCGAGTTCGATCCCACCTTCTGCGCGGACACCTCCATGGCGCCGACCGGGACCGAGGGGCTCGTCTACTCGGGCGGCGAGGACGCGTACCCCTTCAACGAGATCGCCCGGCCGGCGCCGCGCGGGCACCTGGCCAAGACGAAGCGGGCGACCGGATGGCTGCTCATGCAGCATCTGGCCGGTGCCGCCGTGGGGGCCGGCGCGTCGGTCTCCACGGACACCCGGGTGGACCGGCTCGTGGTCGACCACGACGGGCGCGTCGTGGGCGTCCAGGCGCAGCGCTTCGGCGAGACGGTGTCGCTGCGGGCACGGCGCGGCGTGGTCCTCACGGCCGGCGGGTTCATCTTCAACGACGACATGTTGCGCCAGCACTGCCCGCCGCTCGTGCGCGGGACGTTCAAGGTGGGCACGGAGGGCGACGACGGGCGCGGCATCCGCATGGCCCAGGCCATCGGTGCCTCGGTGCGCAACATGTACGCGGGCGAGGTATCGCTCCCCATCACGCCGCCGCGCACCCTGATCCACGGCATCCTCGTCAACGGCCAGGGTCAGCGCTTCATCAACGAGGACACGTATATGGGTCGCGTCGGGCAGTCCGCGCTCTACGAGCAGGACGGCGAGGCCTACCTCGTCGTCGACGAGGCCACCTACGAGGTGAACTGGATGGGCCTGGCCGCCACCTGGGTCTGCGAGACGGCCGAACTGCTCGAAGCGGAGATGGGCCTGCCGGCGGGGTCGCTGCGCGCCACGCTCGACCTCTACAACGCGCACGCGGTACGGGGAGAGGACCCGCTGTTCCACAAGTCGCCGGCCTGGGTGCGGCCGCTCGTCCCGCCGATCGGCGCGTTCGACCTGCGCATCGGGCCGGCCCCCTACGCGCCGTTCACCCTCGGTGGGCTGGAGACGACCGTCGACGGCTCGGTCCTCGACGTCAGCGGGCACGCCATCGCGGGGCTGTTCGCAGCCGGCCGCACCACCGCCGGCGTGTGCGCGTTCGGCTACGCGAGCGGGCTGTCGATCGGCGACTCCACCATGTTCGGGCGCTTTGCCGGCGCGAGCGCGGCGGCGGCGTCAGCCTGAGCCGGGCGCGGCGTCGCGCTCCTTGAGGATCACCTCGCGCAGCTCGGTGGCGGCGGCCGGCGGGTTGGGGAGCGACAGGGCCTCGTCCACCGACGCCAAGGCCTCGTCGATCTCACCGAGGTGGAGGTGGCACAGTGCGGCGTTGTACGAGGCCTGTGACTGCGGCCCGCGCTGATGCACGGATCGGGCCAGGAATTCGAGGGCCTCGGCGTAGCGCCCGATCGGCGCCAGGAGCGCGGCGCTCGCCATCGCGGGGTCGGACTTGGACCCGATGGGGTAGTGCCGGTCGCAGACCGTCCCCAGCATCGTGACCGTCTCGTCCACCAATTGCTCGTGCGCGTCGGCCAGCGAGGCGGCGAAGAGCGGGTAGAGCATGCCGAAGACCTCGGTGTCGTAGCAGCAGGTGCGCAGCAGCGCGAACACCCTGACCAGTGGCTCCGTCTCGTCGTCGGACGTGGGCTCGTCACCGGCATCGGGCGCCACCCCGGACCGCGTCGCATCGTTGCGCCCCTCGGCCGCGTCCGCGTGCGCCAGGTTCGATGCCCGCGTCGCCAGCGCGGTGCTCACGACGGCGAAACGATCGTCGGGCCCACCCTCGTCGAACGCCAGTGCGAAGCGGCGTCGCGTGTGCGGAACGGGCCCGCCCCCGGCGATCAGCGCGGTCACGGCGGTCTTCTGGGGCGTGACCGACGGCTGCACCAGCTCGCCGTCCCACTGTCTCGCCAGCGCGGCAAGGGCGGCGCGCTCGACCGGAAGCGAGAAGGAGGAGCCGTGGGCGAGCAGGCCGGTCAGGGCGAAGGCGCGCAAGGCGGTCTGGCCCACCAGCGCGACGGCCGTGCCATCCGCGCCGGCCGCGCTGTCGTCCGCCGTCACCGTGGCCCCGTAGAAGCGTTGGATCACGTCCTCGGAAGCCCGAGGGTCGTTCGCGTCGCCCCCGGCCTGGGCGACGAGGGTGTCCACGATGTCCGACAGTGCTTCGGGCCGCTCGTTCGACACCACGACCATGCGCCCGCCCGAGAGCGCCAAGAGGTTGCGCAGCATGCGCAGGGCGGTCGAGGGGAAGGGGAACCGGCCGCGGGGGGTGTGGGTGCCGGCGACGTCAGCCAGGACCGCGTCCAGGAGCGTGTCGCCGTAGTGCGCCGGCCCGACCGGCCTCCGCTCGGTGGCCATGAACAGCTTGGTGAAGGCAAGGTCGTCGTCGAGGGCGAGCGCGCCCGACGGCAAGGCCAACGCGACCGCTTCCTCGTAGAGCACGCCGTCTTCGACGACGAAGAGATCCTGGGGGAGAACGTCGAAGAAGTAATTGGCGAAGAAGACGAGGGGGTTGGCCAGTTCGCCCGGGCGGAGTTCGATCCCGCGCTGTTCGAGCCGCACCGGCTGGTCGGACGTGGCGTCGAAGCAGGCCATGTCGAGGCGCCCCGCGTCCACAAACGGCGCGAGCGCGGGGTTCTCCTTCCAGAACGCGAGGTTCGATTCCGCGAGGTCGCTCAGCACGTACACCGGGTTGGCGGGGAGCACGGCCGGCTCGAGCGCCTGGAGGAAGTGAAAGGCGAACGCGCCCGACCCTGCGCCCAGCTCAACCACGTGGACGGGCTCGCTCGGCTCGAAGCGGCCGAACGCGCCGGCGGCCGCATCGGCGAGGACGCCCTCGAGCAGCTGGGCGTACGCACGAGCCTGGACCGTGTTGTTGGTGCCGGAGTGCGGGACGTCGCCCGAGGCCCAGGCCTGAATGCCTCGCTGCTCGAAGTAGCCGCGCTCGAGGCGCCAGATGGAGGACTCCGACAGTCGTCGTGGTGACTCGACGATGCGGACGTCGACCCCCTGCCCCGAAAGCGCTGGTAACCCGGAATCACCCGGAAGGTCCACGACCCGCACTGTATCGACGCGGTGGGCCGTGCCGCCGTGGCGGTTACGAGCGCATCGTGGCGTACTCGATCACGCGCGTCATCACGGTGTCGTCGGACTTGTCGACGGCGCCGCAGTCAAACGGGGGCTGCGGGTCGTACTCGATCATGAGTTGCGCGGCCTGGCCCGCGGTGCGGTCGACGAGCAGCTCCACGAGCCGCAATGCCATGTCGATGCCGCTCGAAACGCCCGCCGCGGTGATGAGGCGGCGGTCCAGGTGCTCGACCACGCGCCGCGCCGTCGGCTCCGCGCCGTGGGCGGCGAGTCCCTCGTAACAGGACCAGTGGGTGGTGGCGGTGAGGCCCTCGAGGAGGCCGGCGGCGCCGAGCACCAGCGAGCCGGTGCAGACCGACGTGGTGAAGCGAGTGCCCGCATGCGCGCGGCGAACCCAGTCGAGGACGCGCTCGTCGTGCTCGAGGGCACGGGTCCCGACGCCACCGGGGAACACGATGACGTCGGGTGACGGCAGCTCCTCGAACGTGGCATCCACCTGCAAGCCGAGCATCGAGTTCTCCGTGCGCACCTCGCCTTGGGTGTGGCCCACGAAGGTGAGGTCGAACGTCGGAATCCGCTGCAACACCTCGTAGGGCCCCACGGCGTCGAGGGCGGTGCAGCGGGGGAAGATCGGGATGGCGACCTGGAGGCGGTCGTGGTCGGTCATGCGGATGTCCTTTCGGTGGAGACTGCGCTGGTGCGGAACCGCCGGCGGTAGGCGTCGGGGGCGACGCCGAGATGGCGCTGGACGACGCGCCGGAGCGTCTCTGCGCTCCCCAGGCCGCAGCGCGCCGCGAGGACGTCGAGGGTGTCGTTCGTCGTCTCGAGCTCGCGGCGTGCCGCCTCGACCCGGGTCCGCTCGACGAAGCGGCTGGGGCTCTCCCCGACCTCGGCCGTGAACACGCGGGTGAAGTGGCGCACGCTCATCGCGGCGGCCGCGGCCAGGATCGGCAGCCGGTGGTCGCCGCCCGGCGCCGCCTCGACGAGGTCCTGCACGGCGCGGACGGCCGAGCGCTCGGCCCGGGGGACCCACACGGGGGAGGCGAACTGCGTCTGCCCGCCCGGCCGGTGGAGGAACATGACGAGCCAGCGGGCGATGGTCTGCGCGACGTCGACGCCGAGGTCGTCGTGGACCAGCGCCAGCGAGAGGTCGATGCCCGCCGTGACCCCGGCGCTCGACCAGACCTTGCCGTCGCGGATGTAGATCGGGTCGGGGTCGGGGATGGGTGGCGCGCAGCTCCGTGGCGCGGGCCCAGTGCGTGGTGACCCGGCGCCCGTCGAGCAGGCCCGCCGCGGCGCCGATGAAGGCTCCCGAGCACACGGTGGCGATCCGCCGGCAGCTGGGCGCGGCGCGGCGGATCCAGCTGACCAGCGCGTCATCGGCCGCCGCGGCGTTCGCCCCGTTCCCGCCGGCGAGCACGAGGGTGTCGACCCGTTCGTCGACATCGGGCAGTGGCGCGGTGCCGAGGACGAGCCCGCTCTCGGCGCGCACGTTGCCGCCGCCCGGCGAGGCCAGGGTGACCCGGTACCCGCCGGCGCGCCCCAACGACGCGGCCGCCCGGCGGGCGCCGGCGAACACCTCGTGGGGGCCGACCGCATCGAGGGGTTGGACCCCTTCGAAGGCGACGATCACGACGTGGCGCTCGTTCATGCCCCAACTCTGAGGCCACGGCGTGATGGCGTCAATGACGTGGTTCCCACAGATTCGGCCATTGGCCAGGCGAGGGCCACGGCCGCCACCGCGAAGGGCGAGCCCGCCGGGAGCCGGGAACCAGCGAAAACCGGAAAAGAGGTCGAGAAGGGTCGCTCAGCCACCCCGGGTGCGGCGGGTGCCCCGCGCCCGCACCCACGCCAGCAGGTCGCCCTCGGCGCCGCGGCGGACCGTCCCGGTGAAGATGTCCTCGCGCTCCGTCGAGGCCTCGCGGCGCACCTCAGCGAAGAGCTCGTCGCCGATGGCGGCGGGCTGGAGGTACTCGACCAGGACGGAGGAGATGATCCCCGAATGGGTGTCGTCGTTGGCCGCCGCGGCGACGGCCGCGCCGCACACGGCATAGAAGACGGCGCCGTGCACGGTGCCGTGCGGGTTGGCGTGGCGCTCGTCGGTGGTCAGGGTGGCCACGGTCTGCCCGTCGCCTCGGCGCAGCACCTCGATGCCGAGCAGCGCGGCGAAGGAGTCGGGCCCCGGCCCGGACACGGCGCGGCGCCCTTCCGGCTAGGAGGCGGGTGCCGCGGCGGGCAGCCGGCCCGGCATGGGCACCGCCGTGGCGGGCCAACGCTTCCGGCTAACGCGGCTGAGCTTGTTGAGCAGCGTGACGGCGCCCGGGTCGTCTTCGATCGGCCGCGTCTCGATCACGCCTGCGGCCTCCATCTCGTTGAAGAGCTCCTCGCCCTTCTCGGTGCGCAGCAGCGTCAGCGTCCAGTCGCCGAAGGCCCCGATGCCCCCGGTCGAGATGTCGGCGTGCTCGGCGGCGAAGTCGGGGCACGAGGTACAGCCCTCGCGCGTCCAGGCGTGGGCCTCCTTGAGCGGGATCTCGTGGTAGCTGCCGTCGCGCATCCAGACCTGGAACACGCCCTTGATGTTCATCTTGGCGATGTCGGCCCGGGCCAGCCCGTAGCGGGCCTCGAAGAGCTCGGGGAAGATCGCGTCGTCGAACGTCTTGGAGCACAGGAGCCCGATGGAGAGGGTGAAGCGCCGGGCGATCTTGCCCGCCTTGCGGGCGGCCATCACCGGCGGCGCCGAGGCCTGGCAGCCCATGCCGACCAGCGCGATGCGCTCGGCCCCGCCCGCGATGGCGTCGGCGTAGGCCATCGGGTTGGCCGAGTAGGTGTAGCGCGAGCCGGCGGTGGCGAGGACGTCCTCCTTGTTCCGAGCCACCCGCGGCACCGCCTTCCAGGTGGACCCGTCACCCTCGAGCCCCGAGACCAGTGCGGCGTCGATGACGTCGTGCTCGAAGGCCCAGATCAACAGCGCGGAGACCAGCCCGCCGTCCTGCCCCGTTTCGGCGATGCTCGGATCGGCGGCGCGGGCGAGCACGGTCCGGCGGGCGATGCCGGCCACCTCTTCGTCGGTGCGCGGCCGGCCGAACAGGTGGTTCTCGATCTCCGGCTCCCACGTGCGAAAGCGCGGGCAGGCCCTGGTGCAGAGCGTGCAGCCCTTCTGGCCGTGGGTGCAATTGTCGGGCCCGCCTTCGGCGTCCACGTGGAACGGCTTGTAGTTGCCCTCGGTGTCGTCGTAGCCCAGAACGTCGTAGGGGCACGCGATGACGCAGGCCGAACAGCCGGTGCAGAGCCCGGACGTCACGACCTCGGTGAACAGCTCTGCCCATTGCGGCTTCTCTGGTGGCACGGGCCCACCATATTCGGCTTCCCCCTGCGGGTCGGATACCTTGCGCCGGTGCCTGAGATCCTCGAAGTCGAGCGCTACCGGGTCCTGGCCGAGAAGGCGCTCCACCGGCCGATCGTCAAGGTCTGGATGATCGACGCCCGCTACGGGCGTGGGGGGACGACGCCCCAACGCCTCCGGGCGGCGCTGGTCGGGCGCCAATTCACCGCGGCGCGGCGCCGGGGCAAGCTCATGCTGCTCGATATCGAGGACGGGCCGACGCTCGGGGTGCGCTTCGGCATGACGGGCGGGCTGGTCGTCGACGGCCAGCAGGCGCTCGACCGCCTGCGCTACGGCCCGGGCGTCTTCGAGAAGAAATGGGTGCGGGCCCGGATGGACTTCGCTGACGGGGGACTGCTCGAGCTGCACGATCCGCGGCGCTTCGGCTCACTCGAGCTGGCACCCGACGAGAACCGGCTCGGCCCCGACGCCCTCTCGGCGACGCTGGCCGACGTGCGCACTGCGCTGGCTGTGCCGGTCAACCGGGCGGGGCCGGTGGCACCGGTCAAGGCGCGGCTCATGGACCAGGAGCGCCTGGCCGGCATCGGCAACCTGCTGGCGGACGAGATCCTCTGGCGGGCGGGCATCGACCCGGCGCGGCGCACCCCGCTCGACGAGGACGAGCTCCGGACGCTGCACAAGGCGATGCGATCCACGCTGCGCCAGGTCGACCGGAAGGGCGGGTCGCACATGGGCGACCTCATGGAGCAGCGGGTGCCCGGCGGGCACTGCCCGCGCGACGGGGCCGAGCTCATAGTCGCACAGGTGGGAGGTCGCACGACCTATTGGTGCCCGCTGCACCAGCACTGACGCCACGCTACGACGTCAGCCGCGTGGCGCGTTCAATTGATCCGGCGCACCCACCACACGGTGAAGGCCCCGACGGCGGCGGCGGCGGCGAGGAAGATGAGCGCCTCGTACGTCTGCAACGGCCAGTACCGGTTGGCCGGTTGGTAGGTGGTCACGGTCGTCAGGTGCAGCTGGTTGAAGCAGCGCGTGATGAGGCCGGTCATTGTCTGGGGCTGCGCGAGCTGGGCGGTCGTCGGGCGGATGTTGGCGCACGTCCCGACCCCGGGGATGCTGATGCCGCCGGGCCCCACATTGGTGACCGGGATGTCGAGCAGACCGCCCGGACCGCCACTGATGTGCTGCCCCGCCGCGTTCACCACGGACTGCGAGACCACCCAGGCGCCCTGGGGCAGATGACTGCCGATCTGAATCCGCTGCAGCGAGTTGACGCGGAACGGCAGGCGAGTGACCACCGGCGCCATCAGGTGTGGGCGAACCCACTGCATGAAGGCCAGCCGCACTCCGACGAACGCGACCAGGGTCGCTCCCATGGCCGCCACCGTCCGCCGCATGACCGCGCCCATCCCCACACCGAGGGAGAACGCGAAGGCGGCATAGCCGATCGGCACGATGCCACGGGTGTCGAAGTTGGCGAACGGCCCCGCGCCGACCGCGAGGTCCAGCGGGCTCGACCACCAGGTGACGAGCAGGCTGCACAACCCGGCCACCGCCATGCTGGCCAGCCCGAGCAGGCCGAGCTTGCACAGCGTCCAACGCGCCCGCGAGACGCCCTGGGTCCAGGCCAGGCGGAACGTCCCGGACTCGAGCTCGCGGGCGAGGAGCGGAGCGCCCCAAAAGATGCCGACGAGGCCAGGGACGACGAGGACGAGGCCGGACAGCCATTGGCCCATCTGTTGGTACCTGTGCACGAACTCGGCGGCCGCGCCCGAACAACCGCCCGAGGTCACACACGACGTGACGGTGGCGTGATAGTCGTCCAGCGCCTGCAGGCCGACGATCACGAGCAACACGGCGAGCGCCACCAGCGCCGCTGCGACCACGGCGGCCTGGCCACGGAACTGCCGGAAGCTCAGCCAGAGCACGGCGTCACTTCCTTCCCGCTTCGGTCCATGACGCTCTGGTCCATCAGCTGACGCGGTGGCGGACCCACCAGGCGCACCCACCGGCGAGTGCGAGAGCCAGCACGACGAAGAGCGCGGTCTCAATCGTCTGGAACGTCCAGAAGCGGCTCGCCGGTTGATAGGTGACGACCTCGTGGTACTTCGAGGACAACGTGGTGATGCACTGGTTGAACGCGTTCTGCACGTTGGCGGGCGCTTGGACCGCGGCACTGTGCCCACTGAAAAGGCCGCCATTGGACGTCTTGAGGGTGCCAGTGGGAGGGCCCCCCGACACCATTTCCGGGCACTTGTGCAGCAGGTACGCCGACGTGGGGGACTGCCCCGCCTTGTCGACGATGTTCGACCCGGACACCAACGCATTCGGCAAGTTCGGGGCCTGTGCCGCGAGCGAGGCGGTACCGGGCGCGCCCATCGGGCCGTTGAGTTGGAACCCGGTGTTGGAAGCCGTGAGCGGCAGGGTCGTGGTGACCGGGCTCATGTAGTGGGGCCGTAGCCAGTAGGTGACGCCGAGCCGCACGGCGATGAAGCCGGCCAGCGTCACCGCCATCGCCGGCAGCGTGCGCCGCATGAGGAGCCCCACGGTGGCGGCGAGGGCGAAGGCGAAGACTGCGTGCCCTGCCGGCACGAACCCGTGCAGCGCGAAGCTCCCCGCGCTGAAGCGGTTCTGGTTCACCTTGTCGAGCGGGCTGGCCCACCACGTCGCCATCAGGCTGAGCGCGCCGGCGACGACCATGCTGGCGAGGCCGACCAGACCGAGCTTGACGAACAACCAGCGCCGGCGGCTCACGCTCTGCGTCCAGGCCAGACGGAACGTCCCCGTCTCGAGCTCGTGGGCGATGAGCGGCGCCCCCCAGAACATCCCGATGAGCGCCGGGACGACCAGGACGAGCGCCATCACGGCGATCTGCACCCCCTTGTACGTGGCGGTGACCGGATTGGTGCAGGCCGAGCTCTGTCCGCCGGACGCCTTGCAGGCGGCGACCGCCGTGTCGTAGACGTTGACCAGATGGGGCCCGGTGACGGCGAGGACGATGGCAACGACCACGAGGCCGGCGAGGCCGACGGTCGCCTGCGAGCGGAACTGGCGCCACCCGAAGACGATCATCGCGACACGTCCAGCTTCGTGATCTTTGCGTCGGCGTCGGCGTCGGCGTCGGCGTCGGCGTCGCGGCTCGGGCGCCGACGACGCGTCCCGGCATCCGCCTGGCCCATATAGGCCAGAACCAGGTCCTCGAGGTCGAGCTGCTCGACCGTCCACGACGGGTCCAGGACGGGACCGTCACACCGCACGAGCAGCGTGCTCTGGCGGTCGGTGTGGCTCTCCTCAATGACGTGCTGGTCGCTCGGCAGCGAGCTGACGTCGTGCCGCGGCCCGGTGAGCCGATGGTGCGACGAGAGCAGTTCGTCCACCTCGCCCGCGACCTGCACCCGTGACGACACCAGCACGACCAGGTAGTCGCACACCCGCTCCAGGTCGGCGACCAGGTGCGAGGACAAGAGGACGCTCACCCCCTGCTCCACGACGACCTCCATGAGGGTCTGGAGGAATTCGCGCCGGGCCAGAGGGTCGAGGCTGGCCACCGGCTCGTCGAGGATGAGGAACTCGGGCCGCTTGGCCACGGCGAGCGTCAGCGCGAGCTGGGCCCGCTGGCCGCCCGACAGCGTGCCGGCCTTCTGCTTGGGGTCGAGGTCGAGGTCCTCGATGCGCCGGCGCGCCACGTCGGCGTCCCACCCCGGGTTCATATGTGCGCCCATGGCGAGGTGGTCGTCGACCGTCAAGCGTGCGTACGTCGGCGTGTCCTGGGCGACGAAGCCGACGCGCGCCAGCTGGGCCGGGTTGTCGCTGGGCCGGTTCCCCAACACGTCGATCGATCCGGCGCTCGGCGTGAGCAGCCCCACTGCGAGGTGCAAGAGCGTGGTCTTGCCGGCACCGTTCGGGCCCACCAGGCCGACGACGTGCCCGGCCGGGATGTCGAGGTCGCACTCGCTGAGAGCCCAGCGACGGCCATAGCGCTTGCCCAACCCGTGGGCACTCAGGACCGCGCTCACGCTATGTCTTCTTGAGCGTCGGACCGAAAGGAAGATTGGAACAGCGCTTCGATGCTCTCGTCGTCGAGACCGGCGCGCCGCGCCTTGGAGATCCAGCCCTGCAGCGCCCGGCGCAGCGGGCCGTGCGCAGCGAGCGACTCGCCACCGAGCGAGCCGGTGATGAAGGTGCCCACGCCGGGCCGGGCACTGGCGAGCCCTTCGTGCTCGAGCTCGCGGTAGGCCTTGAGGACCGTGTTGGGGTTGATGGCGAGCTGCGCCACCACCTCCTTGACGGTCGGCAGCTGATCGCCGTCGTGCAGCAGGCCGAGGCGCATGGCCTGTCGGACCTGCTGGACGATCTGGAGGTAGGGCGACACGCCGGAGCGGCTGTCGAGATGGAACTCGATCACGAGGAGAACCTCATTCATCTAGGTGACTAGATAAATATGCTCCTCCAGCGCCCAGGTGTCAAGGCGCGGCCCCTGCCCGCCTTGTGGCGAGAGACCCGACGGTGAATCAATTCGGCGGTTTTTCTCGAGGTTGTGGCCGAAAAATATGCACACGACAACTTCGCTGGCCGGGCCGGACCAGAGCGTTGGGATGCTGCGCGCCGCGATTGAGCGGGGCCGGCTCAGTGGCCAGAAAGCCCCCAACGGGCAGTGGCGCAGCACCCGCGCCTGGGTCGACGAATACCTCGCGAGCCGCTATCAACGCGGGCGCTAGAGCCAGTCGGCCAGCGCATCTCTTGTCCGCGCCAATAGAGCGCGAGCCCGTTGCGTCGGGGACGAGCGCCACGAAGGTCGCGGTGTCTCAACCCGAGGCAGCGTCCCTCCAGATCTGGTGGGCTGGCTCGGGGTCGCCGTGCCCGGTGGTGCGCGTCAACAGGCAACCTTCGAGCAGGAACTCGAACAGGGCGTCGTCCGCCGCGGGCATCGGGACCCCGAGCTTGGCCCGTTCCGCCACGAACACGTCACCGAGCTCGGTGCGAAGCCCCTCGTCGCGCACCAGGCGGACGTTGCCCGTGCAGGCGAAGGCGTCCTCGTTGTCCTCGCATGGAAACGAATGGAGCGCGTAGCGACCGTCGCGCAAGAGGTCACGCTGCTTGGGGGAGGGCACGATGAAGGCGAACGCACCGCGTGCCGTGATGACCGGGCACATCGGATGCACCCGCGGACCACCGTCGGGCCGCGTGGTGGCGAGGTACCCAAGGCCGACACCGACTTGGTACAGCAGGGCACGCCCGGGATCGGCCAGGTCGGGCCGGAGGGCGGCGAACTCGTTCCAGGTCCTCATGGCGTCGCCCCCGAATCCGTGAGCCCTAGCCCTATCCCTCGGCCACCTCTTCGAGCACCTTCGTCGCGTGGCCGTCGGCGCGGACGTTGTACCAGGCCCGTTTCACTTTCCCGTTGGGACCGACGAGGAAGGTGGAGCGGATGGTGCCGACCGTCTTCTTCCCGTACATCGTCTTCTCGCCCCAGGCGCCGTACTTCTCCATGACCCTCTTGTCGGCGTCGGTGAGGAGCGGGAACTTGAGCTTGTACTTGGTACGGAACTTGACGTGCTTCTCCGCCTTGTCCGGCGAGATTCCGAGCACCGCCACGCCGGCCTTCTCGAACGTTTTGAGGTTGTCGTTGAACTGGCACGCCTCTTTCGTGCAGCCGGGCGTGTCGTCCGCTGGATAGAAGTACACGATGACCGACTGACCCTTGAAGTCGGACAGCTTCACCGGCTTTCCGTCCTGGTCAGGCAGGGTGAACGCGGGTGCGGCGGCGCCTGCCTCGAGTCTGGCCATCGTCGGTCCTCCTAGTTCGTCGCAGCGGAACGATCACTCTATGCACACAGTGCCGCGGGAGACCGGCCCTGGCCTGGTACAATGGGCGTGCGACCACCGGCAGGGGCTGGTGAGTCGGGGCCGGTTTCTACTTTCTCTGAAGGCGCTCGGTCCCGCCGCAGACTGCAGAGAGGGTCAATGACCGTTGAAGCTTTGACCGGCGCGCATGCCGGCACATCTGCCGAGGATGGAGACAGTCCCGGCAATGACACGTACGAGACCGCCAGGACCTTTGAGTCCCTGGGCGTCTCAGAAGAACTGACCAAAGCGCTGGCGGATGAAGGCATCGTCAGCGCTTTTCCAATTCAGGCGCTGACCGTGGCCGACGCCCTGGCCGGGCGCGACGTCTGTGGCAAGGCCAAGACGGGATCCGGAAAGACGCTCGCCTTCGGTGTGCCGCTGCTCCAGCGGGCCAAGGCCACCCGAGAGGCGCAGGGGCCCGCCCAGGCCACCCGCCCGGCCCGGCCGCTGGCGCTTGTGCTGCTCCCGACCCGTGAGCTCGCCGTGCAGGTGCACGACGTGCTGGCCCCGCTGGCCCGCAAGCTCAACCTGCGGGCCGTCGCCGTCTACGGCGGGGCGGACATCGACCGCCAGGTGAACAAGCTGCGCAAGGGCGTCGACGTCGTGATCGCCACCCCGGGCCGCCTGATCGACCTGGGCGACCGAGGCGAAGTGGCGGTGGACGGGCTCGAGACCCTCGTGCTCGACGAGGCGGACCGCATGGCCGACATGGGCTTCATGCCCCAGGTCGAGTGGGTGCTGCGCCGCCTGGAGCGGCCGCACCAGACCCTGCTGTTCTCCGCCACCCTCGACGGAGCGGTGGACCGCCTGGTCAAGCGCTACCTGACCGACCCGGTCTTTCACGAGGTCGCCTCGTCCACCCAGACCGTGACGCTGATGGAGCACCGCTTCCTCCAGGTGCACCAGATGGACAAGGTCAAGGTCGCCGCCGCCATCTGCCGCAGCCAGGAGAAGTCGCTCCTCTTCGTTCGCACCAAGCGCGGCGCGGACCGCCTGGTCGAGAACCTGGGCAAGGAGGGCGTGCGCGCCGCCGCCATCCACGGCGACCTGCGCCAGACGAGTCGGGAGAAGGCGCTGGCCGACTTTCAGACCGGCAAGCTCGCCGTGCTCGTGGCGACCGACGTGGCCGCCCGCGGCCTCCACATCGAGGCGGTCGACGGCGTGATCCACTTCGACCCGCCCGAGGACCACAAGGCGTACCTGCACCGCTCGGGGCGCACGGCGCGCGCGGGCCGCGCCGGCGTCGTCGTGAGCCTGTCGTTGTGGAACCAGCTGGTCGAGATGGAGGTGATCCAGCGCAGGCTGGGCCTGCGCATCCCGATCGTCGAGATGTTCTCCAACGACCCTCGGCTGGCCGACCTCGCCGCCTGGACGCCGAAGCCAGAGGAGAGCGTCCTCTGAGCGAGCGTGACACCACCCCGACCACTCTCTGGTCGCCTGAGGACGGGGTGCGGCGCGTGCTCATGGTGACCGCGCATCCCGACGACGTCGATTTCGGCTCCGCGGGCACCGTTGCCGCATTCACCGCGGCGGGCCTTGAGGTCACCTACTGCATCGTGACGAACGGCGAGGCGGGTGGATCCGACCGCCAGATGACGCGGGCCGAAATGGCCGCACTGCGCCAGGACGAGCAGCGGGCCGCGGCGGCCGTCGTGGGCGTGACCGACCTGCGCTTCCTCGGCCACCCCGACGGCATGGTGCAGGCGACGCTCGAATTGCGGCGTGACATCAGCCGGGTGATCCGCCAGGTGCGGCCCGAGCGTGTTATCACCCAGTCGCCCGAGCGCAATTGGGACTTCATCTACGCCAGCCATCCCGACCACCTGGCCGCCGGCGATGCCGCGGTGTGCGCGGTGTACCCCGACTCCCGCAACCCGTTCGCGCACCCCGAGCTGCTCGAAGCCGAGGGCCTCGAACCGTGGACAGTGAACGAGCTCTGGATCATGGGCCCGGGCAAGCCATCCAGCGCCGTCGCCGTCGAGACGACGGACACGGTCGAGCGCAAGGTTGCGGCGCTGATGTGCCACAAGAGCCAGCTCCCCGACCCCGACGCCACGGCGGAGCGCATACGCGCCGGCGCAAGGATGCAGGGCGAGGCGGCGGGGCTGCCCGAGGGGCGCTCGGCCGAGATGTTCCGGGTCACCCGCATCCCCTGAGCTGAATGGGCGCGGACCCGTGGGTGGTGCTCCAACACGTCGCCTTTGAGGGGCCGGGCGCGTTCGCCCCGGCGATTCGCGACGCGGGAGCCGGCCTCGAACTCGTGCGCCTCGATCAGGGTGAGGCAATTCCTGCGCCGGACCAGGCCGGCTCCATGGCGGGCCTCGTTGTGATGGGCGGGCCAATGGGGGTCCACGACGACCTGCCGTGGCTCGAGCCGGAGCGAGCATTGGTCCGGGCGGCCGTCGAGGCCGGGCTGCCGGTGCTCGGCGTATGCCTCGGGGCCCAGCAGCTGGCGGCGGCGTTGGGCGCCGACGTCACGACGGGATCCGTACCCGAATGCGGGGTCGGCGAGGTCCATCTGACCGCCGCTGCGAACACGGACCCGGTCTTTGGACCCGCCCCGACCCCCCTGCCGTGCGTGCACTGGCACGGGGACACCTTTACCCTGCCGCACGGCGCGGTCCGCCTGGCCGGCAACGAGGCCTACGAGAACCAGGCCTTCCGGGTCGGTGCCCGCGCCTACGGGCTCCAGTTCCACGTCGAGGTGACCGGCAGCCTCGTTGCGCACTGGGGCCCGCACCTGCCACCCGGCGTGTTCGTGCGCGCCGCCGATATCGCGCACGTCAGGCGGGCCGGCGACGCGCTGGTACGGCGCTTCGTCGCCCTGGCAGGGTAGGCGGGGGAGTGCCCGTGAGCGTCTCAGCCGCCGGGGTGCGCAAACTCGCGCTCGCGCTCCCCGAGGCGACCGAGCAACCCCACCACGAGCTCACCTCGTTCCGGGTGCGGGGCAAGATCTTCGCCACCATGCCGCCCGAGGGCGGCCGCCTTCACGTCTTCTTCGACAATGCCGCCGTGGCGTCGTACTGCGCCGAGTTCCCCGCGGCGATCGAGGAGTTGTGGTGGGGCAAGAAGCTCAGCGGTTGCCGGGTGCTGCTGGCCCACGCCGACCGCGCACTCGTCCGCGAATTGCTCGCCGAATCGTGGCGCCGGAAGGCGCCCAAGGGTCTGCTCGCCAGCTTCGACGACCAATAAGCGCCGCAGCTGCCGCCGGCCCCCGGATGTTTAGTGCCTCTTCACGTCATAGTCGCGATGTTCCGGCCCTCTACCAGCGACCGTGGTACGCGATGGCTACGACGAGTACGGCCACGGCCAGGGAGAAGAACACAGCCCAGTTGACCCAGCTGGCAAGTAGCGGATCACGCGCCCGGATGTGTGCGCCGGCGGCGCACACGAAATAGAGGGTCAGGCCTGCCGCGGCCGCGATTCCGAGCGCCGGTACCGCGAAGCCGGCGAGGAGTCCGATCGATCCGGCAGCGAGCAGTGCTCCCAACGGCACCATCCACGAGGTGGGTACATCCAACCTCTCGGACACCTCGACGATGGCCTTGTTGTGAGTGAAGTTCAAGGCGGCAGCGCCGGCGTAGGCGATCGCGCCCGCGACGGTGACCGCGATGTAGGCAGTATGCATCGTCATCTCTCCCGGCCCGGATAACACACAGATCGGGCTTCCCGGTAGTAGCTTGGAGGCAAGTAACTTAACACCAGGCTACTTGAGATTCTCGTGATGTCAACCTATGGTTCGAGCGTGGAAGCCGACTCCGTCGACCGCATCGTGGCGGCATGGCACACCAGCGATCCGGATCTCGATTCCCGAACGCTCGAAGTCATAGGTCGGTTGCTCCTGTGCGCGGGCTATTTCGAACGCGCAGCCGGCAGCGCCCTTCAGCATTTCGAGCTCACCATCGCCGACTTCGACGTCCTCAACACGCTGCGCCGGATCGGCGACCGGCGCGGGAGCAAGCCCAGCGACCTGGCACGGTACTCACTCATCACTACTGGGGCGATGACGTCGCGACTCGACCGGCTCGAGCAAGCCGGACTGATCCGTCGCGGTCTCGATCCCGACGACCGTCGCGGGGTGCTTGTCACTCTGACACCCCAGGGCACCAGGTTGGCCCGGCGCGCTCTTCACGAGCTCATCAGCACCAACGAGACATTTCTCGAACCCCTCAATGGTCAACAGCGAGCCGCCCTCGCCTCGGCGCTCAGGCTGCTGCTTCTCCATCACGAGCCTGTCGATGAGACGGGAAACGGGGAATGAGGTGCTTCTTGGGACCTCGATACCGTCCCTCACCGGTTGGACCGGCTGCGCCGATCCGCTTTCCAGTTTCTGAAGAAAAGCGAAGGCAACCCGGCTCAGCCGGCCATCTGGCGCAGCACATACTGCAGGATCCCGCCGTGGCGGTAGTACTCCGCCTCCATCGGGGTGTCGATGCGCACCATGACCCGGAACTCGGTGACCGAGTCGTCGTCCGCCGTGGCGGTGACCGAGACCTCCTTGGGCAGCTCGCCCTGGTTCAGCACCTCGAGGCCGGTGATGGTGTAGCGCTCCTTGCCCGTGAGGCCCAAGCTCTCCACCGAATCGCCCTTGTAGAACGCCAGCGGCACCACGCCCATGCCGATGAGGTTGGAGCGGTGGATGCGCTCGAGGCTCTGCGCGATCACCGCGCGGACGCCCAACAACGCCGTGCCCTTGGCCGCCCAGTCGCGGCTGCTCCCCGTCCCGTACTCGCGGCCGGCGAGCACGACGAGCGGCACCTCCTCCTTGGCGTAGTCCATCGCCGCCTCGTAGATCGAGGTCTGCTCGCCGTCGGGCAGGTGCACGGTCACGCCACCCTCGGTGCCCGGGGCGAGGAGGTTGCGCAGCCGCACGTTGGCGAACGTCCCGCGCATCATGACCTCGTGGTTGCCGCGCCGCGCACCGTAGGAGTTGAAGTCGTGCCGCTCGACGCCGTGCGCGATGAGGTACTCGCCCGCCGGCGTCGTGGGACCGATGGAGCCAGCCGGCGAGATGTGGTCCGTGGTGACGCTGTCGCCCACCATCACGAGGACACGGGCGTCGGCGATGTCGCTCACGGGCGCCGGGGTCATCGTCATGGTCTCGAAGAACGGCGGGTTCTTGACGTAGGTGGACGCGTCCTGCCAGGCGTAGGTCTCGCCGACCTCGACCTCGACCTGGCGCCAGTAGTCGTCGCCGTCAAACACCGCGGAGTAGCGCGAGCGGAACATGTCCGACGTGAGCGAGGAGCGGATCGTCTCGCTCACTTCCTCGAACGTGGGCCACAGGTCGGACAGCATGACCGGGCTGCCCTCGGTGTCGTGGCCGAGGGGCTCGGTCGCCAAGTCGATGTCCATCGTGCCCGCCAGGGCGTAGGCCACGACGAGCGGCGGCGACGCCAGATAGTTCATTCGGACGTCAGGGTGGATGCGTCCCTCGAAGTTGCGGTTGCCCGACAGCACGGCGGCCACGGAGAGGTCGGCCTCCTTGACGGCGTCGCTGACGCGATCGAGCAGCGGGCCCGAGTTGCCGATGCACGTCGTGCACCCGAAGCCGACGAGGTAGAAGCCGAGCGCCTGCAGCGGCTCGGTGAGCCCGGCGCGCTCGAGGTAGTCGACCACGACGCGCGAACCGGGGGCGAGCGACGTCTTCACCCACGGCTTGGAGGTCAGCCCGAGCGCCACCGCCTTCTTGGCGAGCAGGCCGGCGCCGACCATCACCTGCGGGTTGGACGTGTTGGTACAGCTGGTGATAGCGGCGATCACCACGTCGCCGTCGGTCATCTCGTGGTGCGGTGCCGCGGCGGGCTCGCCGGTGGCGGTCAGCGGCGTCCGCTCGAGTGCGACGCGGAAGGATTCCTTCGCTGACGACAAGGGAACCCGGTCCTGCGGGCGCTTGGGGCCGGCGAGCGAGGGCTCCACGTCGCCCAGGTCGAGGCTGAGGTGCTCGGAGTACACCGGCTCGGGCGCGGCGGGGTCGTGCCACAGGCCCTGGAACTTGGCGTACGCCTCGACGAGCGCCAGCTGCGGCTCGTCGCGCCCGGTGAAGCGCAGATAGTCGATCGTGACCTGGTCGATCGGGAACATCGTGCATGTGGCCCCGTACTCGGGACTCATGTTGCCGATGGTGGCCCGGGTCTCGAGCGGGAGGGCGGCCACACCCGGCCCGTAGCACTCGACGAACGCTCCGACGACCCCGTGGTCGCGCAGCAGCTCGGTGACTGTCAGCACGACGTCGGTGGCGGTGATGCCGGCCTTCGGCTGGCCCGAGATGCGCAGGCCAACGACGGGCGGCAGCAGCATGGAGAGCGGCTGGCCCAGCATGGCCGCCTCGGCCTCGATCCCCCCGACGCCCCAGCCGAGCACGCCGAGCCCGTTCACCATGGTGGTGTGCGAGTCGGTGCCGACGAGCGTGTCGCAGAAGGCGCGCCCGTCTTCGGTGGCGAAGACGAGGCGTGACAGGTACTCGAGGTTCACCTGGTGGCAGATGCCCATCCCGGGAGGCACGACGCGGAATCCGTCGAACGCGCCCTGGGCCCAGCGCAGCAACTGGTAGCGCTCCATGTTGCGCTGGTACTCGATGGAGACGTTGGTGTCGTAGGACTCGGTGTCGCCCGAACGCTCGATGATGACGGAGTGGTCGATGACCAGCTCGACGGGGACGAGCGGGTTGACGCGGGCGGCGCTGCCGCCGAGGCGAGCCAGCGCGTCGCGCATGGCGGCCAGGTCGACGACGCCGGGCACGCCGGTGAAGTCCTGCATGAGCACGCGCTCGGGCGTGAGGGCGATCTCGTAGGCGGCGTCACCCGCACCTTGGCCGTGCCCTTCGGGGTTGGCGCCCCAGGAGGCCACGGCAACGATGTCGTCGGCCGAGACGTGGGGGCTGTCCTCGTGGCGCAGGAGGTTCTCCAAAATCACCTTGACGGAATAGGGCAGGCGGTCGATCTCGTGGCGCTCGGCGAGCGGGGCGGCCTTGATGTTGAAGACCTCGTACGTGCGGTCGCCGACGATCAGGTCGGTCCGGGCACCGAAGGTGTCCGGGTGGGCTTCGGTCGGGGAGTCGGGGGTCATGGACCCATTCTGCCGTGGGTCCCGGTGGGGGCGCCCGCTGGCGGCGCCGGGCGGCAGGGCGGGCGGCGTTGGGCGGGCGGCGGTGGGCGGCGGCGTTGGGCGGGCAGCCTCGGTGACTAGGCACTCGGACTTATGAATATTCGTCAAACCGCCAGGCGGTTGGCACCAAAAATAAGGAGCAGCCCTCATACACCCCGAAGTGATGCGCCGAGGTTCCAGGTGCCGCGTACATCGCCTGGACCAGCCGTCGGCCCCAGGAGCCCGCCGCTCGTCCCCAGAGTTGGGTTGTACCCGCCCCAACCCGCGTTGAGCGGGCACTTCGTAACGACTTCGTAACGCCACCTGCCCGTTTGGCGTGGAGCGGCGCGTGCACAATCGAGGCCATGCGGGGATGCGGAGGCGTGAGCAGCGCGTGGCGACGGAGCTGGCACCGCCGGAAACCGGCGTCGGCCGCCTCGTTGGCCGCCCTCACCATGGCCACCCTCGCCGCGCTCGTCACACCAGGGGTGCTGGCGGTCGCTGTCACCGCCACCACGTCGACCCCGCCCGCCGGCGCGGCGGAGCAGCCGCACGCCTACAACGACGCCGGGATGATCGGGTTCGGGAGCGTGACTCAGGACGCCCCCAACCTGCCGCAACCGCTGAATTCACCGGTGTTCTCGGGCACCGCGACGCCCGACGGCAACGGGTACCTGCTGGCCAGCGGGGACGGCGGCGTCTTCGCGTTCGGCGACGCCACATTCGAGGGCTCCGCGGGTGACGAGCCGTTGCAGGGCCCGATCGTCGCCATGGCGACCACGCACAACGCCAAGGGCTACTGGCTCGGCGCGCTCGATGGCGGCATCTTCGCCTACGGCAACGCGCAGTTCTACGGCTCCATGGGCGGCACGCACCTGAACCAGCCCGTCGTCGGCATGGCGGCGACGCCCGACGGCGGCGGCTACTGGCTGGTCGCCGCGGACGGCGGCATCTTCGCGTTCGGCGACGCCGGCTTCTACGGCAGCACCGGCAGCCTCACGCTCAACGCGCCCATCGTCGGCATGGCGCCGACGCACGACGGGAAGGGCTACTGGCTGGTCGCCGCGGACGGCGGCATCTTCAACTACGGCGACGCGGGCTTCGACGGCTCGGCCGGAGCCCAGGACCTGCCCGACCCCGCCGTCGGCATGGTGGCCTCGCCCGACGGTGGGGGGTACCTGATCGCAACGGAGAACGGCGTTGTCCTCAACTTCGGCGACGCGCGGGCCTACGGCGGCCTGAGCCTGGACCCGACGGCGACGCAGATCTCGGCCATTATCGGCAACAACCAGGGCACCGGGTACTGGTTGCTCGACCCGCAAGCCTGGCAGTACAGCTTCTCGACGCTCACGCCCGAACCCATGCTCCCCCAGTCGGCCACGATCGACGCGGCGGTTGCCTCGCAGATCGAGCCCGATCCGGACATCCAGGGCGCGTATTGCAACCCGTACGGGCCCTGCGAGGAGTGGTGCGCCCTGTTCGCCACGTGGGCCTGGCAACAGGCCGGCATCCCGATCCCGAGCTACGCCTTCACCGGCGACATCTGGAACTGGGCCGCCGCCCACGGCGCCGTCCTGTCGCCGAGCGCGCTGCCCGCGGTGGGCGACGACGTCCTCTTCGGCACCGGCCCCCAGAGCACCGCCAGCTCGGTGCACGTCGCCATCGTCACCCAGGTCTGGCCCGACGGCGCCATCATGACGGTCGGCGGCGACTCGGGGCCCGGCCGCGACGGCTACCTCTCGACGGCGCTCGACGGTCCGTTCCTGCCGGCCGACTCGAACTCGTACAACGGCTCGCCGATCTACGCCTACGCCCAGCCGTAGGCACTACCTCGACGGCCTTGCCTAGGCTCCTCCCGGAGGTCCTCACCGTGCCCGTCTACGACTACCGCTGCTCGACCTGTCACGCCGTCTTCGACGAGCGGCGCCCCATGGCCGACGCCGACGCGCCGGCCAGCTGTCCCGACGGTCACGTCGGGGCGCGCCGCCTGCTGCCCGTCTTCGCCACTACCGGCCGCGCCGTCGCGCCTTCGATGGGTGGCGCGTGCGGTGCTCCCGTCGCCGGTGGGTGCGGCTCCGGCTGCGCCTGCT
The DNA here is from genome assembly GCA_036490155.1 of Acidimicrobiales bacterium. GTDB lineage: Bacteria > Actinomycetota > Acidimicrobiia > Acidimicrobiales > RAAP-2 > Bog-473. The sequence continues at coordinate 19,641 of DASXEK010000068.1, read as the reverse complement.
GCTGAGATCGGCCCGCCATGTCGCTCAGCTCAATGGATGACTACCCGGTCCACCAGGCCTCGGAATTCATCGCGCACCCCGCCACCAGCGATCGCAATTTCTACGACCGCTACTACTTCAACATGCACCCCTGCGACGACGACTGGTTCGCCATCTTCGGGATGGGCCAGTATCCCAACCTCGGGGTCGTCGACGCCTTCATCGACGTCCGTCTCGGTGAGTCCCAGCACATCGTGCGCTCCTCGGCCCCGTTGGCGGACCGGGGCGACATCTCCGTCGGGCCGTTCCGAATCGAGGTGCTCGAGCCGTTGCGCAAGCTGCGGGTGATCGTCGAGCCGACCGAAGACCGCGTCGCCATGGACGTCATCTGGGAGGGCAACATCCCGGCGGTGGAGGAGCCCCGCCAGTACCTGCGGTCCAAGGGCAAGGTGGTTTTCGACACCCAGCGGCTGGCGCAGACCGGCGTGTGGTCCGGCACGCTGTCGGTCGGCGGCAACGACCTGGCCGTGACGCCCGACCGCTGCTGGGGGACCCGCGACCGCTCGTGGGGGGTGCGCCCGGTGGGCGAGCCCGAGAGCGACGGCATCCGCCAGGGCGAGCTCGTTCTGGGTGGGATGTGGAACTACTTCCCGATGCAGTTCGAGGACCACACGATCATGTACATCCTTCACGAGCGCGACGACGGCGAGCGCCCCCTCGTCCAGTCCGAGCGCGTGTGGAGCGACCCCGCCAAGGGGGTGGAAGACCTCGGCCGCGCCGAGCCCGAGCACCACCTGATCCCGGGGACCCGCGTCATCGACCATTCGGTCGTGCGCTTCCCCGAGGTGGAGATCGAAGTCGTCTGCCGGCCCATCCTGGCCAACTACGTCTCGGTCGGCACGGGCTACGGCATCGACTCCGACTGGCGCCACGGGATGTACCACGGGCCCACGACCGTGACCCAGGGCCTGGTGCTGTCGGTGGAGGAGATCAAGGGCCTGGCCCAGTACGGGATCGTCGACCATGTCGCCGAGTTCTCCTACAACGACAACGTGGGCTACGGCCTGCTCGAGCACGGCTTCTTCGGGCCCTACCGACGCTACGGCCTCATGGACGGGGCCATGGGCGCACCGGCGAACTAAGCGCTGTCGCGCCACCGCGACCCCGGAGGGGTGGCGACGCGGCCGTGCGAAGATAGGGGATGCCCGACGCCGTCAGCTTGCTCGCCGACCGGCTGCAGGCCGCGTTCGACATGCTGTCCCCCGGGGCCGACCCGGTCCTGCGGCCCTCTGACCGCGCCGACTTCCAAGCCAACGGCGCACTGCCTCTGGGCAAGCAACTCGGGCGGCCGCCGCGCGAGGTGGCCGAGCAGGTGGTGGCCGCCGCCGACCTCGACGGCATCTGCTCGGCGGTGGACGTCAGCGGCCCCGGGTTCATCAACCTGACCCTGGCCGACGAGTTCGTGTCGTCGCAGGCGGCCGAGATCTCGGCCGACCCCCGCCTCGGGGTCGAGGCCGCCACAACGCCGCAGACGGTGCTCATCGACTACTCCTCGCCCAACGTGGCGAAGGAGATGCACGTGGGCCACCTACGCACCACGATCATCGGCGACGCGCTGGCCCGCATCCTGTCCTTCCAGGGCCACGTCGTGCTCCGGGAGAACCACATCGGGGACTGGGGGACGCCGTTCGGCATGCTCATCGAGCACCTGCTCGACGTGGACGGGGCGGCCGACGCAGAGTCTTTCAGCGTCCGCGACCTCAACGAGTTCTACGCCGCGGCGCGCATCCAGTTCGATGGCGACCCCGACTTTGGCGAGCGCAGCCGCCGCCGCGTCGTGTTGCTGCAGAGCGGCGACCCCGAAACCATGCGGCTGTGGCGGATCTTCGTGGCCGAGAGCATGCGCCACGCGCGCGAGGTGTACGAGATGCTCGGCGTCCTCTTGACCGAGGAGGACACGGTCGGCGAAAGCTTCTACAACCCGCTGTTGTCCGTCGTGGTCGACGAGCTGACGACGAAGGGTCTGCTCGTCGAGAACGACGGCGCCCTCTGCGTGTTCCCCGAGGGCTTCAAGAACCGCCAAGGCGAGCCGTTGCCCCTCATTGTGCGCAAGACCGACGGCGGGTACGGCTACCCGGCCACCGACCTGGCCGCGGTACGCGATCGCACCGGCCGCCTGGGGGCGCAGCGGTTGCTCTACGTGGTGGGAGCCGAACAATCCCTCCACCTGCGCTTGGTCTTCGCGACGTCCGTGCTCGCGGGCTATCTGCACGACCTCTCGGACGCCGTGCACGTCGGGTTCGGCATGGTGCTCGGCACCGACGGCAAGAAGCTGGCCAGCCGAGGCGGCGCCTCGGAGCGACTGGTCGACCTGTTGGCGGAGGGCGTCGATCGGGCCGCCGCCGCCATGAAGGCGCGCGACAGCGAGTTGTCGCCCGGACAGCAGGCCGACGTGGCGCGGGCGCTGGGCATCGGCGCCGTGAAGTACGCCGACCTCTCGACCGAGCCCTTGACGAACTACGTCTTCGACTGGGACCGCATGCTGGCCTTCGAGGGCAACACCGGGCCGTATCTCCAGTACGCGCACGCCCGCATCCGCTCGATCTTCCGCCGGGCCGAGGCGGATCCGCCGCCGCCCGGGACGCAGCCGCGACTCGACGAGGCGCCCGAACGTGCACTTGCGTTGCAGCTCATCCGCTTCGGCGAGGCGGTGGAGGCGGCGGCGGACCAGCTCAGCCCATCGAAGCTGTGCACGTACCTCTTCGACCTGGCCACGGTCTTCACCACCTTCTACGAGGCGTGCCGCGTGCTCGTTGCCGACGAGGCCGTGCGGACCTCGCGGCTCGCCCTGTGTGACCTCACGGCACGGGTACTCGAGCAAGGCCTCTCACTGCTCGGCATGGAGGCCCCCGCGCAGATGTGACCAGGGCCGGCCTGGACCGTATCCTCTGCCCCGCACCACACGACCCTCAAGGAGCGGCAGACAGATGGATCTGAACGGCACGTCGGCAATCGTCACCGGAGGGGCCTCGGGGCTGGGCGAGGCGACCGCACGCCTCCTGGCCGAGCGCGGGGTCCGCGTCGTCGTGGCCGACCTCCAGGCCGACAAGGGCGGGGCCCTTGCCAAGGAGATCGGCGGGATCTTCGCCCCGACCGACGTCACCAACCCCGAGCAGGTCATCGCGGCGGTCGAGGCGGCCATCGAGATGGCCCCGCTCAAGTCGCTGGTCAACTGCGCCGGCATCGGATGGGCCACCCGCACCATCGGGCGCGATGGTGAGTACGCGTCCGCCCACGACCTCGACCTGTACCGCCGGGTGATCGAGATCAACCTCGTCGGCACGTTCAACTGCATCCGCCTGGCGGCGACGAAGATGAGCCTCAACGAGCCCGACGAGGACGGCGCCCGCGGCGCCATCGTGAACACGTCGTCGGTGGCCGGCGAGGACGGCCAGATCGGCCAGGCCGCCTACTCGTCGTCCAAGGGCGGCGTCATCGGCATGACCCTGCCGGTGGCCCGCGACCTGGCCGTGGTCGGGATCCGGGTGAACACGATCCTCCCGGGCCTCATCGACACGCCGATCTACGGTGCGGGCGAGGGTTCGGACGCCTTCAAGGGCAAGCTCGCGCAGGACGTGCTCTTCCCGCATCGCCTCGGGAAGGCCACCGAGTTCGCCACCCTCGCCGTCGAGCTGCTGAGCAACTCGTACATGAACGCCGAGTCGATCCGCCTCGACGCCGGCATCCGGATGCAGCCCAAATAACCAACCCTGCGGGGGAAGGGACGACGATGATCGATCCGGAACTGGCCGCGCTGCTCGACTTCATGCCGGTCATCGACCTCGACGACCCGGTGGCGGCGCGTGCCGCGTTCGAGAAGCTCCTCGTCTCCATGCGGACCCCGCTGCCCGAGGCCGAGCTGCTTGACATCGAGGACCGGATGATCCCCGGCTGGGAGGACGACCCCGGGGTCTCGGTCCGCGTGTACCGCCCGAAGGCGGCCGCCGGGACCGGCGAGGCGTCGCCCGGCATCGTCCTCATCCATGGCGGCGGCTTCATCGTCGGCAGCGTCGAGGCCGAGCACGTCGGCGCCGTGCTGATGGCGCTCGACGCAGGGGCCGTGTTGGTCTCGGTGGACTACCGGCTGGCGCCCGAGCACCCGTACCCCGCCGGGCTGCACGACTGCTACGCCGCGCTGTCGTTCCTGCACGCCGAGGCCAGCGCGCTCGGGGTCGACCCGGCCCGTATCGCGCTCGTCGGCACGAGTGCCGGCGGCGGCCTGGGCGCGGCGACGGCGCTCCTCGCCCGCGACCGTGGCGGCCCGGCGATCTGCTTCCAGATGCTCCACATCCCCGAGCTCGACGACCGTCTGGAAACGCCGTCGATGCAGCAGTTCGTCGACGCTCCGGTGTGGAATACGCCGCTGGCGGTGCAGAGCTGGAAGGCGTATCTCGGTGATCTCGCCGGGACGGACGACATCCCGGCGTACGCCGCGCCGGCGCGGGCCACCGACCTCAGCGGGCTCCCGCCGGCCTACGTCTCCACCGCGGAGAACGACCCACTACGCGACGAGGGCATCGCCTACGCGTTGGCCCTGTTGCGCGCCGGCGTGTCGGTGGAGCTGCACCAGTTTCCCGGTACATTTCACGGCTCCGCGCTGGTGGCGCGGGCAGCGGTGTCGCGCCGGGCGCAGAAGGAGGCGGCCGCGGTCTTGCGGCGTGCCCTCGGAGTCGTCGAGCAGTAACGGGCTGGCGCTCGGGCCCAGTCTCAGTGCAGGCCTTCGGCGCCCAGCACGAGCAGGGCCGCCGCGATCGCCAACGGAACGCTGATCAGCCCGAGCGACACCGCGCGCCGGATGTCGGGCTTCGTTCCGGCCGTGCGCGCGGCTCGCATCCAGAGCACCCAGGCCAGGGACCCGGTCACGAAGAGGTTTGGGCCCACGTTGAGCCCGACGAGGAGCGGGTAGGGGTGCGGTGGTTGGCGAGCCGCAAGGAGCGACGCGGCGGGAAGGTTGTTGACGAGGATGCTCAGGACAGCGGCGACCGCCGCAGTGCCCCAGCTGTCGAGGTGCGTGAGCAGCGTGGCCGGTCCAGACCAGCCGCGGCCGAGCGCCCCCAGTGCGACCGCGAGGCCGAAGAGGCCGATCAGCACAGGCAGCCCGAGCACTCCGACCGCCTCCCGGGTCGCCGGGGTGCCACGCCGGGCGCGCAACGCAACTGCGACGAGCCCGACGGCGAGCACAGGGATCGCCGGTGACCGCAGCACCAGCACGAGGACGGTCACGGCGGCGGCGGCGACGAGGCCGATGCCGGGCACGAGTCGCGCCCCGTCACCGGCGACCGCGACCGTTGTGCGCAGGGACCGACGGTGCACCGCCGCGATCACGACGGCGGTGACCGCGGCGGCTGCGAGCCCGGCGGGGGCCATGTGGTCGAAGTACGCGCGGCCCGAGAGATGCAGGTGGCCGAGCACGATCACGTTCGTGAGGTTCGACCCGGGCAGGAGCAGCGATCCTGCGTTGGACAGCAGCAGGCAGGCCAGGAGCAACGGGACCTCGCCTTCGCCGCGCCGCCGGGCCGCGTACACGAGCACCGGCGTCAGGAAGGTGACCGAGGTGTCGAGGTTCAACAGCGTGGTCACCACGACCACGAGGAGCGCACTGCCGGCGTAAAGGGCCCACCCGTTCGGGGCGAACCGCGCCAAGAGATGACCGCTCGCTTCGAAGAGGCCGTCTTCGTGCGCGACGAGACCGACCAGGAGCAGGCCGCTGACGAGTGCGAAGGCGGGCCAGTCCTGGGCCGCGGCGGCGCGGGCGTCCGCGGGAGATGCCACGACCGCGGCCAGCGCGCCTCCCGCGCCGAGGGCGAGCAGGCTCCACGACGCGGGCCGTCCGCCCCAGCTGTTCGGGGACGCGACAGGGCCGGCGCCGGAGGTGTCGTGCACCCACCCATCCTGCCCGGTGCCTGTGTTCGCGAAACCAGGGTGTGGTGACGGCGTGTCCCGCCATGTCTCGGCCGCTCGGGCCACAATGAAGCCGATGGCGAGCGCCAGGCCCGAGTTCGATCAGCTGGCCGAGCTCTACGACGAGACGCGCGGCGGCGAGCAGCGTGGTGACGATTTCGCGGCGCTGGTGGCGCGGCACCTGGGAGATCCGGGTGCCGGTCCGGTGTTCGAGGTGGGCGTCGGGACTGGCGTCGTCGCCCTCGGCCTGGCGAAGCGCGGTTATCCGATTTTCGGTCTCGATGTTTCGCGGCCGATGCTGAAGAGGGGACGAGAGCGCCTCGGTCCCGTCGTGATCCTGGGTGACGCCATGGATCTCCCCGCGGCAGCGCACGGCATTGCCCGCGCCGTGTCAGTGTGGGTGGTGCAGTCCGTGCCCGACCCGATTCGTCTCTTTGCCGAAGTGGCGCGCGTCCTGCGTCCTGGCGGCCGCTACGTCGTGTGCACCACCCAGCGCTCGGCCGAGGACGACGAGATCGGCCACATCATCCAACGCATGGCCGATGCCGTGGACTCCTGCCGGCTCGGGAAACGGCCGCGGTCGGTCACGGTAGACCAGGTGCTGGAGTGGTCCGGCCTGGCCGGGTTCCGCGGCGAGGTCCACGCGTACGAGCGGAGCTTCGTGTCGAGCCCCGAACTCGAGCTCGACGCCATTGCCCGACGGTCGTGGCCGGCATTACGGGAACTCGACGATGACGCCGCGTACGAGGCGACGAAGCCAGCCATCGATGCCCTCCAGAAGCTGCCGCCGGGCGACACGGAACGCAAGGGCTTCGTCGACGTAATTGTGTTGGAGAGCGCCGTCGCCTGAGAGCCTGAGCCGCTACCAGCCCGTAGCGGCGATGATCGATCCGTTGAGCTGGGTGCCGAGCATGGAGCCGTCGTTGGGCGCATCGCCGTAGTTCGAGACCGCGCCGTTGGCCGCGGCGACCCAGTAGCCGCCCCCGTCCGACGTGGTGAAGATGGCGGTCGCCGGGTCGGCGCCGCCCATCTGGCCGGCCGGGCTGCCGAAGCTCCCGGCGTCGCCGTAGTTGGAGATCGCGCCATTGGCGAAGAGGATCCAGTAGCCGCGTCCATCTGGCGTGCGCACGGCCGACGTCACCGGAGCGGCCTGCGCACCGGGAGCCCCGAAGTACGGCGCGTCGCCGAAGGTGTAGACGTGCCCGCTCTGGGTCACCAGCCAGTAGCCGTTGCCGCTGGCGTCAGGCATGACCGCCACCGCGGCTCCGGTGCAGCCGCCGATGCCCGGGCAACTGCCTGCGAAATGTGCGTCCCCGAAGGCGAAGACGCCGCCGTCCGAGGCCACCATGAAGTAGCCGCCGCCGTCCGTGGAGGGGACCATGCCCACGATGGGGGCGTTCAGCGAATTGGGTAGACCCGACCCTGCCGGGTGCAGGCCAAGGCCAGGGATCGACCCGTAAAAGCCGGCGTCGCCAAAGGCAAAGATCCCGCCGTCGGAGGCATCGAGCCAGTAGCCGTTCCGCGTGGTCGTCGGCACGATGCCTACCACCGGGCGCTGCAGATGCAGCGAGCCGGTCGAGCCATAGAACTGGGCGGAGCCAAAGGTAAAGATGCCGCCATCCGAACCGACCAACCAGTACCCATGTTGCGCGGGTGGGGGAGGTGGCGGTGGTGGCGGAGGAGCGTTGACGACGAGGCTCGTGGTCCCCGTCGAACCGGCGAAGAGGAACGTGCCCTGATACTGGCCCGAGATCGTGTCGGTCCCGGCCGGTGCGGCGCTCGAGCTGCATTGCCCGGAGCCGTTGGAAAGAGTCGCGGTACACAAAGTCGTCGGACCCGTCGAAAAGATCACCGAGCCCGTCGGTGTGCCCTGGTCCGATGTCACCACCGCTGAATACGTCACCGACGTGCCCGAGTCCACCGTGTTCGGGCTCGTGGTGATCGTCGTCTGTGTCTCGGGCGGAGGGTTGACGACGAGGGTTGTGGTCCCCGTTGATGCCAAAAACACGTTGCTGCCCCGATAGGTGCCCGTAATCGTGTCCGTCCCTGCCGGAGCGGTGGACGAAGTACACGTGCCGCTGCCGCTCGACAACGTCGCCGTGCACAGCACCGTTGAACCCGTCGAGAACGCGACCGGGCCGCTTGGCGTTGGCATGCCAGTGACGTCAGTCGTCACCGATGCGGAGTAATTGACCGAGCCACCAGACCCCACGGGACTGGGGCTTGCCGTCACCGAGGTCTGCGTGGGTGGTTGGCCGTAGTGCGCAGTGACTTCGGTGCTGTCCGATCCGGTCGGATAGGCGATGACGTCATTGGCGCTGTTCTCCATGTCGACGAGCGTCGGCACGTTGCTTGAAGGGTCAGACGTCGTGTAATTGGGGTCACTGAAGGTCGCAGTGCCGAAGTTCGCAAGTGGAGGCTGCCCTGGGCTTACCGAGGTCATCTCCTCGATCCACTCGGCCGATGTCTCCGGAGTGTTGTAGAAGAACGACTTGGAAAAGCTGGTGCCCAAGGTGGAATCCGAGATGTCGATCGTCCAGGTGTTCGGCGGCGTGGCGTCCTTGAAGATGTCAGCCGCCATCTGGTCGCCCGGGTTGACCCCAAAGATCCCTATCTCGGCGTTAGGGAGGAGCTCGTACCAGGCGTAGTAGCTCGGCGCTCCGTCGAGGCTGTCCTGTTCGGTGCCGGTCTGAATGAGGTCTTCGTTGGTGTAGCCGTCGATGCCGATCCAGGTTGAGGAGACTCCGGCCGGAGAAGGCTGCACGGTGGGCACGGTCCAATCGGCACTGATGGCCGTGTAGGGCGTCGTCGCACCGTTCTCGATGAGTCCGGTCCAGTTGCCGGAGACGACGTCGGTTGCGTCCCGGCCCGCAACGTGGGCCGTCTGGCTCTGCCCGGGAACCGGACGGTAGAAGTCGGGATTGACTCCGAGGGAGACTCCGTGTCCCCACTGGGGCGGAGACGACGGAACGGCGCGGCCTGCCGCCCCTGCGACCGCCATTCCGCCGAGCAACAGACCCCCCACAACTGTGACCAGAGGAATCACCCGGGCGATGCGCCGCACCCACAGTCTTCGCGCCCCGTGTCGGTCCACGAGCGTCGTCGACCCTCGCAACTGCCAACTCCGCACCGGCGGAAGCGTAACCCGTATGTCGTGAGATCTCGGCGCGTAAGGTCGCCCTCGGTAGGTTCCTCAGCTACAAAAGATTGGTCGAATCACATGGCGTTCAAGGGCTGGCCCGATACCGCACTCGCCTTCTACGAGGGGCTCGAGGCGGACAACTCGAAGGCCTACTGGGTCGATCACAAAGAGGTCTACGAGCGCGACGTGAAGGGGCCGATGGAGACGCTCCTGGCCGAGCTGACGGGCGAGTTCGGTGAATCGAAGCTGTTCCGTCCCTACCGCGACACGCGCTTCAGTCGTGACAAGGTGCCGTACAAGACGGCGATCGCGGCGCGGCTCGGCCACGGCTACGTCCAGTTCTCGGCCGACGGGCTCTTCGCCGGCGCCGGGATGTACCACATGATGGCGGATCAGCTCGTCCGCTTCCGCGACGCCGTCGCGTCCGAGAAATCGGGAAAGAAGCTCGAGGGCGTGGTCGCCACCCTGACGAAGGGGGGCCTCAACGTCCACGCCATGGAGGAGCTCAAGACGGCGCCGAGGGGGTACCCAAAAGAGCACCCGCGCATCGAACTGCTGCGCCTGAAGGGGCTGGTCGCCTCGCGCGCCTGGGAGCCTGCTGGTTGGCTCTCCACTTCGGCGGCCAAGAAACGCGTGGTCGACGTGCTGCGCGCCACCGAGCCGTTGCTGGCCTGGCTCGAGGCCAACGTCGGTCCCTCCACCGTGGCTGAGGACTAGGACGCCGGCGCCGGCGCCGGCGCCGGCCGAACCGCTAGCCGGCCCGGTAGCAGGTCATCGACAGCGAGCCGCAGCTGTACCCGTCGATCACCACCTCGGGTGTGATTCCCGCCGCCGCGGCGGCGCCGGCAAAGTAGACGAGCGGGATGAAGTGGTCGGGGCTCGGCACCGCGCGCTGGTAGTCGGCGTGGCGGGTGAGCTTCACCACGTCGCCCGGTGCCTCCAGCACCACTTCACGCGCCGCCTCGTCGAAACGCTCTGCCCAGTCGAACCCGCCATCAGGCTGTGACCAGTCGACGAGCCGCAGGTTGTGGACCACGTTGCCGCTCGCCACGATCAGCACGCCCTGCGCCCGCAGGGGCGCCAACCGCCGGCCCAGGTCGAGATGCGAGTCCAGCGGTTCGAGTGCGTTGATGCCCAGTTGCACCACCGGCACGTCTGCCTTCGGGTACATGTGGGTGAGCACCGACCAGGCACCGTGGTCGATGCCCCAACTGTCGGCGTCGAGGCCGACCCAACGCGGTTTCACCACGTCGGCCACCTCGGCCGCGACATCGCGGGAGCCCGGGCACGGGTACGACACTGCGAAGAGCTCGTCGGGGAAGCCGAAGAAGTCGTGGATCGTCCGGGGCTGGGCCATCGCGGTCACGGCCGTGGCGTTCGTGTACCAGTGGGCCGAGATGCACAGCACCGCCCGCGGCGGCTGCGGCAATGACGAGGCGAGCGCGGCCCACGCCTCGGTGTAGCGGTTGTGCTCCAGGGCATTCATCGGGTTGCCGTGCCCTATGAACACGACCGGCAGCGGCGCGTCGGCCATTCCCTGCACGGTAGCGGTGGGTGCCCGCTCCCGCGACGCCGGCGCCGGCGCCGGCGTTCAGGCGGAAGGGCCGGCGACGAAGTCGAGCATGATCCCGGTTGCATCGAGCCCCCGCGCCACCGGCCCGATGATCCGGGCCGACAGGTACTGCGGCCCGCCGGGCCAGGTGTGGCCGCCGCCGCGCACGCGGTACAGCGTGACCGACGACCCGAGCGGGTCGGCCCAGCGCACGCGCTCCACCCGAAGGTCGCCCGTCACCGACGCCGGCGGCAGCGCGTCCAGCACCGGCTCGGCCCCCGGACGCGCCCAGTCGGCGCAGACCTGCTCAATCGGCGCCACCCCACCGCGCCGCCGGCGCTGGGCCAGCCGGCCCGTGACGCCGATGGCCCGGCCGGCGTACGGCACCAGGGGATCGGCCGTGCCGTGAAAGGCGAGGAAGCGGACCGGGCGGCGCGGCGTCACGCAGGCCCGACGCGACGCCGCCGTCGCACTCGCCGCGACCAGCACGACCCCCTCGAGGTCGAGCAGGCCATGGCGCGCCACGTACTCGGCCAGCATGCCGCCGTTCGACACGCCGACCGCGAAGACCCGGTGCCCGTCGCTCAGGCCGGTGCGCCGCGCATGATCGACGAGCGCGGCGAGGAAGGCCACGTCGTCCACGCCCTGACGCCGAGGCGACCGCGGCGGACCGGGGCCGGCGTTCCAGACGCGCCCGATGCCGTCGGGGAAGATGACCGCGCACCCCGCCGCGGCCGCCCGCGTGTGCAGCCCGCTCAACGCGGCCATGTCCATGCCCGTACCCGTGGCGCCGTGGAGCGCGAGCAGCAGGGGAGCGTCGGGCCCGGGGCCCGGCACCGACACGAAGGTGCGGGTCAGGCCGCCTACGTCGAGCGACTCGACCGCGAGGTCGGGATAGAACAACTCACGCCGGGCCGCCCTGCGCCGGCGCATTTCATCGCGCACCGGGGTGGCTCTCCGCATCGGCGGCATAGGCGCACCCTACGAGGGCTCCGCCACCGGCGTCGAGACCGCCGAAACACCGACAGGCCTTGCGCCTTAGGCTGCGACCGCCTTGACCTCGCTGGCCTCGTCGGCGCTCGACAGCGCCTTCCACAGCTCGAAGTAGTTCTTGTAGGTGATGGCGTCGGTGGCGTAGCCGGCGCGCACGAGCTCGGCGTGGAAGGCCGGCAGGTTGCGCCACGGCACGCCCATGTCGACATGGTGCGCAAGATGCCATCCGGTGTTGTACGGCACGATCCAGAACCTCGCGAGCCACGACTGGCGCACGTGGTGCGTGGTGGCGCGCCGGTCCGGGCTGCGCTCCATACCGCCGTGCTCCGCGATGGAGCGCAGGCGGTTGATGACGCGCCACTCGGTCATCCAGGGCAGCAACCACAGCAACGGGTAGATCCACCAGCGCCCGGTCGCGGCCCACATGGCCGCCCACAGCACGATCTGCACGGCGAAGATCGACAGGCCGATGGGGCGGAACGGTCCCTTGCGCGACGTGTTCTTCACCAAGGGTACGAAGTTCTTCCAGCCGCTGATGCCGACGGCGTCGCGGAACAGGCGACGGTACAGCGCACGCCGCGTGCACGGGTAGGGGCGGTAGAACGCGATGTCCGGCTCGTCGGGCCCGAACTCGTCCTTGTGATGCGCAAAGTGCACGCGCCGGTACAGCTGCACCGGGGTGAAGACCGGGTACGCCACGATCCACTTGCCGATGACGTCGTTCCACCGCTTGTTCGTGAACAGCAGCTTGTGGGCGGACTCGTGCATCAAGATGGCGAAACGGGCGTACATCGGCCCCATCAGCACGAAGGCGATCAGGAAGCTCCACCAGTGGTCGAGCCAGACGGCGCCACCGATGATGACGGCCACCCAGAACCACACCATGCACACGGAAAGGGCGTTACGCCCGTCGGCGATGCGACGCAGGTCGCTCCGCAACGGCGGGACGGCCATGCCGTTCGCCTGCAGCCGCTCACTGGGCAGCACGTCCGGCCGGTCGGCCACGGGAGGCACCATGGTGGGAGCCATGCCTCTATATTACGATAATCAGTCAGCTGATGCAAGTACGTAACGACCCCGAAGCACCGACGCCCGGTCGCCCGCTGACGGCTCGATCCGTCATGGCCAGTGCCCTCCTCGGCATGGACCCGCCCGAGCTCCCGGTGGCCCAATTGGTCCGTCTGACCGGCCTGTTCGGCATCAGCGAGAACCGCGCCCGGGTGGCCCTCAGCCGCATGGTCGCCGCCGGCGAGGCCACCTCCGACGGCGCCGGTCACTACCGTCTCGCCGGCCACCTGGCCGCCCGCCAGAGCCGCCAGTCGGCGAGCCGATCCGGCGTCACCAAGGACTACGACGGTTCGTGGTGGCTCGCGGTCGTGACGACGAGCGGGAGCACCGCCGAGGTCCGCGGCGTTCGTCGGCGCATCCTCGCCTACGCCCGGCTGGCCGAGCTGCGCGAGGGGGTCTGGATGCGGCCGGCCAACGTCGCCCTGCGGCTCCCCGACTCCCTGGACGCGGACGTCGAACTCATGACCGCGGTCCCGCCCGCCGCGGACCAGCTTGCGGGCCGGCTCTGGGATCTTCCCGACTGGGCACGCCACGCCGACGAACTCTTGACCGCCCTCGACGCGCTGGCGCCGGACGGCCCCGAGGCGTTGGCCCCCGGGTTCGAGCTCTCGGCGGCGGTGCTGCGCCACCTGCAGGGCGACCCGTTACTCCCCATCCAGCTGCAGCCGCCGGACTGGCCCGGCACTCGCCTGCGTGAGACCTATGACGGTTGGGACGCTCGTTACCGCGCCACCCTTCGATCCTGGAGCCGCGCCACGTAGGTGGCCGCGTTCGCGCAGGCCCGGTCGGCCCGCCCCAACCCGGACCTGCGCGAACGGTCTTACGACGACGGCGCCACCCTGGTTACGGACACCAGGCGGGTTTGGATTGATCCCGGTAGGTTCGGAGCTCATGGAGATCGAGGTCGCGTTCATCGGCGTCCCCGTGAGGGACCTCGCCGTGGCCCAGGACTTCTTCGAACGCCTCCTCGGCTCGCCGCCCGACATCCTGGTCAAGGACGACGAAGTGATGTGGCGGATCGCGGAGGCGGCCTGGCTCTACGTAGTGGTCGACGCCGCACGGGCGGGCCAGTCGTTGGCCGCGCTGTCGGTCGGCGACCTCGATGCGACGCTCGTCGAGTTGGCCGACCGGGGGATCACTCCCTCGAGCGTTGAGCAGGTCGGCGACACGAGTCGCAAGGCAACGGTCCTCGATCCCGACGGAAATACCGTGGCGATCATTGAGGTGTCGTAGGGCCGGAGTGGCGATGGCCCTCAAAGGCCGCCTGGCTCGGTCACCTTCTCCCACACCGAGATGTGGCTCCGGCTCTCACTCGTGAACGGTGACCGGTCCCAGTCACCCCAGCGTTCCCGCCGCGTCATGCCGGCGAGGCGCGCCATCAGGTCGAGCTCGGCGGGCCAGACAGAACGGAATGGGGCAGAGAAGGTCTCCATCGCGCCGTCCCGGTCCCAGTAGTGATGGGAGACGGAGGCCTGGGTGACCACGTCGTACTCCTCGAAGCCCAGGTGCCCGGGGTCCACCGCGAATATTCGTACCGTCTGGCCGGGCGGGAGCCGTCGCAACTCGGGCACCATGACCTCCATGACGAAGCGTCCGCCCTTGCGCAAATGCCAGGCGACGTTTGCGAAGCACGCGACCTGCTCGTCCTGCGTCGTGAGGTTCATGATCGTGTTGCGCACGAGGTAGGCCAGCGAGAACGCTTCCTTCCCGCCCTCCACACGCGTCGAAGCGAAATCACCCATGGTGACGTCGACCGCATCCCCTCCGGATTCCCGTCGCATTTGATCGATCATGTCGGGCGACAGTTCGATCCCATGTACGGCGAGGCCGCGGCGGCGGAGCGGCAGACCGAGTCGGCCCGTGCCGATACCGAGCTCGACCACGGCGCCGCCCGCTGCCAGAGCGGCGAGAAAGTTGACCGCCGGGTCGACCACGCCCCGTTCGAACAGATGCGGCCATCGGGTGGCGTACTCGGCGGCGATCCGCTCCGTGAAGTAGTTCTCCGGCACCTGTCTATGGTGCCAGCGATCCGCCCGGCAGCGTTAGCCTTTCGACGAGGGACCACAGAGGAGCGCCCCCATGCCGACCGGTGCCATCATCGCCATTGTCATCGTGTTCGCCGTGGTGTTCGTCTACGTCATTGCGCAGATGGGAGCCCAGGCCGGGCAGCGGCGCGGCTATTCCGGCATGGGCGGCGACACGGTCGTCCGCTGCAGCAAAGGCCATCTCTTCACGACGAAATGGATCGTGAGCTCGTCGCTCAAGGCGGTTCGCCTCGGTTACAAGCGCTATCAGCGCTGCCCGATCTGCGAGAAATGGCGCATCGTGGTCCCGGTCGAGGACGACGACCTGACCGACGAAGACCGCCGGATGGCCGCCGAGCATCACGACACGAAGCTGCCCTGAGAGCGCTGGCCTTCGCCGCGCCGACGTCAGCGTTCGGTCGGCCGCTCCACCGGATGTTCGTGTGCGGCATGTTCATGTGAGGGGTGGACGGGCGGCGCCTTACGATCCGCCACCCGGCCGCGGAAGCCAAGGATCCGGAGCATGAACGTTCCGATGCGATTCGGGGGTTTCTCCATCTCCTCGGCCTCGGCTTCGGCCTCGTGCCCGTCGGTGATCCACACCCCGAAGGGCCCACCCGATCGGTGTGGAAGCCCCTTGTCTCGCCGCCTCGTCATGGCCCGATCGTAGTGAATCGGTCCGAGTTCGGCGCCTACGCCGCGTGCGACTGGTTGATCCAGGTGTCGTACATCTCGGCGTAGTGCCCGCCGAGCGACACCAGCTCGTCGTGCGAGCCCACCTCGAGCAGGCGGCCGTCGCCCACGACCACAATCCGGTCGGCCCGCATCGCCGTCGACAACCGGTGGGCGATCAGCACGGCGGTGCGACCCTCGAGCAGCACGTCCAACGCCGCCTCGACCATGGTCTCGGACTTGAGGTCGAGGTTCGAGGTCGCCTCGTCGAGCACGAGGACCCGGGGCTCGGCCATGAAGGCGCGGCCCAGCGCGATGAGCTGGCGCTCACCCGACGAGAGCGACTGGCCCCGCTCGTGAACAGGGGTGTCGAGCCCGTAGGGCAACCGCTGCACGAGCTCGCCGAGGCCCACCTGGTGCACGGCGTGCCAGACCTCGTCGTCCGGCGCGCCCGGCCGGGCGAACGAGATGTTGTCCCGGATCGTCCCCGCGAAGAGGAACGGCTCCTGGGGCACGACGCCGAGTTGGGAGCGCAGGGAGGAGAGCGTGACGCGCTGGAGGTCGTAGCCGTCGATGAGCACACGTCCGGCCGTCGGGTCGTAGAAGCGAGTGACCAGCTTGGCCATGGTCGATTTTCCGGCGCCGGTGGCGCCGACGAAGGCGACCGTCTCACCGGGCGTGATCGTGAGGTCGACGTCGTGGAGGACCGGCACGGCCGGGTCGTAGCCGAAGGAGACGTGGTCGAAGTGGATCTCGCCCCGGATCTTGGGCAGGTCGACGGCGTCGGGCGCCTCGAGGACCGAGGGCTCGGTGTTGAGCAGGTCGCGCAGCTTGAAGATGGACGCCCGTCCCTGCTGGAAGGTGTTGTATTGCTGGACCAGCAACTGAATGGGCGAGAAGAAGCGGTTCACGTAGAGGAAGAAGGCGGTGAGCTCGCCCAGGTTGATCTGGTGGTGCAGGAGCATCTCGCCACCGATGCCCAGGATGATCACCTGGCCGACCACGCTGAGGAGCTGTGACCCGGGCCCGTAGACGCCGTTGAGGCGGCCCGTGTAGTTGTTGGCGTCGCGATAGGCGCCGACGACGTCGCGATGCGTCTCGACGTTGTAGCGCTGGCGGTTGTGGGCGGCGACGATGCGCACGCCCTGCAGGCTCTCGGAGAGGTCGGCCAGCACCAGGGCGATGCCGTCGCGCACCTTGTCGTAGCCGCGCTCGGACGCCCGCTTGAACCAGATCGACATGATGACCAGCGGCGGCAGCACACAGACGACGGTGATGAGCGCCAGCCGCACGTTCGTCGCGAACAAGAACGCCGTGATGACGATCATGGTCAGGCCCTGAATGGCGAACTGCGCCAGCCCGTCCTGGAGCAGCTGCTGCAGGTTCTCGATGTCGCTCGTCATGCGGCTCATCACGACGCCGGCCTTCTCCTCGGTGAAGAAGTCGAGGGAGAGCCGCTGGAGGTGGCGGAACACCTTGACCCGCAGGTCGTTCATGACCCACGAGGCCAAGCGGCCGGTGACTCGGGCCTGGCCCCATTGCGCCGAGGCCGAGACCACGATCGAGACCAGGTAGAGGATCGCCATGAACACGATGACGCCGAAGTCGTAGTGCGGCGGTGTCAGGCCATGGTTGATGCCGTAGGACACGAGGCTCGGGCCCAGCTGCGTGGCCAGGGCGATGGCGGCCACGAGCACGACCGCGGCCGCGCACATGCCGGGGTACTCCATGAGCAAACCGGTCAGCGACAGCGTCTTCTTCTCGTCGGGCGTCGGGAGTTGGGTGAAGACGACCTTGGACTCGCCGCGGTCGGGCTCGGACTCGAGGAGACGGTCGACGCCCTCCTGCAACTCGTACGGAATCCCGCCGAACGGCAGGCCGGCCTGGGTCGACCCGGGTGGTCCGCCACCCCCCATGGGGGCTCCCATTCCTCCTCCGCCGAACATCAGCGCAGCTCCTCGGGGCCCTCGGGCGCGAGGTCCACGACTTCGGGCTGGAGCAGGTCGTCGTCGGACTCGAGGCCCACGTCCTCGGTGCCCTCGGCCACGACCGTCTCGGCGGTCTCCTCCTTGGCCGCCTGGGCCAGGACCTCGGAGTACAGCGGCGTCGACGCCAGCAGCTCTGCGTGTGTCCCGTCAGCCACGATGCGCCCCCCGTCGAGCAGGACGACGCGGTCCGCCAACGAGATGGTCGAGAGCCGGTGGGCGATGATCAGGGTCGTGCGCCCTTCCATGAGGACGCGCAACGACGAGTGGATGCGCTGCTCCACCTTGACGTCGATGGCGCTGGTGGCGTCGTCGAGGATGAGGATGGGCGGGTTTACCAGCAGGGCCCGGGCGATGGCGATGCGCTGGCGCTGCCCGCCCGACAGCGTGTAGCCGCGCTCGCCGACCACCGTCTGGTACCCATCGGCCAATCGGTTGATGAACCCGTCGGCGCCCGCCGCTTCGGCCGCCGCCTGCACTTCCTCCATCGTGGCGTCGGGCCGGCCGTAGGCGATGTTGTCGCGGATGGACACCGAGAAAAGGAAGGGCTCGTCGAGGACGACGCCGATGTTCCCGCGCAGGCTGGTGAGCGTGAGGTCGCGCACGTCATGGCCGTCGACGCGGACCGAGCCGCCCGTCGCGTCGTAGAAGCGCGCCAGCACCCGCGCGACCGTCGACTTGCCGCTGCCCGTGCGGCCCACCATGGCCACGGTCTCGCCCGGCCGCAGGTGCAGGTTCAGGTGGCTGAGTATCTGGCGGCGCTTGTCCTCGCCGTCGCCAGCCTCGACGGACTTGGACAGCAGGCTGTCGGCGGCATAGGCGAAGCTCACGTCGTCGAAGACGACGTCGCCCTCGCTGTCGACCAGGTCGACGGCACCGGGCCGGTCGACGATGGTGGGCCGCTCGTCGAGGATCTCGTAGATCCGACCGGCCGACGCCGAGGCGCGCTGGCCCATCATGATGAGCATCCCGAGCATCATGAACGGCGCCTGCATCATCACGAGCCACAGGTTGAACGAGATGATCGTGGCCACCGGCAGGTGGTCGTGGATGATCATCCAGCCGCCGACGAGCAACACGAAGACGAGGCCCACCTGCGACAGGTTCTGCACGAGCGGGGCGAACCGCGCCCGCAGGTCCGCGTCCTTGATATAGGCCCACTGCACCCGGTCGGCCGCCGTCCCCAGCTGGCGGAGCTGCTGCTGCTCGGCGGCGAACGAGCGGACGACGCGGACGCCGTTGACGTTCTCGTCGACCACGGTGGCCACCTCGGCGAGGCGCGACTGGATCAGCCACGACACCGGGAAGAGCTTCTGGCGCATACGGACGCCCACGACGTAGATGAAGGGCATCGAGATCATGGCCACGAACGCCAGCGGCACGCTGATGGAGAGCATGAAGATGAAGGCGACGACGGCGATGGAGCACTGCACGAGGATCATCGGCGCGAACGTCAGGTACATCTGCACCGAGCGGATGTCCGAGTTCGCCCGCGAGATCAGCTGACCCGATTGCACGCGGTCGTAGAACGGGAACGACATGCGCGAGAAGTGCTCGTAGATCGTGTTGCGCAGGTCGAACTCGATTGAGTACGCAACCTTGAACAGGTTCGAGCGCGAGATGTAGCCGAACAAACCGGTGAACACGCCGAGGACGGCGATCAAGATGACGTAGTTCCGTAGGCCCGCCGTGTTCTTGTTGAGCGCATCCGTGATGCCGTTCTGCAGGAGCAGCGGCACCCACACCTGGATCATGAGGCCGGCGAAGGCGAAGATCAGCGCCGAGAACCACTGCTTCTTGTGCGACATGACGATGGGCGCGGCGCGCCGGATCCACGACAAGCTCACGTCGGGGCTTATGGTGGCCTTCGGCTTCTCGTAGCGGCTGACCGCCCCCATCGGGACGTAGGCAGCGAACGGCAGCGTCTTTTCTTCTGTGGCCACCGCCCCGTCGGCCACCCGGCCGTTCCCGGCGGTCGGGGTCGGCGCGCCGGCCTCTTCGAGGCGGTCCTCGGTCTTGCTCATCGGTCCGCGCCCTCCGCCGTCTTGCCCGCCTCCTTCTTCGGCGCCTCCCGCGACGCCACCATCGCCTGCCCCCACAGCTCGAGCGAGCGCAGGGCCATGGCCTCTTCCTTCGTCGGGAGGCAGCCCGCCAGCGTGGCGAGGTAATCGTCGACCGCCTTGTCCGCCGCCGCCAGCACTCGCTCGCCGTCGGGGGTCAGGCGCAGCGCCACCCGCCGGCGGTCGGTGTCCTCCTGGCGCCGAT
>DASXEK010000045.1:0-3140 GCA_036490155.1 Acidimicrobiales bacterium | reverse complement strand
CCCACATTTATCGGTCGATGAATAGAGTGGGTCCGTGCTGAACGGTGTCCAGGGGATGGTCGGAGAGACCGCTCTCGTCACTCGCGAAATCCGTGGTCAGCACCACCCGGGCAAGATCCGGGCTCGTGGCGAGGAGTGGTTTGCCATTCCGCTGGATCCTGACCTCACGATCGCCGAAGGCACCGATGTCGTCGTCGCCGACGTGGAACGAGGCCTCCTCGTGGTCTACGCCACCGAGAGCTAAGGAGCGCACATGATCGGTTCGGCAGGCGAAATCATCGGCATCGTTGTCGCCGTGGTCGTGGTCGGCGGTGGAGCTGGCATCTTCTTCCTGACCCGCTGCATCAAGATCGTCCAGCAGGGGACTGTCGGCGTCGTCAAGCGGCTGGGCAAGTTCTCGACGGTCGACCAGCCCGGCCTGCGCGTGCTGCGCCCCTTCGTTGATCGCATGGAGAAGGTCGACATGCGTGAGTTCCCGATGACCGGGGACCAACAGGCGGTCATCACCAAGGACAACGTGCTCCTGCAGGTCAGCGCCACCATCTTCTGCCAGGTCATCGACGTGAAGTCGGCGCTCTTCGAGATCAATGACTACCTGCTCGCCGTGGACCAGCTCTCCCGCACCGCCCTGCGCGCCGTGTTCGGCGAACTCTCGCTCGACCAGGCGCTCTCCGAGCGCGACACCATCAACAGCCGTATGCAGGACCACATGGCCGACGCCACACTGAAGTGGGGTGTCCGGCTCAACCGGATCGAGATCCTCGATATCACGCCGCCGCTCAACGTGATCCAGGCCATGTCGGAGCAGAAGGAGGCCGAGCAGCACAAGCGGGCCGCCGTGCTGAAGTCCGAAGGTGAGCAGCAGGCCGCCATCAACAGTGCCGGTGGACGCAAGCAGGCCGCCGTGCTCGAGGCCGAAGGCGCCAAACAGTCCGCCATTCTGCGGGCCGAAGCCGAAATGAAGGTGCTCGAGCTCCAAGCCGAGGGTCAGAAAAAGGCACTCGAATTGCACGGCCAGGGTGAGGCGCTCCGGCTCTCGTCGATCGACTCCGTCAATATCAACCCGCGCACGCTGGCCGTGCTCCAGCTGAAGGCCCTGCAGGACATGGCGACTTCGAACAACGCCAAGGTCGTCGTACCCTACGAAGCCACCAGCCTCATGGGCGCGGCCGAAGTCCTGCTCAGTTCGTTGCGGGATTCGCCGTCTGACGCGGGTCAACCCGCGCCGCCCAGCGCGCCGAGTGGCGAACTGAAGCCCGGGCCCGGGAAGAGCTAACTCTCTACGTTCGGCGCGGCAGGTTGCGAGAGGTGGCTTTCGCCGCCGCAACCTTGCGGGCCCGGTGGATCGCCCCCGCCGAAGGCGGATTCGCGGGAGCGGACCACTGCCACTTCCCGGCCTTTCCGGAGAGGATCCATCCGCCATGGGTCTTCATGGCGTGGTGCTGCGCACACAGCAGCGCAAGATTGTCGTAAGTGGTCGGTCCGCCGTTCTTGAACTCGACAATGTGGTCGCACTCGAGGCCGTGGCGCTTACCGCAGCCTGGGACGACGCAGCACCGGTCGCGGACGACGAGGGCCATGGCGGTTTTCTGGGCGATGTCGCGGCTCGAGCTGGTCACGCAGCGGACGTCGGTGCCCTCCTTGACGATGAACTGCACCGAACCTTCGCCGAGCAACTCGACCGCCGTCTCGACGGGGACAGGGCCGATGCCTTCGATCTCGCAGACCTCACCGGTGCGGGTCGAACCACGCCGGAGGGCGGCCGCGTCGATGAGGACCAGGCAGTGAGGCCGGGCCGAAGTGTCCCTGCCACCTGAGCGGCCGAGACGAGCCAGAAACGCATCGAGACGGTAGGCCTCGAACGGCTCGGCGTTTTCGGATCCGGCAGCGCGCCAACGCGCCTTGGCGTCCGCCTCGATACCGGGTGCCACCTTCGCCCACGCCGCCTCGTCACAGAAGAACTCGCCTCTGATGCCGCCACCTTCAGACTGGTGCCACCGCAGGTGACGACCCGCCCGTACCCGTGCTCGGCGCTGCCGCTCCGTCTCGCGGTCACGCGACGCCGCCTTCACCGCCTCAGCCTCGGCCTGAAGTTCCTGGTGGCTGGCTTGCTCCGTCACCATGTCCAGCAGCGGACCAACGGCGTCAGGGTCGGCTGCCCCGGCCTTGGTCAGCAGAGCGAGCTCCGGGGTGGAGAGCGAGCCATCGCGGAGGGCTTCGCGAAGCTCCGGCACCTCGGACGCTCGTTCAGCAGCGACGAGTCGGCGTTTGGCCGTCCCGGCCGACGTTCCAGTCACCGCACCGAGCCAGTCCGGCCCCGATGCGTGGCCTTCCTTGGCGTAGGCGCCTGTTTCCAGCACGCGGGGTGAAACGAGAGCGACACCGGAGGATCCGGCTTGTTCGACTTCTCCGAAGAGTTCAGCGAACTGCATCGCCTCGACGCCGCTCAGTGCCATTGGCTGGATCCGCCGGCGTACACGATGGATGACGTGCAGTGCGCGACGGAGCTCGCTCTTGTCGTCTGTCAAGGATGTTGCAACCACTTCAAAAAGCGTGAACCGAGGGTGTGACAGCGACCCCCTCATGACCGAACACCTTCACAAAAAATCCGAAAGCAGTTTCTGCGCAACGCCGAGAAGAACGAGGACCGTTCCTTGCATGGCCCTCGCTTCCGTCGCCGCCGCCACGCTGACGGGAGCGGCGGGCCATCAAGTCGCAGTCGAGGTCCACGTCTCGGAGGGCCTCCCCGCCTTCACCATCGTGGGGCTCCCTGACGCCACCGTCCGCGAGTCGCGCGACCGGGTCAGGGCGGCGCTGCTCTCGAGCGGGCTCAAGTGGCCGATGAAGAGGGTCACGGTCAACCTGGCGCCCACCAGCGTCCGCAAGGCGGGCGCCGGCCTCGATCTGGCCATCGCCGTCGGCCTCCTCCTCACCACCGATTCCCTCCCGCCCCGCTGCACCGACGGTCTGGCCTTCTGCGGTGAGCTCGGCCTCAACGGCACCCTGCGGCACGTCCCCGGCATGATCGCCCTGGCCGACGCCGCCAGCCCTCTGAGCATGGTCGTGCCGCTCTGCGACCTCCGGGAGGCGCAGCTCATTCGGGGCGACCAGGCCCGGGGCGTGGCCACGCTCGCCGACCT
>DASXEK010000016.1:0-117541 GCA_036490155.1 Acidimicrobiales bacterium | reverse complement strand
CGTGCTTCAAGGCGCCGGCCCGAACTTCTCGGCAGGTCACGACCTGGGATCGGCCGACGCCGTGCGTGAGGAGTCCGAGGGCCCGGAACAGCACGCGACCTACCGCGGGTACGGAGCAACGCGCGAGGGAGCGGAGAAGCTAATGCTCCAGGAGTGGCACTTCTTCTATCAGACCACCAAGCGCTGGCGGGACCTGCGCAAGATCACCATCGCATCGGTCCATGGGAGCGTCTTCGCGGCCGGGTTGATGCTGATGTGGGCCTGCGACCTGATCGTGGCGGCCGAGAACACCCGTTTTGCCGACGTGGTCGGGACGCGCCTTGGGATGTGCGGTGTCGAGTACTTCGCCCACCCGTGGGAGTTCGGGCCGCGCCGGGCCAAGGAGCTGCTGCTGACGGGCGACTCGGTCGACGCCGACGAGGCACACCGCCTCGGCATGGTGAGCAAGGTCTTCCCCGCCGACACTGTGGCCGATCGCACGCTCGAGTTCGCGCAGCGCATCGCCGACCTGCCGACCATGACGGCGCTGTTGATCAAGGAGTCGGTGAACCAGAGCGTCGACAACATGGGCTTCTACAACGCCCTCAACGCCTGCTTCACGCTCCACGAGTTGAACCACTCGCACTGGGCCTGGGTCAACGACGACCACTACCCGATCGCCAAGGAGGACTCCGGCATTCCGAATTGGAAGGAGGCGCCGCCGATCGTGCCGGCGGTCAAGGACAAGGTGCGCGCCGACTCCTAGCGCGGATCGCCCTCGAGGCGACCACCAGCGGGACAATTTGCCGCCGTCCCACGAGGTGCGGGGTCCTCGAGTAAAGGCAGTGATCTCCCAGCTCAGCACCCAGATCGGGCGTCGTGCACCGGGTCAGCTGCGTCGTTAGTATCTGTATCGACGTCGATGTCAGAAATTTCCGGCTGATCCAGCCGGCAAGGGGGTGGCTTCCGCAGGATGCTCCAGTTCGTGATCGCCGGGTTGGTCCTCGGCGGCATCTACGCCATCGCCTCGGCCGGACTGGTCATCACCTACACGTCCTCGGGCATCTTGAACTTCGCGTTCGGCGCCATCGCGTTTTTCATCGCGCGCTTTTACTACTACCTGCACACCCAGCAGAACTGGTCCATCGTCGCAGCGGCGATCGTCTCGATCGTGATCGCCGCCCCGGCGCTGGGGGTGCTGCTCTACGTTGTGCTCTTCCGCCACCTGCGGCTGTCCTCGCCGCTCATCAAGGTCGTGGCGACGATCGGCCTGCTCGTCGCTTTCCCATCGCTCGCAACGCTGATCTTCGGCAACCAGGCGATCCAACAGGCGCCCGGCCTGGCACCCGAACCGGTCGCCGTGTACCAATTCCTGGGCGTCCCGGTCACGCTCGACCAGATCATCGTGTACGCCTGCGTCGTGGTGACCGTGGTGGCCGGCGCCCTCGTCCTTCGCTACACCGAGGTCGGCCTCAAGGTGCGGGCGATGGTGGACTCGCCGGCCATGACCGACCTGTCGGGCACCAGCCCGACCGCGATCTCGGTGGGCGTGTGGGCGGTGAGCACCTTCTTCGCCGGGTTGGCGGGCGTGCTGGCCGCGCCGATCATCGGCCTCGACCCCAACCAGTTCATCGTGGTGCTGGCCGCCTCTTTCGCGGCCGTCATCGCCGCAAAGATGTGCAGTCTGCCCGTGGCGGTGCTGGTCGGGCTCTTGATGGGCGTGGCCACGTCGCTCATCCAGCGCTACCTCCCGTCCGATAGCAGCTGGACGACCGAGGTGATCGACGCTGTCCCCTTCATCGTCATTGCACTTTTCCTCTTTTACACCCTGGTTCGACGCGGCAGCGTCGGCCAGGGGGAGGGCTGGGGTGGCGCGCTCGACCGCGCCATCACGCCACAGGGCGAGAGCCGGCTGGCCGGCTCGACCAGCAGCGTGATCGAAGAGGCCCAGCTGAGCTTCGTCGGCAAGTACGCCGGGCCGCTCGTCCTGATCGCCATCGTCGGCGCGCTGCCGCTCATTCTGGCGGGGTACTGGGTCGGGCTCATGGCCCAGGCGATCGCCTACGCAGTCATCTTTCTCTCGTGGACGATCGTGACGGGAGAGGGGGGCATGCTCTGGCTCTGCCAGATCACGTTCGCCGGGGTGGGTGCGCTGACGACGGCCCAACTGGCCAATCACTACGGGTGGCCCGTGCTGGCCTCCATCGTCGTCGGCGGGATCATCGCAGCGGCGATGGGTGCGATCGTCGGCTTCCTCAGCATCCGACTGGGCGACCTGTACGTCGCGCTCGTCACCTTGACGTTCGGCCTTCTCATGGAGAACCTCGTCTTCACGCTGCCGAGCTTCGTGAACCAGGGCCTCGGCCTCACTCTCAACCGGCCGCAGTTCGCAACCTCCGACCTGGCGTACACCTACCTTTGCCTGGTCGTCTTCGTGATCATCGCGCTCTTCATCGTGAACTTCCGCCGGTCGACCACCGGCCTTGCCCTGAATGCGGCGCGCTGGAGCGAGGCAGGAGCGAGGACCTCGGGCATCAGCGTCGTCCAGATGAAGGTGATCGCTGGATCACTCGCCGCGCTCATCGCAGGCATCGGCGGCGGGTTGTTGGCGCTGGCGCAAACCTCGTTCCAGCCGAGCGAGTTCGCGACGTTTCTCGGTGTCGTCTGGCTGGCCGTCCTCGTCACCATCGGCGTGCGTTCGAACGCGGCGGCCCTGATCGCTGGCATTACGTTCGTCTTCCCCGCGGCGCTGGCGCAGAATTACCTGTCGACGTGGACCTGGGTTCCGAATGCGTTGCCGGTGCTCTTCGGTCTGGGTGCCATTTCGGCGGCCAGGTATCCCCACGGCGCCCTGGCGGAGAACAGTCGCAAGCTGCGCGGCCTGCTTCTGCGTCTCACGTCGACCCGTCCGCGAGGGGGCCCGTTGGCTGAGGACGTGGGAGTGCCGCCGTCCACGCCACCGATCGAGACTGTGCCCAAGGTTGCGGGCCACGTGTCATGACCACGACCACGGCTCCAACCGCCGGCCCGGGTGGCCCACCGCAGGACGCGCCGCTCGCGTTGGAGGCTGCAGGCATCACCGTTCGCTTCGGCGGGCTGACGGCGCTCTCGGAGGTATCCATCGAGGTCAAACCCGGCGCCATCGTCGGACTCGTAGGCCCAAACGGGGCGGGGAAGTCGACACTGCTCGGTGTGCTCTCCGGCTTGCAGCGACCCAACACGGGATGGGTCACACTCCGAGGCGAGGACGTGACAAATGCCTCGCCACGGGCGCGGGCGAACCGCGGGCTGGCTAGGACGTTCCAGCAGCCCGAACTCTTCTTGGGCCTCACTGTGCGCGAGCACCTCGTCGTGGCCCACCGGGCGCGCACGGCGCAGCAGCGACTGTGGCGCGACATGTTCGACCCCCGATCGCTCCTCCCGCCGTCGAAGGAGGAGAACGATCAGGTCGATGGGATCCTCGAACTGCTCCAGCTGACCCGGGTGGCGAAGGCACCGGTGGCGGCGCTGCCGCTGGGCGTTCTTCGCCTGGTCGAGGTCGGTCGAGCGCTGGCCTGCCAGCCACAGGTGCTCCTGCTCGACGAGCCGCTTTCGGGTCTCGACCTGAAGGCGTGCGAGAACCTGCTTGGCGTGTTCCGCCAAATCGTCGACGAGTCGGACCCTCCGTTATCGCTGGTCCTGGTCGAACACGACGTCGCGGCCGTTCTTTCCCTGTCGGACACCGTCTTCGTGCTTGATTTCGGTGAGCGGATCGCAGCCGGCACGCCGGAGGAGGTCCGCCAGGATCCGGCCGTGCGGTCGGCCTACCTCGGTGACAGCGAACCACAGCAGCGCGCCACCGCCCCGACGAAGGCGCCGGGCGCGTGAGCGAGCCGATGCTCGAGGTACAGGACCTCGACGTGCGTTACGGCACGTCGCAAGCGCTCTTCGGGGTGTCGTTGACCGTCGAGCCCGGAACGGTGCTGGCCGTGCTCGGCACCAACGGCGCAGGGAAGAGCACGCTGGCCCGGGCCGTCTCCGGTCTCGTGTCGCCGAGCGGCGGACGCGTGCGATTCGAAGGCCATGACGTGACAGGGCTCCCGGCCCATCGCATCCGCAAGCTGGGTCTGACGTACATCCCCGAGGGCCGCGGCATCTTTCCGGGCCTCTCGGTGATCGACAACCTGCGCATGGCCGTCGCGCAGGAACGGCGAGCGGACCGACCCGGCGCCATCGACCGGGCCATCGAGCGCTTCCCGGTGCTCGGTAATCGGCGGACGCAGCGCGCTGGGAGCCTGTCGGGAGGCGAGCAGCAGATGTTGGCGCTGGCCCGGGCGCTTGCGGTTTCACCCAAGGTGGTGATCGCCGACGAGATGTCGTTGGGGCTCGCCCCGCTGGTGGCGGAGTCCGTCTTCGAGGGGCTCGAAGAGGCCCGGCGCTCGGGCATCACCATCGTGCTGAGCGAGCAGTTCGTGCACCGGGCCCTGGCCATGGCCGACACCTGCGTGATCCTGACCCGAGGCCGGGTGGGCTGGTCCGGGCCGGCCTCCGACGCAGGGCAAGAGGTTATCGACCGGTACCTGGGTGAGGCCGAAACGGCGATGCCGGCTGTCAATACGAACGGATTGTAGTAACGCAACGTCTCGGTTCGTGCTGACCCGTCGCTACAAGAACAATTGCAACCGACATCCTTGGGCGTCGACGGCCAGCGTGAGCTCCTCGGTTTCTGCCCATGGACCTTGTTGACGGTGCGTCAATCGCCGGCCGGCAGGTCGTGGTGGAGGGTCACGCGGGTGTCGTCAAAGCTCAAGCACCCGCGCAGCGGAGCCGATTCGGGCAGCGGGTCCTCGTAGCTCCAGGCGATGTCGGCCACGACGTCGTCGCCCATGTGCGCCGACCAGTAGGTGGCCGTGCCTTTGTACGGGCAGTAGGTCTCCGTGGTACTGCGTTTGAGCAGGTCCATCCGGACGTGGCGGGGGTCGACATAGAGGCGGGGCGCGAGCGACGTCTCGCAGACGACCAGCGTCTCGGTGGTATCGACCACGGTGAAGCCGGCGGCATCGACCACGAGCCGGCGCTCGGACCGTAAGCAATCGACGCGGTGGTACGGGTTGCGGGGGTGCCCGAAGACCTCCTCTGCCTCCTCGAACCAGGAGTCGACGGCCGTCCATTCCACCGTGACGTAGCCCGGGGAATCGGGTTCGGGCTGTACGGGCAGGCCCTGCACGTCATTCTCCGGGAAGGCGTACGAGGGCGGCCGACCTGGGCGGTGGATCAGGAGCACCCTCTCGCTGTCGACCAGGGTCTGGCCGTCCTTGACGGCGCGGACGCGCCGAGCGTACGGCTCGAGATAGGCGACCTCCGCGGGCATCGGCGCGGTGAAACGACCGGCTGGCCGGGCGCTCAGTGGCCCGCGTCCGGTGGTGAGGCTCACATTGCCCTCCGCTCGTCCCGCACATCGTCGGTTGGGAACCGGCGGACCATCGCGTCGACAGTGAACGAGGCCAACAGATCTCCGCTCTCGGCGTGGACGCGGCATTCGGCGTGGGTCATGCCGTCACCGGCGAAGGTGGACTGATGGTGGTACAGCATCCACTCATCGGCGCGTACGGCGCGGTGGAACGACAGACTGATGGCGTTGATCCCCATCGACAAGGTGCGGTGCGCCTCGGCCTGGCCGATTCCCGCGTGGGGGCGCAGTGCCGCTGCGATCGACATATGACCGGTGAACTGCGCCAGTAGGCCCGCGTGCAGCGACGGGTCCTCCGGCAACCGATGGAACCGAACCCAGCAATCGATCGTGGGCGGACCGGCCGGCTCATCCGAGTCGTTGGTGTAGGCGCCGTCGGCCACGCGGATGTCGCGCCCGGTGACGCCCATGTCCAGGGGAGGGCAGGCTGAGGGGCCGGGGACGTCGGGTTGAGCGCCGGCGTGGCGGATGATCTCCGGTGCGGTGGCGTCGAGAAGCAGGGTGCCGGCGGCGCACCGACGACCATCCTGGAGCACATCGACAGCGAGGCCCGTGAAGGTGCGGCCGGTGCTCAGCTCGGAGAGCTCGAAGCGCACCGGCCGGCCTGCGTCCGCTGCCCGCAGGAAGAGCATGCTGGCTGACACCACCCGGCGCTCGGGAGCGTGGCGCCCGGCGGCGACGATGGCCTGGCCGAGCATCTGACTTCCCTCCACGACCGGCCGGTGGCCGTCGGTGTGCGCAGCGCCAACGAAGCCGAAGTCGCCGTCGGGGCGCACGTTGAGCAGGTCGACCAGGTGCGTCGCGTCACCCCAGGTGGGGAAGCGCTTGGCCGTCGAGGCGTCGGCCTCGCCGGTGGAGTAGCCGTCGAGCACCTCGACCCGCGCCCGCTCGGTGTCGAACCGACCGTGGCCGAGAAGGGACTCGAGTCCGGGGCTCGTGGCCGCGACGATGAACAACACCGCTTCACCGTCGTCCGACTCGGCGTTCCAGACCTCCGCCTCGCCGCCCGCGGACTCAGGTGTGCGGCCGGCGAGATGGAACAGCGAGAGGTCAATGTCGGTGCGCGGGAAGTAGAGCAGCGCCGGCTCACGCTCGCGCTCGAGGTAGAGGCACGCGTCTGATTCGGCCAGAAGCGCTTCACCCCACCAGGCGCGCGCCCGGTACGGGTAGCGCTGCAGCGTCACTTCCTCATCGCTTCGGGGTCAGGACTCCTGCGCGAAGAGCTCGGGACTGGGCGACGGACGTGCGCTGGGCACGGTGCGCGGCGCAACGGTGACCGAATGCAAGCTGAGGCTCTCGCCGTGGCGGATGACCGCGTCGATCACGGTGACCAGCTCCTCCACCTCAATGAGGCTGTCGCTCAGGTACTTGCGCTCCGCCCACTTGGTCCCGAACTCGACGGCGCGGTCGTGATCCCAATCGTTGGCGAATCCTGTCATGGAGTCGCCCTCGCCGCCCGCGCAGTCGCCGACGATGACCCGGGTGAACCCGACGGACGGATGCTCGGCGCGCCAGGCCTCGACGAGCTTATCCAGGGCCGCCTTGCTGACGGCGTAGGCACCGAGGCCGGGCCAGGGCGGCGTGAGCGACGCGCTCACCGAGGACAGGTAGATGGCGACGCCGTTGGTCGCCGCCAGGTGGGGGAGGGCGGCCGCCGTCACCAGTGCCGCACCGATGACGTTGGTGTCGAACACGCGCCGCCACGTCTCGGCGTCCATGTCGAGCAGGCTCGCCAAGGGCCCGATCGCCGGGGTGTAGATGAGAGCGTCGATCCCGCCCAGTTGCTCGGCCGCTTCATCGATGGCGGCCCGGCACGATTCGGTGTCGGTGACGTCACACGCCAGCGCCAGCGTGCCGGGGCCGGCCTCCTTTGCGGCCGCCTCGAGACGATCGAGCCGGCGGGCGAGCAGCGCCGTCTGGGCGCCCCGTTGGGTCAGGCCCACCCCGATGCAGCGGCCAAGGCCGCTCGAGGCACCCACAACAACCGTCCTCATCCAACATCCTCCCCTGACGCGTTGCCAATGACTCTAGGTGAATCGCGAAAAGGTCCTTCTCGGCCTGCGAACTGGGCAAATGGCCGAGGGGCACGGGCCCGGCAGCCCCTCCAGGTCGAGTTCACGCCGGCGGGCTGAGCGCGCCGATCACTTCTTGGCCGAAGGCCTCGAGGGTCTCGGGCGGCGCGAAGTCGGTGAACCATACGTAGGCGCGTTCGACGCCGCGTTCGGCCAGGCCGCCGAAGTAGTCGACGAGCTCGGGTGCGGTGCCGAGGACGTGGCCGCCCCAGAAGCGGCGCCGGGCCGTCTGGTCGATGGCATCTCTATCGGCGCCAGGCCTGACGAGTGCCACCTGCACCTGGAGCGAGCAGCGCGCCTTTCCGGCCCGCTCGCGCATCTCGTCGAAGCGGTCGAGGATGCTCACGTGGACGTTCCACCAGTCGGCGTGAGCGGCCACCAGCTCCATCGTCTTGCGCCCGGCGCCGCCGATGACGATGGGGATGTGCCCGAGGGGCGTGGGTCGTTGCTGCGCTTGGTGGAGCGTGAAGTGCTCGCCGTCGTAGTCGAACGCCTCGCCGCGCCACAGCGCGGCCATGATCTCGAGCGACTCCTTGAGTCGACCGACGCGGTACTTGGGCTCGGTGGAACCGATGCCGTAGGCCACGAACTCATCGGTCACCGAGCCCCAGCCGATGCCGAGCTCGAATCGGCCGCCCGAAGCGCGGTCGATCGTGACCGCCTCCTTGGCCAGGACTACGGGGTGACGGAACGAGTCGCACAGGACGAGCGAGCCGACGCGGAGGTGCTCGGTCCTCGCCGCGACCCAGGCGTTCGTGGTCATGGCCTCGAACATCGGCTGGGCCTCGGCCGCGGGCGGTGCCAAATGGTCCATGCCGGCCACGCCGCGGAACCCCGCCTCCTCTGCCGTCTGGGCGCGGTCGACCAGGTCCTCCATGCCGAGCCGCATCTGGGGCAGGTAGAGCCAGAACTCGAGTGGGGTGGCCATGGGCGCCATTAGATCGTGTGCGGCCGGGGCCGGCGCAAGGCGAGCCGGTTAGGCGAAGCGGCGCGCGATATCGAGCGCCCGAGCGCCGTAGCCCCCGCCGAACAGGACGGTGTGCACCAGCAGCGGGTAGAGCTCGAAGAGCGCGACGCGCTCGCGCCAACCGTCGTGGAGTCGGCGCACCTCCTGGTAGGCGGCGAGGAGGCGGTCGGGTACCGCGCCGAACAGGGCGAGCATCGCCAGATCCTCCTCGGGGTGCCCGCCGTGCACCGACGGGTCGATCACCCACGTGCGCCCGTCCGCTCCGAAGACCACGTTGCCCCACCACAGGTCGCCGTGCAGCAGGGCCGGGCCGCCCGGCGGGACCAGCTCGGGTAGGCGGGCCACGACGTGACCGACCGGTTCCGCGAGGTCGCAGCGGGCGGCGAGCTCCTCCAGGCGGGCGCCGTAGAAGCCGGCGCCGCCGGGCCACGTCGACGGGTCGACCCGGCACGCACCGATCCACGACGACCCACCGCCCCATGCCGGGAGCACCGTGTCGTGCAAGTTGGCCAGGGCGCGGCCGAAGTTCTCGTCGTGCGCGGAGGTGCGCGGAGCGTGGTCGATGCCGACTGTCACGAGAAGGTCGGCATCGTCGACCACGACCTCGGGAACGAGCGGCGCGCCTGGGACCGAGGCGAGGCGTTGCAACCCGTCTGCCTCGTCGCGGGCACCCGGCCCGAGCTTGACGACGAGGCGCCGGGCGCCGACCTCGACCAACCAGGCGTTGGTGCTGAGCGGGCGGACGGCGTCGATGGCACCGACCGCGCTCGAGACGCGTCCACGCCAGTCGGCCGGATCCCCAAGTGTGCTACCTGCCCCGGTCATCTCGACACTCTCGCATCCGCGCCGCGCCGCGGCGCGTTCGGCCAAACTGTCCGCATCCCACGCGCCACCGTCGCCGGCCTCATTGTCACCCCGGGCGCGAGTGCTGGCCGCGATCACTCCGGGCTGCTCGCCATCGAGGAGGCGGTGACCCCACTCGGCATCGGGGTCGACCGGGTCGAGTTTCCCGGCCAGGCCGCCGGCAAGCGCCGCACCGACCCGCCGGCCGTGTGCATCGAGACGGTGCGCGCCGCCGCGTCGGCGCTCGCGGACCGCCTCGACGTGCCGATCGGGCGCATCGCGGTCGGGGGTCGCTCCTTTGGTGGGCGCATGTGCTCCATGGCGGTGGCGGACGGCCTCGAGGCGGCCGCACTCATCCTGATCAGCTACCCGCTCCATCCACCGGGGAAGCCGGACCGGCTCCGCACCGAGCACTTTCCGGCGCTCGCGCTCCCGTGCCTGTTCGTCTCCGGGCGCCGCGACGCCTTCGCCACGCCCGAAGAGTTGGAGCGCGAGACGGTTGCCATAGCCGGCGACGTCACGCTCGCCTTCGTCGACGGCGACCATTCGCTGCGCAAGAGCGAGCAGGAGGCTGCGGGCATCGTGGCGTCCTGGCTCGGGCAGCGCGCCTGAACGCCTGCACCCGCGGTCACTCGGAGCGCAGGACCAACGTGGTCGGAGTGCTCGCAGCCAAGCCGGCCGGCACCGTCCCGAGCGCGGTCCCCGCCACGAACAAAGCGATGACGCCGATAACGAGCGCAACGAGTGGTATCACGACCACCGGTACGACTCCGAGCGACCCCGCGAAGTTGATCCAGAGCAGATGGCCGGCGGCGATCCCGAGCGGGAGGCCAACGACGACGGCGATGAAAAGCAGCGTCAGTGTCTGGACCGTCACGATGTTGCGCAGCTGGCTCCGGGTCATTCCGAGGGCCTTGAGCAGCGCGAGCTGGCGCCGCCGCCGTCGCGCGGCAGCCAACACCGTCGCCATGAGCGAAAGGAGCATGCCAGCGGCCAACGCGATGGCGAGTGCGACCGGCTGCGATCCCATCTGGCCGGCGTTGACGATCTGTGCGCCCAGCACACGCGGCTCTCGGTAGAGATCTCCCGCTCCGCCCTGGGTGACCGCAAAGGCGCGCAGCCGAGCGACGACGGTGCCGGCGCTGGCCCCGGGCTTCAGGTCGAGTGCCAGCGTCGAGGGCAGCGCGGGGATCGCTTCGGGGACATTCTCACGGGCGACCTTGCTGAAGTCCAGCGCGGACAACAGAGTGCTCTCCGCCAGCATGGCGCCGCGTCCGAGAGAGACGTGGTCCGACAGCGTCACGCCGATGGACGGCAGGGTGACGGTCCCAACGATCTTCAAGGTGCGGGCTGTGGGGCCGGTTCCCACCCGCACAGTGTCCCCGACTGCTTTGCCCAGCTGCTGCAGCGTCAGTGCCCCGAGCTCGATCTGGTTCGGTGCGAGCTTTGGACTGGCGAGGATGTCCTGCGCTTGCGTATCGCTGAGGCTCTGTCCGGCGACGGTAGGCGGCTCGACGTCGCCCCGGTGGGTGGCCAGCCCGAGAACCGGGATTACCTCGCCGTCGATCGGAAGTTGCGTGAACCCGAAGGTCGACCACCCTGCGATCCCGGGGATGGTCGACATGAAGTGGTCGAGGGGTCCATCGCCGTCGCCCAACGTGGCCGGGGTGACTTGGTCGGGGAGGAATCCCCCGTAGCCACCCTGGTTCTCGACGAGGACCCCCCAGTTCCACCCGTAGCGATCGGGGTGGGTCACCAGCCCGTTGAGGCTGGCCGCGAAGACGGCGGCGGTCACTACGGCGCCGACCGCGACGATGGAACCGATGAGGTTGGCCCGCACGACGGTCCGGCCGTTTCCCGGGGCCGCTCCGAGCGCGTACTGCGCGCCGAGCTCCGCGGTGACCGGTAGGCCGAGCTGAGGCGCACTCCTGCTGAAGAACGTGGACCCACGGAACTGCAGCTCCGCGTCGGTGCCGACAGCTCGCCACGACAGCCACGCCAGGGTGCCGAGCAGCAACAGAGCCAGGACCGCCGCGCCACCCAGCAGCACGGTCGTATCAAATTGCAAACCTCGTGCCGGGTCGACCTGGCGGACCGGGCCTACCGGTGCCAACGGCGACAGAGCCATCGCACCCGCGATGGCGAGCGCGATCCCGCCCGTGAGTGCGAGCGCGCCACCGAGTCCGCTCGCGAGCGCGTTCTCGAAGTGCGTGAAACCCATGGCGCGTAACGCGGCAGCCTGCGTCGACGCCCGGTCGACCTGCTGGGCCAGCGCCTGTCCCACGAGCACCAGGAGGGCGAGGGCGGCCAGCGCGCCGAGGACGGCCAACGCGACCGCCTGAGGACGGATGGCCTCTTGGACCTGCTGGTGGACCGTGTCGAGCTTGCGAATGGCGAAGATGTAGCCGCCGCCGACTTGGGCGCTCAGGTGCGTCACGGCCGCCTGGAAGGCCGGGACGCCGGCACTCCCGTTGACGAGACGGACGCCGACCCACGAGAACGCCACGGATCCGGGGAGCCGTTCGGCCACCGCGGTCGCCGCAGGTGGGAGTACGGCGCTGGCCGTCTGGTCGAACTGGTCGACCAACACCGGTGGGAGCTCGACGATCGCCGCCACCCGGTACGTGAGATCTTTGGTGGGGGGGTTTCGTTGGAGGGACAGCCCGTCCGCGAACTGATAGGTCACCCGACCGCCCACACCAACGCCGAATAGGCGCGCCACGGCGGCGGTGAGCGCAATCTGGTGGGTCGAGTCCAGTGCGGGCAGGTGGCCCGCCACCACGGTCATCGTGTCCTGCGTGAAGAGCTCGCCGTTGACGCTGCCCGCAAAGCCGTTCGTCTGGAAGTCGGGATCGACCCTTCCGTGCACGACGGGGTTCGCGTCCATTCCCAGCCAGGTCGCGCTCGAGCGGATGCCGGGCAGCGCAGCGACCCGCTTGTCCAGTGACTGCAGCGGAGAGGGGACGTTCACCTGCACGTCGCTGGCATTGGTCGCGGTCAGGTAGCGCCCGTAGGCCGACTCGGTCCGGCGCGCGCCGGCCAGCGCGGCGAGCGCCACCGCTCCCAGCAGTCCGCACAGGACCGCCACGAGCAGCACCGAGCGCCACGTCCGACCCCAGGTCGCACCCCTGCAGTACCAGGCCGCCCTCATCGTGACCTCATGATGCGCGACCGTGCACGACCCGGCAAGGGGGGTAGCCGCTGACGGACGGTGTAGTAGCCGCTCGGGCGGCCGTGTGGGTAGTACCCCGGCCGGTGCCGGCGGCGGGGATCGGGTCCCCGCCGCCGGGTGTCACCGGCTGCCGCTCAGGACGTCGACGACAGGCTCTTGGGCGGGGTCGAGGTGGGGCCGCTGTATTTCTTGATCGGTCCCTTTCCGGGGCTGGTCACCTCGACGGGGCTGACCGGCACGGCGCCGATCCAGCTCCCGGTCGGCGTCACCGCCGGCGGCGCCGAACTCTCGAGCTTGACGATTTCCTCGCCCTCGAAGCCGAAGTGCACCGAGCTCGAGTACGAGAGCGGCACAAAGCCCGGCGTGACGAAGTTCTTCCCGTCGGAGTTGATCGCCGCCATCAGGCTGTCTCTCGTCAGGTTCTTGCCGGCCTTCTGCAGCGCCTGCACGAAGGTGTACGCGAGGGCCACGCCGTACTGGGTGTTGCCGTCGAGCCCGTACTTCGCGTAGACCGACGGTGCGTACTTCTGGAGAATCTTCTTCTCCACCTGCACCCACGAGTTGGACGTGTCCGACTCGGGTGCGAAGTACGCCGTCGTGATGACGTTGTTGAGCAGCCCGCCAGCGGCCGCCGCCTGCGCGGCCGACCCGCCGCCCTTCTGCGTGAAGGACGAGAGCAGGGGTCCGACCGTCGGGGGGTCGGCGCCCACGCTGTCGACGACGTACTGGGGCGAGTAGCCGATGACGGCGGCCGGCAGCATGGCCAGCGCCGTGGCTGCAGGGATGGTGGCGAGCACCACGACCTGCGCGCCCGCCGCCTTCAGCGCCGCCATCTGATTCGAGAGCGGACCGGCCAGCGTGTTGGCGTCATAGGTCTGGCGCGAGACGACCGACGAGGAGGGGATCTCCATGTCGAGGCCCTTGACCACGTCCTGGCCGAACTCGTCGTCCTGGGACAGGTAGCCGATCTTCTTGCCGGCGAAGTTCGTCTTGATGTACGAGCCGAGGATCTTGCCGTCAACGGTGTACGGGGGCTGCCAGCCGAGGCTCAACGGGTACTTCGGATTGCTCCAGCAATTGCAGCCGGACTCGATGAACAGCTGCGGGACCTTCTGCTGGTTCAAGAACGCCTGGACCGCCGACTGGGTGGGCGTCCCGAGCGAACCGACGTCCGCAAAGATGTTGTCTTGGAGGACGAGCTTGCGCGTCAGCGTCGCCGTCTGCGCCGGGTTATAGGCGTCGTCCTCGTAGATGTAGTTGATCTTTCGGCCGTCGACGCCACCGTGCGCGTTGACCCAGGAGAACAGGGCGTTCATCGCGGGTGCGATCTCGTCGTAGCCCGGTGCCGCCGGCCCGGTGAGCGGGACCGTGGCGCCGATCGTGATCGAGTTCGAGGTCACGCCCGGGGTGCTCGCTGCCTGCGCCGTCGCCGGCAGCAGCATCACCCCCAGCGCACAACCCATCGAAGCGGCCACGAGCGCCCGCGCCCAGAGCGCCCCACCCGTCCGTCTCCTTGCTTGTCGTCGCATAATTTCTCCCTTTCTTTGGTTGCACATTGCATTAGTCACCTGCCGACACCGGAATCGGAGCGGGCGCCCCGTGATCGCCGTGCCCCGGATGCGGGCGATGGGCCCACAGCCATCGGAGGCCACCTTGGATGCCGTTGGGGGCGGCGAGCATGGCGCCGATCAGTACCACCCCGAAGATGATGGTGGCGAGGTACGCGCTCGCCCCGTTGCCCAAGTTGAAGTCCGAGGACAGCGACGTCGACCACTGCGGCAGGTAGACGAGCAGGATCCCGCCCCAGACCATCCCGATCAGCGTCCCGGTTCCTCCAAGCACCATGGCCGCCAACAGCTGGATCGACAGCGTCAGCGGGAATTGACCGGTGTTCACGACACCGGTGGACAGCGCGTACAGCGCGCCGCCGAGTCCGGCGCACCCCGCGCTGATGGCGAACGCCAGCACCTTCGTGCGCGCCACGTGGAGGCCGGCCAGCGACGCCGCGATCTCGTCGTCGCGCACGGCCCGAAAGGCGCGGCCGTAACGGCTCCACAGGAGGTTGGCTAGGAGGACGAGCACGATCAAGGCGCAGAGAATCTGGATCCAGGCCAGCCATTCCTCCTGCCCCAGCGACCCGGGCGCCGTCGGGGCCGTCACCGTCAACCCCTGGTCGCCGCCGAACGTGGCCGACCACTTGTCCGCGATCGAGGGCACGGCGAGCGCGAGGAGCAACGTCATGCCGGCCAGGTACGGGCCCTTGAGGCGTGTGGCCGGCAGGCCGATCACGACGCCTGCGACCGCCGCCACCGCGGCAGCGGCAGCGAGCTCGAGCACGAAATTGGTCCCCGTGTGGGTCATGAACAGGCCCAGGGTGTAGGCGCCGACCGCCATGAACCCGCCATGGCCGAGCGAGATCTGGCCGTTGGCCCCGGTGAGCAAGCTGAGCCCGGCCAGCGCCACGACGTAGGCCGCGATCTCGCCGACCTGGTAGTCGTTGTACGTGCTCAGCCGTTGCGTCACGAAGTAGAGGACTACCCCGGCCAGGACTGCGACGAGCAGGTGCCGCACCATCGGCTGGCGCGGTAGCCGGAGGAATCTGGTCACGGTTGCTGGGTCCACCTCAGACCCGCCTCGCCGCGGGCCGGGAGAAGATCCCCTCGGGACGAGCCATGAGCGCCACCATCAGGAGGACGAGCGCGCCGAGCGGCTCGAGCCCCGACCCGAGATAGCCGCCCACGTAGGAGATGCACAGTCCCGAGATCAGTCCTCCGATCAAGGCGCCCACCGGGCTCTCGAGCCCCCCGATCACGGCGGCCGTGAATCCGTAGACGAGAATCAGGTCCATGTAATAGGGACCGAACGAGCTCGTCGGTGCGACGAGCAGGCCGGCCAGCGAGCCGGCGATCCCGGCCAGTCCCCAGCCCAGCGTGAGCAGCAGGCCCACCCGCACCCCGAGCAGGCGCGCAATCTCACGCGAGAAGGCGGTCGCGCGCATGCGCAAGCCGAGCGCAGTGAAGCGGAACAGGACGAGCATCCCAGCCATCAGGACCAGGACGGCGACCAGGATGAAGACGTCGAAGTGGGAGAAGGCGATGGACGTGTTGCCGATGCGCAGGCCCCGCTGGGAGAACGCGGCGGGGAAGCCGCGACTCGCGTTGCCGTAGATCGCGCCGGCGAGGCCCTCGAAGACGACGAGCAGGCCAATGGTCACGATGACCGGGTTCAGCTCCGACTTGCCATGGAGCGGACGGATGAGGAGGCGTTCGGTTACCGCACCCAAGGCGAAGCCGATCAACAGCACCACGATGAAGGCCCACCAGTAGCCCCAGCCCCGTGAGAGCAGGCTGAAGGCGATGAACGTGGTGAGCATCCCCGCCGCGCCCTGGGCGAAGTTGATGATGCGCGTCGCCCGGTAGATCAGGACGAGGGCGAGGGCCAGGGCGGCGTAGACCATCCCGTTGGCGATGCCGTCGAGCGTGTAGTCGAAGAACAG
This sequence comes from Acidimicrobiales bacterium, assembly GCA_036490155.1. GTDB lineage: Bacteria > Actinomycetota > Acidimicrobiia > Acidimicrobiales > RAAP-2 > Bog-473. The sequence goes on along the minus strand of DASXEK010000016.1, from coordinate 101,563 downwards.
GGTCACGGCACTAGAACCCGAGGTAGTGGTGGCGCAAAGCGTCGTCCGCGGCCACCGTCGTTGCGTCGTCGGAGACGACGACCTGTCCGAGGTTGAGGATCACGGCGTGCTGCGACACGGAGAGCGCGCTGCGCGCGTTCTGCTCGACCAGAACGACGGTGATGTCCTTGCCCTCGGTCTGCTCGCGCAGCAGCGCCATCAATTGGGCGGTGATGAGAGGGGCCAGGCCCAAGCTCGGCTCGTCGAGCAGTAAGAGCCTCGGCCTCGAGATGAGGGCACGGCCGAGGGCCAACATCTGGCGCTCCCCACCCGATAAGGCTGACGCGTGCTGGCGGCGGAACCCCCGGAGCCTCGGAAAGACCTCGAAGATCTCCTCGACGCCGACCCCTCGTTCCGCGCGTTTGAGGCACCAGAGCGTGGCCAGGCGGAGGTTCTCCTCCACCGTCAACTCTTCGATCACCCCGCGGCCTTCAGGTACGTGCGCCACGCCCATGCGTGCGATGGACTCGACGCTGCGGCCGACGAGCGCGTCCCCATCGAACGACACCGTCCCGCCGAGGGGCTTCACCAACCCCGAGATCGTGCGCAGCAGGGTGGTCTTGCCGGCTCCGTTCGCACCGAGCACCGCGGTGACGCCTCCTGGCTCGGCGCGGAAGGAGACCGAGCGCAGCGCGCGCACGGCCCCGAAGGACACGGAGAGATCGCGCACCTCAAGCATCGGGCATGCCGCCCGGCTCGCCGGAGCCCGCTTCCTCGATCACGTCCCCCAGGTAGGCGGTGGCGACGTCGGGGTTGGCCCGGATGGCGGCCGGGGCGCCCTGGGCGATCACCCTTCCGAAGTTCAGCACCACGATCCGGTCACAGACCGACATGACGAGGTCCATGTGATGCTCGACGAGGAGGACGGACATGGTCGCGGTGAGGCCGCGGATGCGTGACCCGAGCGAGCCCATCTCGCTCTCGGAGAGCCCGCTCGCTGGTTCGTCGAGCAGCAAGAGCTGTGGCTCGGCCATCAACGCACGCGCCAACGCGGCCTGCTTCTGCACCGCGTACGGCAGCGCGGGGGGCAGGCGGTCCGCGTGCGCCGCGGCACCGAGCCCCTCGAGGATCTCCATCGCCCGCGCCGAGGTTCGACGCTCTTCCCGGCTCGAGCGCCACAACCCGAGGAACGAGGAGACGAGATCGCTGTGCAACGCCGGCTCTGCGCCGAGCATCACGTTCTCGCGCACGGTCAACCCGGCGCAGAGCCCGACGCCTTGCAGGGTGCGGGCGATGCCGAGCTTGGCCAGGTCGTGCGGGTGATGCCCTTGCAGGTCGCGACCGCGATAAGTGAGGTGGCCCGAGCTCGGGTGGACGAACCCGCAGATCACGTTGAACAAGGTCGTCTTGCCGGCACCGTTCGGGCCGATGACCCCCACGACTTCGCCCGGCCCGACGGACATGGAGACTTCGTCAAGGGCGAGGACCCCGCCGAAGCCGATGGTGACGTCGTCGATCGCCAAGATCGGCTCGGCTTCGCCTGCGTTGCCGGCGGCGGGTTGGGCTGCGGCCTCGAGGATCGGGCCCACCAGTGGGCCCTACTCGGGCACGGGGGTAGCAGGCGCCCGCCGTGGGCGCGCCCCCCAAGCGTGCATGCCTACCAGCCCCCCGGCATTGTGACGGACGTTACAGCGTCCGTCACACGAGCGCCTGACAACCGCGCGGATCCGTCCGACCCCCGCTAGCGGCCCGTCCCGGCTAAATCATGGAAATGCGATTGACTTAGTCGGGTTTAATGGTACCGTGGCGGAATGCTCCAACCGGACCAGCAACACTCGGGCGCCGAAGCTCGTGGGCCCGCCCGGAGCGCCGCCGGGCGAGGGCGCATCGCGCCGCGGCACGTCGATCCCGCCGCAGTGGCGAGCCGCCTCGCTTCGGTGGTCCACTGGCCGGGTGCCCTCCAGGCACGGGAGCGGTCGTGGCGGATGGTCGCGCGGACGCCCGACTTTGACGCGTGGCTGATCGCGTGGCCCTGCGGAGGCACGGTCGAGCTGCACGACCACGGCAGCTCACGGGGCGCGCTGCGCGTCATCAGCGGGTCTCTGGTGGAGACGATCCCGTGGCGGGACGACGAGGGGGGCGTGACACTGGCGCGCCAAGAGGTGCACACAGGCGTCACGCGCGCCTTCGGTGTGGGCCACGTCCACGATGTGAGCAACGAGTCCCCTGCGCACGCGCTCAGCCTGCATGTGTACAGTCCGGCGCTGACGTCCATGACCTACTACGACCGCCTCGACGGACGACTGGTGCCACGCGACGCCGCCTGGGATCCGTTGCACGACGAGCCCGGCCTGGTGCCGTCCACCGATTCGCAGGGGCTCAGGCTCGTCGCTCCATGACCGAGCGGTCGGTCGACCGGCTCCTGAGCGAGGCGCGGCGCCAGATCGAAAGGGTCGGACCGGCCGAGCTCGAACGCTGGCGCTCCGAGGGCGCACTCGTCATCGACATCCGTCCCGAACGCCAACGGGCGTCGGAGGGTGACATCGACGGTGCGGTCGTCATCGAGCGCAACGTCCTCGAGTGGCGTTTCGACCCCCAGGGTGACCACGCCCTGCCCGAGGTGAAGGGCTATGACCAACCCGTCATCGTGGTGTGCTCCGAGGGGTACGCCTCGAGCTTCGCCGCCGCCTCGCTCCGGGCCCTGGGCTTCCGCCGTGTCGCCGATCTCGACGGCGGCTACTGGGCCTGGCGGGCCTGGCGGGACGACACCGCAGGCCAGACGTAGCCGGCGCAGCCGTTCAACGCTGCGTGAAGCGGGCGGCGTCCTCGCCGCGCAGTCGCCCCGGCGGCAGCAGGCGACCGCAGGCCACCAGCGCGAGGGCCTGGGCCGGCCCGATGACGGGTGCACCCGTCCCGTAGGTCCACTCGAGGTCGTCGGCCCGCAACTGCACGCCGGAGAGATCGGTGCCGAAGAGGTTGGGCGCTCCCGGGTCGGCCACCAACGACAGGACCCGCTCGATGCGCTCGTCGGGCACGCGCCGCGGGAGGGGCACCGACTCGACGATATCGAGACCGTGGATGACGCAGTGCGTCAGCGCCCCCCCCATCCCGCCGCCCGGCGGTTGCCAGGCGTGCAACATCTCGGCGCGCAGGTCGCCCAGCAGGAGCCCGGTTGGCAGGGCCGCATCGCGTGCCGCCACCGTGTTCGACAGGCGGGTGAAGTCGCCGCCCGCCGCCTCGAGCTCCGCCATGAAGGCCGGTCCCGAGTAGCGCACCGGCATCGTCACGTGGGCCACGACCTCCCGCGTGCGCCAGCCCGCGCACAGCGACGGGGCGTCCCACACGGCCGGACCGGCCGCTTCCAACAGGTTGGCGAGCGAGAGATACTCATCGCCGATGTCGGCGGGGAGTATGTCGCCGTATGCGGTCAACGAGACGTCGGATGGCATGTGAGGTCCTCCTACTCGGACGAAGGCTGATCGGGTTCGGATCCAGACCTTCGGGGCGCGACCTCTCCGAGGTGGGCGGCGAAGCGGTCGAGTGAGGTCAAGAAGCCTGCTTGCGCCTCGGGAGCCAAAAAGGCCTCGGGGACGTAGCGCTGGTGGATCCGCACCTCGGTGCGATCGGGGCCGAGCGCCACGAATTGCGTCGTCACCCGCATGCCCGAGTGTGACTCGGTCCACGACAGAAGCTCCGGTGGGCGCACCTCGTCGTAAATGGCATGAGTGGGGTATCGACTTCCGTCGCGATCGTTGACCATGACGGTCGAGAACACGCCGCCCGGGCGGGCGTCGACCGTGATGTGCTCGCGCGGCGTACTCGTCCCGGCTGGACCCCAGAAGTGCGTGAGATGGTCGGGGTCGATCATGCAGTCGAAGACCAGCTGGCGCGGCGCATCGAAGACCCGCGTAAAGCGAAGCTCGTTCCCGTGGCCGCTCATCCGACGACCCCCTTTCGATGGCGCCGTCCGGACTGCACGGCGCGGAGGCGCGCGTCGAGCTTGTCGAAGCGCTCGTCCCAGATGCGCCGGTGCGTCGTGATCCAGTCGAGCGTTTGGTCCAACGCCTCGACTTCAAGATGGCACGGCCGGAACTGCGCGTCGCGCCGCCGTGAGATGAGGCCGCTGCGCTCCAGCACCTTGAGGTGCTTGGAGATGCCGGGCAGCGACATGGCAAACGGGGCGGCCAACTCGTTCACGGTCGCATCGCCGGTGGCGAGACGGCTGACGATGGCACGCCGGGTCGGGTCGGCCAGCGCGGCGAACGCCGCATCGAGGCGCTCTTCGGTCAGCGTCGACATGGCTGCACTTAACCAGAAGGTTACTTAACTGTCAAGTTATCTACAGCGGAGCCCGTTCTGCGGCCGTCTCCCTTCCGCTAGACCGCCAGCATGGACAACCCCCTTCCCCCGTTGACCGCCTCGGTCGGCCGACTGCGCGCCCTGGTGCAGGACTTCGACACCGAGCAACTCGAGCGCCCTTCCTATGACCCGGACTGGACGATCGCCGACGTCCTTTCGCACCTCGGTTCGGGTGCGGTCCTCATGGCGCGCCGGCTCGAGGCCGCCCTGGCGGGCGACCCGCTGCCCGACGACGTCGCCCAGCCGGTGTGGGACGAATGGAACGCCAAGTCGGCGCGGGCGAAAGCGGACGACGCCCTCGTCGAAGACGAGCGCCTGGAGCTGGCGTTCGCGGCGGTGGGGGAGGCGGACCGGGCGCGGACTGAGTTTCCCTTCGGGCCGATGTCAGTGAGCTTCGACACGGCGGCGGCGTTGCGCCTGAACGAGCACGCGCTCCATACCTGGGATATCGAAGTCATGTCGGATCCAGCGGCCCGCCTCGCCGCAGATGCGGCAGCCGTGGTGATCGACAACCTCGGGCTGATCGGTCGCTTCGCCGCCAAGCCGACCGGCGACGAGCGGGAGATCCGCGTCCGCACGAGCGACCCGGTGCGGCATTTCACCGTGCGCCTGACGCCCGAGAGCGCCGAGCTCCTCGAGGGTGACGGTGGTGTCGCTCCCGACCTGGAGCTGCCGGCCGAGTCGTTCTGCCGGCTCGTCTACGGGCGCCTCGATCCCGAGCACAGCCCGCCGGTGCCCGCCAATGGCGAGGTGCTCGAGGCCCTGCGCCGGGTCTTCCCGGGCCTGTAGGCCGCGCCCCTGCGGGGGTGTCAGTCTGAGGACCGAGCTCCTGCCAGCGCCCGGCGCGGCAGTGCCGCCACCCGCCGGACGCGCCCGCCGATGCCGTGGCCCGAGGCGAGCAGCACGAGGAGGATCTTGATGCGCTGCGTGCGCTGGTCGGCCAGGGCGTAGTTGAGCTGGTACCCCGGCAGCTCGAGATGTCGGAGGGGCCAGGTCGGCGAGAGGAGCTGGCGCACGGCCTCTCCGCGCCAGCCCCGGGTGGGGAGGGGGAAGAGCTCCGGTGGCGCCTCGACCCCGGCCCGCCGCGCCATGGCGAGTGCCGCACCGACCACCGTGACGCAGTGGGTGGACCCGGCCACCTCGCGCACCCGCGCCCAGTCGACCGCGTTGCCCTCGGCCTCGGCGGCACGCACGATCATGGCGAGGTCGGCGATCCACATCAGCCGGACGAACCCGTGGTGGGGCTTGCCGGCGTGCGCGGCGAGCACCACCAGCTCCTCGTTCTGCGGCAGGACGAAGGCGGGAGTTCCTGCGACGTCCCCCGGCCGGCGGTGCGCCCAGAGGGCCTCGGGGTCGAGCGCCGTCACGCGCTGCGACGCAGTTTCCAGGCCGAAATGCAGCTCGAGTAGGAGTGACGGCACGTCGTCGTGCGCGAGCACGGTGTCGTACTGTTCGCCGCCGGCCTCCCGCACGACGCGCCACCCGGCCGCGGCGAGCGCAGTGAGGGCGCGGGCATGCTCGGCGCGCGGCAACAGCACGTCGATGTCCTCCATCGGGCGCAGGCCCGGCCGCGGATAGCGGGCGGCGACGGCGGGGCCCTTGAAGATGACCGGCTCCAGGCCCACGGCGGTGAGCGGGCGCACGGCCAGCGCGACGGCGCGCGGGATGAGCAGCAGGGCCTCCATGGCGAAGGCGTCCGCCGTCCCGCGCAACGAGGCCGCCTCGGGTCCCAGCGCGTCCAGCGCGTCGGCCGCACCGAGCGCCCGCCACAGCAGCGGGCTGATCCGGTGCTCGTCGGCCGCCCGCACGGCGAGGCCGAGGTCGGCGCCGCCGGCCAGGGCCGCCCGCACCTCGCCCGGGTCGGGATCTGGGCGGCAGGCCGCCCAGAGCAGCTGGGCCGTCGGCTCGGTCGCCGCGTCGACGGCGACGTTCTCTCCCCTCATCCGCTCATCATGCCGTCGGAGTAGCCCCCGTGAGCGCAGGGGGGCAGGCACGACGAGCCCGAAAATGGCCTCCGCAGGGTCGGATCACGAGGACATGTCACTACGGTTGCACAATTCACTCTCTGAGAAGCGGTAGTAAACGGACCCATGGGCCGTTATCTAGGCACTGGAGGACAGGCGGGCTCCGGATCAAGGCATTCGGGGTTGCTGAAAATTAGACGAAAATGTGCGGTCTAGGTGGGAGAACAGCAGTAAAGTCTCCCCATTAACGGCAGAGGAACGGACGGACGAAATGGAAAGCCAACGGTCAAAGCGAGATGCGGGGGCATCTCCGGTTGCACCGGGCGAGACCCCCTCAAGGCGCACGTTCTCGAGGCGCCAGGCTTTGGGTCGCATGTCGGCGGTCGCCACCGCGGGCGCAGCGGCCTGGGTCGTTCCTGAGATCCTGACCGCCAAGCCGGCGGCCGGGGCCACCCTGTCCGGGACCAGCGGCACCGGCGGAAGCACCGGCGGCACCACCGGCGGATCCAGCGGCAGCACAGCCAACCCGACGACGAATCCGGGGTCGACGACGCCCGCCAACCTCACGGCCGCGACGTCACCGGCGGCCGGATCCGGCGGCTCGCTCGCGATGACCGGCCTCAACATCCAGCGCGACGCCGAAATCGGCGCCGCGCTCATCGCCGGCGGTTGGGCGATGCACCACTGGGCCAGCCGGGCGCCGAAGCCGGCGACCGAGGCGGGGAGCCCGGACGAACCCGTCTAGGTCGTGCGGCACCCGCGCGACCGGGCGCACTGCACCCCCAACCTGAAGGCGCTCTCCTACCGCTTCGCGGTCTGCTGCGACGACCCCTCGCTCGGCGCCCACGTCGATGCGCTGTTCGCAGATCTGGGCGACCCCGACGAGCCCGGCGGTGCGTCTGCGTCTGCGTCGCCGCCGCCGCACCAGTACCGGCTGACGGCGTCGCCGGGTCGCGACGGCGTGGTCGACGCCTGGCGCGACGAAGAGCTGGTCGAGCCGGGCCTGGCGCCGGGCGACGCGCTGGCCTGGCTGGTGTGGGACGTCAACCGCCTGGCCGCCGAGCAGAGCGGGCAGCATCTGCTCTTCCATGCCGGCGGGCTCGAGGCCGATGGCACCGGGATCCTGGTCCCCGCGGCCTCGGGGTCGGGCAAGTCGACGCTGACGGCCGGGCTGACCCGGGCGGGCCTCGGGTACTTGAGCGACGAGCTCGTCGCGCTGGAGCTCGACGGCACCGGGCCGGGCCGGCTGCTGCCGTACCCCAAGCCGATCACGGTCAAGCCGGGCAGCTTCGCCGTCCTGGCCGAGATGGACCCCGGGCCGCTGGCCGACGGGTGGTTCGGCGAGCCCGGGGGCGAGTGGCAGGTGCCCGTGGGCGGGGGCGCCGGGCGCCGGGTCGGGGACCCGTGCGCGCCGGGCTTCGTGATCTTTCCCCGCTACGACCCGGCGGCGGAGACGGCCCTGACGCGGCTGAGCGAGACGGAGGCCTTCTTCCTACTGGCCCTGCACGCGGTGAACCTGTTGCCGCACGGCGCGGCCGGGACCGGGGCCCTGGGCCGGCTGGCCGCCGACTGCGGGTGCTACACCCTCGCGCTGTCCGACCTCGACGAGGCGTGCGGCCTGGTGCTCGGGATTGTGGCCGCCCGGGTAGAGGCACCTGGGTAGGGGCAGAGGTGGCAGCACGGACGCAGGGCCGGCCGACGCGCGGACGGGCCGGGTGAGGGAGGCTGTGTCCGTGGGGGACACCGTTGGCAGCCGTTGGCAAGGGAGGACCGGGCATGCAGACTGAATGGCCAGAAGCGGGTTCGGTGCCGGTGCGCCGGGAGGGCGCCTCGGCGGTGGAGCTCGACGAGAACGTGGCCGTCTACGACGACGTCGGCCAGTTGCTGATCCTCCTCAACTCCAGCGCCGGGTCGGTTTGGAAGCTCTGTGACGGGTCGACCACCGTGGACGAGATGGTGGAGGTCCTGGGCGAGACCTACCCCGACGAGGCGTCGGTGATCGACGTCGACGTGCGCGAGACGCTGCGCAAGCTGGCCGACATGGGCCTGGTGTCCGAGGCGCCAGGGGCGCCGGAGGCGCCCGCCTAGAGGCCTTCGCGACGGGGGAGTTGCCGGCCGCGCCGAGCAGTGTCAAGGATGGGGCGTGCCCATCGCCCGCCTGAGCGCCGACGCGAGCCCCGAGGACGTGGCGGCCGCCGTGGGCCGCGACGGCGCGGTCATCGTCGAGCGGGTGGCCGACGACGCGTTGCTCGAGCGGATCGAGTCGGACTTGCGACCGTTCCTCGACGCCACGCCGACGGGCCCCGACGACTTCAGCGGGCAGCGCACTCGCCGCACCGGATCGCTGATCGCCCGTTCGGCCGCCTGCCGGGACCTCGTCATGCACCCGCTCGCGTTAGGGGCGGCGCGGGCATTCCTCGGCCACGCGACCAATATCCAACTCCACCTGACCCAGGCCATCGCCATCGGGTCGGGCGAGACGGCCCAGCCGATCCACCGGGACCAGTGGGCGTTCGACTTCTTCCCCTTCCCGGCGGGCTACGAGGTCCAGTGCAACACCATCTGGGCGCTGACCGACTTCACCGAAGAGAACGGTGCAACCCGGGTCATAATCGGGAGCAACGCGCAGGACGACCCGAGTGTCGCCTTCGGCCCCGACGACACCGAGCCCGCCGAGATGCCACGGGGGTCGGTGGTCTTCTATTCGGGCAGCGTGTACCACGGCGGCGGCGCCAACGACTCCGCCGCCACCCGGATCGGACTGAACATCACGTACGCCGTGGCCTGGCTGCGCCAAGAGGAGAACCAGTACCTCTCGGTGCCACGCGAGGTGGCCGAGACCTTGCCGGTCGACCTCCTCCGGCTCATGGGCTACGACCGCGGGGCGTACGCGCTGGGCTACATCGACGACCTGCGCGATCCCATTGAGGCGGTGCGTCCCGGCATCGGGACGACGGGCTTCGCCGCCCATTGACGCGCCGCGCGCACGGCGGCTCGCGGGCCGTGCCGGTGATGGCCCAGTTCTTGGCGTCCGCACCAGTACCGTGGGAGTCATGCCGGTGGACGTCCGAACGGCGACAGTCGATGACTACGACGAGCTGTTCGTCGCGTTCAGCCGTATCGTCAGCGCGGGCGACGGGTTCCCGCAGTCGGCGCCGATCACCCGGGACGAATTCGACGAGTACTGGGTCGACCACTCCGCCGCCATCTCGGTGGCGAAGTTCGGCAGCTACCTCATCGGGGCCTACTACATCAAGCCCAACTTCGTCGGGCGGGGGGCCCACATCGCCAACGCCGGCTACTTCGTGCTCGCCGCCTATCGCGGCACCGGTGTCGGGCGGACCCTGGTCGAGCACTCGCTGCTCGAGGCGCGCCGGCTCGGCTACGACGCCATGCAGTACAACCTCGTCTTCGAGTCGAATCCCGCCCGCGGGCTGTACCAGCGCCTCGGCTTCACCGAGGTGGGCCGGATCCCGCACGCCGTCGACGGTGAGGACGCATTGATCTACTGGCGCAGCCTGGAGGACATCGCCTTGTGAGCGACGACGTCTCGGTCGAGCAGCACGGCGAGCACGTCGGCGTGGTGTCCCTGCGCCGGCCACCCAACAACTTCTTCGACACGGCGCTGTTGACCGAGATCGCCGACGCGTACGAGGAGCTCGACCGCACCGAGTGGTGTCGCGCCATCGTGCTGGCCGCCGAAGGCCGGCATTTCTGCGCGGGCCTCGACTTCGGGGCGAATGCGGGACAGGACATCGCGGCGCTCTACGCGCAAGCCCTGCGGCTCTTCGCCGCGCCGCTCCCCGTCGTGGCGGCCGTGCAGGGGGCGGCCATCGGGGGAGGTTTCGGGCTGGCGCTCTCGGCGGACTTCCGGGTGGCCACGGCGTCCAGCCGCTTCAGCGCGAACTTCGCGCGCCTCGGCTTCCACCATGGTTTCGCCCTGACCGTGACGCTGCCGGCGGTCGCCGGGCGCCAGGCGGCGGCCGACCTGCTCCTGACCGGGCGCCGTGTCGGCGGCGAGGAGGCGTTCGCCCTCGGCGTGTGCGACCGCCTGGCCGGCGACGCCGAGGGCGACCTCATGACCGACGCCCTCGCCTACGCCGGCGAACTGGCCGGCTCGGGCCCGCTCGCGGTGCGCGCCATCAGGGCGACCCTTCGCCTCGGCCTGGTGGAGGCGACCCGCGCCGCCATGGAGCAGGAGTGCGCGGCACAGCTGCGCCTGCAGACCACGGCCGACTTCGCCGAGGGCGTGCGCGCCACCGCCGAGCGGCGCGCGCCCCGGTTCACCGGGACATGAGCGGCGGTGCGCCGCCACCGCGCCACGAGTTGAACACCGAGTTCCACTGGCGCGACCACACCGGTCCGTTCCGCGTGGTGGCGCCCGAACAGGTGCGCCAGTACGACGAGCTCGGCTACTTCGTGCTCGAGGGCGCGCTCGCGCCTTCGGAAGTGGACGAGCTGCTGGCGGAGATCGACCCGTTGGAGCGGCGCCAGGAGGACGCGTTGCGCGAGATGGAGGGCGGCCGCTTCTTCATCGCCCGCGCTGGCGAGATCACGTTCACCACGCATCTCGTGCTGCGCTCGCCCCGGCTGCGCCGCTTCACCTCCTCCGCGCTCCTCGCCGGGGTGTGCGCCGACCTGATCGGGCCCGACGCGCGCCTCTACTGGGACCAGGCGGTCTACAAGAAGCCGGGCACCGAGTCCCCCTTTCCGTGGCACCAGGACAACGGGTACGCCTTCGTCGAGCCCCAGCAGTACCTGACCTGTTGGGTCGCGTTGACCGACGCCACCGAGGAGAACGGCTGCCCGTGGGTGGTGCCGCGGCTGCACCGGCTCGGCACCTTGGCCCACGAGTACTCCGATATCGGCTTCGTCTGCCTGCGCGCACCGGCCGAGGCGGTGCCCGTGCCGGCGGCTGCGGGCAGCATCGTCGTGTTCTCGTCGCTCACGCCGCACTCGACGGGCCCCAACCGCACGGACCAGGTGCGCAAGGCCTATATCGTCCAGTACGCGCCGAGCGGCGCCGAGGTGATCCGGCCCGAGCCCGGCGGTGCGGGCCTCCGGGTGCCGGCCGACGACGAGGGCCGCCAGTACGAGGTGCTCCGGGGCGGCCAGCCGGTCGCCTCCGGGGCCTCGCTGTAGTGTGAGCGCGGGCGGGCAGACCACGCAGCAGCGACGCCTGCACCCCCACGCAGCACACGCAGCACGCGCACCAAGGGAGCTCCCGATGACACACACGGCGCCGGTGAACGACTGGGCGGCGGACTTCGACGTGATGGACCCGAAGTACCTGGCCGACCCGTTCAGCATCTGGGACGATCTGCGCCAGACCTGCCCGATCCCGCACACCGACCGGCGCAAGAGCAGCTGGATGCCGCTGCGCTACGAGGACGTGACGGCGATCGCCCACGACATCGAGCACTTCAGCTCGCTGAAGGTGGCGGTCATCCCCGCCGACGAGGACGAGGACCCGAACGAGAACTTCGACGGCCCGAACCTCGAATACGGGCTGCCGCCGATCTCCGCCGACCCGCCCTTGCACACCTGGACGCGCCGCCTCCTGTTGCCGTGGTTCTCGCACACCCGGGTGGACGGCTACGTGCCGCTGACGCGCGAGCTCTGCGGGGGCCTGCTCGACGGCTTCGCCGACAAGGGGCACGCCGACGCGGCGGCCGACTACGCCCAGCAGATCCCGGTCCGGGTGATCGCGCGCATCCTCGGTGTCTCGACCGACCTGGCCGACACGTTCACCGGGTGGGTGCGCGACGTCCTCGAGTTCGCCGACGACCAGGAGCGTCGCCAGCGCGGCGTGGAGGGACTGCTGTACTACTTCGTCGAGCAGCTGGCCTACCGGAAGGAGAACCCCGGCGACGACCTGTTGAGCGAGCTGCTGCACACCGAGGTAGAGGGCCAGCCGGTGGACGACGGCATCGTCTTGGGCATGGCGGCGCTCGTCCTCATCGCCGGCGTCGACACGACGTGGAGCGCCATCGGTTCGTCGCTGTGGCACCTGGCCACGCACGACGAGGACCGCAAGCGCCTGGTAGCCGAGCCCGAGCTCATGTCCACCGCGGTCGAGGAGCTCTTGCGGGCCTACTCGCCGGTGACCATGGCCCGGGAGGTGACCGAGGACATCGAGTACGCCGGCTGCCCCATGAAGAAGGGGGACAAGGTGCTGATGAACTTCCCGGCCGCCAACCGCGATCCCGAGGCGTTCGAGCACCCCGAGCTGGTCCAGCTGGACCGCGCCCACAACCGCCATGTGGCCTTCGGCTCGGGCATCCACCGCTGCGCCGGGTCCAACCTGGCGCGCATGGAGCTGCAGGTGGCGCTCGAGGAGTGGCTCGCCCGCATCCCCGAGTTCTCGCTTGCCGAGAGCGCAGAGATCACGTGGGCTGGTGGCCAGGTGCGGGGTCCCCGTATCCTGCCCGTGGTCTTCCCATGAGAATTCGCGTCGATCCCGACAAGTGCCAGGGGCACGCCCGCTGCTACGGCCTGGCGCCGGAGCTCTTCGACGTCGACGACTACGGCCAGGCGAGCGTGATCGTCGACGAGGTGCCGGCCGAGCTCGAGGACAAGGCCCGCCTGGCCATCGCCAACTGCCCCGAGTACGCCATCGAGATCATCAGCGAGTAGCCGGCCCCGGCCGGCGCCGTCGCGCTCGCCTGTTCGCCCGTGATGCCGGTCCCCCCGCTCCTCCCGGACGCGCCGCCGTGGTTCACCCGCGCCGTGTCGGTGCCCTACGGCCATGGCTGGCTCGAGGTGGACGGTTGCCCCGTGCACTCCCTGCAGTGGGGCGAGCCCGGCCGCCGCGGGATCGTCTTCGTGCACGGCGGCGGCGCCCACGCGCACTGGTGGACCCACGTGGCCGCGACCTTCGCTGGCGAATTCCGCGTCGTGGCGATCGACCTGTCGGGCCACGGCGACAGCGGGCACCGCGAGGAGTACGACCCCGAGCAATGGGCCGACGAGGTGATCGCGGTCGCCGGCGACGCCGGGATCGACGGGGTGCCCGTCATCGTCGGCCACTCCATGGGGGGCTTCGTCACCATCGTGACGGCGGCACGTCACGCCGACCGCGTGGCCGGCGTGATCGTGTGCGACTCGCCGGTGACCGAGCACGACCCCGAGATCAGCGCGCACGATGCCTTCGGGCGGCCGCGCACGTACCCGACGCAGGACGCGGCCATCGGCCGCTTCCGCACCGTGCCGCCCCAGGAGCACTACCTCGACTACGTCGTCGACTTCGTGGCCCGCCACTCCCTCAAGGAGGTCGACGGCGGGTGGCAGTGGAAGTTCGACCGCCGTATTTTCGAGCAGTTCGCCCGCGGCGTGCGCGGCCTGGCCGTGCCCTACCTGAGCGAGGTGGACTGCCGGCTCGCCCTGCTGCGCTCCGAGTACGGCCTCGTCACGCCCGAGATCGGCGCCTTCATGTACGAGAAGCTGGGCCGGGTCACGCCGGTGATCGAGATCCCCGAGGCCGGTCACCACGCCATGCTCGACCAGCCGCTGATCCTGCTGACCGCGCTGCGCACCCTGCTGGCCGACTGGGACCACTCAGAGCCGCACCGGCGCTGAGTGCGCCGGTGCGGCTGAGGGTCTCCCGTGGCAGGGTGGGAGAAAGGTGGGTCGGGCCCGTTTAGACGCCGGCGCCGGCCAGGGCGACGGCCTCTGTCTCCTCCACGAGCACCTCGTCGTCGACTTCGCCGACGTCGCCGACCGGCTGCTCCTGGAACCGCGCCCGGCGGATGAGGCCGAAGGCGATGACGGCGGCGGCCGCCAGCACGATGCCGCTGAACGTGAAGGCCGTGGTGTAGCCGTGGATGGAGCCGGCCTCGAGCGCCGCCGCCGAGTGCCCGTGTACCACGAGGTACGAGGCGGTCGCCGACACGGCGATCGTGTTGATCAGCGCGGCGCCCAGCGAGCCACCCGTCTGCTGCGTCGAGTTGACCAGCGCGCTGGCCACTCCCGCGTCCTCGGGGTGCACGCCGACGAGGGCGGTGCTGCTCAGCGAGACGAACGCCATCCCCATGCCGAGGCTGATGATGAGCTCGGCCGGCAGCACGATCGACACGAAGGTCGAGTGCACGCCGAGGGCGCTGAGAAGGAACAGGCCACCCGCTGCGAACACGAGCCCGGTCACCATCACCATGCGGGGCCCGAAGCGGGGGAGGAAGCGGCTGGCCGCCGTGGCCCCCGCGATGATGCCGAGCGAGAACGGCAGGAAGGCGAACCCGCTCTTCATCGCCGAGTAGTGCAGCGTGCCCTGGAAGTAGTACGTGAGCGACAGGAACGTGCCCAGCATGCCCGTGCCGACGAGGAGCGAGGCCAGGAACGACCCACCGCGGTCACGGTGCAGCACGATCCGCATGGGGAGGAGCGGGTGCTCGGCCCGGAGCTCGATCACCACGAACGCCACCAGCAGGACCGCCGCCGCGGTGAAGAACGCCACCGCCGTCGACGAGGCCCACCCGTCGGAGCCGGCCTTGGTGAAGCCGTAGACGAGGGCGAGCAGCCCGCCGGTGACGGTCGCTGCGCCCGGCAGGTCGTAACCGTGCTTGGCTGCGCCACGGCTCTCGCGCACCACCCGCAGGCCCGCCGTGGCGGCGAAGATCGCGAACGGCACGTTGATGAGCAACGTCCAGCGCCACGAGGCGTACTGGGTCAGGAAGCCACCGAGGATGAGGCCGATGGCGGCGCCACCGCCCGAGATGCCGCCGTAGACGGCGAAGGCGCGGGCCCGCTCCTTCGGCTCGGTGAAGGCCACCGTCAGCAACGACAGCGCCGCGGGCGCCATGATGGCGGCGAACGCACCCTGCAGGGCGCGGGCGCTGAAGAGCATGGCGGCGTTCTGGGCCAGCCCGCCCAGCGCGGAGGCCGCGCCGAACCCGAGCAGGCTGATGACGAACATGCGCTTGCGGCCGAAGTAGTCGGCGATACGGCCGCCCAGCAGCAGGAGGCCGGCGAAGGCCAGCGTGTACGCCGTCAGCATCCACTGGCGGTTGGCCGTCGAGATGTGCAGCGCCTTCTGCGCCGAGGGCAGGGCGATGATGACGACGGAGGCGTCGAGCACCACCATCAGCTGGGCGATGGCGATGATCGCCAGGGCCCGGAAGCGCTTGGGGTCCGCGCCGGCGGCAGCGGCGACGTCGCCGTCCGAGGCGGGCTCCGTCTCCCGGTTGGGGCGGTCGAGGGTCGAGGTCATGGGGGTCTCCTCCTGGTGGTGCAGGGTGGTGCGGGTGGTCTGGTGCTGCGTCGGTTCCAGCCCCGATCCGGTCTCGCAGGCCCTCTCACCAGGAGAGGGTGGACTCGGCGCCCGGAACGGCCTACAATCGGAATCGGAGTTCAGGTTCCACTTACACTATACGGAACTGAAGTTCCGTTTGTCAACCGGGGGAGAAAGTGAGTTCCGTGGGCCCGAAAGCGAAGGTAACGGGAGGCTGTGACGAGCCGACCGGAGAGGAGCGCCCACAGCGCGCGGACGCCGTGCGCAACCGTGCGCGCATCCTCGATGCGGCCGAGGTCGTCTTCGCCTCCGAGGGCATCGAGGCCCAGGTGGACGTCATCGCCGAGAAGGCCGGCGTCGGCGTGGGCACGCTCTACCGGCACTTCCCGACAAAGGAGAAGCTCTGCGAGGCCATCCTCCTCGAGCGCCTCCGTGAGCTGACCGTGGACGCCCGCGCCCAGGCCGACGCCGAGGACCCGACGGCGGCCTTCTTCGGCTTCCTCGAGCACTTCGTGCTCTTGGGCGAGGCCAAGCGCGACCTCATCGCCGCCGTCATGGGTGCCGGGTTGGAATTCGAACTGTCCGCCGCCCCGGTCAAGCAGGACCTGCGCGAGGCGGTCGGCGTCTTGTTGCGCCGGGCCCAGGACGCCGCGGCCGTGCGCGCCGACGTCACGCCGGAGGTGGTCCTCTCGCTCGTCGGCGCGACCTGCCAGGCCGCCGGGCATTCGGACGGGACCCCGGCCTGCGATCTGCTCAACATCGTCTGCGACGGGTTGCGCCCCCAGGCCTCCGCCTAAACGGTCGCCGCGTCGCGCCTTTTGCGCGGCCGAGCGTGGAACTTTCCTTCAGGCACCGCCTCGCGACGATTCGGGCCCCTCACGCGCGGCGGCATACGTCAGGAGGGCGAGGCCTCGCTTCAGACCGCCTACGCGCTGCTCCTTATGTTTTGGGCAAATCCGGCCTGTCTTCGCTTATTTTCATAAGTAGGAACCCCTAGTCACCTGCGGTGGAAGCACCGGGCGCTCGGTATTTCAGGCGTTCGGTCGAGGTGCTGACGGCGTCGACGCCTGGGCGCGCACGCCCACGCCGTAGGAGTCGATCGGGCTACGCAGTGACAACCCGCCGTCGCACTCGACCACCTGGCCGGTGACCCAGTCCATGCCGTGGACGGCCAGGATCACCTTCGCCACGTCCGACGCCTCGCCGAGGCGGCCCAACGCGGTCCGCCCGGCGACTCCGGCGAGCCACGGCGAGCCCTCCACACTGACGGCGCGCCCGCGCCCGAGCATCGGCGTGCGCGTGACGCCCGGCGCGACGGCGTTCACCCGGAGGCCGTCGGGGCCCCATTCGGCGGCGGCCACCTGGACCAGCATGGAGAGTGCGGCCTTCGAGGCGCAGTACACGCCCATGGCGCGGTCGACCAGCCGCGCGCTGATGCTCGAGACCGCGACGAGGGAGCCCGTCCGCTGCTCGGCCCGGAGGACGCGCGCCCACCCGCGCAGGCACAGCAATGGGCCGCGGGTGTTCACCGTCACGATGCGGTCGAACTCGGCCGGGTCGACGTCGAGGAGCAGGCCCGCGTGCCCGACTCCGGCCGTCACCGTCACCCAGGTCGGCACGCCGAAGCGCCCCCGGGTCTCCTCCACGGCCGCGTCCACCGCATCGGGATCGGCCACGTCGCACGTCACGTCCGGCTCGCCCGCCACGTCCCACGTCGCGACCGGTGTGCCCGCTGCCCGGTACGCCGCGACCAGCGCGGCGCCGATGCCCGAGGCACCACCCACCACCAGCGCCAGGCCCTCGTTCTTCTCGCCCATGTGCCTCCCCTTCGAACCGATGCCCGACCTACGTGCTCGACCACGCCGCCCGGAGCGCCGGCGGCGGGCCAGACCGTACCCGGCGGGCGGTGACAGACTCTGGGCCCCCGTTCCCTAACCCGGAGGCCCAGTGGCGAAGGTGCACCACTCCGCGATCGTGACGCGTGACGTCGAGGCCAGCCTCGTGTTCTGGCGCGACGGCCTGGGCCTCGACGTCCTCATGGACGAGACGTTCGAGGGCCCGTGGCCCGAGCTCTTCGGCTCGGCCTCGACCAAGCTTCGTTCCGTCTTCCTCGGTGACGCGTCGGCCGGGGACAGCGGCATCGTCGAGCTGCTCGCCACCGAGGGCGCGGCGGCGGCGGATGCGCCGCCACCGGGACCGGCCGAGGGCTTCTTCCTGCTTTCCCTCTTCGCCGACCTCGACGAGGTCCTGCCGCGGCTTGCCGCACTCGCCGTCGGCGGCGAGGCGAAGGTCGCCGACCTGGGCCCGACGCGCCTCGCCGTCGTGTACGACCCTGACGGCGTGCGGGTCGAGCTGATGGACCAGGCGGCCCGGTCCACGCTCGACACCCTGACGGGGAGCGACCAGTGAGCACGGCCGACGCGCCGGGCGCAGAGGACGACGCGCCGCCGCACTGGCAGGTGGCGATCATCGGCGCAGGGGCGGGCGGATTGGGGCTGGCCATTGCCCTGGTGGAGTCGGGACGACGCGACTTCGTGCTCTTCGAGGCGACGGACGGCGTCGGCGGCACTTGGCGCGTCAACACCTACCCCGGCGCGGCCTGCGACGTGCCCTCGCACCTGTACTCGTACTCCTTCGCGCTCAAGCCCGACTGGACCAAGACGTACGCCGAGCAGCCCGAGATCCTGCGCTACTTCGAGGAGTGCGCCGACCGTTGGGGCATCGGGCCCCACCTGCGCACCGGGGTCCGTATCACTTCGGCGCAGTGGGACCCCGTCCTGCGCCGCTGGAAGTTGTCCGACGACGAAGGCCGGCGCTACGAGGCCGATGTCGTCGTGAGCGCCATCGGGACCTTCACCACCCCGTCGTACCCCGACATCGAGGGCCTCGACGCCTTCACCGGCCCGTGCTTCCACTCCGCGCGCTGGGAGCACGAGAACGACCTGGCGGGCCGGCGGGTCGCCGTCATCGGCACCGGGGCCAGCTCGGGCCAGATCGTGCCCGAGCTGGCCAAGATCGCCGCGCACGTCGACGTCTACCAACGCACGCCGCAGTGGATCCTGCCCCGGCGTGACAAGCCGTTCAGCGAGGAGGAGAAACAGCTCTTCGCGACCGACCGCGAGGCCATGGAGAAGCACCGCGAAGAGATCTTCTGGGCCTTTGAGAACACCATCGCGTTCCGCGTCGACGACAACACCACCGACGGCCTGCGCGAGATCGCGCTGAGCCACATCGACTACCGGATCAAGGACGAGGCGCTCAAGGCCAAGCTGACCCCGGACTATCCGTTCGGCTGCAAGCGGACGCTCATCTGCAGCGACTTCTACAAGGCGGTCCTCCGCGACAACGTCGAGCTCATCACCGAGCCCATCGACCACGTGACGCCCGGCGGCGTCGTGACGGCCGACGGGACCGAACGGGCGGTCGACGCCATCGTCCTGGCCACCGGGTTCAAGGCGACCGAGTACCTCGAGGGCATCGAGGTGGTGGGCGCCGCCGGCCGCCGGCTGCACGACGACTGGGCCGAGGTGGCCCATGCCTATCTGGGGCTCACCGTCTCGGGCTATCCCAATTTCTTCATGCTGTACGGGCCGAACACGAACCAGGGGGGCAACTCCATCATCGTGATCCTCGAGGCGCAGGCCACCTACGTGGTCAGCGCCCTCGAGGCCATGCGTGCCGCCCGCGTCGCCGCGGTGGACGTCCGGCGTGACGTGATGAGCCGGTATAACGAGGACCTGACCGTTGCCCTCGAGGGCACGGTCTGGCACCACGGCTGCCAGAGCTACTTCAAGAACGCGAAAGGCAAGATCGCCACGCAGCTGCCGCAAACCTCGCTGTGGTACGCAGAGAGGACGAAGCAATTCGAGATGGAAGACTACGAAAGCGCATGAAGGCCGCGGTGTACTACGAGACGGGGGCGCCTGACGTCTTCCGCTACGAAGACGTGCCGGACCCGGTGGCCGGGCCGGGTGACATCCTGATCGACGTCGAGGCGGTGAGCATCGAGGGCGGCGACACGCTCAGCCGGCTCGGCGGCGACCTGGCCCGGGTCCCCCACATCGTCGGGTACCAGGCTGCCGGCATCGTGGCGGAGGTCGGCGCCGACGTGCAGGGCTTCGCGGTGGGCGACCGCGCCGTGACGGTGAGCCTCGACGGCTCGCACGCCGAGCGGCGGGCCGTGCCGGCCGGGTTCGCCTGGAAGGTCCCCGCCGGCGTCAGCACCGACGACGCCGCCGCGGTGCCGGTGCCGTTCGGGACGGCCGACGACTGCCTCTTCGAGTTCGGACGGCTCAAGGCCGGCGAGACCGCGCTGATTCACGCGGGCGGGGGCGGCGTGGGCATCGCCGCCATCCAGATGGCCAAGCGCGCGGGCGCCCGCGTGCTGTCGACGGCCTCGAGCGACGAGCGCCTCGAGCGGCTCAAGGACCTGGGGCTCGACGAGGGCATCAACTATCGGACGCACGACTTCGTCGCCGAGGTGCGGCGGCTCACCGACGGTCGCGGCGTCGACGTCGTGGTGGACTCGGTGGGCGCGACGACGCTGCAGGGCAGCATCAACGTGCTGGCCTATCGCGGCCGCTGCGTCTCGGTGGGCGACGCCGGCCGAGACCGCGCCGAGGCGCTCGACATCTCGAACATGCGGCCGAACAACCAGACGTTCTCGGGTTACTTCATGGGCGCCGAGCTGTTGCTGGCGCACGACCGGGTCCACGCCATGATCGCCGGGCACCTCGATGCCATCGCCCGCGGCGAGCTGAAGGTGGTCATCGACCGCACCTTCCCGCTGGCCGACGCGGCGGGGGCGCACGCCTACATCGAGAGCCGTCAGGCCTTCGGGCGCGTGCTGTTGGTTCCCTGAGGTCCGACTCCGACTCCGACTCCGACCCGACTCCGACCCCGGCGCGTCGGTCCGGCAGGCCCAACGGGGCGGACGCCCCGCGTCCTACTTCGTCGACGAGCGCCAGCGCCGCTCGAAGGGCAGGCGCCAGGTGCGCGGCGCGATGAGCTCGTTGATGGCGGGCGGCCCCCAGCCCCCCTTGGGGTAGGGCTGGACCGGGGGCGGGTGCTCGAGCAGGGGCGTCGAGATCTCCCACAGCCGCTCGATCCCCTCGGCCGTGTTGAACAACGTGTGGTCGCCCACCATGGCGTCGTGGATGAGGCGCTCGTACGCCTCGAGCACGTCGGCGTCCTGGCCTGTCTCGTGCAGCGCGAACTGCAGCGACAGCTTCTCGAGCTTCATGCCCGCCCCGGGCTTCTTGCCGTAGAACGACAGCGAGAGCTTCGACGAGTCGGCCAGGTCGAAGGTGAGGTGGTCGGGGCCCTGGGCGCCCACGCCCGAGCTGGCGGCGAACATCGACTTGGGCGGTTCGCGGAACGCGATCGAGATGATGCGCTCGCCGCTCCCCATCTCCTTGCCCGTGCGCAGGTAGAAGGGCACACCGGCCCAGCGCCAGTTGTCGATCTCGCAGCGCAGCGCGACGAAGGTCTCGCAGTCGGAGTCGGGTGCCACGCCGGGGATGTCGCGGTAGCCCTCGTACTGCCCGCGCACGACCTGGGTGACGTCGAGCGGGAGCATGGAGCGGAACACCTTGTTCTTCTCCTCACCGATGGGGTTGGGCGCCAGCGCCGTCGGCGGTTCCATGGCCATGAACCCCAGGATCTGGAACAGGTGGGTCACCACCATGTCCTTGAACGCGCCGGTGGCCTCGTAGAACGCCACGCGGTCGTCGACGCCCAGCGTCTCGGGGACGTCGATCTGCACGTGGTCGATGTGGTCCCGGTTCCAGATCGGCTCGAAGAGACCGTTGGCGAAGCGGAAGGCCAGGATGTTCTGGACGGCCTCCTTGCCCAGGAAGTGGTCGATGCGGAAGATCTGCTCCTCGTCGAAGTACTGATGGAGCATGTCGTTGAGCGCCACCGCGGAAGCCAGATCGGTGCCGAACGGCTTCTCCATGACGACGCGGGACCGCTCGACCAGCTTGGCGTCGGCAATCATCTGGATCACGTCCCGGTCCGCCCCCGGAGGGATGCTCAGGTAATGCAGCCGGCGCACGTTGTCGCCCCCGATGGACTTCTCCGCCGCCGCCACGTGGTCGGCCAGCTCCTGCGCGCCGACCGACGTCGAGACGAACGAGAGGCGCTTCTCGAAGTTGGCCCACTGGAGCAGCGAGATCTTGCCGGTGAAGAACTCGTCGCAGGCGTGGCGGGCCAGGTGCCGGAATTCCTCGTCGGTCATCTGGCGCGTCGAGCTGCCGACGATGCGGAACTCGGGCATCATCCCCGACATGGCGAGGTGCAGGAGGCCGGGCAACAGCTTGCGCGCCGCCAGGTCGCCCGTCGCCCCGAACATCACGATGACGTACGGGTCGATCTGCGCGCCCGACGGCGGGTCCGCCGACTCGTTCACCCCTACCACCTCGTTGCGGTCCACTCCTTCGGCGAGATCCGTCATGCCGGCCTCCGGACGTTGAGCTCGGACGTGTTCGCCCCCATGATCTTGCCCACCGCCTCGGGCGGGAGCTTCTGCAGCTCGGTGACCCAGTCGGTCGGCTCGGGCAGGCCCTCCACGTGGGGCCAGTCGGAGCCGAAGATGACGCGGTCGTCGCCCACGAGGCCCACGATCTCGTCGACGTCGTCCTCCCAGAACGGGTTGATCCAGACGTGGCGCCGGAACGTGTCGACCGGGTCCTCGGCGAAGTAGCCGGGCATGCGGCGCGCCGTCGTGCGCAGCTTGCGGAACAGCGGAGCGAGGAACTCCGAGCCGTTCTCGACCGAGGCGACGCGCACGTTGGGGAATCGGTCGAACAATTTCTCCAAGATGAGCGTGGCCAGCCAGTCGTGCGCTGCGCGCTCAATGGCGAACATCTTGATGCTCGGCCGACCGTACCCCCCGCCCTTGAACGAGGTGCGGAACCCGTCGGGCGCGTACCCGTTCGAGGAAAGGCCGGCGTCCCCGGCGTGCACCACGACCGTGAGGCCGGACTCGTTGACCCGCGCCCAGAACGGGTCGAACTCGTCGGCCGCCGGCGAGAGCGGGCCCAACGCGGTGATCGGGGCGGCGGCGCGCAGCACGACGGTGCGGGCGTCCTGGTCGAGCGCCCACTCCAGCTCGCGCACGGCCTCGTCGGGGTCGGCCAGCGTGATGTAGGGGGAGGCGAAGATGCGGTCCCGGTACGCCATGCCCCAGTCCTCGGCCAGCCAGCGGTTGAAGGCGCGGAACAGGAGGACCACCGCCCCGGGATCGTCCTTGAGCGCCTCCTCGTAGAGCATGCCGAGGGTGGGGAAGAGCCAGATCTGGGCCAGGCCCTGCGCGTCCATCGAGGCCAGCCGGGCGTCGCGGTCGCGGTACTCGGCCCGGATGGGCTCGGGCGTGCCCATCAGCTCGTGCATCGGCACGCCGTTGGGGTTGCCGCGGAAGTAGTCGAAGAGCGCACCCGCCGGCGAGATCGGGTTGAACGTCGGGTTGGTGACGGCCCGGCTGATGCGCCCGCCCAGCGAGTGGTAGCGCCGGCCGTTCACCTCGGCCCACTCGATCACCCGCGGCCCGAGCGCCGGGTCGAGGTGGCGGGTGAACGCATCGAGCGCCTCGTAGTAGTGGTTGTCGGCGTCGAAGACGGGTGCGTCGAGCGTGGACATCTCAGGTTTCCCCAATCCTCGTGGCCTGCGTGGTGTGCGTCGCGCTGCACCCAAACTGTATTGGCTGGCGGGTGGGCCCCGGTCAGCCCGCAGGCTCGGGGCGCGGCGGGCCGGCGGCGGTGTGCCGGACGCCTTCGGGGTCGACCGCCCAAGCGGGTGGCTGCCCCCACTGTTCGCCGTACACCAACTCGGGGAGCGGGCGTCGGCGCACCGGACCGTGCCTCCCGAGCGGCCGCCCGAGCGTGATGGAGGCCATGACCTCGACGTGGTCGGGGATGCCCAGCAACCCCCGCAGGTCGCCGTCGGCCATGTGGTGCAGCCCGGTCAGCACGCCGCCGTAGCCGAGGGCGCGCGCGGCCAGCAGCAGGTTCTGGCAGGCCGGGTAGACCGAGGCGCCGTCGCTGCTGTGGGCCTCGGCGCGGTGGCGCGCGAAGCAGGCGAGGATGAGCACGGGCACCGACTCGTAGTCGTCGACGTAGCCCTGCATGACGCGGGCAAGCCGCGACTTGGGCGAGTCGGCCTGGGTGCCCGATCCCTTGTCGTAGCCGTCCTCGGCCCGCTTGGTGTCCCAGAACCGCCGGGCGCCCGCGCCGATCAGCCGCTTGGCCTCGGCGGCGACCGGACCGTCGGTGAGGACGATGAAGCGGAAGGGCTGGCGGTTCGACCCGCTGGGGGCCCGGGTGGCGGCGAAGAGGATGTCGCGCAACGCCTCGTCGGGAACCTTCTCGTCGGCGTAACGCCGGATGGCCCGCGTCGTGAGAAGACCCTCGTACAGCGAAACGTCGGCCACGGCGGCGACCATAGCAACGAGGTCGCGCCCACCCGCCAAGCCGCTGCTCGTCGGGCCGGGGCGGGCTATCCCACCGTGGCGCGCTCCACGAGCTCGCGGTAGAGCTCCGGCCGCCGCTCGTCCTCGACGAGGGCGCCCACACCCTCGTGGCGGTAGGCGAGATGCAGGTCGATCCGGTGCACCACGAGCTCGGCGGGGCTCGTCCGGCCCGGGATGGCCGAGGTGGCGCTGGCCACCACGGTGCCGGTGGGTGCGATGATGCGGCTCGCGCCGAGCAGCGTCGAGGTGGCATGGGACCCGGCCTGGTTGGCCTGGAGCCACCATTGGCTGTTCGTCAGGGCGAGGGCGGGGTGCAACAGGTCCCAGGCGGGCGCGGCCTCCACCTCGCAGGCGGACGGCGCGAGCACGAGACGGGCGCCGCGCAGCGCCAGGGCCCGGGCCACCTCGGGAATGTCGCCGTCGAATCCCACGACCAGCCCGACGCGCCCGAGCCCCGGATCGTCGAAGGTGGTGAGTTGGTGCCCCGGCTCGAACACCAGGTGCTCGAGCGTCGGGCGGTACAGGTGGGCCTTGCGGTGCCAGGC
Organism: Acidimicrobiales bacterium; assembly: GCA_036490155.1. Taxonomy (GTDB): domain Bacteria; phylum Actinomycetota; class Acidimicrobiia; order Acidimicrobiales; family RAAP-2; genus Bog-473. The sequence continues at coordinate 77,023 of DASXEK010000016.1, read as the reverse complement.
GGCGAGCGCGCCGCTCGGGGTGAATACCAGCGCCGTGTCGTGCACGGATCCGTGCTCGCCGAGCTCGGGCACGCTGCCCGCCAGGAAGAGGCCGTGGCGCCGGGCCGCCTCGGCCAGGCAGGCCGCACGCGGCCCGTTCCGTGGCTCGGCGTCACGTCGCGCGTCCTCCGCCAGCGTCTCGGGGTTGTAGCCGCACGACCACAGCTCGGGCAGGACGAGCAGCTCGACGCCGCGGGCCGCTGCCCGCTCGGCCATGCCCAGGGCGACCGACAGGTTCTGCTTGGGCTCGCCCGGCGTGGACAACCACTGCGCCACGCCGACCAGAAGGTCTCGTTTCACAACCGCAGCCGGTCCGTCGTCGACTCCTCTCGTCGCCGCGTCCCTCGCAACCTACGGCCGCAACGTTCAGGGAGCGTTTCCCGGTTGTGAATGCACTGTTACGAATGCACTGTTACGAATGCGCGGTGAGCGTGCGACGACGGCGTGCTCCCGTCGATCAGGCGCCCGCCAGCGCCATGACGGTGAGCAATTCGTAGAGGACGTGCGCCGCCGCCACCGCCGTGATCTCGGCGTGGTCGTACGCCGGCGAGACCTCGACGACGTCGCCGCCGACGATCCGGGCGGGCGCCAGCCCCCGCACCATCGACAGGAGCTCGCGGCTGGTCAACCCGCCGGCTTCGGGGGTACCGGTGCCGGGCGCGTGCGCCGGGTCGAGGACATCGATGTCCACCGAGACGTAGAGCGGCACGTCGCCCACCCGTTCGATCAGTTGCGCGGTCACGGCCGCCGCCCCCCGCTCGGCGACGTCGTCGGTGGTGATCTGTGCGAAGCCCATGCCGGCGTCCTCGACCAGGTCGGTGCCCGAGTAGAGCGGCCCGCGCAGGCCGACGTGCACGCTGTGGTCGCGCCGCAGCAGGCCCTCCTCCCACGCGCGCCGGAAGGGGGTGCCGTGGGTGAAGCGCTCGCCGAAGTAGGTGTCCCAGGTGTCGAGGTGCGCGTCGAAGTGCACCAGGGCCAGTGGACCGTGCCGGGCCGCGGTGGCGCGCAGCAGGGGCAGCGCGACCGTATGGTCGCCGCCGATGGCGACCAGCCTGCCCCCGCCGTCGAGCAGCGCCTCCGCCCCGGCCTGGATCTGCGCCACCGCGTCGGCCGGGCCGAACGGCGTGCAGGCGATGTCGCCGGCGTCGATCACCTGCGCCAGCTCGAAGGGCAGGGCCTCGAGCGCCGGGTTGTAGGGGCGCAGGAGCCTGGAGGCCTGGCGGACCGCGGCCGGCCCGAACCGCGCGCCGGGCCGATAGGTCGTGCCGCCGTCGAAGGGGATGCCCACCACCGCGATGTCCCAGTGCGGGACGCCGTCGGCGGTCGGCAAGCGGGCGAACGTGGCCGGCCCGGCGAAGCGGGGGACCACGCTGGCGTCGGCCGGGCCGAGGGGACCGTCGCCACCAACCGGTCCGGCGGCGCCCGCGTCCCCGCCCATCAGTCGTCGATGGCCTGGTACACCAGCGCCCGCAGCTGGGCCCGGAACGGGTAGGCGATGGAGGGGAAGAGCTGGGTCATGAAGACGACGAAGAGGTCCTCGACGGGGTCGATCCAGAAGGCCGTGCTGGCGGCCCCGCCCCAGTAGTACTCGCCCGCCGAGCCGGCCATCGCCGTGGCGGAGGGCCCGAGCCCGACCGCGAAGCCGAGGCCGAAGCCGACGCCCTCGAATCCCCCCTCGCCGAAGCCGCCGACGGCGAGGTCCTGCAGCGTCGCGCCGCCGGGCAGGTGGTTGACGGTCATGAGCTCAATCGTCTTGCGCCCGAGCACGCGTCGGCCGTCGAGCTGTCCTCCGTTCGCCAGCATTTGGCAGAAGGCGACGTAGTCGTGGGTGGTCGAGACGAGCCCACCGGCCCCCGAGAGGTACGGGTGCGGGTGCTGCACGCGATTGGCGAATTCGCCCTCCATGAGGCGGGGCGTGGTGGCCGGCCGGTACTGGTAGCAGGCGGCCAGGCGCGAGAGCGAGCCCTCGGGGACGTAGAACCCGGTGTCGGTCATGCCGAGTGGCTCGAAGAGCTCGTGTTGGAGGTACTCGTCGAAGCGTTGGCCCGAGAGGATCTCGACGAGGCGCCCCACGATGTCGGTGGAGAGCCCGTAGTTCCAGTGGGTGCCGGGATGGAATTTCAGGGGATGCTCGGCCAGCAGGGCGGTGACGCTCTCGAGCGTCTGCTCGCGCCCCAACGCGCGCCGCGCCTCTGCGAACGCCTCGTCGACCGGGTTGTCAGGGAAGAGGCTGCCGGGCAGCCCGGTCGTGTGCATGAGGACGTCGCGCATGTTCATCGGCCGTCGCGGCTTCACCGTCGTGACCGTGCCGTCGTCCTGCACCTCGGCCACCTGCAGGGTGCGCCACTCGGGGATGTAACGGTGCACCGGATCGAGCAGCTGGAACTCGCCGCGCTCGTACAGCTGCATCAGCGCGACCGAGGCGATCGGCTTGGTCATGGAGTAGATGCGGAAGATGGCGTCATCGGCCATCGGGAGCGCGTGCTCACGGTCCATGAGCCCGAGCGAGCGGGCGTAAGCGACGTGCCCGCCCCGCACCACGGTGATCTGGCAGCCGGCGATCTTGCCGGTGTCGACGTAGTTGTCCCCGAAGTGCTCGGTGATCCGTTCGAGGCGGTCTGCGCGCATGCCCGCGGCATCGGGCTCGACCTTCATTGCCATGTTCATTCCCTGCACCCTGCCTTTCTCGGCCCCTTCGCCTCGCTTACGCCTGGGACTGCTGTTGCTTCTGCTTTTCCTTCTGGTCCCGCAGGTAGGCCGCCGTGCCCTCGAGGAACGCGCCGACATCCTTCTCCTTGTTGGCGGTGACGCCGTGGAACCACTCGGGCACGTAGACCTGGGCCGCGCCGGCCTCGAGTCCGGCCAGGATGGCGTCGACGGCCACCGACACCGGTTCGGCTGCGATCGGCAGGTCGGGCACGTCGTTGTCGGGCAGGGTGAACAGCTCGGTGTCGATGACCCCGGGGTAGACGACCATCACCTTGATCCCGTCCTCCCAGAGGTCGACGGCCATCGCCTCGGAGAACGCGGTCAGCGCCGCCTTGGACGCGTCGTAGGCGGACTCGCCGGGGGCGCTGAGCTTGGCCGCGATCGACGAGACGTTGACGATGGTGCCAGAGCGCCGGGCCAGCATCTGGGGCAGCAGTGCCATGGTCAGCCGGACCGGGGACAGGTAGTTGACGTGCATTACCGCGGTGACGGTGTCGATGTCGAGCGCGGTGACGTGGCGGCGCTTGGGGATGCCGGCGTTGTTGATCAGGAGGTCCACCCCGCCGAAGGCATCGATCACGTCGACGGCCAGCTGGTCGACGGCGTTGATGTCGGCCAGGTTGACCACCCACATCCGGCTGTCCGGCGAGTGTTCCATGCACCGCCCGACCACCTCGGACAGTCTGTCGGCCCGGCGCGCGCAGATGCCGACCACTGCGCCACGCTCGGCCAGCGCCTCGGCCAGGCCGGCCCCGATGCCCGACGAGCCGCCCGTCACCAGCGTGCGGCACCCCTCCAGGTCCAGCGCCATCGTCCACCCCACTTTCGATTCGAGAGCGTGCTCACCTTAGGCACGGCCGGCCGAGGGCTGGCGTTTACATTCTGTTGACGCACGGCACGGCCGCGTTCATATCGGGTTCACACCCGGGCCGCCAGAGTGGCTGCGTGGCCGATTTCCTCGCAATCGTGAGTTTCGTCGCCTTCATCGCGGTGTTCCTGGCGTACATCTGGTGCTTGGAGCGAGTGTGACCGCGGTCCAAGGCCTCCTGCTCGGCGTGTCCGTCCTGTTGTTCATCTACCTGGGCGTCGCCATGTTCAAGCCCGAGTGGTTCTGAACTGACCTGAATGGGCTACTTCTGGACCATCCTGACGCTGGCCGTCGCGCTCGGGCTGTCCTGGCGCTACCTCGGCGCCTACATGGTCGGCGTCTTCGAGGGGCGGATCACCTTCCTCAGCTTTATCGAGCGCCCGATCTACCGGCTGCTCGGGACCAGCCCTGACCGCGAGCAGTCCTGGAAGCGCTACGCCGGGTCACTGGTCATCTTCTCGGGCCTTTCGATCGCGATCACCTACGCCATCCTGCGGCTGCAGGGGTCGCTCCCGCTCAATCCCCAGCACTTCGGCGCCGTCCCGCAGGGCCTCTCCTGGAACACCGCCTCGTCGTTCGTGACCAACACCAACTGGCAGAACTACGGCGGCGAAGAGACGATGTCGTACCTCTCGCAGATGTGCGCGCTCACGGTGCAGCAGTTCGTGACGCCCGCCGTCGGCATCGGCGCCGCCCTCGTCATCACCCGCGGTTTCGCCAAGAAGGGATCGCCCACCATCGGCAACTTCTGGGTCGACATCACCCGGGCCATGCTCTACGTGCTGGTCCCCATTGCGACCCTGGCCGGTCTCGTCTTCGTCGGGCAGGGCGCGATCGACACCCTCGCCGGGCCGGTCAACGTCCACAACGCTCTGAACGGGGTGTCCCAGACCATCGCCCTCGGTCCCGTCGGCTTCATGGAGGCGATCAAACAGCTGGGCACGAACGGCGGTGGCTTCTTCAACATCAACTCCGCCCATCCCTTCGAGAATCCGACCGCCCTCACCAACTGGCTGAGTATCTACCTTCTCCTGTTGATCCCGTTCGCGCTGACGTACGTCTTCGGCAAGATGGTCGGCTCCGTCCGCCAGGGCGTGGCCATCGTCACCGCCATGCTGATCCTCTTCGGTGCCTGGGTCGCCATCGCGACGGTGGCCGAGCACCAGCCGAACCCGGCGGTCCAGCAGGCCGGGCTCCTGCACCAGCCGACGGGGAACACCGTTGGCAAGGAGGTGCGCTTCGGCGTGCCCTCGTCCGCGCTCTTCGGCGTGTCCTCCACTTCGACGTCGACCGGTTCGGCGGACTCCTCCTACGACTCGTTCACCCCGATCGGCGGTGGCGCGCTCCTGACGGGCATGATGATCGGCGAGGTCACCCCCGGCGGCGTGGGCAGCGGCCTCTACACCATCCTGATCTACGCGATCATCGCCGTGTTCATCGGCGGCCTCATGGTCGGGCGAACACCCGAGTATTTAGGCAAGAAAATTCAGGCGACCGAGGTCAAACTCGCCGGTCTCGGGACCCTCGTCATGCCGATGGCGGTGCTGATCATCACGGGCATCGCCGTGGCTATCCACGCCGGGCAGGTCGCCCCCGAGAATGCCGGCCCGCACGGCTTCACCGAGATCCTCTACGGGTTGACATCGCAGGGCAACAACAACGGCTCGGCCTTCGGCGGGCTAACGGGCGATACGACCTTCTACAACGTCATCGGCGGCGTCGATATGCTCATCGGCCGCTTCGGGATCATGATCCCGGCCATCGCTCTCGGCGGGGTGCTGGCGGCGAAGAACGTCGTCGCTGAAGGTGCGGGCACCTTCCGGACGGACAACCCCATGTTCGTCGGTCTCCTCGTCGGCGTGATCGTCATCGTCGGCGGCCTCACCTTCTTCCCGGCCGTCTCCCTCGGTCCTGTCGTCGAGCAACTCAGCCACGGAAAGTTCTTCTGATGACCGTCGTCGCAGCAGACGCCCCACCACCGCCGCAGCACCCGACTGCGCCGCACGGCGTCGCCGAGTCGCGTGCTTTGTTCGATCGCGAGATCCTGCTCGAGGCCCTCGGCGGATCGTTCACCAAGCTCGACCCGCGGGTCCAGGTCAGGAACCCGGTCATGTTCGTCGTCCTGGTCGGGTCGGTGATCACGTTGATCGAGTCGATCTCGCACTCGGACCTCTTCAACTGGTCGATCACCGCCTGGCTCTTTGCCACCGTCCTGTTCGCCAACTTCGCCGAGGCGATGGCGGAGGGCCGCGGCAAGGCCCAGGCGATCGCGCTGCGCAAGATGCGGTCCGAGACCATGGCCCGGCGGCTCAATCAGGATGGGACCGAGGACGTCGTCCCCGCCTCCGAGCTGCGCAAGGGCGACCGGGTGGTGTGCGAGGCGGGCGACGTCATCCCCTCCGACGGCGAGATCATCGAGGGCGTCGCCTCGGTCGACGAGTCGGCCATCACCGGCGAGTCGGCCCCGGTCATCCGCGAGTCGGGCGGTGACCGCTCCGCCGTCACCGGCGGCACGACCGTATTGTCCGACCGCATCGTCGTGGAGATCACGGCCGAGCCCGGGCACACGTTCCTCGATCGCATGATCTCGCTCGTCGAGGGCGCCAACCGTCAGAAGACGCCCAACGAGATCGCCCTGACCATCCTGCTGGCCGTGCTGACGATCATCTTCCTCCCTGTCGTCGTCGTGCTTCAGCCGTTCGGGCTTTTCGCCGGCGCCACCGTGTCCGTCGTGATCCTGGTCTCGCTCCTCGTCTGCCTCATCCCGACCACGATCGGTGCCCTGCTCTCTGCGATCGGCATCGCGGGCATGGACCGCCTGGTGCAGCGCAACGTCCTGGCCATGAGCGGCCGGGCCGTGGAGGCCGCGGGCGACGTGCAGACGTTGCTCCTCGACAAGACCGGCACCATTACCCTCGGCAACCGCATGGCCTCAGGCTTCTTCCCGGCCAGTGGGCACACCGAGCAAGAGGTGGCCGACGCCGCGCAGCTGGCCTCCTTGGCCGAGGAGACGCCCGAGGGGCGCTCCATCGTGGTGCTGGCCAAGGACCGCTTCGGCATCCGCGAGCGCGACCTGGCCGGGCCGCACGAGTTCGTGCCGTTCTCGGCGACGACCCGGATGTCGGGGCTGAACTTCGAGGGCCGCCAGATCCGCAAAGGTGCGGCCGAGGCCGTGCGCAACTGGGTGGTCGAGCAGGGCGGCACACCGCCCGAAGGCCTTCAAGAGATCGTCGACCGCATCGCCCGCGCCGGCTCCACGCCGCTCGTGGTGGCAGACGGACCGACCGTCCTCGGCGTGATCGAACTCAAGGACGTGGTCAAGAGCGGCATCAAGGAGCGCTTCGCCGAGTTGCGCGCCGCTGGCATCCGCACCGTGATGATCACGGGCGACAACCCCCTCACCGCGGCCGCCATCGCGCAGGAGGCCGGCGTCGACGACTTCCTGGCTGAGGCAACGCCCGAAAACAAGATGGAGCTGATCAAGGCGGAGCAGGAGGGCGGCAAGCTCGTGGCCATGACGGGCGACGGGACCAACGACGCGCCGGCCTTGGCGCAGGCCGACGTGGGCGTGGCCATGAACACCGGGACGACCGCGGCCAAGGAAGCCGGCAACATGGTCGACCTCGACTCCAATCCGACGAAGCTGATCGACGTCGTCGAGATCGGCAAGCAGCTACTCATCACGCGCGGCTCGCTCACCACGTTCTCCATCGCCAACGACGTGGCCAAGTACTTCGCCATCATCCCGGTCATGTTCGTGGCGACCTACCCGCAGTTGCAAGCGCTCAACATCCTGAAGCTGCACAACCAGTCGTCGGCCGTGCTGTCGGCGGTCATCTTCAATGCGCTCGTGATCGTCGCCCTTATCCCGTTGGCGCTGCGCGGGGTGAAGTGGCGGCCCTCGGGCGCCAGTGCCATCCTCCGGCGCAACGTTTTCATCTACGGCGTCGGCGGGATCATCGCCCCGTTCATCTTCATCAAGTTGATCGACCTGTTCCTCACAGCGGTCCACTGGTACTGAGGTGAAAACATTGCTGACTCAACTCCGCCGAGCTGCCGTCATGGTCATCATCTGCCTCGTGCTGTTCGGCCTCGCCTACCCGCTGCTCGGCGTCGGCCTCTCGCAACTCTTCTTCCACGGCCAGGCCAACGGCTCCATCACCGCCAACGGGGCCGCCTCGAACCTCATCGGCCAGGACTGGTCGCAGACCAAGTGCCCGGGGCACCTGCTGGGCAGCTGCGTGTTCCAGGGCCGCCCCGACAACCTCGGCCCGTACAGCGACGTCGGCAAGTACAAGGGGGACAACCCGGCGGAGCACCCCGGCGACGACCCGCTGGTGGCCAACGGCGCGGCCGGCGAATCGGGTGCCACCAATCTCGGGCCCCGCTCCAAGGAGTTGGTCACCTACACCAAGATCCTGATCAAGTACTGGCAGGCCCGCGGCGTCAGCCCCACTTCGGACCTCGTCACCACGTCGGGCAGCGGCCTCGACCCCGACATCACGCCGCAGGACGCCACGGCCGAGATCCCCATGGTGACGCGGGCCACCGGCATCTCCCACGCGCAGCTCCAGAGCCTGATCAACCAGAACACCCAGGGGAGGGAGCTCGGCTTCCTGGGCTCGCCCACGGTGAACGTCCTGCAGCTCAACGAAGGGCTGGCCAAGCTCGAGCACCGGTGAGCACCACTGCCATCGCGTCGCTGGAGCCTCGTCGGCGGGCGACCGTGGCGGGGCAGATCCGCTCGGTGCAGTCCTACGAGCGCCCTTATCCCTGCACCGACGCGGAGCTCGACGACGGGACGGGCACCCTCCGCGTGCGCTTCCTCGGCCGCCGTCAGGTGCCGGGGCTCGCTCCGAAGCTGAGCCTGGAGGTCGAGGGCACTCCACGCCTCCAGCGGGGCACGCTCGTGATGTTGAACCCGCTCTACTGCTTCGTCCCCGCCGAATGAGTCGTGACCGGCGCGCCGGTGGCGAGGAGCTGGTAGCCGATTCCGGGCACCGTCTTGAGCGTGATGCCGCTGTTGTCGCCGAGCTTCTTGCGCAGCCGGTGCGCGTACACGCGCACGTAGTTCGACTCGGTGCCGTAGCCGGGCCCCCAGATGTCCTTGAGGACCATGTGATAGGTGCACACCTTGCCGGCGTGCCGCGCCAGGTAGGCCAGCAGCTCGAACTCCTTGGCCGTCAGTGGCAGCGCGTCGCCCGCAACCGCCGCCATGTGGTGGACCAGGTCGATGTGCACTTGGCCGACGTCCAACTCCTGCGGCGGCTCGGCCCCGTCCGCATTGCGGCCGGCGGCATGGCGCAAGGCGACGCGGAGGCGGGCTTCGAGCTCGGCCATCCCGAAGGGCTTGGTGACGAAGTCATCGGCGCCGCCGTCGAGGGCCTCGACCTTGCGCCGCTCGTCGCCGTAGGCCGAGAGGACCACGATGGGGACGCTCGAGAAGCTGCGGATCCGGTGGCACACCTCGATCCCGTCGATATCGGGCAGGCCCAGGTCCAAGATCACCAGGTCGGGCGAGGTCAGGGCCACCTGGTTCACCGCCTCGGCGCCGGTGTGCGCGGTGACGACGTCGTCGCCGCGGGCGGTCAGCCCGATGCGCAGCGCCTTGAGCAGCGACGGGTCGTCGTCGACGAGCAGGAACTTGGACATCGTGCGGCCTCAGGCCGAGGCCGCGACGAGGGCGTTGCCCGGAACGGTGAAGACGATGCGGGCCCCCAGGTCCACCCCGGGGTGGATCCAGATCAGGCCGCCGTGGGCCTCGACGAACGCCTTGGCGATGGCCAGACCAAGGCCGGCGCGGCCGCCCCGGCCATTTTGGCTGAACATCTCGAAGACACGCTCGCGCTCCGCAGGAGCGATACCCGGCCCCTGGTCGGCCACCGCGATCTCGACGCGATCTGTGGCGCCGGGTGCGACCCGCGCCGTGATCGAGATCTCGCTGCCCGGCGGCGACACCCGCTCGGCGTTGTCGAGCAGGTTGGACAGGACCTGGCTGACCAGGACGTGGTCGATGTACAGCATCGGCAGGTCGGAGGGCGCCGTGACGCGCACCCGTTCGCGCCCGACGATGCCGCCGAGGTTGCCGACCGCTTCTTCGACGAACTCTTCGAGCGGCATGGCGGTCGGCCTGAGCTCGAGGGCGCCCGCCTCAATCCGCGTCATGTCCAACAGGTTGGTCACCAGGCGGGCCAGCCGGTCCGATTGCTGCTCGATCAGCTCCAACAGGTCGGCGCGGTCCTCGGCGCTCAGCCGCGCGTCGGCCTGGCGCAGGCTCGAGACCGCCGTCTTCACCGCGCTCAGGGGCGTGCGCAGGTCGTGCGACGCCGCGCCCATCAGCGCGCTGCGCCAGCGGTCGATCTCATCGAGGAGGCGGGCCCGCAACGCCTGCTCGCGCAGTCGGGCCCGGTCGACGGCCAGCGCCGCCTGATTGGCGAACGTCCCGAGCAGGCTCTGCTCCAGACCCTCGAGCGCCACGTCATCGAGCACGAGCATGCCGACGGGCCGTTCGTTCACGACCAGGGCGACCGAGACCTTGCGCGGGCCGCCGTCACCGGAGTCGCCCACGAGCCCGATCGATTGCGTCTGCCCCCGAACCGAGATCAAGGACGCGATGTCAGATTCGGCCAGGGGCTGCCCCGCCGTGGCTGCGACCTCGAGCGTCTCGCCCGGCACGGGTTCGTCGTGGTCGCCCTCCGGCAACACCAGCGCCGTCCAGCGCGGCTCGAAGACACTCTGGACCGTGTCGGCGATGTGCGTGAGCAACTGCGGCCTCGAGAGATCCCCGATCAGGGTTTGGGACAGCTCGTAGAGGCGCTCGAACTCCTCGGTTCGCCGGATCGCCTCCCGCCGGGCCGCCCCCAGCTGCGCCACCACCTGCGCCACGATCAGCACCACGACGATGTACACGACGACCGCGATCCAGTTTTGCGCGGAGCGGACGGTCAGCGTGTCGAAGGGCGGGAGGAAGAAGAAGTCGTAGGCGAGGAAGCCGGCGGCGGCGCCGACCACTCCGACCCAGGAGCCGCCGATCACGACGCCGATGACTGCAGGGAGCACGAACACCAGCGCGGGGATGGCCGAGCTCAGGCTCGTCCGGAAGGGCAGCAGGATGGCGAGCAGCGCGCCGAGCGAGGCCAGCGTCGCCACGATGCCGATGGGAATGTGCTGGTACGTTCCCTTGGTAGCCAGCCTGCCCTGCGTCACGCGTCTCACTATTTCCCGTCTGTCGGCCTCTCGCCGCAAAACGAGTGTACCGACGAGTCTGTGGCACCGGGCTCAACGAGGTGACATGAGCGGAAACGGTGAAGAAGAAGGAGTGAAGCCGACCGGGCGCTTCCGTGTGTACCTCGGCGCGGCGGCCGGAGTCGGCAAAACCTGCGCCATGCTCGACGAGGGCTGGCGCCGCTTCCAGCGCGGTACCGACGTCGTCGTCGGGTTCGTGGAGACTCACAAGCGTCCGTTCACCATGGAGCAGCTGCGCGACCTCCCGGTCATGCCGCGCAAGCAAGTCGACTATCGCGGCTCGGCCTGGGAGGAGATGGACCTCGATGCGCTCTTGGCCCGTAAGCCCGAGGTCACGCTCATCGACGAGCTGGCGCACACCAACGTGCCCGGGTCGGGCCGCCACGAAAAGCGGTGGGAGGACGTGCTCGAGATCCTCAACGCCGGGATCGCGGTCATCACGACGGTGAACATCCAGCACCTCGAGTCGCTGGCCGACCCGGTCGAGCGGATCACCGGAGTCAGCGTGCGCGAGCGCGTGCCCGATTGGGTGGTGCGCAAGGCGGATCAGATCGAGCTCATCGACTCGTCGGCCGACCAGCTCCGGCGCCGCATGCTGCACGGCAACATCTACCCCAGCGAGAAGGTGCCGGCGGCACTGAGCGGCTTCTTCCGCGCCGAGAACCTCGCCGCGTTGCGCGAGCTGGCGCTCCGGTTCGTCGCCGACGAGACCGAAGAGGAGATACTCGAGTACCTGCGCTCACGCGGTGCGGCGGGAGAGTTGTGGGAGACGACCGAACGGATCATGGTCGCCGTCACCGGTGCTCCCGGAAACGCTTCGGTAATCAGGCGAGCCGCGCGCATCGCGGCCAGGCTGAAGGCGCCACTGGTCGCGATCCATGTGGTGACCGGCGAAGGCGACGCCCGGGAGGCGGCCACGGCGGAGCTCAAGGAGCTCGTCCAGGCCGTCGGTGGAACCTGGCAGAGGCTGGAGGCCGACGACGTGGCGAAGGCGATCTTCGCGGCGGCCGTCGATCAACAGATCACCCAGATCGTGGTCGGGACCTCGCGGCTCACTCGATGGCAGTCTGTGACGAGGGGTTCGGTGATCCAGCAGATTCTCCGCATGGCGTCCGAGAATGACATCGACGTGCACGTGATCGCCCGCCGTGACGTGCCCGGCGAGCGCCCGCACGCCGACGACGAGGGCTAGCTTCCCGTCAGATCGGCGAAGGCGGCGTCGGCGGCGAGGCGCGCCGCCTCCTGCATGCAGCGGTTGAGGTGCGCCAGCGCCTTGGCCCGCCGGGGATCGCGGGCGAGGTACTTGGCCACGGCAACCGGGTCGGCGGATCCGTCCGGCTTGCTGAGGGAGAACACCGCCTGGTCGACGATGTGCTCGTCCGGGCGGTCGCTGATGCCGCGATAGACGGACCAGGGGACCCCCTGGGCCTCGCACACCTCGGCCACCCCGGCCGCCTCCATGTCGACCGCGCCGAATCCACGTTCGAGGATCGGCTGCCAGATCTGGTCGTTGTCGAACAGGCCGTCGGTGGTCATCAAGGCACCTTCGGCCTTTCTCGGCGGAAGCGGATGGGCCCGGAACTCCGGGCCGTCGGGATAGAGCTGGACGCGGCTCGGCACCATGAGCGATCCGACGGGGAGGGCTGGGTCGAGCCCGCCCGCGATTCCGATGACCATCACGTGATCGAACGGCCCCGCGGCCAGGGCCTTGCCGGTCGCCTGCCGTGCCAGGGCCGGGCCCATGCCGGTCACGAGCGTGGCAACCCCCCATGATCCGGCGGTGCCGGCGTGCGAGAAGACAGGATCGTCGGGCGTCGGCTCGAGCGCGAAGGACTTCACGATCGCCTTCAGCTCGGGCTTCATCGGAGCGAGCACGACGACACGCCGCTGCGGTGCTGTCACCTCGTCATCATGGCGGATCGTTGGCTACCGTGTGCTGTCCGGCCCTACGAGAGGAGCATCATGCCCAGCGCCGAACAGGTTGTCCGCGACTTCTGCGCCGCAGCGAGCAGCCGGGACCCTGAGTTGCTGCGCGCCTTCTTCTCGGACGAAGTCGTGTACCACAACATCCCTATGGAGCCCGCGGAGGGGATCGAGGCGACCATGGCCGTGATCAACATGTTCGTGGGCATCTGTGATGCCCTCGAGTTCGAAGTCCACCACCTGGCGACGGACGGTTCCACCGTCCTGACCGAGCGGACCGACACCTTCACCATCAAGGGCAAGACCGCTCCCCTGCCCGTCATGGGTGCCTTCAACGTCGTTGACGGGAAGATCACCGCGTGGCGCGACTACTTCGACATGGGTCAGGTCACCACCATCTTCGAAATGGGGTAACAGGCGAGCGGATTTGGCTTGGCTAGCCCTGGGACGGAGAGGGCGGAGCGCCGCTCAATAACTGTGGCACTGGCCGGGCGCGTCGGGCGGCCCGCCGATGTACCGGGCCTCCCATGCCAGCTGCACCGACAGCGGCGCGCTGCCGGCGGCCGGGTAGCCGTCGAAGCCGTTCCACTCACGGATGCCGAAGTAGCCGGCGGAGGGGTTGTCGCGGCCGCCCTCCTCGCAGATTGCCGTCGCCAGCCACGCGGCCGGAATGACGTTCTCGGAGTTTGCGACCGCCGTGAGGAATTGGCCCAGTTTGAAAAAGTTCTGGAGCTCGGCGGACTCGACCGCGTTGGAGTAGGCCACGAGCTTGACGGCCTGGTCGTAGGACATCAGCTTTATCCCGATGTAACGGGATCGTTCCTGGCTGGCCGCCGTGTGGCGGCTCCCGGACGCCGAGGACGCCGGGGTCGTGCTGATGATCGAGAGAAGAAACAACGGAACGGTGATGATGGCCACCGCCGTCGCGAGTGCAACGCGGATCCGCATGGCAGCTCCCTTCGTCGGGCGCGCATGGGCGCGCCGGGCTCTGTTCGGTGTGGAGGGACGAGGTGGCCCGTCGAACAATTCGGTCATCACAGCCCGCACACGTAACGGGTGGTCCAGGGCTCCCAGCCGCGCTCGGAGTACAACCTGAGTGCGGCGGCGTCCTGCACGGCCGGCGGAGAGTCCTGAGCCGGCGTGCCGAGACCGGTCAAGCCTTCCCATGTGCCGAGCTCGAACTGGTACGCGCCGCCGCCGCCCTCGGAGTAATTGCCGCCGGACTCGTGCTGACGGATACACGCCCAGTCGGCCGTGTTGGTGCTCATGGCGTCCGCGCCGCCGCCCGCAGGCGCGGGAGCCGGCGCGGGAGTCGCGGCGGCTTGCGCCCGGGCTGCCGCTGCGGCCGCGGCCGCCGCAGCCTGCTGAGTGGCAGCGGCGGCCGCCTGCTGCGCGGCCAACGCGGTCAGGAAGGTGACTTCCTTGAAGTAGTTCGCCTCCTCGTGCGCGGTGACGGTGTTGTAAAAGGTTGCCAATTTCGCGACCTTGCGCGCCTCGGAGTACGACATCAACTTCATGCCGATCCTCGCCGACCGGTGCCGGCTCGCGGCCTCGTGGCGACTGCCCACGACGTGGGTTGTCCGCGCCGAAGCGGCCGGGACGCTGCTGCTACTGGTGAAGAAGAACGTGAAAAGTACTGCTGGAATAACAAGGACGGCCAAGGCCGTCGCGAGTGCAATGCGGATCCGCACGGCACCTCCCTTCGTCAAGCGCGTGTCGGCGCGCCAGGCTCTGCTCGGTGTAGGGCGGGCTCCGGCCATTGCATTCGCGCCCCGAACGGAGAGCGGGAAGGCATCGTCCGTTCTGGCATGTCGCCGCAGGGTGTGCGGCCGGTTGTGTTACAGCCCAGGGGGTGTACTGGCGGGTGGCCCTCGATTCGTCCGTTGGGGTCTGCGTGCCCGGCAGTACCTGCCTGTAGGTAGGCGCGCCGAGACCACGGGGGGTCTTGGCGGTACTGATCAGGCGCCTGCTTTCCGTATGTAGCCGGAGCATCTGCTCAGGGCATGTTGCGGAAAGACCGATCAGGCTTTGCGGTGAACAATGTAGCAGTCAGGTTAACGGAACGGGTGTTCATTCGACGATCACCGCTCTGAACTGGGACTTTGTACAGGTTACTTGTGATGTCGATCACAAAGCCCCAGGTCGCAGGGGCGCTTTTGTGTGAATGGTCGAGGTAAAAAATTGCTCAATTCCTAAAAAAGCGTCTGACCAGTAGCGATGGGTCATCACCGAAGGAGTCCCGGCTGGTGCCGGCATCTGGACCTGGGTAAACGCAGATGCATCTAGGGTGCCGTCCCGAACCATCGGCAGTCCCGGGGAGGTCGTCAGTGCCGACGAGCGTCGTTGTCACCGAGCACGAACGCAACACGGTGGCCGGGATGATTCGACATCTCGGGCAACATCAGCCCGATCACGAGATGCTTGTCCTCGGTGATCAACGCCGGACCTGGGGCGAGGAATTCGAACTCGCCTGTCGCGTCGCGCAGGCGGCTGCGCGCGAGGGGCTCGGAGTTGGCGATCGCATCGCGTTTCTTGATCGCAACGGCATCGCGTACTTCGACTTCCTTTTCGGTGGTTCGCTGATCGGTGCGGTAAACGTGGCCGTGAACTGGCGACTGGCGCCAGCCGAGATGGCGGCGATCATCGATGACTCCCAAGCGTCCGTGTTGGTGGTGCACGCCGACTACCTCGCCACCTTGGCCGACATGCCGGGAAGATTGCCCGACGTGCTTCGGATCGTGGTGATCGGCGACATCGGCTCCGCCAGTTATCCAGATCCCCGGACCGTTTCATTCGAACAATGGATCGACGGCTGTCTGCCGGAAGATCCCGGTCATGTTGGCGCCGACGATGAGGTCAGCATGCAGCTCTACACGTCGGGGACGACCGGATTGCCCAAAGGCGTCATGCTGACCAATGGGAATCTGTCGACGGCCATCGCAGCTGCCAATAAGACCTTCAACATCTCGGAGGACACGGTCAGCCTCGTTGCCATGCCGCTGTTCCACATCGGTGGCTCGGGGTGGGCGCTGTGCGCCATGTCACGCGGTGGCCGTTCGATCATCCTCCGTGACGTCGATCCGGACTTGCTGCTGCGGCTGATCGCCGCGGAGCACATCACCGAGATGTTCCTTGTTCCTGCCGTGCTGATGGTGCTCCTCGCGACACCATCGTTGGCTACGACCGACCTGTCGAGCGTGCGATTGATCTTCTATGGCGCCTCTCCGATCGCCGAAGACGTGCTCGTGAAATGCATGGCTGCCTTCGGTTGTGGCTTCTGCCAGGTGTACGGGATGACGGAAACGACCGGTGCCATCACCTCGCTGCCGTTCGAGGACCACGATCCGGACGGACCCCGCCGCGGCCTCCTCAGGTCGGCGGGGAAGCCGCTCGACTCCGTGGAGATCAGGATCGTCGACCCAGACACTGGGAACGCGGTGCAACCCGGTGAGGTGGGGGAGCTGCAGACCCGTTCTCCTTACAACATGGCGGGCTATTGGCGGAAGCCCGACGAGACGGCGTCGACGATTGACGGCGGAGGATGGCTGCGTACGGGTGACGCGGGCTATTTCGACGCCGAGGGCTATCTCTACCTGCACGACCGCATCAAGGACATGATCGTGAGCGGGGGCGAGAACATTTACCCGGCAGAGGTCGAGAACGTCCTGCTTTCGCATCCCGCGATCGCCGATGCGGCCGTCATCGGGGTACCTGATCCGAAATGGGGTGAGACCGTCAAGGCCGTCGTCGTGCTGGCATCGAATGCCGAAATGGACGAGACGGACCTGATCGCTCACTGCCGCTCCAACCTGGCGCACTACAAGTGCCCGACCTCCGTCGACACGATGGACGCGTTGCCTCGCAACCCTTCAGGAAAAATCCTCAAGCGCGAGCTAAGGGCTCCGTACTGGGCGCAGCAGGACCGGGCCATCAACTGAAGCGACCGAGCGCCACGAAGCGGGCCTGAACCGTCCAGCGCAGGAGCCGCCATTCACCAGAGGGCCATGGAGTCAAGCGGGGGACCTAGGACTCCTTCTTCGTCGATCCGCTCTTGAGGGCGTCCTTTACCTTCTCGCCCGCCTGCTTCAGGTGCCCGACGACCTGCTCGACCTTGCCCTCGAGCTCGATGCCCTCGTCTTTGGTGGCGCGGCCAACCATTTCCTTCGCCTTGCCGCGCGCCGTCTCTGCGGTGTTGTGCGCCTTGTCATTCGCTGACATGGTCGTTACCTCCTCTGTTGCCGTCCGCGGTCCATACCCTGTCTTCGTCACCTGAATCAGAGTGGATACGCGACCGCGCACAAAAGAATGTGCGCGCGTCAGCCAAACGTGAAGTCGTACGCCTCCACACCCGGCGACACCGTCAGCGTCAGTACCCCAGTTTGTAAGGCGGAACCCGAGAGCAAGGTGTAAAGCTTCGGAACACCACCAACGTTCAACGTCGTGAGCGGTCGCCCATTGTCGGAGACTTCGACGGTTCCCTCACCACTCATCACGAGATAGACATCATCGGCGGTGAACTGAAGGCCAAGGGTGGCGTCCGAGCCCGCCGTGGCCCCTTCGCTGTGGACGGTCCAGGTGCCCCCGAAGGCCAGGCTGTTGGAAGGGATCGACGACGGCGGGTGGTACACGGTCGCCTTGTCCTTCACGACCGATGTGCCGACTTCATTGCTGAGCCGCTCGTAGCCGACATAGCTCTCCGGAGTAATGGCCTCGCTGGTGGGCGTCTTGTCGGGGACGTCGGTGCGTGCTGGAAGGTCTGTGACCCCGTTTGCGCTCAGGAGCATCCGAATGTTGCTCTCCATACTGCTGTAGCCGCCTTCGCCGAAGTCATAGGCGCGCACCGTGCCGGTGGGATCAATAAGGTATTCGGCGGGCCAGTACTCGTTGTTATAGGCGTCCCACGTGGCGAGGTTGTCATCGACGGCCACGGGATAGTCGATGCCAAGACTGCCGGCGGCGCTCTTGACGTTGGATACCACGTGCTCGAAGGCGAATTCGGGTGAGGACACTCCGACGACGACCAGACCGTCTTTCTTGTAGTCGCTGTACCAACCCTCTACGTGTGGAAGGGCGCGCTGGCAATTGATGCACGAGTAGGTCCAGAAATCGACGAGGACGACCTTGCCCCGCAGCTGACTCAGCGAAAGAGGCTGGTTGCCCGGCGTGTTCAACCAAGCGGTAATGCCGGTGAAGTTGGGCGCCCGGCCGAGGTTGGGCAAATTCGTCTTGTTGGCCATGAAGACCGTCGGCTTCTGTGGCGATGTCGTGGACTGAGGTGACGTCGTGGTTGTCGTGGTTGTCGATCGTCCGGCGGCCAAGTGCGCGCTCTGCGTGTTGCCGGCGTCCGTGGCCGAGCAGGTCGCCTTCTTGCCTTCCAATTTGGCGTTGGCGGCGGCGAACTGGTTCTGTTTTTCGCCACTGAGTTGGCGCAGCTGCGTGCAGGCCGAATTGGTGGACTCGATATGGTCCTCGAGGGCCGACGTGTAGCCGGGGACGTCGCGCTGCACGGCCCCCAACCAGTTGAAGGCGATAGCCAAGGTCGCAATGCCCAGGACCACGCCGGCGACCTGCCGCACAACCGGCAGATGACTGCGCAGAGACTTCCAACTGGTTGCAGTCCGCTGCGCGACGATGGCGAGGACCAACAGGGGCAGTGTGACGCCGATCGCATAGAAGAGTGTGACGAACAGCGCCGACCCGCCGACCCGATGGTGCGACGCCGCCACGGAGATCGCCGTCAGGACGGGACCGGCGCACGGCACGAACACGGGCCCGAGGCTCAGACCCAACACGAAGCCGCCGCCTTCGGTGGCGTAGCGCGTCGAGCCGAGCCGAGCGAACGGTCGCTCGAGCAGTTCACCCAGCGGCCGGATCAGCAATCCCAGCGAGATCGCTCCGAGCAGCGCGATCCCGAACCAGAAGAGGAAGTTGAGCGGGAGGTGCAGGAAGCTGAGCACCGTCTGGGCGAACAGCACAGTGAGACTGAAGCTCACCACGAGTCCGGCGATGATGAGGAACGGGCGCCGGTGGCTCGTCGTCGACGAACCACCCGCGACGACGACGGGGATCACGGGGACGATGCAGGGTGAGACTCCGGTGATGAGACCGCCAAGGAAGGCCACGACGAGAAGTTCAACCATGGACGTCACTCTCTTTCAGGTCCATCGACACCGTCAATCCTCCGGTTCCGCCCCCGAATAGCGAACCTAGCGGCCGGCTCGGGCCAACGGTTGTCGCCCTTTAGATGACGGGCGCCCACCTGGCGCAGCAGACTGTCTCTCGGTGATCAGCGTCAACTGGATTTATCTCGGGAGCGCAATCGGCGCGCTCGGCACAGCCGTATATCTACGAGACACCCTGCGGGGAACGACGAAGCCCAACCGGGTGACGTGGCTCCTCTGGGCCGTCGCGCCCTTGCTCGCCTCGGCGGTTGAGTTCGACGGGGGTGTGGGACTGCGCGTCCTTCCGACGTTCATGGTCGGCTTCATGCCTCTTCTGGTCTTCGTAGGTTCGTTTCACAACCCGACGTCGGTGTGGAAGATCCGCCGGTTCGATTACGCGTGCGCCGTCATGTCCCTTGTCGGCACGGTCGTCTGGCTGGTCACGCGCAACGGTGTCCTGGCCATCTCGGCCACCATCGCCGCCGATTTCCTCGCTGGAGTGCCGACGTTGATGAAGAGTTGGACGTATCCAGAGACAGAGACCGTCCACACGTATCTCGGTGCGGTGATCAGCATGGTCATCCTCCTCCTGACGATCGATCACTGGACGTTTGAGGTTGCGGCGTTTCCGCTGTTCATCGCCTGTGTGGCTTCGGTCGAGGTGGTCCTGGTCGGTCTGGAGCCGGGTCCTCGGTGGCGGAGGTCGCGCGGCCACGACGCCTCGGTAGCCCAGCCCGCCACTCCGGCATAAAGGAACTCCGCCCCGCCGCCTGGTAGGAATCAGGAGCAATCACCACTGAAGGGAGCCAGCAGTGCCCAAAGTCAAGGCCAACGGGATCGACATCGAGCACCTCACCGACGGTGATCCCGCCGGCCAACCTCTGCTCCTTGTGATGGGGCTGGGTGCCCAACTCATCACGTGGCCGCAAGGATTCGTCGACGGATTGTGCGAACGAGGGTTCTTCGTGATTCGCTTCGACAACCGCGACTGCGGACTCTCCACGAAGCTCCAGGGCACGCCGGATATCACGGCTCTGTTCACTGGCGACGCCTCCTCGGCGCCCTACCTCGTTGAGGACATGGCCGACGATGCGGCGGGACTGTTGTCCGAACTCGGACTGCCCAAGGTGCACGTGGTGGGCGCCTCTCTCGGCGGCATGATCACCCAGGCGCTAGCGATCCATCATCAGGACCGCTTTCTCTCCGTGTGCTCGATCATGTCCACCACCGGAAACCGAGCCGTCGGAGCCCCGACCGGCGAGGCCATTGCCGCATTGCTCCGGCCGGTCGCATCGAGCCGTGAAGAGGCGATCGAAGCGAGCGTCGCGGGCAGCAAGGTAATCGGCTCTCCGGGGTATCCCGCCGACGAAGCGATCCTTCGCTCGCGGGCAGCCGCCGCCTATGACCGGTCGTACTGCCCGGAAGGTACAGCGCGCCAACTCGCCGCTGTGCTGGCGTCACCCGACCGGACGGAGGGCCTGCGCGGCGTACAGCTGCCCTTCCTGGTGCTGCACGGTGAGGCGGATCCGCTCGTGACCATCAGCGGTGGGCAGGCGACGGCGGAGGCGGTACCCGACGCCAAGCTGATCACCTACCCCGGGGTGGGCCATGACCTGCCCGAGCTGCTCTGGCCGGACTTCTCTGACGCCATCGTCGCCAACGCGGAGCTCGCGACCACCCCGTAACAGGGGCGTTCGGTCAGGTATCGAGTGCGTTGGTCTCGGCCACTGAGGCGAGCCACGCCGCGCTGGGCTTGGCTGTCCTGGCGAAGCTGTCTCGGTCGACACTGACGATGCCGAACCGGGGTCGGTAGCCGAGAGTCCATTCGAAGTTGTCAAGGAGAGACCAGTAGGTGTAGCCCCCCACGTCGATGCCTTCGTCGATGACGTCCAGAACCCCCGAGAGGGCCTGGCGCACATAGTCGATGCGCTGCTCGTCATCGGCGGTGCCGATGCCGTTCTCGGTGACGAGAAGCGGCACGGAACCGCCGGTGTACTGCCAGGCCCGTCGCAGGCAGTTGCCGAGCGCCGCCGGGTAGAACTCATAGCCCATGTCGAGGACGGGCACGCCCTCCTCGTAACCAGCCCAGCCCTTGGGCCCGATGAGTTGGCGGCTGTACGTCTGGACGCCGAGAAAGTCGTCGCCCTTGGTGGCGTCGA
The DNA here is from genome assembly GCA_036490155.1 of Acidimicrobiales bacterium. Classification (GTDB taxonomy): domain Bacteria; phylum Actinomycetota; class Acidimicrobiia; order Acidimicrobiales; family RAAP-2; genus Bog-473. The sequence goes on along the minus strand of DASXEK010000016.1, from coordinate 55,919 downwards.
GGAAGATGTCCTCCGCGTGGTGGCGAATGCTCTCGAGCTTCGCCTCTCCACCCGGCGCGAGTTGATAGTCCGTCATCGACAGCGTCAGGCCGACCGGCACACCCGGAGCGGCTGAGCGAATGGCTTCGACCGCCATACGGTGCGCGTCGACGAAATGCGTGCTCACGCGCCGCGCCAACCCCACGTCCGTCTTGCCGGGCGGGAACATCCCGGCGTGCCAACCCATGGTGGCCACGATGTTCGGTTCGTTGATGGTGCAGGCCCGGCTCATGACGTCGCCGAGTGCCTCGGCGACCACCGTACAGAAGCGTGCGAAGCGATCCACGGTGACGGCGCTCTCCCATCCCCCTTGCGCGACCAGCCAGAGCGGGGTCGTGAAGTGATGGAACGTCACCACTGGATCGATGCCGCGTTCCCGCAAACCGAGGCACTGGCGGCGGTAGTGCGCGAGCGCGGCACGAGAGATCTGACCGTCCGCCGGCTCGATCCGGCTCCACTCGACGGAGAAGCGGTAATTGTCCAAACCGAGAGCCGCGACCGCGTCGGCGTCCTCTTCCCAGCGTTCCCACGAGTCGCAGGCATCCCCCGACGGCTCGGTGCACACCGATCCGGGCGCCTGCTCGAAGGCCCACCAGTCGTTGTTGAAGTTCCCGCCCTCGATCTGGTGGGCAGCGGTTGCGGTGCCCCAGGTAAAGCCCTCGGGGAACCTCCGACTCCGTCCTGTCCCGGCCATGTCCACGTCTCCCCGCTTTTCCTGGTTCCTGAAGGGCACGGTATCGTTAGCTGACAATGGCGTCACATTCCTCGTCGATGACCGACGTCCCCGACTCCGAGCGGGAGCGAGCCGGAGGGTCGCGGGCTGGGGAGGCCACCGCACCCATGGTCGAGGCCCACGGTCTGGTCAAGCGCTTCGGCGACTTCGTGGCGGTCGATGGCGTCGACTTCACTATCTCGCCGGGAGAGTCGTTCGGCTTCCTGGGGCCCAACGGCGCCGGCAAGACCTCGACGATGCGGATGATCTCGTGCATCAGCCCGGTCAGCGAGGGGACCCTCAGCGTGCTCGGGATGGATCCGTCGACCGACGGTCCCCGGATCCGGGCCCGCATGGGACTCGTCCCCCAGGAGGATTCGCTGGACCTGGAGCTCACCGTCCTCGACAACCTCATGATTTACGGCAGGTATTTCGACATGCCGAAGAAGGTGATCCGAGAGAGGGCGGAGCAGCTGCTCGACTTCGCTCAGCTGACGGATCGCGCCAACGACAGGGTCGATCCATTGTCGGGTGGGATGAAGCGCCGGCTGACCATCGCCCGTGCCCTTATCTCCGATCCCGACCTGCTCATCCTCGATGAGCCAACCACGGGGCTTGACCCGCAGGCCAGGCACCTCTTGTGGGACCGCCTCTATCGCCTGAAGCAGGAGGGGGTCACCCTCATCATCACAACCCACTACATGGACGAGGCGGAGCAATTGTGCGACCGACTCGTCGTGATGGACAAGGGGCGCTTTGCCGCTGAAGGCACACCGAGACAACTCATCGACGCGTTCTCGACCAAGGAGGTCGTGGAGCTGCGCTTCGCCCCTGGCCAGCACGAAGAGATCGCACCTTCGCTGGCCGCCCTGGCCGAACGCCAAGAGGTCCTACCCGACCGGATCCTTCTCTACACCGAGGACGGTGATGCCGCACTGGCCGAAGTGGCGCGCATGGGTCTTGTCGCCCAGAGCACACTGGTCCGTCGGTCGACGCTGGAGGACGTCTTTCTCCGCTTGACCGGCCGCACGCTGGTCGACTGATCCCAGTGACCACGACGGCGCACGGCACGGCGCCCGGAGACGCGGTCTACTTCAAGCACGGCGAGTCGGTGCCCGTGCGGCGGATCCCGACGCCCATGTGGCTGCGCGCTGCGCGCTATTGGGGCTACCAGTACCGGCGTACCTGGCGCAGTTCCGTCGTCACCAGCTTCCTCATCCCCATCCTCTACCTCGCCGCCATGGGGATCGCCCTCGGCTCCTTGATCGACAAGCACTCGCATGGCGTCGACGGCGTGACGTACGTGGCTTACCTCGCGCCGGGTCTTTTGGCTGGTACCTGCATGCAGATCGGCACCAACGACGCCACGTATCCAGTGATGGGTGCGATCAAGTGGATGCGGACTTACCTGGCGCAGCTTGCCACTCCTCTTGAGGTGTACGACGTTCTGCTTGGACACCTCGCGTGGATCATGGCCCGCCTCGCCATTGTGGTTTCGATCTATCTGGTCGTCATGGCCGCCTTCGGTGTCATCTATTCGCCCTGGGCGATCGCGGCGCTCCCCGCCGCGTTACTGACCGGACTTGCCTTCGCGGCACCGGTCAGCGCCTTCGCCGCCACGCAGGACAAGGATTCATCCTTCTCGACGCTCTACCGCTTTGCCATCATCCCCATGTTCCTGTTCTCGGGCACGTTCTTCCCCATCTCACAGTTGCCCACATGGTTGCAGGGCGTGGCCTACGCCACGCCGCTCTACCATGGCGTTTCCCTCTGCCGCGATCTCACCCTGGGTCAGGTCTCCTGGGCCGACCTCGGCCACGTGGCGTACCTGTGCGCATGCGGGCTCGTTGGCTACCTCGCTGGACGCCGGACCTTTGCGCGGCGGCTGGTGGTGTGAAGTGCCCGTGAGCGCAACCGACCCGAGTTCTGTCATCGAGCGGCGCCCCCCGGGGGTAGTCGCGCGGATCACGCCGCTGGCCCTCCTCGGTGGCCGCCACGCGTCGCGGGTGCTCGAGCGCAACATCCTCGTCTATCGCCGCTCATGGATTTTCATCGTGTCGGGGTTCTTCGAGCCGCTCTTCTACCTCCTTTCCATCGGCGTCGGGCTCTCTCACCTCGTTGGGCCGATCAATGTCGACGGAAGGCTGGTGCCCTACACCGCTTTCGTCGCCCCCGGGTTGCTCGCCTCCTCCGCCATGAACGGCGCCATGCTTGATTCGACGTTCCTCGTATTCTTCAAGCTCAAGATCGCGAAGACTTACGACGCCATGCTGTCGACCCCCCTCGGCGTCGACGACGTGGCTCTGGGGGAGCTGAGCTGGTGCGTGTTGCGCGGCACGCTGTACTCGGCGGCCTTTCTCGGCATCATGGCGATTCTGGGCTACATCGTTTCGCCGTGGGCGGTCCTCTGTTGGCCGGCAGCCGTGCTGATCAGCCTGGCCTTCGCGTCGGCCGGAATGGCCGGGACCACCTACATGCGGACCTGGCAGGACTTCGACATGGTCTCCCTGGCGTTCATCCCGCTCTTCCTCTTCTCCGCCACCTTCTACCCGCTCACCGTGTACCCAGGGTGGCTCCAGGCGGTGGTCAGGTGCACGCCCCTCTACCAGGGAGTCGTCCTCGTTCGCGCCGCCGACCTGGGCATCTTCAGCTGGACGCTGCTCGGCCACATCGCCTATCTGGTCGTTATGGCGGTCGGAGGGGTAGCCATCACCCGACGGCGTCTAGGCCAGCTTCTCCTGCCGTGACGCCCGGGTGCGGGTGGCCGATACCGTAAGGGCCGAATTTCCCGAGCGGTGAAGGACCAGATCTCATGAACATCGTGGTGAGCAACGTCAAGGGTGGCGTCGGCAAGACGACCACCGCCGTCTACCTGGCCGCCGTCGCCGGCCGCCGGGGACGCGGGCCCGTCGTGCTCATCGACGCCGACCCCCAAGGTTCGACGGCCGAGTGGTACGACGCCGACCCGCCCGAGGGCGTGGAACTGGTGGAGGGGCCCTCGGTGCGGACCGTCGGCAAAGCGATGAGCCAGGCAGACGGCGTCGTGGTGGTCGACACCCCACCGGGGGAGGGCCCCGTGGTCCAAGCAGCGCTCAGCCGGGCCGATGCGGTGGTCATCCCCACCCGCGCCGGCGGGGTGGAGCCGAACCGCGTCGTGGCGACTCTGGCGATGACGCCAAGCAACATCGCCGCCGGCGTTGTCATCTGCTCGGCCCGGCTCGGGACGAACGATCTCGACGCGACAGTCGAATGGTGGACGGAACTCAAGGTTCCCGTCTGGGGAATCATTCCTGAGCGAGTCTCGATAGCCAGCGGCCCGTCCGCAGGACTCTCGAACGAGGGGCTTGAGCACTACGAGAAGGTCCTGAAGAAGGCAATCGCGAAGGCCCGCTAATCCTGTCCCTTCAGTGAGCGGTCGTCGTCTGCAGTTGCGAGTGGAACCGGCTGTCGATCCACGCAACTGCTGCTTTTCCATGGAGTTGGCCGATGAGTTCGGAAAGGAACCAGCGGCGGACCGCGACGCTCGTCGCTGATGCCGGGAGGGTCAAGAGCTGGGCCGACAGGCCGAACTCGTCGGCTTCATCCAGCATGGCGTCGTAGAACTCACAAGCCACTACGGCGGACTGGGGCAACTCAAGGGTCCAGTCGAAGAACTCGACCTTGTTGTCGACCGCGGCCTGCCACATCTCGTCCATGCCCGGACCGAATCCATTGAAGCGGGTTCCGATCTCAGACACGAGCACCGAGAGTCGTTCTGGGAGGTCTGGGGCACTGGGGAAGCTCCCTGATCGTTCCTTCATTAGTCGGAGCTCGCGGAACAGCGCTTCGTACTCCTCGCTCGCCTTCTGCAGCAGCGCCACAGGGATGCCGATCAGCTGAACGGAAACATTGGACGATTCGGGCTGCGGACCGTGCAGATCGGGGCGGGTCAAGCCCATGAGGTCGAAGCGAAAGCTACCGTCGGAAACGTTGATCGGCGTGACAGGGAAGTCGACCGGAAGTTCGAACCAGACAATCTTTCCGCCCTCGACCGCTTGGACACCCCAGTCGGAGGCAAGTGTCTTGAAGAGCGTAAGTCCCCGGCCCGTGGCGGCATCGCGTCCGTACTCTTTAATTGAGGGAAACGTCGGGCTGCCATCGGCAACGTCGACACGGATCCGATCGGGCAGGATGTGCAACGTGACGCACATCGGCGTTGCCGCGTGCAGCACGGCGTTCGTCACGAGCTCGGATGTCAAGAGAGCGGCACAACTTGCTACGTCAGTTGGAAGGTCACGCAGATGCGCGGCGATCCAGTGCCGTGCGACCGGGGTGCTTTCCACCACGGGTTCGAGGTGCAATGTTGCCATGCCATCCCGTGTCGTACCCACAGGCTGGTCGGTTAACCGTTTGTCGTCGACACCGGTGTAGTTGACGCACAGCACGACCACGTCGTCAGTGCGTTCCTCGTTGCCGAGCATGGAGGCGAAGGTGACCGCCGCATTGTCCGGCCATCCCGACCTGGCAATCACGGTTGCCGCGGTACCCAGACGTTCCATCCCGTTGGTAATGAGCTCGCCGCGCCGCTCGATCAGTCCGTCGGAGTACATGACGAGCGAATCACCAACATCGAGCACCAACTCGTCTCGTGGTCGTGGAGATCCGTTCAGCCCGGCCGCGATCAGGAGCGAATGTTGCAGAGGGCAGAACATGACCGTGCCGTCGGAGCGGACCACGAGGGGTGGCGGATGTCCGGCATTGCTGAGGACGACGCGTCCGGTCGACGGCGTGATGGTTCCCACCACCGCGGTTACCACCCGGTCCTCCACGAGCGTGTTGAACAGACGGTCGAGCGATGACAGGACCTCCGTGGGCGATTGTCCCGACACGGCGTAGGCCCGGATGGCGCTGCGCACCTGGCCCATGAGGGCGGCCGCCGGGGCACCTTTACCCATGACGTCGCCCACACTGAAGAAGATGGAGTCGTCTCCTAGAGCGAACACGTCGTACCAGTCGCCGCCGGCGTAGCTTCCGGCCACTCCGGCCCGGTATTCAGCGTCCAGTCGCAGCCCGTCCACCGCAGGGAGCGAGTCCGGGAGCACGGCCCGCTGAAGGATCTCTGCCACCACGTGCTCGCGCTGGAATCGGGTGGCGTTCGAGAGGGCGACGCCGGTCCGTGATGCCACCTCGGTGGCCAACGACACATCATCGGCCTCAAAGAGCCGGCCGGGCCCGTCGATGAATGTCATGACGCCGATGACCTCGCCGTTGGCCGTAAGGGGTACGGCCAACACGGTGGAGATGGCTTGCGGGTCGGCCTCGTCGACTCCCTCGAGTGGTGCCAACTGCGTCCGGCCTGTCCGATAGGCGACGGCGGAAGGCGCGGCACTGTCGAACGGCACACTTTCTGGGGCGGCCCGGGCGGAAGATCGTGCCTCAGCCCCCTTCGGTTCGCGGACGTCGAGTCGGATCAGGCCCAGGTCGCCGGGAACTTGGACCACACAGGAATCGGCTAGGCGGCCCTCGACGAGGCTCATCGTTCGCCGGATCACCGTGGTGGGTTCGAGGCTCGAGCTCAGCAGCCGCGTCACCTCGGAGAGGAGGGAGAGGCGTTCACGCCCGGCCTCCGCGGCACGCAGCGCCTCGCGCTCGTGCTCGAAGACTTGGGCTCGCTCGAGCGCCTGTGCGGTGAGGCCGGCGAGAGTCGAGAGGAAGCGCAAGTCGGGTTCGCTCAGCTCGGCGTGGTTGAGAAAGGCGAGCGACAAGACGCCGAGTGGTCCCACGCTGCCGACGAGTGGTTCCGAGACGATCGTGACCGGTTCCCCGAGCTCGTCGAGCACACGGGGCACCACCTCGGCCGCCAACTCGCCTCCCAACGTGCTCGAACTTTCGATCGTCCCCACGACCGTGGTTGCGCGGGAGAAGCAGGTGCCGGCGTTGCCCTCGTCCGCCGGGACCATCCCGCGGGCGAGTACGGCGGGATGTCCGCTGCTCGCCACGCACGAGAGGGCACGCTCGCCCGCTGCGGGCACCCGTACGACCGCGGACTGGGCGCCCAATGCTCTCCGCCCACCGGCTATAGCGGCATGCGCCACGTCGCCCGGCGTGGTGGCCGCCGCCAGGGCCGAACTCAACTGATGGAGGTGCTGGTTGCGCTCGAGGTTGACGAATTCGATCAAGGTCAGGCGGGCGCGCTCCACCGCTTGTGCTGCGGCGCCGGTGATCGTGAAGAGAAAACTCCGATCGGGATCCGAGATCTCGCGATCGTGCTCCCAGTGCACGACGACGGCACCGATCGTGTGGTCGGACACAACGAGAGGGACCACCGCCAGCGCACGAAAATGGCTGGAGGTAAGGGCCGCGAAGACGTCTGGTCGCTGGTGCCGCAGATCTTCTGGTGACTCCGCGAACAGCGCGACGTTTTGACTCAGCACCGGTCCTTCGGGTTGCAGCGACGTCAAGACACCGTCTACCGGTTCGTCGGGGTCATAGCCGAAGCGCCGCAAGGTACGGAGGAGCCCGCGTTCGCCGACAAGTGCAAACGTCGCAGCATCGACGTGCAGCTCGTCGCGCAGCGCGGCGAAGACTGCATCCGCCACCTGCGCCGGGTCGGCGGCTGTTGTCAACGCGCGAGCCATCACCTGCATCCGTTGTGCCGTTTCGGCCGCGACCCGGCGGCGGCGCTCATCCCGAGTCTCCGAACGGGCCGTCCAGAGTTGCACGTTGCGCTGACCACGAAGGAAGGAGATCCACATGGCCAATGCCGTCGCCACCAGCTGGGTGATGACCCGCAGCGTGTGGTTCAGCTCGACGTAATTGTGGGCAGGAGTGCTGATGATGAGGGCGAACACCGCCGCCAAGACTCCGACGAGCGCGACCCTGGACGGACGGGCGAACGCGGCAGCGATGAACGGCCCGATCGCCATGACTCCGACGAGGGAGATGTTCCCGCCGTAGACGGCAAACACGATGGCGGCCACACAGACCCACAGAAGGGCCGCCAAGGTCGCGATCGCCTCGGCGCGATCTGCACGATCGCTCCGGGGCGAGGCCTGAAGCTCCTCCTCTGGTGATTCGGGCACGGTGCATTCTCCCGCGACTCGCCTGGTGATCGGTAGAACGCTATTTCCTCCAGGGCCACGGGGGCGCTTTCGCCGCCAGCCCTCACCGGGGTTCCTCTCGGACGCTCTACCCCCGCCACAGATGGAGGAAACTGCAGTGTTGCGCCTGCGCTGGCGGAACCCTGCGAACGTGGACGAGGTTTAGGTTGTTAGTCGGGGGGCTATAGATGGCCACGGGCCCAATCGCCATTGCAGCGCGTCCGAAATGGCCCTTGTGATCGGCTGCACAGTCTCAGGAGAGCAGGAGTGGATCAAGATTTCCGTATTGAAGAGAGGGTGGCGGGGGCCCTCCCAGTGATCGCGGTCAGCGGCGAGATCGACGTCGCCACTGCCCCTCAGCTGCGAGAATGCCTGCACCGGGTCATCGCAGAGGGTGGGAGCACGATCGTCCTCGACCTCCTCGGGGTTACCTTCCTCGATTCGACGGCACTCGGCGTGCTGGTCGGCGCGCTCAAGAGATGTCGAGAACTAGGGGGGGACCTTCACGTCGTCGTGGCCGACCCGCGCATCATGAAGATCTTCGAGATCACCGGACTGACGAACGTGTTCACGATCACCGATTCGCTCCAAGCCGCTGGAGCGTCATGACGAATTCAATGGAGAAGCTCGCTGCGGGAGATCGCATCGAGCTTCGGTTCCCCGCTCGCGGCGACCTCATCGTGCTCGCCAGGCTCGTGACCAGTGCAATTTCGGCGCGCGCGGGGTTTGATATTGAGGAACTCGAAGATCTCCGTCTTGCGGTGGGTGAGCTGTGTCTTCTCACCTTGCAGGGCCATGACGCTCGGTACGGGGACCTCTGTCTGCAGCTGAACGTCTTGGGCGATGCCATCGCGGTCGAATGCACTTTGGAGCGTGCAGCGCCGGCTGACGGGACCCGTCCCGACGAGGACGAGTCGGCCCGTCTGAGCGAACAGATCCTCGATGCCCTCGTTGACGAGCACGGCCGAGAGAGCCAGGACGGCTCAGTGCGTGCTTGGTTGAGCAAGCGGCGGGGAGGGCATGCCGAGTGACGGTGGGCCGGGAAAGCAATCCCGGGCCGGAGTTCGACGCCGGAGCTGAGAACCCGCCCCTCGACCCAGCCGAACGCGAGGAGCTGATCACTTCCAATCTCGGACTCGCCCATCAGCTGGCCCGGCGTTTCCTCCATCGTGGCGAGCCACTGGACGACCTCGTCCAGGTTGCATCGGTCGCACTCGTGAAGTCGGTGGATCGTTTCGACCCCGGTCGTGGCGTCGACTTCGCGGCGTTCGCCACGAGGACGATCATTGGCGAGCTCAAGCGCCACTTCCGGGACAAGGGCTGGGCGGTGAGAGCGAGTCGGCGAGTGCAAGAGCTGTACCTCGAGCTCGGCCATGCCACCGCGACCCTCGTGCAGCAGCTCGGTCGCGCACCGACGGTCGCTGAATTGGCCGAAGCCACCGGGGCGAGTGAGGAAGCGGTCATCGAGGCGATCGAGGCGGGGCAGGGCTATCGCGCCGCGTCCATCGACGCGAACGAGAGTGAGGACGATCCGCTCTCGGCTCGTCTGGGCGAGTACGACAACAACTACGACTCCGTTGAAGACCGAGTCCTGCTGGGGCCGGCATTGGCGACGCTGCCGCCCCGCGAACAGTCGATCTTGCGGATGCGCTTCGTCGACGGTCTGACCCAGTCGGAGATCGCCGTTGCCGTAGGCGTGAGCCAGATGCACGTGTCGCGGCTGCTGTCCTCGAGCCTTCAGAAACTCCGCGAAGGGATTGGCCGGAACGAGACCGAGCGGAGCTCGTAGCGACGGATTCAGGCACCGAGATGGCGGATCTCCCCTGAAAAGGTGGCCAAAGGCCGGATGCTCGACGAGATCAGTGAAAAATCCGGGATATCCCGGGCGGCCCTTGAGTATCGTTCCAGGCAAATCGTTGGACGAATGGGGGGGCCATGGTTCATCTCGATGCGTCGCTTGCTCACTCGAAAGAGCCGGGGGACAAGGGTCTCAAGGGCGGCGCGCTCGGCTACGTCTCATCAGTCGTGGTGGGTGTCGCTTCGACCGCTCCCGCCTACAGCCTCGCCGCCACCCTTGGCTTCGTCATCATCGCGATCCACGGCGGGCTGCAGGCACCGATCATCTCGATCATCGCTTTCGTCCCGATGCTGTTCATCTCCTACGCCTATAAGGCCCTGAACAACGCCGACCCCGATTGCGGCACGACCTTTACGTGGGGGGCCCGCGCCTTCGGCCCAAAGACGGGCTGGTGGGGCGGCTGGGGGATCGTTGTCGCGGACATCCTGGTCATGGCCAGCCTGGCCCAGGTCGCGAGCGACTACCTGTTCCAGCTCTTCGGTGCGAACGGCGTAGCCAGCAACCCGACAAGCGGTTGGGTTCTCTTAGTCGGCGCTGGCTGGATCGTTGCGATGACGGCCATCTGCTACGTGGGCATCGAGATCTCCGCCAACTTTCAGAAGGTGCTGCTCGGCATCGAAGTGACCATGTTGCTGGTGCTCTCGGTCGTCGCCCTGGTCAAGGTCGGGTCCGGGCACGCGCCCCCTGGGCACCTCACGCCCTCGTGGTCGTGGTTCAACCCCTTCGCCGTGCCCAGCCCCGAGGACTTCATGGTCGGGTTCACACTCATGCTGTTCATCTATTGGGGCTGGGATACCGCCGTCTCGGTCAACGAGGAGACCAAGGACCGGGACAAGACGCCAGGACGCGCCGCTGTGACCTCGACCGTCATCCTCTTGGCTACGTACGCGCTCGTGATCATGTCCACCCAGTCTTACGCCGGCATCGGCTCGTCGGGCATCGGCCTGGGAAATTCCAGCCACGAGGGCGACGTGTTGACCGTCCTGGGGTCCTCGATCTTCGGTTCCTCAGGCTTTGGGACGTTCCTCACCAAGCTGCTCATCCTGATGGTCTTGAGCTCAGCAGCGGCCTCGACACAGACCACGATCTTGCCCACTGCCCGTACCACCCTGTCGATGGCGGTTTTCAAGGCGATTCCATCGACCTTCGCCAAGATCCATAAGCGCTTCCTTACGCCGACCGTGTCGACCTTGGTGATGGGCGGCGTCTCGGTCGCGCTGTACGTCGGGATGAACTACCTCTCGAACGGCAACGCGGTCATCCAGGACTCAGTATCCGCTCTCGGCGTCTGGATCGCCTTCTATTACGGCCTCACGGGACTCGAATGCGTCTGGTTCTACCGCCATACGCTGCGAGAAAGCCCGCGCAATTTCTGGCTGCGAGGGATCCTGCCCGGCCTCGGGTGGTTGATCCTGTGGTTCGCGATGGGTTGGGCGTTTTGGTACTACTACCAGCCCATCAACTCGTACACCACCTGGACGATGCCGCTGACGCACTGGCATATGGGCGGTGTCTTCGTGCTCGACATTTCCGGCGTCATCATCGGCATCATCCTCATGGTCGTCTACGCCAGGCTCCGGCCGGCGTACTTCCGGGGCGAGGTGCTCAACCGGGACACGCCGACGCGGGTACCGGAGGACATCGGCACGCCCGTCGGGCTATTCGGGATTGAGCCGAACGACGGGACCGAGCCGGAAAGGGAGCCGACAGGGGCCCGGTAGATGTGCCCAACGGACGCCGACACGTGGACGATGTCGAGTGTGACCCGGGTGACGCTCTGATCACCTCCGCGCCGCGAGACCGGCTCGGGCGCTAAACCGTTGAGGCGGCCGGGCCGGCCGCGACTCGACCCAGCGGGAGGTTCCATGACGAAGAGACTCGAAGGGACGGTTTCCCTGGTGACCGGCGCGAGCAGCGGGATCGGCGAAGCGACCGCCCTCGCCCTCGCCGAAGAGGGGGCGTCCGTCGCCCTGGTCGCCCGCCGGCGCGACCGGCTCGAGGCACTGGCGGAGAGTATTGGCGACGCCAAATCGCTGGTGATCGAGGCAGACGTGACCGACCCGGACCAAGCAGCCGGGGCCGTCGGCACGACCGTGGCCGAACTCGGCCGTATCGACACGCTCGTGAACAACGCCGGTGTGATGCTGCTCGGGCCGATCGTGGGCGCGCCGCTCGAGGAGTGGCAGCGCATGGTCAATCTCAACCTGCTCGGCCTGCTGTATTGCACGCATGCCGCCCTGCCCCACCTCCTGACCGCGGCGGAGCAAGAGCCACGTTCGGTGGCCGACATCGTGAACATCAGCTCGGTGGCCGGACGGGTGGCGCGGCTGAACAGCGGTGTCTACAACGCCACCAAACACGGTGTCGGTGCCTTCAGCGAGTCGTTGCGCCAAGAGGTGACGGCGCGCCACGTGAGAGTCACCCTGATAGAGCCAGGCGCGACCGCGACCGAGCTGGCGTTCCACAACCGCCCTGAGATCCTCGAGGGCATGGCCCAGACGTTCGGCGGCATCGAGATCATGCAGGCCGAGGACATCGCCGAGGCCATCCGCTACGCCGTCACCCAGCCACGGCGGGTCGCCGTCAACGAGATCCTGGTGCGGCCCACGGAGCAGGAGCGCTGAGATCAGGCGAGTGGCTGTCGTCGGGTGTTCGGGGTCGGGGAAGACGACCCTGGCCGCGAACTTGGCGCGGGCGCTTGGCGTGATCCACGTCGAGCTGGACTCGATCTACCATCAGCCTGGCTGGACCCCGCTGCGCGACGAGGACTTTCAGGCCCGGGTCGTCGTAGCGACCGAGCCGGCGGCGTGGGTGGTGGACGGGAATTATTCGGTTGTCCGCGACATCGTGTGGAATCGGGCCGACACCGTCGTCTGGTTCGACTTGTCGTATGTGACGGTGATGGCACGCACAGTTCGGCGCACGCTGCGCCGGAGCATCACGCGCGAGGAGTTATGGAACGGCAACAGGGAGCCCCTGTCGAATCTGTGGTCCCTGAAGCCCGAGAAGTCCATCATTGCGTGGGCGGCCACCCGGCACGGAGTGTACCGCCGGCGCTACAGCGACGCAGAGCGCGATCCGCTGTGGGCCGGGTTGCGCTTCGTGCGCCTGCGCTCGCAGGACGAAGCAGACGCCTTCCTTCGAGGGGTGACGTCAGCGGTGACGAAGGAGGAATGATCTGTGGATCTTGACCTGCGAGGCAAGGTGGTGCTCATCACAGGCGGCACCGACGGGCTCGGGCTGGCCTTGGCGACGCGGCTGGCCGCCGAGGGGGCATCGGTGGGGGTCTGCGGCCGCGACCCGGAACGCTTGCGTTCGGCCGAGGCGGCCGTACGCGAGGCCGGTGGCGACGCCTTGGCGCAGCGCGCCGACGTCACGCGGCTGGAAGACCTCGAGGCTTTCATCGTCGCGGCGGTGGAGCGCTGGGGCCGTATCGACGGGGTCGTGCACAACGCGGGCCGCGCCTCGGCCGGCCCGATCGAGTCCATCGACGACGCGACGTGGGACTCCGACTTCCAGCTCAAGTTGATGGCTGCCGTGCGCCTCACCCGCCTGGCTCTGCCGCGGCTCCGGGAGGCGCAGGGCTCAATCCTGTTCACCCTCGCCATTGCGGCCAAGGCTCCCGGCGGGTCGAGCGAGCCGAGCTCCGTTGCCCGCGCCGCCGGCATGGCGCTCATGAAGGCACTGTCGAAGGAGCTCGCCCCCGACGGGGTCCGGGCCAATGCCGTCCTCATCGGCCTCATCGAGAGCGGCCAGTGGGTGCGAGCGGCGGAGGGCGCAGGGCAACGGGTCGAGCAGTTCTACGAACGGTTCGCCAGGGACGCGGGGATCCCCCTGGGTCGCTTCGGCCGCGCCGAGGAGTTCGCCGACCTGGGATCCTTCTTACTGTCGGCTCGGGCGTCGTATCTCACCGGAGTCGCGATCAACCTCGACGGCGGGCTCTCGCCGGCGGTCTGAGCGTCAGGCGTTGTAGCCCTCGGTCTCGGTCCGGTCGCCCAAACCCGCCTCTTGGAGCCCGACCACGTAGCCGTCGATCATGTCGATCCGCGTCAGTGCGTCCACGTGGGCGCGTCCGTCCCCGCCCCACTTCGCCTTGGCCGCCCGGCGCGCTGAGATCGTGTCGTCGGCGACGACGAAGACCACCTCGTGATCCTCGCCCATGCGGCCGGGGGTGAGCTCGCCTCCCAGGAACGCGGCGAAGAGGTGCACGCGGGGCAGCGTAGCGAGTACGAAGGGGTGCCATGAGTCCTGATTCTCTCCTCGGAAAGACGATCGTTGTCACTGGTGTCACAGGGCAGGTGGCCCGCCCGCTGGCCCAAGCCTTGGCGCGGGACAACCATGTGGTGGGGGCGGCGCGCTTCTCGGATACTGCTGCCCGCGCCGAACTCGAGGCGTCCGGCGTGGAGTGCGTCCCCATCGACCTCCTGACGGGCGATGTCGCCGGCCTCCCCGAGGACGCCGACTACGTACTCAACTTCGCCGTGGCCAAGACGAACGATTGGGACCGCGACCTGGCCGCGAACAGCGGCGGCCTCGCCTCCCTCATGGAGCATCATCGACAGGCCACAGCGTTCCTGCACTGCTCGTCGACTGCGGTCTACCGACCCGCCGGACACCTCGCCCTCGACGAGTCTGCGCCACTCGGCGACAATCACGGCGTCTGGCCTTTTCTGCGCACGTACAGCATCTGCAAAATTGCGGCAGAGGCCACCGCGCGTTGGGCGGCTGAGCGGTTTGCGTTGCCGACGACGATTGCCCGGCTCTCGGTTCCCTACGGGGACAACGGCGGATGGCCGGCCATCCATCTCCACATGATGTTGTCGGGCCATGCCATCCCCGTACACGTCGACGCGCCGAGCGTCTACCACCCTCTGCACGCGGACGACATCTTTGCCATGGTCCCGCGACTGTTGACGGCAGCTTCCGTTCCGGCCGTCACCGTCAACTGGGGCGGCAGCGAGCCGGTGAGTATCGAGGAATGGTGCACGTACCTGGGCGAGTTGACCGGCGTCGCAGCACGTTTCGGTCCCACCGAGCAGACCATCGACAGCGTCCAGATCAACACGACACGGATGCACGAGCTGGCCGGTCGCACAGCGGTGCCCTGGCGCGACGGCATGCGACGCATGGTGTACGCGCTCCATCCGGACAAGGTGGCGTGAGCGGTATCCACTTCGAGCTCTGCGACCCGGAGCAACCGCCGGCGTCCGAGCTCCTGGCCGAGATGCGCGTCGAGCTCAACGACATCTACGAGTCGTTCAACCGGCTGGACAACCCGCCGCTCTCGCCTGAGGAGCTGCGCGGCCCGGGTGGCGCCTACCTCGTCGGGTACGAGGGAAGTGCGGCCGTCGCCGGCGGGGGTTTGCGGCGCCTCGACGAGGGCGTGGCGGAGATCAAGCGCATGTTCGTCCGCCCCGCCGCACGTTCCCGCGGCGTGGCCGGAGCCTTGTTGACCGCGCTCGAGACGGCGGCGCGGGAACTGGGTTACGAACGGGTCCGCCTGGACACCGGCCCCAAGCAGGTGCACGGGCTGGCCCTGTATCGCTCCGCCGGGTACGTGGACGTCCCGCCGTACAACGACAACCCCTTCGCCTGTTTTTGGGGTGAGAAGATCTTGTCGTGAGCGGCCAGGCCTACGCAGCGGTCGTGCAGATTGCGATCGATCCCGGTTCGGATCCGGCGCACCGTCGCGGCGTTCTCGACGAGTTCGTGATCCCAGAACTCCGCACACTCCCCGGCTATCTGCAGAGCGTGTGGCTCTTCGACGGGGCAAGCACCGGAACGTGCATCGTGGTGTTCGACGAGGCCGAACACGCTCGGGCCGCACTGGACGTGCTGACGAGGGAGGGGGGCCCACCGTCCGTGGCGGCCGGGATCCACCAGGTCGAGGCAGAGGACCTGGCCGCGGACGGGGCTTAGAAGGTCCAGACCTCCATCACCTGGTCGGTCCGCGGCACCCCGCCCGCCCCCTCGTAGGTGGCCCGGGCGGCCCGGTTGATGTCGTCGGTGACGACCCACATTCCGTAGCACCCGCTTGCGCGGGCGAGCTCAGCCAAGTGGTCGACGAGCGCGCGGCCAATGCCCTGGCGCCGGGACGGCTCGTCCACGTTCAGCTCGTACAGGAACATCTCGGTTCCCTTGTCGGGATGGGTCACTTCCACCCCAGTGACGAACCCGACGGCGCGTTCGCCGTCGTAGGCGATGAGGAGATGGTGGCCCGCCTCGCCGAGGAAGCGAGCCGTCGCCTCGGGCGTGGCCGGGCCGTCAAACAGGTGTGAGGCCGCCGCGACGAGTCGGTCGTCACCGGGGCGGAGCACCCGGATCTCCATCGGCGTCAGCGCGGGAGCTGGTCGCGTTCGGGTCGCGCCTGGAGGGCGGCCCAGATCATCACCAGCTGCAGTGGAAGCCGGCCCCAAGCCAGGGCGGGCGAGTCGGCCGGCCCGGAGTTGCGGCCGCTGCCGGCATCGAGGGCCATCTGGACGTTGGCGGGGAACACGGCAGCGAGCACGGCCACGCTGGCGTCCGGCGCCCAGCGGCTTCGCCGCACGAGCCCGACGGCGCACGCCAGCTCGGCCAGGCCGCTCACGTAAATGAGATTGGTGTGGTGCCGCTCGGGGATGGCGCGGGGCATGATCGCCGCGAAGACCTGCGGACGGACGAGGTGGACGAGGCCGCTTGCCGCGAAGGCAGCGGCGAGCGCCCGGGGGGCGCGACGCCGGGGGTTGTTCACGACCGGGACTGTACTGTGGCGACGTGAGCACCCAAGTGACAATCGTCGGTGGTGGCAGCTATCAGTGGGCACCCGAGTTGATGGCCGATCTCTGCGGGACACCCGCGCTGGCGGGGATGCACCTCGTGCTCGAGGACGTCGACCCGGCGCCGCTGCCCAAGATGGAGGCACTGGCGCACAAGGTCAGCGATTCGATGGGCGCGAAGGCCACGGTCGCGACGACGACAGACCTCGGCACCGCGCTCGACGGCGCGGACTTCGTGATCGTGTGCATCTCGACCGGGGGGTTTCGTTCCATGGCGGTCGACCTCGACGTGCCCGCCCGGCACGGCATCAACCAGACGGTGGGCGACACGGTCGGGCCCGGGGGGATCAACCGGTCGCTGCGCAACATCCCCGTACTGGTCGGCATCGGCAAGGCGATGGAGGAGCACTGCCCCGATGCGTGGCTGTTCAACATCACGAACCCGATGACCTGCTTGACGCGCGCCGTGTGCCGGGAGACGGAGATCAGGACGGTCGGTCTGTGCCACGAGGTCGGGAACTTCTGCATGGACCTGGCCATCGCCTGCGGGCGGCCGTTCGAGGCGGTCACCTGCTCGGTCACGGGCATCAACCACTTTCCGGTTCTCACCCAGCTCGACGTCGACGGTGCCGACGGGTTCGACCTCCTGCGCAAGCTGGTCGACGAGGTAGGGGGGCTCGAGTCCCTGTGGCCGTCGCCGGGCCGGGCCGAGGCCGAGAAGTTCTCCAAGCGCGACTTTGCCGAACGGCACCTCTTCAAGCTGACGTTGCTGGACCGCTGGGGCACGTTCCCGGCCGCGGGCGACCGGCACATCGCCGAGTTCGTGTCCTTTGCGCTCACGCCCGAGTCCGATTGGGGCGCGGCCTACAACATCGGGCTCAGCCCGATCTCCAAGCGTCAGGAGCACCAGGCCGAGTACGTGGCGGACGTCGACGGGTGGTTGGCCGGCACGAAGGACCTGCAGACCTGGCAGTCGGGCGAACTGCCCTCGCCGATGATTCAGGCCATGCTCAGCGGCGATCCGTTCGAGGCGCCGGTGAACATCCCGAACACGGGACAGGGTGTCGGCCTGCCGCCCGACGCCGTGCTCGAGTCCATCTGTGTCATCGACGGCGAGGGCATCCGGGGCCGGGACCGGTCCGCGCTGCCGGCACCCTACGACGAGATCGTGCGGCGCCACGTGGCCACGCAGGAGCTGACCGTCGAGGCCGCGTTGCGGGGTGATCGCCGGCTGGCGGGGGAGGCCTTTGCGCTCGATCCGTTGGCGGGGCGCGGCGATTTCCGCGCCATGGAGTCCATGGTGGACGAGCTGCTCGCCGGCACGGCCGAGTGGCTTCCGCAGTTCGCGTAGTCGGCGCATCGAGTCGTCGGGAGGAGCACGCATGCGCATCGGATTCGTCGGGCTGGGCGCCATGGGCCTGCCGATGGCAGGGCATCTCGTCGCGGCCGGCCACGACGTGACGGTGGCCTCGCGCAGCCGAGGCCCGATCGACGCCGCCGTCGCACAGGGCGCGACAGACGGGGGCTCGGCACGCGGGGTCGCCGAGGCCTCTGAGGTGATCATCCTGTGCGTCCCGAATTCGCCGGATGTGGTCGAGGTGGTCGACGCGATGTTGCCGGTCCTCGGTGAGGGCAAGACCGTAGTTGACAGCTCCACCATCGATCCCGAAGTGGAGCGGTCGCAGCACGCCCGGGTCGCCGGGACCGGCGCGCACTACCTGGACGCCCCACTGTCGGGCGGGACGGCCGGCGCGCAGAAGGGGACCCTGACGCTCATGGTGGGTGGCGACGCCGACGTCCTCAGCGCCACCGAGCCCGCGCTCGAACCGTTCGCCGGCCTGATCGTGCACATGGGTGGGCCGGGCATGGGCCAGGTGGTCAAGCTGTGCAACCAACTGATCTACGCGGCGCAGATGACGGCCACGGCAGAGGCGACCGCGCTGGCCGTGAAGTCGGGTGTCGACATGGCGAAGCTCTTCGAGGTCCTCACGCACGCCACCGGCGACTGTGTGGCCGTGCGGACGCGGTTGCCGGTCGCCGGCGTCGTCCCTGACAGCCCGGCGTCAAACGCCTGGCAGCCGGGCTTCATGACCGACCTCATGGCCAAGGACATCGATCTCGCGCTGGCGTACGCGGCCAAGTCCGGCGTCCCGGTCGTGACGACCGCGGCGGTGCGCCAGCTGCTCACAGCCGCCAGCACGGCGGGGTACGGGCGCGAGGATTTCTCCGCGGTGGCCAAGGTGGTCCTCGCTTCGGCCGGCGCCGAGCCCACATGACAGGCCGCGGGGCGCTGCCCATCCCCGCCCTGATCCTGGCGGCGGACCATCGGGCCCGCGCCGTGCTCACGACCGAGAACTGGGCGGAGTTCTTCGGTTCCGTGGCCACGTCACTGCCGGCGTGCGACGGGATCCTGGCGACGGCGCAGCCGCTCGAGGGACTGGCGGCCGCGGGGCACATCGCGGCCCGGCAGCGTACGTATCTGTCCATCAACCGCACCGGCCTGGCCGGGTCGGTCTTCGAGCTCGACGACCGCCTGGTCGCCACCGTGGATCGCGCCGCGTCCGACGGCTGGACCGGGATCAAGCACATGACCCGCATCGACTTCGAGGACCCGCTCACGGCCCCCGCACTGGAGCTGTTGGGACAGGTGCTCGAGCAGGCGCGCGCCGCCGGGCTCGAAGCACTGGTCGAGCCGCTCGTCTGGCACGAGGGACGGGTGCGTCGGGACGCCGACTCGATCGTGCTGGCGGCCGTCGTCGCGCACGACATGGGAGCGCCGGTGATCAAGGTGCCGGTGCCGGTGGCCGCGACCGGCCCGGAGCGCCAACGCGCCGTCGCCCGGGTGGTGGCGAGCGTCGGCGTTCCCGTCCTGTTCCTCGGCGGTCCGCTCACCGGAGGAGGGCGTGACGCCGTCCTCGACGAGGTGCGCGACGTCATGGAGGGTGGAGGAGCCGGGATGGCCATGGGGCGGACGATTTACCAGGACGCCGACCCGGCCGAGATGGCGGGCCTCGTGGCCGCATTGGTGCACCCGCGATGATGATCCTGACCATCGACTTCGGGACCACGGTGACCAAGGTCGGCCTGTGGGGTGACAACGGCTTGGTCACCCTGGCTCGCTCGGAGCTCGCCACCTCCCACCCGCAGGTGGGTTGGACCGAGCAGGACCCGCTGCGCTGGTGGACGACGACGGTGATCGCCTGCGCCGAGGCGCGGGCCCAGGCGCCGCGTGAGTTCGGCGAGGTCGAGGTGGTCGCGTGCTCGGGGGCCCGCCAGACGTTCGTGCCGGTGACCGCGAAGGGCGACCCCATCGGCAAGGGCATCCTGTGGTCGGACCACCGTGCGGCCGCGTCGGCGCGGCTCTTGGCCGAACGCATGGGCGGTGACGACATCAACCGGGCCCGCACCGGGATCCCGCTCGACGCCGGTGCGGTCGCAGCCAAGCTGGCCTGGCTGGCCGAGCACGAGCCCGGGCGACTCGAGGCCGCTGACCTGATCTTGTCGCCGCGCGACCTGGTGGTGATGCGCATGACCGACCAGGTGGTGACGGACGCCACCTTCGCGTCGCGGAGCGGGCTGTATGACTTCGACGGCAACGCGGTGCGCGAATTGGCGGGCCCCGCGCTGGGCAAGCTGCCGAGCGTGGTTGCGTCCGACACCGTCGTTGGCCAGCTGAAGCCGGTGCCCGGCGCCGAGCTCGGGCTGCGCCCCGGCATCCCGGTCGTCATCGGGGCCGGCGACCGCCAGTGCGAGGTCCTTGGCTCGGGGGCCTCGGAGGATCGGCCGATGGTCAGCTGGGGCACGACCGCCAACGTGTCGGTACCCGTGCAGGAACGCCCGGTCCCGTCGCCCCTCGGAGCGGTCGTGACGCGAGGCGCCGACGGGGGCTGGCTGCTCGAGGGCGGCCTGTCGGCCGCCGGTTCGTTCCTCGCCTGGCTCGGACGGCTGCTCGACAAGACGCCCGACGAGCTGGCCCGCATGGCCACGGAGAGCCCGCCCGGGGCGCGCGGCGTGGTCGCCGTGCCCTGGCTCGACGGTGCCCGCGCCCCTTGGTGGCGGGACGACGCGCGGGCGGGCTTCATGGGGCTCGGCGCAGCCCATGAGTCGAGTGACCTGGCCCGGGCCGTGATCGAAGCGGTGGCGTGGGACGTGCTGCGGGTCATGGAGGTGGTGACGGTGGGGCGCCTCGGCGGATCGACCGCGGCCGGCGTGACGCTCGGCGGCGTGGGGTCGAGCCTGCCGGTCTGGGTCGACGTGCTCACCTCGGTGCTCGGCGTGCCCGCGACGCGACGGCGCTCGGGCGAGGCGGCATCGGCCGGCGCCGCCATGCTGGCCGGCAAGGCGCTCGGCATGGGCCTGGCGCTCGACGTCCTCGATCCCGTGGTGCGGGTGATCGAGCCCGACGCCGACGCGGTCGAGGTGTACCGCAATCTGCGGCCCCAGGTCGACCACGTGGCCACCGCCGTGCTGGCGGCCACGGCGTCGCTGCCGGGCGCAGAGCGCCTCGAGCTCTGACCCGCCGTGCGCGTCGACCTCGCCTACGGCCGCCGCGGCACGTCGGTCGAGGTGCCCGACTCGGCCGACGTCATCCTCCCCGCAGACGCGGCCGCGTTGCCCGACGAGGACGGGACCATCCGCGCCACGTTGGCGCGACCGGTGACCGGGCCTTCCCTGCAGTCACTGGCCGGTGGCGCGCACCGGGTGGCCGTCGTCTTCCCGGACCTCACCCGGCCCATGCCCAATCGCATCGTGCTGCCGCCACTGCTCGACGAGCTCGCACGCGCGGGAGTGCCCGACAACCGGGTGACGTTGCTCTGCGCCACCGGGACCCATCGCCAGGCCACGGAGGCGGAGATGGCCGAGCTGATCGGGCCGGAGCTCGTGGCGCGCTACCGGGTCGTTGATCACGACGCGCGGAGCGACGACCACGTCCAGGTAGGCGAGGTCGACGGGGTGACGATCGGGCTCCAACGCGAGTACGTCGAAGCCGACCTGCGGGTCATCACGGGATTCGTCGAGCCGCACTTCTTCGCCGGCTTCAGCGGAGGACCGAAGGCGGTGTGCCCGGGGTTGGCGGCCATGGAGACGATCCTCGAGGCGCACCATCCGCGGCGGATCGCCGACGCCCGCGCCACTTTCCTCACCAGGACCGGCAACCCGGTGCACGACTTCGTACGGGCCGCGGTGGCGCTCGCTCCTCCACACCTGTCCCTCGACGTCGCCATCAACCGCGCCCGCCGCGTGACCGCGGTCTTCACCGGACCGCTGCCGGCGGCGCATGACGTCGCCTGCGCGCATGTCGGCGCGGCGGCGCGCCGCGAGGTCGCGGCCCCGTACGACCTCGTCGTCTCGACCAATGGGGGTCATCCGCTCGATCGCAACCTGTACCAGGCCGTGAAGGGAATGGCCGCCGCCGACCGGGTGCGGCGGGACGGCGGGACGGTGCTCATGGCCGCGGCGTGCGCGGACGGCGTCCCTGACGACGGCGCTTTCGCCCTCCTCCTCGCGGCGGCAGAGACGCCCGCCGACCTCGTCGCGGCGACGGCGGGCGCGGAAGTCGATCGTTGGCAGGCGCAGGTGCTGGGCCGCGTGCTCGTGCGCGGCACCGTCCAGCTGCACAGCGACGGACTGGGCGAACGCGCCATCCGGGTCGCCCAGCTGGTCCCGGCGCCGGACCTCGACGAGGCGGTCGTGGACACGCTGGCCGCATTGGGTCGTTCCGCCCGCGTGGCTGTGCTGCCGGAGGGGCCGCTCACGGTGGCCACCCTGCGGACATGAACGATCCCTGACGCAGGTGTCAGGTTAGAGTCCTGCACCAGTGCCGAGCGAGCCTCTGTTCGACTTCGCTGTCCCGGACGACCTGCTGCGCGAGGCGGTGACGCAGGTCAAGGACGCGGACGTCGTGGCGGACGTGGCGGTGATGCCGGGCACAGGGGAGGGCAAGCCTCCGCCTCTGCTCGGCATCCTGAAGTCGTCCGGGTCCGCGCCGTTGGTCCTGATGACGGCGGCGGCGCTGGTGCCCGGCACCTTCGGCAACGGGATCACGCTGATCGGTCACAACCTGCAGACGTCGTTCCACATGTCGAACGCCTCGCTCGGCGCCGTCGCCTTTATCGCCCAGGTCTCCCAGCTCCTCTGGGCCGTCCCGCTGGCCGTCTGGGCCGACCGCGGGAGCCGCAAGCTGGTGGCCGGGGTCTCCCTCCTCATCTTCTCGGGGTTCGGCGCGCTCATGGCACTGTCGCCGAACGTGTGGGCCTTCGCGTTCCTCTACCTCGCGGCGTCGGTGGGCACGGGCGTCAACAACACGGTGCACAACTCGTACCTGTCCGACGCCTATCCCACCGAGGGGCGGGGGCGGATCTTCAGCTGGCACAACCTGTCGGACCCGCTCTCCCAGACGGTGGGGATCCTGATCTTCGGCTACGTCGTCACGATCGCGCACGACTGGCGGTACGGACTCCTCGTAGCGCTGGCCGGTATCCCGCTCGGGTTCGTGCTGTTCACGCTGCGCGAGCCGGCAAAAGGAGCCAACGAGAGCAGCCACATCCTCAAGGCGTCGGGCATGGACCTGCAGACCCAGCAGGAGAAGGCCCCACGCGTCCTGCTCGGCTCGGCGGTGACGCGTCTCCTGCGTGTGCGCTCGCTGTACTACGAGCTCGTCGCCGTGGCCATCCTTGGCTTCGCTGGCACGGGCGCGCCGCTGTTCGGGAACCTGTTCTTCATCGACAAGTTCCACCTTGACACCGCCTCGCGGAGCGAGGTGTACGCCATCATCGGCCTGGCAGCGTTCCTCGGGTTGCCCCTTGCCTACGTCTTCGGTGACCGCTATTTCCGGAAGGCGCCGCAGCGGCCGTTGGTCATCGCCGGGATCTGCATCACTGCCTACGGGGGCCTGTTCGTCCTGTCGCTGTACATGCCGAAATTGTGGATGGTCGTGGTGCTGCAATTCCTGGCCAACGCGGCGGTGTCTCCGCTCGCCATCTGCATCTTCCTCACCTTGGCCGCCACCGCGCCCGCAGAGATGCGCACCATCTGTTTCGCCATGTTCGGCGTCTACTCACTCGTTTTCGGCGGCTTCGCCGGCTCCGTGGTGCTCGGTGCGGTCTCCGACGCCATCGGCGGCCTGCACGGCATCATCGTCGCGCTCACGATCATCGGACCGGTCTGCGCGGTGGGCGGCTTCCTTTTGTTCCTGGGCTCGCGCAGCGTGCGCCGGGACATCACACTGGTGATCGAGGACGTCCTCGAGCGCTATGCGGAAGGGAAGCGGCGCGAGAGCGGGGGTGCCCTCCCGGCCCTCCAGGTGCACAACCTCGACTTCTATTACGGCACCAACCAGGTGCTCTTCGACGTCAACCTCGAGGTGGCCGAGGGCGAGATGGTGGCCCTGCTCGGCACGAACGGAGCCGGGAAGTCAACCTTGTTGCGCACGGTGTCGGGGCTCGAGCATCCGCACCGCGGCGTCATCCGGCTCTTCGGCGCGAGCTGCACCTACCTGGAGCCCGAGCAGATCATCGACCTGGGAGTCGCCCTGCTGGTGGGCGGGAAGATGACGTTTCCCGGTCTCAGCGTGCGCGACAACCTGCGCATCGGTGGCCACACGCTGCGGCGCGACCGCGCCCGCACCGCCCGCGCCTTCGACGAGGCGCTCGAGGTGTTCCCCGAGTTGGCGGCGCGCCTGGACCAACCGGCCGGCACGCTGTCGGGCGGGGAGCAGCAGATGCTGGCGCTCTCGCGCGTGATGATGACGTCGCCACGGCTGCTGATGATCGATGAGCTCGCGCTCGGGTTGGCGCCAATGACGGTGGAACGGCTCATGGGAATGGTGCGCCGGATCAACGACTCCGGGACCACGGTGATCCTGGTCGAGCAGAGCCTCAACCGGGCCCTCAGCCTGGCCGACCGGTGCTTCTTCATGGAGCGCGGCGAGATCCGCTTCGACGGCCCGACCAGCGAGCTCATGGCGCGCGACGACTTGTTGCGCCCGGTGTTCCTGGGCACGGCGTCCACGGGCCTGGACTAGGCGCATGCTGGCGTTCTCGGCACCGGACTTCGTGCTCGTGCAGGGTGTCTTCTATGGCCTGGGCTACGGCCTGCTCGCGCTCGGCCTCGTGCTGGTGTACCGGACCAACCGGGTGCTCAACTTCGCACAGGGCCAGATCGGCGTCATCGCGGCGGTCTTCCTCGTCAAGCTGACGGCCGACTTCAAGTTCAACTACTGGTTCGCCCTCGTGCTCTCCGTCGGCCTGGCCGCCTTCGTGGCCGCGCTCTCCGAGCTCGTGCTGCGGCGGCTCTTCACCCGGCCCCGCGTCCTCGTCATGGTGGCCACCATCGGCCTGAGCTACGTGCTGCTCGCGCTCGCCTCCTTGCCCTTCATCAGGCCGTCCAACACGTCGAGGCCGGTACCCGTCCCCTTCGATCTCTCGTTCCACCTGGGACCGTTCATCATCACTCCGACCGAGGTGCTGACCCTGATCGTCGCACCGATCGTGACGCTGGCCCTCGTCCTGGCGGTCCGTCTGACGCCGTGGGGACTCTCCATGCGCGCCATGTCGGAGAACGCGGACTCGGCCCGGCTGTCGGGGGTGTGGATCCGCCGCACCTCGACCCTGACCTGGACGATGGCCGGCGTGCTCTCGGCCTTCACCGCAATCCTCAACGCGCCCAACCAGACCAGCGCACTCACCCAGGCGCTCTCGCCGGACCTCTTGCTCTATGCGCTGTTGGCCGCGCTCATCGGAGCCATGGTCAACCTCACGGTGGCGTTCGTGGCCGGCGTGGGCACGGGTGTGTTCCTCGAGCTCCTGCAATGGAACGTCCCCTCACCCGCCAAGCAACAGCTCATCATCTTCATCGTCGTGATGGGCGTGCTGCTGATCCGGGTGCGGGCTCTTCGCCTGGGTGTGCGCACAGGGGACAAGAGCACGTGGCAGCACGGCGCCGCGACGACGGTTCGGACGACGGCCGACCTGCTGCGCCGCCGGGTCTCGGCGTCGGGCGTCTGGCTGGTCGTGGTCGTGGCGGTGCTGCTGCCGTTCGTGCTCTCGGTCGGCAACGACGTGCTGATGAGCCAGATCTGCATCTATGCCGTCGTCGCACTCTCGCTGACGATGCTCACGGGCTGGGCGGGTCAGGTCTCGCTCGGGCAGTTCGGCCTGGTGGCGGTGGGCGCCCTGGTCGCCGTGCACCTCGGCACCTCCCTCCCGCTGCCGCTGGTAATGCTCTACGGCGGGGCGGTGACGGCGGTTGTCGCCATCCTGATCGGCCTCCCGGCGCTCCGCATGCCGGGGCTCTTCCTCGCCGTCACCACGCTGGCCTTCGCCATCTTCATGCAGAACGCGGTCTTGGCCACTCCGTGCATCACGATCCCGGGCATCAACAGGACGCTCTGCACCGGACTGCCCAACCCGGCCTACACCGTCGTGGCCCGACCCTCCTTGTTCGGCATCAGCCTGGCGTCGCAGCGCTCCTTCGCCTGGTTTGCCCTGGGCGTGCTCGTGCTGTCGGTGTTCATGCTCCGGGTGTGGCGCGACAAGGGCGTGGCGCGCCGCCTGGTCGCCGTGCGCGACAACGAGCTGGGTGCCGCGGCCATGGGCATTCCCGTCCTCCGCACCAAGCTGCTTGCCTTCGCGTTGTCGGGCTTCGTCGCAGGTTACGCCGGCGTCTGCTTCGCCTTCGCCACGCAACAGCTCAACAACACCGACCTCACGTTCGACCCCACCACCTCGTTCGTGATCATCTCCATGGTGGTGATCGGCGGCCTCGGATCGATCCCCGGCGCCATCCTCGGCGCGCTCTACCTCGAGGGCCTGCCGGCCTTCTTCGGTGCGAACCAGACAATCCAATTCATCACGAGCGGGCTGGGGTTGATCGCGTTCATCCTCTATCTCCCCGGCGGCCTGGCCGAGCTGCTCCGCCGCCTGGGCGACGTGGTCACAGTGGGTGTGCGTTCCGTGCTGCACCGCGACGCGACCGATGCGGCCGGCCCAGCCGTTGGTACGCCCGCGCTGGCGGCCGACGGAGCGGAACAGTGACCAGCGTCGCGCCGACCGTCGAGGTGGCCTCGCGGCACCCCGCACAGCTCAGCGTCGACGACATCGCCGTCCGTTTCGGCGGGGTGCACGCGCTGAACGGGGTCACGTTCAGCGCCGAGGCGGGGTCCATCGTCGGCCTGATCGGGGCCAACGGCTCGGGCAAGACGACGACGCTCGACGTGATCTCCGGCTTGGTCAAGCCGGCGTCGGGGAGCGTGCGCCTGGACGGAATAGACCTGGGCGAATACCTGCCCGAAGAGCGGCTCAACGTCGGCATGGTCCGCTCCTTCCAGGACTGCCGCCTCTACCCCGAGCTGACCGTGCTCGACGTGCTGTTGTTGAGCGAGGACGCCCGCCAGGAAGTGAGCGTCCTGTCGACCACCTTGCGGCTCCCGTGGGCGCGCCGCGCCGAGCGGCGCAAGCTGGAGGCGGTCGACCAGGTGATCGCCGCCTTCGGGCTCGAAAGGTTCCGCCTCCACCGCACGGCCGAGCTATCGACGGGGACGCGGCGGGTGGTGGACCTGGCGTCCATCGTTCTCGCACGGCCGCGCGTGCTCCTGCTCGACGAGCCGACCGCGGGCATCGCGCAGCGGGAAGCCGAGGCGTTCATCCCACTACTGCGGCGCATCCATGAGGTGGCTGACACCACGATCGTGCTCGTCGAGCACGACGTGCCCCTCGTGTTCGAGCTTTGCTCGACCGTGGTCGTGATGGAACTCGGCCGGGTGGTGGCGGCCGGCCCACCGGAGCAAGTCCGCGCTGACCCCAAGGCGCTGGCGGCCTACCTTGGGGCCAGCGACGAGGCCATCATGGCGTCGGGCCCGGTCGCGGACGGCGGTCGAGACAGCGCCGGGAGAAGCGAAGGAGCGTGACCATGGAGGGCAGCACCCGAGTCCCCACCCACTGCTCGATATGGAACCCCGTCGCACCGATCGGTCGCTCGTGGCGCCGCCTGCGCCGTCGCCCGCGTGCCATGCAGGTCCGCACTGCACTCATCGTGGTGGCGATCGTGGTCGGGCTGGTGGCCTGGCTGGCCTTCGCACCCTCGGCCACTCCGGGTGGCCCGGGCGCGGCCGGCGCAGCCGAAGTGGCGGGCTCGTCGTCCACTACCGCGACCCCGGTGAATCAGGCCAGCACGAGCAATCGCGGTGTGTCCAAGACCGAAATCAACGTCGTCTTCCCCGTCGTCGCGATCAACAGCCTCTCGGGCAAGGAAGGGTTCGCGACGGACAAGGAGTACAACGAGCAGATCCCCGCCATCCACCTCTACGTCAACCAGATCAACAAGGCGGGCGGGATAAACGGGCGCAAGATCAACCCGATGATCGTCCAGTTCGACCCCACCAACGACGCCAGCATGCAGGCGCTGTGCCGGCAGTGGACCGAGGGCAGCCCAGCCGTGTTCGCCGTGGTCGACGGGATCGGTACGTGGGAGGAGGACAGCCAGCTCTGCGTGACGCAGCAGGGACAGACCCCGCTCATCAGCGCCTGGTCCACCACCACCGACTGGACCAACCTGGGCTCGCCGTACCTGTGGTGGACGGGCGCGGACATGGCGCCGGTGCTGGAGGCGACCGTGCAGTGGGGCATGAGCTCGGGGCGTCTGGGCCACGGGAAAAAGGTCGGCGTGGTGGTGTCCGACCAGGCGGCCGACCAGGCCACCCTGAACGGCTACCTGCTCCCTGACCTCAAGAAGGTCGGCATCACGCCGGTCGTCGAGACGGTGGCGGGCAGCACCAGCGAGACGGCCACCACTAACTCCGACGCCCAGCTGGCTGTGGAGAAATTCAAGTCCGAGGGCGTGCAGTCCGTCTTCCCGCTGATCCCGGAGAACGCATTCTTTCCCTACATCGGGGCGGAGACCTCGCAGCAGTACTACCCCCAGCTCTTGCTGAGCGATTACCAGTCGACCATCACGCTCGCGCTGGGCCTCATTCCGGTGCCCTACGAGAAGGCGCTCGACGGGCAGGAGGGCGTGACGACCGAAACGCTCGGGGGTTTCGACGACGCGCGTCCCCAGAGCCAGGGCGGCTATGACCCGGCGGTCCGCTCCTGCTACACCACCTGGCACTCGTACCACCCCAAGGCGATTGCGGGCACCACGAGCTTCTACATCGAGGAGCAAGGACCGATCCAGGCCTGGTGCGGCGCCATCCGGCTGTTCGCGCTGGCGACGAAGAACGCGGGCCCCAACCTGAACCGGCGCACGTTCGTGACCGCGATGTCCAAAGTCACGAACGACCCGGGCACGCTCTCACCGGTCTGGAGTTTCGGACCGAACAAGTTCTACGCCCCGACCGAGTACCAGGTGGTCAAGGTGCACAACAACGTGCCACCGTCCTCGCAGTGCAAGCTCAAGACGAACCACAAGCCCCAGGGGACCTGCTGGGTGACGGTGCAGCCCTTCAAGCCGCTGCCGGCAGGCTGAGCGCCGACGGAGGCGGGCGTCCTCGCCCGACGACGTCGTCTCAGGCGATGATCGTCGGCGACGGGGGGCGGCCCTCCAAGATGTCGTCGAACCTCGTCTGCAGCGCACCGCGCAGCTCGGGGTGAGTGAGGATGTAGAACGTGTTCGTGCGGACCGCGTCCAGCACGCGCTCGGCCACCTGTTCGGCCGGGATCCCACCACTCACCAGGTTCTGGATCAGCCCGCGCATGTCCGCGGCGCCCTCGGCATCGCGTTCGGGCGCCCACGAAGGACGGTTGCGGTCAGACTCGGCGATGCGGGTCTGCACGAAGCCGGGACAGAGCACCGACACACCTACGCCCGCGATGCCCGCCGCCTCCAGGTCCTTGAACAGCGTCTCCGACATGGCGACCACGGCCTGCTTCGTGGCGTTGTACGGGCCGAGGAACGGCGCGGTGGTGAGGCCGGCAATCGACGCCGTGTTCACCACATGGCCCTCACCCTGCTGAATGAACAGCGGCACAAAGGTGGCGATGCCGTTCACGACACCCCACAGGTTGACGCCAAGGATCCAGCGCCAGTCCTCCTCGGGCACCTCCCAGATCGGGCCACCCGTGCCGACGCCGGCGTTGTTGTGCACGAGGTGCACGGCGCCGAACTCCCTCAGGGCGCGGTCGCGCAACTCGCGCACCGACGCGACGTCCGACACGTCGGTCACCGCCGCGATGACGTCGGCCCCGTTGGCTGCGAGCTCGTCGGTGGCCTCCTTGAGGGCGTTCTCCTCGATATCGGCCAGCACGACCTTCATCCCCTCGCCGGCCGCCTGTGTCGCCACTGCCCGGCCGATGCCGCTGGCCGCTCCGGTGACCACGGCCACCTTGCCTTGCAGGTTCTCCATCGGGCCTCCCTTCGTAGGCTCTCGGGTCAGTCAACCACGCGCCGCGTCACCCGATCCACCGCCGAGAGTTCCCGGCTCTGGTTGGCCCGCGCGAGAACGCGACGGGCGCCGAGGAGGGTCCCGAAGCGAGCGGCCTCGCGCAGGTCGGAGTCGAGGTAGCGGGGGAGCACCCGCCGCGGGCATCGCTCCGACGAGAGAAGGTGCAGGGTCTCCTCGTGTCCCAGAACGCCGCCACCATGGCCCGGAGGGCGCGGGCTCGGCCGGCCATATCGATCGGTTCGGGCCCTTTCACAGCCAAGAGAGCGTGCCGGCCGACAGGAGGACAAGGACGCCGACAACGCACAGCAGCACGGGCACCGCCACTGCGCCGAGGCGCGCAATCGCACCGCGAGCCCGGGGGTGACGGCCCGCGCTCAGGATGAGCATGGTCAGCGCGACCTCACCGACGATGAACACCGTCACGATGGAGAGCAGGTTGGCCGTACCGCCCTCCCGGAACAGGGGAATGTAGACGGCCAGGTTGTCGCCCCCGGCTGCGATCGTGACCAGCGCCGCCGCCGTCAGGCTGCGTCCCACGGCGCGGTCGGTCGCCGGGCGTCGTCCCTTCTGTGCCGGCCCGGAACGCGTGGTACCGCCGGGGAGTCGGTGGCGGAGTTCGATGATGATGCCGCGCAGGCCGATGGCGAGTGGCACGAACCCCAGCAGCCCGACGGCGGCGGCGGAGAATTCGAAGAGCAGCAGCGCCGCCGCCGCGGCGACGACGACCACCACGCAGAAACCGATGACCTGGCCGGTGGCGATGCGATGAGTCCGCTCCAACGGGGCGCCGGCGATCATGGCCGTCGTCACGATGAAGTTGTCGACGTTGGTCCCGACGAACGCGGCGACGGCCACGCCGACGTCGGCGCCGAGTCCTGCCACCGCCAAGAGGGCCGTCAGCGGCCGGGGAGCGGCATCGCAGGCCCGAAGGGCTTGTCGCCGCGCAGTGTCACGCGGTGCGCGTAGCGGGCAGCGTCGCCGTAGTCGTCGAGCGCGTAGTGCAGCGTCGCCCGGTTGTCCCAGAAGGCCACCGATCCGGCCCGCCAACGGAAGCGGCAGGTGTACTCCGGCTTGATGCAGTGGAGGTAGAGCATCTCGAGGATGGCGTTGCTCTCGTTGTCCGACAACCCGAAGATCTGTCGGGTGAATTGCCGGTTGACGAAGAGCCCGTTGCGTCCGTTCTCGGGGTGCGTCCGCACGACGGGGTGCAGCGCCGGCATGAGCTTCTCCTGCCAGATGCCGTCCCATTCGTACCCGCCGCGCTCAGCCACGTCCGCGGCAAACCACGGGTCGTGATGGATGGCGATCAGTTGGTCGCACATGGCGCGTACCGGGCCGGCCAACCCGTCGTACGCGTCTTGGAGGCTCGCCCACATGGTGTCGCCGCCGACGCCGGGCGCTTCGAGCATGTAGAGGATGGAGCCCATGGCCGGGGTCTGCAGGAAGGTCACGTCGGTGTGCCACCAGCTCGCTCGATCGACCTTGCCGTCGATGGCGAGGACCTCGGGGCTCTCGTCGATCGAGGGGAGCACTGGATGTGCCTCGGTCACGGTGCCGAACTGCCGGGCAAAGCCCGCTTGTTGCTC
Source organism: Acidimicrobiales bacterium (assembly GCA_036490155.1). Classification (GTDB taxonomy): domain Bacteria; phylum Actinomycetota; class Acidimicrobiia; order Acidimicrobiales; family RAAP-2; genus Bog-473. Next base: position 24,512 of record DASXEK010000016.1, on the reverse strand, counting down.
GGCGGTCAGGGACTGATCGCGGAAGAAGATGACGTGATGGGTGTTCCAGGCGTCGCGAATCGCGGCCACCACCTCCGGCGCCAGCGGCAACGAGAGGTCGACCCCGGAGATCTCCGCGCCGATGGTGGGGGCGATGGGGTGGACGCCCACGGACGTGGCAAGGGTCACGCGCCGATTCTGCCCCACTTCGTCCTACATTGGCCCGCAACTGCCGGGGACCGACGAGGGAAGGGATTGCCATGAGCACGGAGACGCCGGCGCCGGTGTTCGCCCCGCCGGCCCGCAACTACTCGCCCTGGTACCAGTGGATGGCCCGGCTGGCCGATACCGTGCACGAGGATCCTCTCCCCGAAGGTGGCGACGACCCGGCGGCGATCCCGGCCTGGATCGAGCGTTGCCGAGCCCGCCTGCACGCGCTGATGGGACCCGAGCCGTCCCGGGTGCCTCTCAACGTCGAGACGCTCGAGTCGACCCCCTGTGACGGCTACCGACGGGACAAGATCGTCTTCGATACCGAGGACACCATGTCGGTGCCGGCCTACCTGCTCGTGCCCGACGCCCGGGTCGACGCGCCGCCGGGCGCGGCGGTCCTGGCGTGCCACGGCCACGGACCGGGCAAGTCCCAGGTCGTCGGCCTGGAGCATACGGACATGCCCAATGCGGACTACGCGCTGCAGTTGGCGCGGCGCGGCTACGTCGTCCTGGCGCCCGACCTGCGCTGCTTCGGTGAACGGCTGGACTGGAACCCCGAGGATCACTACGCCTGTGACACGAACCTGGTCCACGCGGCCATGGCGGGGTGGAACCCCCTGGCCCAGAACGTCTGGGACCTCATGCGCTCGCTCGACGTGCTCGAGGAGCACCCGCTCGTCGACCCCGAACGGCTGGGCATGGTCGGCATCAGCTACGGGGGCACCGTGACGCTCTTCACCGCCGCCGTCGACCAACGCGTTGCGGCGGCCGTGGTCAGCGGCTACTTCTCATCGTGGGCCGAGAGCCACAAGATGCCCTGGAACATGTGCGGCTCGCAGATGCTGTTCGGCATGTTGGGACGGCTGGAGCACGAGGACCTCGGCGCGCTCGTTACGCCCCGCGCGCTGCTGGTCGAGACCGGCCGCGACGACATGCTCTTCCCCGTGGCCGCTGCGACCGAGGCCGTCCGTCGCACGCGCCTGGTCTACGACCACCTCGGCGTGCCCGGTCGGCTGGCGCACGACGTCTTCGAGGGCGGTCACCAGTGGCACGGCACCGAGGCCCTGCCGTTCCTGGACCGCTGGCTCGCGCACGAGCCGGGATCGGTATCCGGCACCGACTGAACGATCTCAGGTCCCCCGGCCGCCTTCCTCACGGGGCTGGCGCGCCTCGGCGGCCTCACGGAGGACCTGGTCGAGGGAGGCCTGCGCGTCGCGGTGCGCGTCGCCGGGGTCGGGTTCCGAGCCGTCCGTCCCCGGCTCGTCCCCTTGCTCGAATGTGAGGTCATGGACCAACCCGCGCAGCCAGGCTCGCAGGGACCGGGCACCGCCCCCGGACCCAGCCTGGTTTCCCACTAGAGGAAGCTGCGCAGGACCGTGGCGAACGCCGAGGCGAGGACGACCCTGCCGTGTCCGTCCTTGTCGGTCGGCACCGAGACGGGGTTGGCCGTGGGGACGTTCATCAGGGAGAGGACGGCCGAGACTGGGGTACCCGGGCCCAGGTAGATGTGCGACGCGACCTGCTCCATCAGCGTGGTGGTGCCGGTCGGATCCGAGACCATCGACGTGATGGAGAGCTTGCCGGTGGCCAGCTCCCCGAGATTCGAGTTCGGGTCGACCATGTGCAAGTCGACCCCGACGTAGTGCGTCACGGGGATGCCGAGGTGGTCGAGCCCGGCGATAATTTCGCGCGGCGAGTGGAGGCTCAGTGTCTGGATGGGCACCGTGTGCCCACTGGCCAGGGGCAGGCCGAGCGTGCTCGGGATCTTGAGCACGTGGGTGTGGCCCTTGGTGGCGTGGAACACGAAGATCTGCTCGCTGTGGTCGGGGCCTTTCACGATGGCCAGCAGGTCGTTCTTGCCCCTCGCCAGCAGCGACGCTGGCACGCTGACATGGTGCACGGCATGGTCGATCTTGTAGAGGCCGATGCCGATCCAGGCCCCGACGATCGCGATCAGGGTCAGCAGCCCGGCTCCCGTGGCGATCAGCACTCGCCGGACCAGCCGTCGGCGTCGGCTCTTCCCCTTGCGGTCGCCGTCCGGCGCCACGTCGGCCTCGCCGTCGGCCGGCGCAGCTGGGCCAATTGGCTCCGAGGCGATCGCGATGGTCAATGCATCCTCCGTCGAGCAGTCCGGCCGCCAACTCGGCCCCCCACATCCCGCCCCGAAAGCTACGGAGCTGTCATTGCCCAGGCGTTGCCCGACGGGTTCGAAGTGGTTGCCGTGTGCGGAGGCCGGACCGCCTGTCCTCCGCGATGCTGAGGCGATGCTACAAAAGCCCTTGGCGCATTACTGGTCGCCCGACGAGGACAGTGCCCGCTGGTGGGATTTCCAATTCCGTGAGGGGGATGTGGTCGTCAGCACCAGATCGAAGTCGGGTACCACCTGGGTTCAGATGATCTGCCTGCTTCTGGTGTTCCATGATGCCCGGCTGCCGGGCCCGGTCGGGGACCTCTCGCCGTGGTTGGACTGGCTCGTGCGCCCGAAGATGGAGGTCTACGCCCACCTCGACGCGCAGGATCACCGGCGTGTGATCAAGACGCACACCCCACTCGACGGCGTGCCGCTCGACGACCGGGCAACCTATGTGGTGGTGGCTCGTCACCCACTCGACATGGGGGTCTCGCTGTACCACCACAGCCGCAACATCGACCGCGCCCGGATGGCGGAGCTGACAGGGAATCGATCACCTTCTTCGGCGGCTGCGGCGCGATCTCAACCGCAGCTGCACGAGTGGCTCCTCGGGTTCATCGACGGTGACGCCGACCCGCGCGAGCCCGGCAACCTCGACACTCTGCCGGGCGCGATGCTGCACCTGTCCGATGCCTGGTCCCGTCGGGCCAGCCCGAATGTCGTGCTCGTGCACTACGACGACCTGCTGGCCGATCTCGAAGGGACGATGCGTGCGCTGGCGCGCCGGCTGGACGTCGCCGTGGATGAGGGGTGCTGGCCCTTACTGGTCCGGGCGGCGACGTTCCGATCGATGCAGGAATCGGCGCGGTCGGTCGTGCCGGACACCCTCGGCGTCCTCAAGGACCCCACTGCGTTCTTCCGACGCGGTGGTTCAGGTGAAGGCACCTCGATCCTCGACGTGGCGGAGCTCGCGCACTACCACGCCCGGGTCGCCGAGCTGGCCCCGGCCGATCTGTTGGGCTGGCTCCACCGCGACGTCGCTGGAGCCACCTGAGGTGAGCATCGAACCCGACGACAAGGACTGGACGTGGGTGCTCGGCCGGCGCTGTCCAGAATGCGGCTTCGACGCCTCGGCGTTCCCGGCCGAGTCGGTCGGTGCCGAGCTGCGCGCGAACGCGACAGCGTGGGTGCAACTCCTCCGGGCGCCGGTCGCCGAGCTTCGGCGGCGTCCGCGCCACGATCGCTGGTCACCGCTCGAGTACGCCTGTCACGTCCGCGACGTGTGCACGCTGTACGAGACCCGGCTCGCGCTGATGCTGTCCGAGGACGACCCGCTCTACCCCAACTGGGGCCAGGATGCCACGGCCGTGGAGCGCGACTACCTGGGACAAGAGCCCCGAGCCGTGGCGGCGGCCCTCCTCGCTGCGGCGGACAGCCTGGCGACCGCCTTCGACGGCGTCCAGCCCGGGCAGTGGGAACGGCGAGGACGGCGCGGCGACGGTGCATCGTTCACTGTGGCCAGCTTTTCGCGGTACCTGATCCACGACCCCGTGCATCACCTATGGGACGTCATGGGCCCCGTGGGCCCCGCCTCGCCCGGCGCGCCCTGACGCCCCGGCGGCGCGGTCGTTCTCAATCGGGGAGCAGGCTCGCCGAATCCGGCTCGAGGTGGATGGTGGCATGGGAAATGGTCCGGAGGGCCGAGGCCGGACAGCTCGTGGTGATCGGGCCCGTCAGCGCGTCGCGGACGGGCTGCGCCTTGCGCGCCTCAGGGACGATGGCCAGCACGCGCCGAGCGCGCAGCAAAGCAGGAATGGTCACCGTGATGGCTTGGGCCGGCACCGCGTCGAGGCCGGAAAAGTGGCCCTCGTTGACCTGCTGGGCGCGGCAGGCCGTGTCGAGCTCCACCACCTTGACGTCGAGCGGGTCGGAAAAGTCCGCCACCGGCGGATCGTTGAAGGCGAGGTGTCCGTTCTCTCCGATGCCGAGACAGCAGAGGTCGAGTGGATACTGGCGCAAGAGGCCGGAGTAACGCGTGCATTCCGCCGCGGCATCGCCCAACCCCTCGACGTAGTACGCCGCCTTCGGGTGCGCCGGTTGCGTGATACGAGCGCGGATCCAGCGCTGGAAGCCGGCGGGATGGTCGGGGCCGACGCCGACGTACTCGTCCATATGGAAGACGACGGTGTCCGACCAGGGCACCCCGGCCGTCGCGGACACGAGCTCGTCGACGAAGGCCAGTTGCGAGTTGCCGGTGGCAAACATGGCGTGGGCCTCACCGCGGGCGTCGACGGCCGTGCGCAGGACCTCGAGGGCCTCGTCGGCCGCCGCCCGTGCCAACGCCTGCGCGTCGGCGTGCACGTGCACTGTCGCCGCTCCCGCGTCCCTCGTTCCCGGTTGCACGCGCTCAGCATGCCAGGCGCGCATGGGACAGACTGGGCCCGGTGCGCGCCGTCGATGTTCCAGGGCCCGGTCAAATGGAATCGGCGTGGAAGGCCGTCCGCCGCTACCTTGCCGTCACGCCCGTCGTGGCTGCGCCACAGCTTGGGTCCTCGGTGTCGGTGAAGGTCGAGACGGTGCAGCCGACCGGTTCGTTCAAGGTGCGAGGCGGACTCGCCGCGGTGTCGGCCACCCATGACGACGAACCAGGGCGAGCCGTCGTCGCCTCGTCCGCCGGCAACCACGGGCTGGGCCTGGCCTACGCCGCCTCCAACCTTGGTGCGCAGGTGACGGTCGTCGTGCCGACGGGTGCGTCGGCGGCCAAGGTCTCCGCCCTCCAGCAATTCGAGGTGCGGTTGGTCTTGCACGGTGATGGATACCGGGAGGCCGAGACGTACGCCATGGAATTGGCCGATCGTGAGGGCAGCCGCTACGTGTCGCCCTACAACGACCCCGAGGTCATCGCGGGCCAGGCGACGCTGGCACGCGAGTTGGCCGACCAGGTACCGCGCCTCGGCACCGTCGTCGTGCCGTGCGGCGGCGGCGGGTTGCTCGCCGGGGTGGCGCTCGGCCTGGAGGGCAGCGGGGTACGCGTCGTCGGGGTGGAGTCGGAGGCGTCGCCTTCCATGAGTACGGCGCTCGCCGCGGGCGCGATCGTGCCCATCAACGTCGAGCCCACGGTCGCCGACGGACTCGCCGGCAATCTCGAACCGGGTGCCGTCACCGTTGGCATCGCGCTCGCACACGGCGTCGAGGTCCTTACGGTGAGCGAGGCCGACATCCGCTCGGCCATGGCCTTTGCCGCCCACAAGATGGGCTTCGTCCTCGAGGGGGCCGGTGCCGTCGGCGTTGCCGCGTTACGGAGCGGCGTCGTGGCGCCGGACCCGGACGGGCGGGAGACCCTCGTCATCCTCACTGGGCGCAACGTCGCGCCGAACCTTCTCTCCGAGGTGCTCCGTTCCTGAGGTCGCCGTCAACGGCGCAACTTTGAGTTACGAGGTGACCGGGGAGGGCGACCCCTTGCTGCTCGTCGCCGGGTGCGGCCAACCCGCCATCGCGTGGCATCTCGGCCTCATGCCGGCGCTGGTGGCCGCCGGCTATTGCGTCGCCACCTTCGACAACCGCGGTGTGGAGCCGTCGTCGTCGCCGCCGGCGCCGTACAGCGTGGACGAGATGGCGGCCGACGCCCTCGGGCTGCTCGACCACCTCGGCTGGGAGGGCCCGGTGCGCGTGGCCGGCCACTCCATGGGCGGCTGGATCGCCGAGACCCTCGTGCTCGACCACCCCGATCGGGTGCGCGCCGCTGCCTTCATGGGCAGCGCCAACAAGCCGACGGCCTGGGAGGTGGCCATCACAACGGTCGAGCGTGACCTGGCCGTGTTGGACTACGACCTGCCGCCGCTCTTCTACGCCACCGAGACCCTGCGGTACCTGCCGACGTCCGATCTTCAGGACTCCGAGGTCGTGAGCACGTGGTTGTCCTTGATCGGCGAAGTCCCAGTGTGGGCCAACCCCGGACGGCTCGGCCAGTACGAGGCGGCGCTGGCGTGGTCGACGGATCCGGCGCGCACGACGCGCTGGCCCGAGGTGCGTGTCCCGTGTCTCGTGCTCGCGTTCGAGTACGACGTGGATTCCCCGCCGCGTTCCGCCCGCGAGGCGGCGGAGGCGATTCCTGGTTGCGCGTACCGAGAGGTGGCGGGGTCAGGGCATCTCGGGATCATGACGCACGTCGATGACGTCGCCCGCTACCTGGTCGAGTTCTTCGCGGCCCACTGAGCAGGGCGCCCCCGGACGGGATTCGTCTCTCCGTTTACTCCGGCGGTTGCGTCTTGTAGTCGACGTCGACACCGCCGGCCCCGTCGGGGTGCTCCTTGAGCCAGCGTCGCGCGAAGGGACACCACGGGACCACGATCAGGTGTTCGGCCCGGGCCCGGGCTAATGCGGCCCGCACGAGCCGGCCCCCGATGCCGCGGCCGCTCCACGCCTCGGGCACCTCGGTGTGGATGAGCACGAACCGGTTGCCGTTGAGGTGGTAGACGAGCTCGGCCTCGGCGTCGGGACCCCGCACGACGAGGCGGTTCTCGGCCGGGACATCGACGACCTCGACGTCGTCAGTCGGTGGTGTCATAGAGGTGCCTCCTCAGCCGGCGCGTCGGCCGCCACCTTAAGCGTGTAAAACCGAAACGATGAGTGGACCGGTGACGACCGAGGACACGCCCGCCTCGCCCGACGGCGCCGCCGGGGTCGAGGGAGCGGTCGTCGAGCTCGGGCTGGGTCGCCTGACGCAGGTCGGATCGCTGCCGGTGCGCCGGGTCCTGCCGCAACGCCCTCGACGCACGGTGGGCGCCTGGTGCTTCTGCGACCACGTCGGCCCCGTCGTGGGAGAACGCGCCGGCGCCTTCGGCATCGGGCCGCACCCGCACATGGGGCTGCAGACGGTCACCTGGCTGGTCTCGGGCGAGCTGGTCCACCTCGACAGCCTGGGCTCCGAGCAGCAGATCGAGCCGGGTCAACTCAATCTCATGACCGCCGGCTACGGCGTGGCCCACGCCGAGGAGGACCCGGGGCGCTCGGCGGAGCTGCACGCAGTGCAGCTCTGGGTGGCGCAACCCGAGGCCACCCGCAACGGCGCCCCCGGCTTCGAGCACCACGCGACGCTGCCCCGCCTCGAGCTCGACGGCGCAGAGGCGACGCTGCTGGTCGGTGACTTCGGCGGACTCGTCTCACCCGCCCGGCGTGACACCGAGCACGTCGGTGTGGAGCTGGTGCTCCGGCCGCCCGGCACCACGCTCCCGCTCCGGCGCGACTACGAGCACGCGCTCGTCGTGCTCGAGGGGAGTCTGCGCGTGGGCGACACGGTGGTCGAGCCCGGCGTGCTGGCCTACCTCGGGACCGGCCGCGAGGAGTGCCGCCTCGAGGCGCGGGCGCCGGCGCGCGCACTACTGCTGGGTGGGGTGCCCTTCCCCGAGCACGTGCTGATGTGGTGGAACTTCGTGGCCCGCACGACGGAGGAGGTGTCCGAGGCCCGCCGTCAGTGGACGGCCGCCGACGAGCGCTTCGGCGCCGTGCGGTCGCAGCTCGAACGGATCCAAGTCGGCCCATCGCCCTGGGAATGAAGGCCGAGCGACCCGTCGCGGCGGATTACCAGTCGCCCCAGCCGGGCGGGCTCACCGTCCCCGTGACGAGGCGTGGGTCGACCGGCGCGTGCGTCTCGCCGGCCTGGTAGACGGCGAAGCACAGCCGCAGCACGGCGGTCGCCTCGGCGGCCGTCATGGCGGGAGCCGTCCCTTCGATGAGCGCGTCGACGAAGTGGCGCGACGAGCGCACGAAGCCGGCACCCCAGTCGGCGTCGAGGTCGGTGAACTCGGTCGTCTTGCGCTCCTGCGGCGTACCGGTGAACAGCATGACCGGCGCCAGGTCGAGCAGCTCGCCCGTGGCGCGGGTGACCCAGAGCTGTCCCTCGTCGCCGGTGATCTCGAAGAACTCGTCCGCCCCGTAGTACCGCGAGCGCATGTAGAAGTTCGGTGCGTACTGCACCTCCATCATGCCGAGCACGTCGGGGTCCTCGTATTCGAAGATCACCGCACACGGCTCGAAGAAGAGGTCCCGCCGCCGCACCACCGCCTGCACTGAGGTGATGTCGAGGTCCAGCAACCACAGGGCCATGGCGTACTTGTGCACCATGTCGTCGAAGAGGTGCCCGCCCGGGCTGCGCTTGTCGAGACGCCAGCCGTAGCCTTCGGGCCGCAGTGCAGCCTGGAACGCCGAGTCGGTCTGGCCAACCAGGGTGCGGATGCGCAGGGAGGTCGGCTTGCCGATGGCGCCGTCCGCCACCAGCTTCTTGGCCAGCTCGAGCGGTGGGTAGTGCACGAAGCACTCGCTGACGCGCAGGATGCGCCCGGTCCGCTCGGCCACCGCCTGCATCTCCAGGGCGTCCTCCACCGAATTGGCGACGGGCTTCTGCACGGAGACGTGCTTGCCCGCCTCGAGCGCCGCGATCACGTGGTCATGGTGCAGGTGGGTGGGGGTGAGCACCTCGACGGCGTCGATGGAGTCATCGGCCAGCAGGTCCGCCAGGTCGGGGTAGAACCGCTCGGCCTCCCACTCCTTGGCCGCCTGGCGGCCCACCTCCTCGTCGGTGTCGCACACGGCGACGACGTCGCAGCGCGGATCCTCCAGATAGCCCCGGACGTTCATGGCCGCGATGTTGCCGGCGCCCAGCACACCGAGCCGGACCTTGTCCATCACACCCATCCTCTCGCCAAGTCGCGCCGCCTACGCGTCGGACCCGAACGCCCCCCCGCCGCGGGCTGCGGTGATCCGATTGTCGTCGTAGTCGAGCACGTCACGCAAGACGTCCTCGGTGTGCTGACCCACGGTGGGCGCCTGGGCCGGATGCGGCAGCTCCTCTTCCACGAAGTGCAAGGGCGTGAACAACTGGTCGGCTCCGACCTGCGACTGGGACAGGAGCGGAAAGCGGTCGGCGAACTGAGGGTCGTCAAGCAAGGTCTTGGGCGAGTTGACGGGCGCGATCGGTGTGTTCACCGCACCGCCGAAGTCGAGCCACTCTTTGGCCGTCTTGGTCAAGAAGATGGCGCGCAGCTCACCCCGGAGCTCGCGGTTGCCCCGCGCGTGGTCGGCGTACTTCGACCCCGGCCAGCGCTCGAAGAGGTCCAACCGGTCCACGCCCTCGCAGAAGTTCTTCCAGAAGGCCTGCTCCGACGCCATGAACAGGACATGGCGCTGGTCCGCCGTCTCGTAGACCTGGTAGCGGACACCCTCCACCATGCCGGCGGTGCCCGGGGCGCGCCGCTCGAAGTTGTCGGCCTTGTTGCCGGTCACCTCGGACTCGGGCCGCTCGTAGGCCCGCCAGGTCTCGGAGCGGTACCAGTCCATGGCGGCCGCCGCGTCGGACTGGGCGAGGTCGATGTAGGAGCCGTCCCCGGTCTCGCGCGCCCGGATCACCGCGGCCAGGATCCCGAGCGCGCCGAAGAGGGGGGCGGCGTTGATGCCGATCGACACGTGCTCGGGGATATAGGTGAACCCCTCGTCGTCGGTGGCCACGTTCACGATCCCGGCCCACGTGTCGTAGGCGATGCCATGGCTCGGGTAGTCGCGGTACGGGCCGGTCATGCCGTAGCCCGAGATGGTACAGAACACGATCTTCGGATTGATCGCCTTGAGGTCGTCGTAGCCCAAGCCGCGCCGGGCCAGCGAGCCGGGACGCATCGCCTCGATGACCACCTCGGCCGACTGGGCGAGCTCCTTGAAGATCGCTGCTCCCGCCTCGGTCCGGAGGTCGAGCACGATCGAGCGCTTGCCGCGGTTGAGGTGCAGGTGCATGAGCGAGACACCCTCGACGATGGGCCAGGTCATCTCGCGGATGTAGTCGCCGGCGGGCGGCTCGACCTTGATCACGTCGGCCCCGAGGTCGACCAGGGACGTCGTGATGGCCGCCGGCCCGAGGGCCGAGCACTCGATGATCCGCAAACCCTGCAGCGGCGGCGTCGTCGCCATCGCACCTCCTGTCGGTGAAGGCCGGATCGTAGCGGTCGCCGCCCCAGGCGCCGAAGCCCCCGGCTCGCCATACTGGGGCGATGGAGTCGTCACCTCTCGACGACGCCTTGACCGTCTTCGCGGCCACGGCGCCGCATTACGGATCGCTCGGGCTGGCCAACCACGGGCCCATGGCCGCCGAAGCCCTGGCCCACCTGGGACGCGAGGATGCCATCGCGGCCTGGGTGGAGCGGTACCGGGCGCGCCTCGATCCGGCTCCTCCGGCGGCGGACCGGCCGCTTTCGGAGGAAGAGTGGCCCGCCGCGTTGGGCGACGACGAGCGGTTTCCCGAGTGGCTGGCCCTTTTCGAGCGCGAGGTGGCCGACCGGCCGCCGGTGGCGGTCGTGGGCGAGTGGGCCCCGCGGCTGATGCCGGGCACGATCGGGGCGGCGGCCCACGGCCTGATCCGCACCGCCCACGGGGTGCGCGCCCTGGCCGCGGCCGACACGCCGGCGCGGCGTCTCGAGCTGGCCAACGGGCTTGCGTTCTGGGCCTCGAGTTACCAGGAACTGCCGGGACCGCCGTTGCTGATCGGGCACGAAGGCGTGGTCGACGCACTGGCCGACCTGCCCTACCTGCCCGAGGACGCGCCGCGTCTCCTGATGATCACCGACATGGTGGCCCAGGTGGGCGAGATCGCCGACGAGTTCGAACAGGCGGTCGCCTCGCTGGGCTGGACCGGGGGAGCGATCGAGCTGCTCGACCAGTTGGCGTCGGGCGGTGCGCTGGCCTACCTGCGCAACGCGGACGACGGCGGCGCCATCGGCTTGCTGCACGCGGTGACGTCGCCGTTGGCGTGCGAACTCGTCCTGCCGTGGCTCGCCGTCGAGGACCGCGACGCCGCGCTCGGCTACGTGTGGCAGGCGGTTGCCGCGCTCCACGTCGCCTACGACATCGACCGCAAGAGCGAGGTCACCGCGACCGAGACGCTCTCGGCGGACGCGCTGGTCGACCGGGCGTTGGCCTCGGATGACGCGCACGCCATCAAGCTGACCGAGGCGGCGCTGCGCAGCTTCGCCCGCAGCGGCGATCCCGCGCTCTTGTGGGCGGCAGCCGACGCCGGCACCCGACTCGGCGGCTGAGGCGGGGGCGCGGGGCGGGCCGCCAGGCCCCTCGCTAAGGTCAGCGCGATGGACTACCGCACCCTCGGCCGCACCGGCATCAAGGTCAGCCCCCTCTGTCTGGGGGCCATGATGTTCGGGTCGTTCGGCAATACCGACCATGACGACTCCATTCGCATCATTCACGCCGCGCTCGACGCCGGCATCAACTTCGTCGACACCGCCGACGTCTACTCGTTCGGCGAGTCCGAAGAGATCGTCGGCAAGGCACTGGCGCAGACGAAGCGCCACCGCGTGGTGCTGGCGACCAAGGTGCACGGCCAGATGGGCCAGGACCCCAACGCGCAGGGCAACTCGCGCCGTTGGATCATGACGGCGTGCGACAACAGCCTGCGCCGGCTCGGCGTCGACTACATCGACCTCTACCAGGTGCACCGGCCGTCGCCCGAGACCGACATCGACGAGACGCTGGGCGCGCTGACCGACCTGGTGCGGGCCGGGAAGATCCGCTACTTCGGGAGCTCGACGTTCCCGGCGCACGAGGTGGTCGAGGCGCAGTGGGTGGCGGAGCGCCGGGCCCGCGAGCGCTTCGTGACCGAGCAGCCGCCCTACTCCATCCTGGTGCGCAGCATCGAGAAGGACGTGCTGCCGACGTGCCAGCGCTACGGGATGGGCGTGCTGTCGTGGAGCCCGCTGGCGGGGGGTTGGCTGTCGGGGGCGTTCGGGTCGGGCAAGGAGAACACGAGCCGCCGGGCCGGCTTCCTGCCGCACCACTACGACCTGGACATCCCCGGCAACCGGGCCAAGGTCGAGGCGGTCGACCAGCTGGCCGCGCTGGCCGAGCAGTCGGGGCTGTCGCTGATTGAGCTCTCGCTCGGCTTCGTGCTCGCGCACCCCGGCGTGACGTGCCCGATCATCGGGCCGCGGACGATGGAGCATCTCGAATCGCAGCTGCCCGCGCTCGAGCTGCGGCTCGGCGCCGACGTGCTCGACCGGATTGACGAGATCGTGTCGCCCGGGACGGACCTCAACGACACCGACGTCGGCTGGGTGCCGGCGGCCGTCGCTGATGCGAGCCTGCGCCGGCGCCCGCTCGAGCCGTCGGTGCGGCCTCGGGGGTTGCTCGACGCCGTCAGCTCAGCGGACTGACGCGGCGGGCCGGGCGGCTCGCCCGGCCACCAGCGGCATCTCGAGGTAGGTGCGCAGGCCGGGCCCGGCCTCGCACACGTACGGCACCGCGTTGACGCAGTGCATCGCGGTCGCCACGATGCCCGGGTTGCGCTCGAGCCCCGCCTCGATCGATGACGGGTGGAGCTTGCGGAACGTCACCAGGCAGTCCGGGTCGCCGGTGATCTCGACCTCGAAGTGCTCGCCGTCGGGGCCGAAGCGCCACGGCGGGTCGAGGTGCTCCTCGCCCATCAACCAGTTGACCGCGGCCGTCACGACCGGCTCGCCGCCGACCAGGCCCTCCCAGCGGAAGCGCTGCGCCGCCACCAGTCCGGGCGCGATCGGGCCGATCGGCGAGTCGATGGGGGCGGTGGCGACCGCCATCTCGTGCGTCGTCCGCAGCTCGGGGTCGAGCTCGAAGCCGAGCTCGTCGGCCACCATGCGCACCGACTGGCCGAACCCGGCCCCGAGCGCGTCGGCCATGATGCTCGTGCGTGCTTTCTCGGGGGTCGTGCCGAACAGCATCCAGTCGCGGATGACATCGGGCGCGCCGTAGGTGCGGATGTCGGAGAATTCCTCGGCCCGCACGCGCGTGATCGAGCCCGAGAGCGCCGAGACCATGAGCGGGAAGCGCTCGGTGATGCCGCCGGGATGGATGCCCGTGCCGTGCAGCGTGACCCCGGCGGCGCGGCAGACGGCGTCGAGCCGGGCGCGCTCGTCCGAGGGCGGGTAGAACCAGCCCAGCGGTGTCACGACGTTCTTGCCCGACTCGAGGAGGCGGGTGACGACGTCGACGTCGGCGAAGATCGGGCTGTAGACCACGCAGTCGGCGTCGAGGGCCAGGAGCGCCTCGACGTCGCGGGTGGCGGCGACCCCCAGCGGGGCGCGGCCCACGAGCGTGCCCACGTCGGCGCCGTCCTTGCCCTCGGAGTGCACCCAGCAGCCGGCGAGCTCGAGGTCCGGGTGGTCCAGGATGCCCTCGATGGCGGCCCGGCCGACGTTGCCGGTCGCCCACTGCACGACTCGATAGGACACGGCTCTCCCCCCTGGTGGCGCTGGGTGGCTCACCATATGGGATCGCGCTCGCAGGGCGCACTATGTTCCGATCCCGAGACGGCGCCGCCAGGGCGCGGGGGTGACGAGTGGGCACAGCCGACGAGAACCGCAGGGTGATCGAGGGGTTCTGGGACGACCTGTACCACCAGGATCTGGCCGCAGCCGCCGGCCGCTTCGCCCCCGACGGCACCTACACCGACGTGGAGACACCCGCCGACGACGTGGCCCGCGGCGCCGATGAGATCGTCCGGCGCCTGACGCTGGCGTTCGGCAAGCTCTCGGAGTTGCGCGACGAACGCCGGCACCTGGTGGCGGGCGACGAGGCCGTCCTGACCGAGCACATCGAGCATTGGACGTGGCAGACGGGCGAGACCATGGCGCTGCCGGTCGCCTCGGTGCACGAGCTGGAGGACGGCCGGATCACGCGCTGGTGCGACTATTGGGACATGAACGTGTTGGTCGCCGCGGCACCGCCGTGGTGGTTCGAGCACGTCATGGTCGGCTGGAAGTAGGACGCCCGCCGTGGCGCGCCTGGTTCTCGTCGACGCGACCGTCCTGGACGCGGACGGCCCCCGCCCCCGCTCGACCGTGGTGGTCGAGGAGCGCCGGATCGCGGTCGTGCGCGCCGGTGCGGGTGGTGGTGCCGGTGCCAGTGCCGGTGCCGGTGCCGGTGCCAGTGGTGTGGTCGACGTCGGGCCCGAGGACCGGGTGGTCGAGTTGGGCGGCCGGACCGTCATGCCGGGTCTCGTCAGCAGCCACTTCCACGCCACCTATCACGAGCTCGGCTCGAAGGTGACGCCGTTCGGGCTCGAGGAACCGCCGGCCCTCCAGGCCGTCCGGGCCGCCCACCACCTCGAGCTGTTGCTGCGCTCCGGCTTCACCGGCGCCGTGAGCGCGGGCGCCCCCTTCGCCATCGACGCGTCCATGAAGACGGCGATCGCCGAGGGCCTCTTCCCGGGCCCGCGTCTCATGGCGGGCAGCCGCGACGTCAGCACGACAGGGCACGCCGGCGACAAGAGCTTCCCGTGGTACTGGGACGTCGGCGCCCAGGGCGCCGTCAACCGGTCCGACGGCCCCGACGAGTTCCGGCGGTCCGTGCGCGAGGAGATCAAGCGCGGCGCGGAGATCATCAAGATGTTCGTCACCGGCGGCCACGGCACCGTCGCCCCCAGCGAACAGACCGAGATGTCGCGCGCCGAGCTGACGGCGGGCATCGAGGCGGCCCACGAGCGCGGCGCGCTCGTGCGCGGGCACATCGCCAACCTCGACGCCCTGCACATGGCCCTCGACGCGGGGATCGATGTCGTCGACCACGGCGACGGGCTGGACGAGGCCGCCATCGGGCGCATGGTCGAGCGCGGCACCTTCCTCGTGCCCAGCCAATTGTTCCCGGCCCGTTTCGCCGAGATGATGGGCCAGCTCGGCGGCGGCCTCGGCTTCACCGCCGCCATGGCCGGCGACATCGAGCGCGCGCTGGCCATCCTGCCGGCGGCCAACGAGGCCGGGGTCAAGCTGCTGTGCGGCGACGACTACGGGGCCATCGGGCTGCCGCACGGCCGCTACGCCGACGAGCTCGCGTTCTACGTGAAGGAGGCGGGGATCGCGCCCCTCGACGTGCTGCGTTGGGCCACCGCCAACGGGGCCGACCTCATGGGCCGGTCCCACGAGCTCGGCTTCGTGCGCCAGGGCTACCTGGCCGACCTGCTCGTCGTCGACGGCGACCCGCTCGCCGACATCAGCGTGCTGCAGGACCAGGCGCACCTCGTCGCCATCATGAAGGGCGGGACGCTGGTCAAGGACGAGCTGGGCGCGCTCGGCGCCGCCGAGGCCCGGCGCTGAGCCCGCCTCCCTGTACTCTCCGCCCATGCTCATCATCGCCGGCTCCATGAGCTTCGACGCCGCCGACCGCGAGGACGTCCTGGCCAGCCTGGCCGAGGTGACCGAGGCCAGCCGGCGCGACGCCGGCTGCGTGGAGTACTGGTGGTCCGAGGACCTCGAGCACCCGAACACCTTCACCTTCTTCGAGTGCTGGGAGTCCAAGGATCTGCTCGATGCGCATTTGGCGCAGCCGCACGAGACCGCGTTCGGCGAGCGCAACCTCGGCCGCCTCACCGGGGCGACGGCGACCATGTTCGACGCGTCGCCGCTCCCTCCGGGTTGAGCGGGCCCGCCCACCGCCTCGCCGGCCGCGCCGTCGACGCGTTGCCTCCGGGCCTGCGCCGCCGGGTCCGCAGCCTGGCCGGGCGCCCCGGTCCCCGCGAGATCTCGCTCGACACGCTCGACGCCGCGCTGGCCGAGGCGAGCGCGCTGATGGGGACGTCACCCGAGCAGGCGCAGGCGCTGCTCGGCCGGCTGGTCGTCGCGCCGCCCGCCCCGCCACCGCCCGATCCGTTCTCCGACGCCTACCGGGCGTGGACCTGGGACCTGTACGGGCGCATCTCGGGCCGGGCCGGCTACGACACCGCACACGAGGCCTCACCGTTCGACCTGGAGCGCGCCCTGGCGCGGCCGTTCCCCTACCAGAGCGGCTCGCTGGCGCTCGTGGGCCGGGACCTGGTCGCTCGCGGCCACATCCTCGACACCCTGTCGCGGACCTTGGCCGAGTCCGCCGGTACCGCCGGTGTCGCCGGTGTCGCCGGGTCGAGCCGCCGCCCCCGCGTCGTCGAGTTCGGCGCCGGCTGGGGGAACCTGACCGCCGACCTGGTGGCGACCGGGCTCGATGTCACCGTGGTCGAGCTCGACCCCAAGTTCTGCTCGCTCATCGGCCAGCGGTGCAAGGGCCCGGGTGAGCTGACGGTGCATCAGGGCGACATGTTGGATTTCACCACCGACGAGCCGTTCGACGCCGCCGTGTTCTTCGAGAGCTTCCACCATTGCGCCGACCACCTGGCGCTGCTCGATCGCCTGCACCGCGTCGTCACGCCGGGGGGCAGCGTGCTCTTCGCGGCCGAGCCGATCCAGGCGCTCGGCTACCCATGGGGCCCGCGCCTCGACGGACTCTCCGTGTGGTCGAGCCGCACGTACGGCTGGCTCGAGCTCGGGTTCGACCGGCACTACTTCGACGCCGCCCTGGCGCGCACCGGCTGGGTGGGCCGGCGGCTCGGCCTGGGGGCGCGGCCGGCCGAGACCGACATCATCGTGGCGTCGGCGTCGGCGTCGGCGTCGGGCCGTTGACGGCGACGACCCGGCTGTCGCGCCGATCCTCGACACGGCGACCCGCCCCCAGTCACTATGGGGCCGTGCGGGGCGCGACACGGCGAATACCAGGAGTGCGACGGCGGCGGTGGGGCACGGTGCCGGCCGGCCTCGTCCTCGTGCTCGTCCTCGCCACGAGCGGCGCGCTGGCGTCGACGGCCCCGGCCCCGTCCGGCGCGCAACCAGCTCCGCCGCCGACCTATCACGACTACGTCGCGCTCGGTGACTCGTACACGGCCGACGTCCTCATGGGCCCGCTCCCACCGACCACCCAATTCGTGCCGCTCGGCTGCGCCCAGTCGAAGGACGACTACCCGCACCAGGTGGCCAAGCTGCTGCACGTGGCCGCGTTCCACGACGCCAGCTGCGGCAGCGCGACGACGAACAACATGACCCAGCCCCAGGGCGTGCCGCTGAACGGGACCGCGCCGCCGCAATTCGACGCCCTCAACGCGAACGTCGACCTCGTGACCGTCGGCATCGGCGGCAACGACGTCGGGTTCGTCAACGAGGCGGAGAGCTGCCTGAACCTGGTGTCCGTCCCGGTGCCGGGGGCGCCCGAGGGCCTGGGCGGCTCGTGCGCCGCCCGCTTCACCGCCGGCGGCGTCGACCAGATCGACCAGGCCATCAAGGCCACCGCGCCCAAGGTCGCCAGCATGCTCGAGGGCATCCGCCAGCGCGCCCCCAACGCGCGCATCCTGCTCGTGAACTATCTCGATGCGGTCCCCCTCGACGGCAAGGGCTGCTGGAGCCCCGACGTCCCCGTCCAGAGCGAGGACCTGGCCTACCTGGCCGCCAAGTTCGTCGAGATGAATCAAATGCTCGGCTGGATGGCCACGCTCGAGCACGTCCAGGTGGTCGACACCTTCACGCCCACCATCGGCCACGACGTGTGCCAGCCCCCGACCGTGCGCGACGTCGAGGGCATCATCCCGCTGTCGCTCAACCCGCCGGACGTCAACTTCCCGCTACACCCCAACGGCTCGGGCGCCGCGGCACAGACCGCCGCCGTCTACGCCGCCATCGAGGCCGGCGGCTGACCGCCGCCCCGCCGGCCGGTCACTGCTTGTCGCAGTCGGCACCCGGTGCCGGCGCCGCCGCACCCACGAGCCCCCGGGCGTAGTCCCGGTCGAGCAGCGCGACGTCGCGACCCAGCGTGTCCTCCGTGGTCGTCCCCTCGTCGCCGTACTCGTAGCCCTGGGTGTACGCGTCGCCGCTCGGGCTGTCGTCACGGCTGGTCGGGATGCCCGGGATCGGCTCGACGCCGGTGTCCTCGTTCCAGTCGTCCCACGACGTCACCATGACCACGGGCAGCGCGGGATCGAGCTCGGGGATGGCGACGCAGCGGAAGAAGTGGTCGAGGGTGGACGCCGGCCCCTCGCCGGGCAGCCACTGGCGCGGCAGGGCGGGGTGGTTGGTCGCCAGCCGGTAGCCGCGGTCGTTGAAGCCGGGCTGGACGACGGGGAGGACCGGCACCTTGTTCTGCGTCGCGTTGCGGTACACCGTCAACAGGAACCGTTGGTCGGCGGCAATGTTCGTCATTCCGGGGTAGCCGATGGAGTCGCTGGCCGGGCCGGTGGCCGGGCTGGGGTCGCCGTAATAGAAGGTGTACCCCGTCACGGCGTCGAACTGCTCAATCCGCGACACCTGGAGCTGCGTGGTGAGCACCGGTCCACCGGGCACCTGCACCTCGGGCGTCACCCGCCAGTACACCTCGTCACCGATGAAGAAGGGGTCGGCGTACCCGTGCGCCTCGAGGTAGGACCGCGCGCCCTGCATCATGCCGGCCACGTTGCCGGTGAGCGTGCGGGTCAGGTAGAGGAAGACGACGGGCCGGCCCTCGATGTGCAGGTACGACGGATTGGAGAAGTACTGCTGCGCCAGCGCGAGCATGTCCGAGTCGAAGTGCAGCTCCGCCTGCAGCGTCACCGGCGTCGACTCGGCGCCTCCGACGTAGCCGAGGTTCCACGTCTCGTAGAACATCGCGAACTTCATCTCGCGCAGGTCCGGCGCAGCGAGGAAGTCCTTCACGTCCTCGTCGGCCTTCCGGTAGTCCGCTCCCGAGTAGCCGGGGTCGTAGGGCCACCAGTCGAGGGCGAAGAAGTTGATGCCCGCCTTGTGTGCGTTGGCGATGTCGCGGGCAGCCGTACGCGGGCTGTCCGAGTTCACCAGGGCGGCGGGCGGTACCTGCGGGGGGTCGAGGTAGCCGCGCAGCGTCGTCCCGTCGACGATGTTGTCGGGGTTCCACAGGTAGTAGTACGCGCCGACCAGCGGCCGGGTCAGCCCGTCGCTCTGACTCGCCGCCGGCGCCCTCGTCGCTGCTCCCACCCCCGCCGCCGTACCTACCACTGTGAGCACCAGCACGAACGCCCCGGCGAGCGCCGCCCCGCGCCGCGCGCACGCCCGGCGCGGCCGCCCCACCCCCGGTCCGCTCAAGCGACGCGCGGCCCGGTCTCCTGCCGCGGCATCGACTGGTGTGCGGGCACCGGGTACACCGGCAGGTTCGCCGGCAGGTTGTAGAGCGCCGCGCTCGAGCACCCGAGTGCGGCCATGTCCGCCATCTGGTCGTCGGCCGTGCTGGGCAGCTTCGGCACCGTGACGTCACCGCCCCCGCCCAAATGCGCCAGCGACGACGTCAGGTCGCCCGCCGTCCGTCGCCGCCACGCCGAGATGTTCGGCGCCCGTACCCCGAAGCGCTCCTCCAAAAAGCGCAGCTGCGACGTGTGGTCGAAGACCTGCGACGCCACGTGCCCGCCGCGGCTGAACGGTGACAGCACGAGCATCGGCACCCGGAACCCCATGCCGACCGGTCCGCGGATGCCGTGCGCGTCGGCCGGCAGCGACCGCGCGTCCAAATACTCGCCCGCCGTCCCCACCGGCGCCACCGGCGGCGGCACGTGGTCGAAGAAGCCGTCGTTCTCGTCGTACATGTGGAACACCACCGTCTTGGACCACACGGCGGGGTTCGCCACCAGCGCGGCGAGCACCTGGCTCGTGTAGTACTCGCCGAGCGCGGGCGGCGAGGACGGGTGCTCGTCGTAGCCGGCCGGGGGCAGCAGCCAACTGACCGCCGGCAGCTGCCCCGTCGCGATGTCGGTCACGAAGTCGTCTGGATACTGCGGCAAGAACGCCTTCTGGTACAGCGCGGAGGTCGGGTCGCGGTACTGGGCGAAGTACGGGAGGATCGCATCCGTCGCCACGAGCCCGTTCTTCTCCACGAACGCCGGCGCGTAAATCGTCCCCGCCGGGTTGTACACCTTCCAGCTCACCCCGGCGTCCTCCAACACCTCGGGCATCGTGTCCCAGTGCGCGCTGTACACGGCGTCGGGCGACGAGTTCGTGATGAGCACCGGTCCGCCCGCATGCCCACCCGGGTCCACGGTCCCCGACAGCGACATGAGCCGGTTCGGGTGGGTCGGCCCCAGCACCGAGCAGTGGTAGTTGTCGCACAGCGTGAACGCGTCGGCCAGCGCGTAATAGAAGGGAAGGTCGTTGCGCCGGTAGTACCCCATGGTGAGCACGCCGTGCTCGGGCCCCTCGAACTCCGACTGCACGTGCGTCGCGACGAACGCGCTGTTGTCACCCGGCCCCCGACTCAGATGCTCGCCCCGCCAGCTGTGGTCGAGATCGGTCGTGCACTCGCCCATCGACGACCCCGCGTCCAGATGGAACGGCAACAGGGTGCGGTCCCGTCCGCCCGGCCACCGCTGCGCGAACACACCGAGCCCACCCCCCGGCCGGTCGTCGAACCCGCGCGCCCCCGGGTACGTCCCGAAGTACTGGTCGAACGAGCGGTTCTCCTGCATCATGAAGATGACGTGTTCGATCGCCCCGAGATCCGAGCCCGCCGCCTTTGTTCTGGCCGCCGCCCGGGTCAACGCTGCCCCGGCTGCGGCGGTGTCACCCCGTTCCGCCGCCGCCAGCACGGCCGCGCCGCCCGTGGCCAACGCCATCCCTAACAACGTGCGCCGGTCGAAGCGCGTACTCACACCGGCTCCACGAGCGACGCGTCGTTGTTGCGCACATTGCCGATGCGCGGCCCGACGAGATGGTGTATCACCGTCCCCGCGGGCGGCGGGCGCAACAGGGCCTTCAGCTCCTCGATGTCTTCGTTGGCCGGGTCGAGCCACACGTCGAACGTCGACGGGTCGAGGATCACCGGCATGCGATCGTGGATGCCGTCCATGTCCGCGCCGCCCGACGCCGTGATGACGGTGCAGCTGCGCACGTAGGGCGCGTCCTTGGGCGCCGCCTTGTCGCGCCAGCGTTCGGCCAGCCCGGCGAATGCCAGCGGCGCGCCGTCGGCGCGGGTGAAGTAATGCGGCTGCTTGCCGCCGGTCTTCAGGCGGCGCCATTCGTAGAAGCCGTCGGCGGGCACGATGATGCGCCGCTCGCGGAACGCCTCGCGGAACGAGGCCCGGGTGGACACGGTCTCGCCGCGCGCGTTGAAGAGGCGGCTGCCCGCCTTCGCGTCCTTGGACCACCACGGGATGAGGCCCCAGCGGAAGGTCATGAGGGTGCGCACCGGGTCGCCCCCGTCCTTCTGCGGGCGGTCTCGCACGCCGAGGACCTCGTCGGTGGGGGCGACGTTCCAGCTGGGCGCGTGCTCGACGTCCTCGTCCTCGGCCAGGGTGGCCTCGAAGTAGCGGGCGATCCGCGCCGGCGGCGTATAGAGAGCGAAGCGTCCGCACATGCGGGCAGCATTGTGACGTACCGGGCCCCGTCGGCGTGTCACGCCCCCTGAGCTGCGGGTTCGGCTCCCCGAGCGGGCGACGCACCGCCTCGTTAATGTACGAACATATGTTCGCTTTTTCCACCGGGGCAGCGCCATCCCCCCACTCCGATGTGCGCCGCGGAGGCTCCCGGGAGCTCCCCACCGGGCTGGCCGACCGGATCCGCCCCACGACGCCGGTCGCCGGGCGGACCCTGCCGGTGCCGCCGCCGCTGGCCCCGCTCTTCCCCGGCGGCTCGCTGCGGCGTGGCACGACCACCACCGTGACGGGACAGCCCGGCCACGGCGCGACCACCCTGGCGCTCGCCCTCCTGGGCGCGGCCTCGGCGTCGGGAAGCTGGTGTGCCGCCGTCGGCCTGCCCGACCCCGGTGTGGTGGCCGCGGCCGGCCTCGGGCTCGATCTGCGCCGGGTCGTCTTCGTCCCGCACCCGGGCGCGGGCTGGGCCGAGGCGGCCGGCGACCTTCTCTCCGGTGTCGACGCCGTCCTGGTGCGCCCGCCCGGACGGGCCCGCCTCACCGCGGCGCGCCACCTGCGCGCCCGGGCGCGCGACCGCCAGGCGGCCCTGGTGGTGTTGCTCGAGGGCGTGGGGAGCTGGCCCGAGGGTGGCGATCTGGCTCTGGCGGTGGGGGCGGTCGAGTGGGAGGGCGTCGGCCAGGGCCACGGGTACCTGCGCGGTCGCCGGGCCGAGGTGCGCGTGAGCGGGCGCCGCGCCGCCGGCCGGGTGAGCGAGTGCTCGCTCTGGTTGCCCGCCCACTCGGGTGCGGTGGCGGCGGCGACGGACGGCGCGGCATGAGCCAGTGCCGGAGCCAGGTGGTGGTGGGGAGCAGAAGAAGAAAGAAGCAGAAAGCGGTGGAGAGAAGTGGAACGGCTGGTCGTCATCTGGTGCCCCGAACTCCTCGATGAGGGGCCGCGGGGTGAGGAAGCCCGGCGCTTCGCCCGCGTCCTGGCACAGGCGGGGGAACTGTGTCCCTGGGTGCATCCGGTCCGGCTCGGGGTCGGCGCGTTGCCGGCCCGCGGCCCCGCCCGCTTCTTCGGCGGCGAGGAGGCGGTCGTGGCGCGCCTGGCCGCCGCCGTCGGCGCGCTCGACGAGGTCGACAAGCTCGACGACATCGACACCGTCGGCGAGGAGGCCAAGATCGGCGTGGCCGACGGGCTCTTCGCCGCGCTGCTGGCCGCCCGCTCGCAACTGATCGTCCCGTCCGGGGGCACGGCCGACTTCCTGGCCCCATGGTCGGTGGCCACCCTGGCGCGTCCCGACCTGGCCGTCACCCTGCAGCGCCTCGGGATCACGACGCTGGGCCAGTTCGCCGCGCTGCCGGCGGCCAGCGTCTCGGATCGCTTCGGCGCGGACGCGGCGGCCTGCCATGCCGTGGCGCGCGGCGAGAGCGGGGAGCTCCCCGGCCAGCGCGACCGTGCCATCGCGCGGCGGCTGCGGGTGGCGACCGGCGAGGACCCGGACCACCCGCCCGACGCGCCGGCCCCACCCTCGCAGCCCGGCTTCTTCGGCGGGGCGTCCGAAGCCGACCGGCGCGCCGCCCGCTCCTTCGTGCAGGTGCAGGAGCGCTTGGGTATCGAGGCGGTGTTGATAGGGCGCCTCCGGGGCGGGCGCGATCCGGCCGGTCAGTCGGTACTGGTCCCTTGGGGCAGCCCCGAGGCCGACACCGGTCCGGCTGTCGGCGCGCCATGGCCGGGCCAGCTGCCGCCGCCCGCGCCGACCGACGTGCTGCGCTCGCCGCGCCACGCCGAGCTGGTGGACGCCGAGGGCAACGCCATGGTGGTGAACGGGCGCGGCCTGCTCACCGCGCCGATCGACCGGCTGTCGGTCGACGGCGGGCCCTGGGAGAAGGTGGCGGCGTGGGCCGGCCCCTGGCCGGTTACCGAGCGTTGGTGGGCGGTGCGCCGCCGCCGGGCCCGCGTGCAGGTGGTGACAGAGGAGGGAGTGGCGCGCCTGTTGTGCTCCGAGCGCGGGCGGTGGTGGGTGGAGGCGCTCTATGACTGAGTACGAGTACGCTGAGCTCCACGCCCACTCGGGGTTCAGCTTCCTCGACGGGAGTAGCGACCCCGAGGAGCTGGTGGCCGAGGCGGACCGGCTCGGGCTGGCCGCGCTCGCGCTGACCGACCATCACGGCTTCTACGGCGTGGTGCGCTTCGCCGAGGCGGCCCGGGTGTGCGCGCTGCCGACCGTCTTCGGTTCCGAGGTGACGCTGGCGCCGGCGAGCGCGCGGACCGGCGAGCCGGACCCGACCGGCGCGCACCTCCTGCTGCTCGCCCGGGACCCCGTCGGCTACGCCCGGCTCTCCACCGTGCTGGCCGACGCGCACCTCGAAGGCGGGGAGAAGGGGAAGCCCGTCTTCACCCTCGACGCGCTGGCCCGCGCCGCGGGGGACCACTGGTTGGTCCTGAGCGGCTGCCGGAAGGGGGCCGTCCCCGCCGCGCTGATGGAGGCCGGGCCCCGGGCTGCCTCCCGCGAGGTCGGGCGCCTCGTCGACGCGTTCGGGCGCGCCAACGTCGCACTGGAGTTGTGGGACCACGGGGATCCGCTCGACACGGCGCGCAACGACGCGCTGGCCCGCCTCGCCGTCGAATGGGACGTCGACGCCGTGGCCACCAACAACGTGCACTACGCCACGCCGGCCGGGTTCCGCCTCGCCACCACGCTCGCCGCGGTGCGGGCGCGCCGCCCACTGGCCGAGCTGGAGGGCTGGCTGCCCTCGGCCCCGGCGGCCTGCCTGCGCTCCGCCGCCGAGCAGTCCCGACGCTTCGCCCGCTGGCCCGGCGTGGTCGAGCGTGCCGCCGAGCTCGGTCGCGCCTGCGCCTTCGACCTGCGCCTGGTGGCGCCGCGGCTGCCCGACTTCCCCGTCCCTGCCGGCATGGACGAGCAGGGCTACCTGCGCCGGCTGGTGACCGAGGGGGCCACGGCGCGCTACGGGCCACCCGGGGCCGAGCGGGTGCCCGGCGCCTGGAAGCAGATCGAGCACGAGC
>DASXEK010000003.1:0-2663 GCA_036490155.1 Acidimicrobiales bacterium | reverse complement strand
GCCGCGGTCCCGCCCGTCGGCCGTCACTCCTGCGCCGAGGTGGGTGCGAGTCCTCGGCCGTTGCACCGATACCTGGTCATTGCCAGACGCCGTGGCGCTGCTCAGGGAGCGCGTCGAGAGGACCGATCGCACCGCCACGGGAGGGTAGGCGCCGAAGTCGCGGACGGCGGACCAGACGGTCGCGGCCGGCCGGTCGACGACGGAGCTGTAGTACGACTTGGCCATGGCCCCATCGTCATCTCGTCGCCCACGTCCGACACTCCGCCGGTTGCTACCGAATCAACGTGTGACGAGGCGATCAAGGCCCCTGGACGGGAGCGTGGTGGAGCTGCCTCCCGCAGATCGAGCCGCGATCGCTCGCGAGTTTCCGCGCCTGGTGCCGTACGGGGTCCGGTTCTTCCTGCAGACCGGCGTCGTCCGGCGGCGTTCGAGCGCGCGGCCGCGAATCTGGCGATGTTCAGGCTCGACCCCATCACCTGACCCGCATCGGGGGGTCCGATTGCGGTCGATGTAGTTCTTAGTTACTTCCCCCGGATAAACGCATAGAGGGGACGGGCGGGGGCGCGCGGAGTTCGGGGGGTTGTCAGGTGGAGGCGTCGGGGTTGGCATCCCCCTCCTGAAGGAGAAGCTCGGCGACCTGCTCGCCGATGCTTTCCATCTCGGCGACGATGGAGTCGAGGCGCCGACGATTTGCGACCCGCTCTTGGTAGCGAGCGGCCTGTGGCGCGGTCAGGCGGCGGGTGATGGTCTTGCCAGCGTCATACCGGGTCCACTGCCAGTAGGGTCCATGAGGCTGGGGTGGGTCGGCGTGACAGCGGCACCCGGGGGTGCGGCAATAAGTGTGGCGGAGGACGACGCTGCCCTTCTGGATGAAGCCGAGATCGAGGACCTGGCGAGCCAGCTCGAGTTGGCGTCGCTGGAGCGCCTCGAGGCGGTCGGAAAGCATCAAGTCCATGGTAGGGGTTGCGCCAGGCAGTGGTTCTGCTGTTAGGATACGCGACGTGTTGACGAGACACGCCGGCCAGCTCGACACGGTCTGGGACGATCTTCTTCCCGACTTCGTGCGCACCCTGCCTGAGGATCTGGCCCGCCTCGACCAGGTGCTCGACGCTCCTTGCGTTCTCAAGCAGTTCGAGCAGCACTGGGGGAGAGCCCGACTCAACGTCGGCCGGCCCAGCATCCCCATGGCCACCTACGTGCGACTGATGGCGCTCAGGCACCGGCACGGCTGGGGATACGAGCGCCTGGTCCACCAGGTGGCCGACTCCTTCCATCTCCGCCGCTTCTGCCGCATCTCCCTCGTTGACGACGTTCCCCACGAGTCCACGGTGCGCAAGCTGACCCGGCGCCTGGGGCCGGAGCTGGTCGACGACCTGACCCGTGAGGTGGTCCGGCTGGCGGTCGTCGAGGGCAGCTTCAAGGTGCGGGCGATGCGCTGCGACTCCACCGTGCAGGAGGCGGACATCCGCTATCCGACCGACTGTGGCCTGGCCGCCGAAGCCGTCAGGGTCCTGACCCGTGCCGCCGGCAAGGTGCATGTGGCCGTTCCGGGACTGGCCACGAAGGTGCGTGACCGCAGCCGTGCCGCGGGCATGCGGGTACGTGAGCTCGGCCGCAGCCTGAGGCGGCGGACGGGTGACGCCAAGGAAGAGGTGCAGAGGCTGACCGAGGAGATCGCCGGGCTGGCGAAGGCGTCACTGGGCCAAGCCCGGCGCCTGCTCAAGGAGGCCGAGCAGGCGACGGCCGAGGTCGGTTGTGGCCTCGGGCGAGGGGCGGAACGGGCCGTCGTCGAGCTCGAGGAGATGATCGTGTTGAGCAGCAAGATGGTGGAGCAGACGCGCCAGCGCTTCAGTGGCGAGAAGATCGCCAACCGTCTGGTCTCGCTCCACGACCCCGATGCCCGACCGATACGTAAGGGCAAGCTCGCCAACCCCACCCAGTTCGGCTACACGACGCAGTACGCCGAGCTCACCCCCAACACCCGGCGCGGGGCTCGCGGCCTGCTCCTCCCGCCCAAGACCGCCATTGGCAGCGCACACGAGAACTCACTGCTGCCGGACACCGTAGCCGAGATCCTCGCTCTCGACCTGAAACCACGGGAAGCGGTCTTCGACGGCGGCTTCGGCATCAAGAAGACTCTCGCCACCATGGCCCCGCTGAAGAGCAAGGTGTTCATCGTCGGCAGGGCAACCAACGAGGGATCTCGCCGAACGCGAAAGCGCCTGGCCTCCCACCGGGTCGGCTGTGAGGGACGGATCTCCCATCTCAAGCGCGAGTACGGCGGCGGACGCGCCCGGTTGAAGGGCGAGACAGGCGCCAAGATCTGGTCGGGCTGGACCGCCCTCGCCTACGACCTCGACACCGTAGCCCGACTCCCATTCGAGGGGATCCGCAACCAGATCTAAGACCGTACTGCCGGAAGAAACCGAGGCCGTCGCCCACCGGGCGGCGGCCTTCTGCTTATCCCCCGCGCACACGTCCGTAACACGTCCATAGCCGCCGCTCCCTTTATCCGGGGGAAGTAACTAAGACAGGGACGACGGCGCCGACGGCTTCTGGGGGGCGTTCCTGGAACGGGATCGGGGCCTTGGAGGTGGCCGGGCCGGCCCAACGCCGACCCCGGCATGGCGAGGGGTTCCAAGCCCTACGCGGCAGCGCGCCGC
>DASXEK010000094.1:0-10843 GCA_036490155.1 Acidimicrobiales bacterium | reverse complement strand
GACCCCCTACGCGGACGGGGAGGGGGCGATGACCGCGTGGACGGTGCTGATGCATCGAGCCATGTCGATCGCCGGGGGGACCTCGGAGATCAAGCGCAACCAGATCGGCGAGCGCATCCTGGGCCTGCCGCGGGACCCGCTCATCAACTGAGCGCCGTCTGGCCGCTGTCTCCCTCTCTGGATCTCCCAGCGGCTCAGGAGCGGAAGACCGAATCCGGCGCCCGCCAGTCGGTGGAGACGAAACGATGGGCGAGGAGCCACCGATCCTCGACCGGCACGAGGCGGTCGCGGTAGCGACCCATATGGTCGAGACCGATCTCGGTGAAGACGGTGAAATAGCTGGCGACGGTGGCCTCAGTCGGTGTCACGGCCTCGAATCGAACATTCGTCACAGAATGACGGACGATGCGTCTCGACGCCCCCGCCTCACGCGCCGCTGCCGCGACGTCTTGGGCTTGTTGGGCACCCGAGGATCCGCCGAACCTCTCACTGATGGCGGCGCGACCACGCAACGGCGGCTGGCCACGGATCTCGAGCTCACCGTCCTCGCAGAAGGCGCCGGCGAACACATCGAGCTGAAACCGGTCTCCCGCATGGCTGTACTGCGCCAGCGTGTCGCGGCAGCACTCTCGGACGACGAGCTCCCACAGTTCCATCCCGCCGACGCTAACCAACCTCGGATCGCGGAGACGGCCTCGTAGAGTGCGTCCCATGGCAGACCCGCAGCCGCACGACGGTCGGGGCTCCGCGTTCTACCACCTGCTCGTCGGCCAGCCCCTTTCGTCTCGCCGCAGTGGCAAGCAGCGGATCACCCCGGTCGAGGGGCTCTCCGCGCTCTCCCTCGACGCGCTCACCTCCGTCGCCTACGGCCCCGAGGCGATCATCCTGGTGCTGGCCGTGGCCGGTGGGAGCTCACTCCACCTGGTCTTGCCCATCACGATCGCCATCGTCGGCCTGCTGGCGATCCTCGTCTTCTCCTACCGGCAGGTCATCGACGCCTACCCGTCCGGTGGGGGTGCCTACGCCGTGTCGCGGGCGAACCTCGGGAGCAAGGTAAGCCTGCTGGCCGCCGCCTCCCTGGTAGTCGACTACACGTTGACCGTCGCCGTCTCCATCGCCGCCGGCGTGGCGTCGCTCCAGTCCGCCTACCCCAGCCTCGACGGGGCGACCATCCCGTTGTGCCTCGGGATCCTCGCCGTGATCATGCTGTTCAACCTGCGCGGCCTGGGCGAGACGGCCCGCGCCTTCCTGCTCCCGACCCTGGTGTTCATCTTCGGCCTCCTGGCCGTCATCGCCATCGGCCTCATTCACCCCCTCGGCACCCACGGGGCCCAGCAGGGGACGAGCCAGCTGCCGACGACGGGTTTCAAGGCGGTGACGATCCTCCTGATCCTCAAGGCGTTCTCGGCCGGGTGCAGCGCACTCACCGGCGTCGAAGCGATCGCCAACGGCGTACCCCTCTTCCGCGAGCCCCGGGCCGTGCGGGCCAAGCGCACCGAGGTGCTCCTCGGAGTGACCCTCGGGGTCATGCTCCTGGGCCTGGCGGTCCTGGCCAAGCGCTGGCACATCGGCCCCCGCTCCGGCCAGACCGTCCTCAGCCAGATCATGGCCATGGCGGTCGGCCGGAACTGGGCCTTCTACATCGTCTCCATCACGATCACGATCGTGCTGGCCCTGGCGGCCAACACCTCCTTCGGCGGACTCCCCGTCCTGGCCAGCCTGGTGGCGCGGGATAACTACCTACCACACCTGTTCTCGATTCGGGGGGACCGTCAGACCTTCGCCAACGGGATCGTGGTGCTCGCCGTCTTGTCGGGGGCGCTCCTTGTCGCGGTCGACGGGAACACCAACACGCTGATCCCGCTGTTTGCCATCGGGGTGTTCATCGGCTTCACGCTCTCGCAGACGGGGCTCGTCGTGCATTGGCACCGGACCAGACCGCGGGGCTGGCATCGCCGCGCCGCCATCAACGGGCTCGGCGCCATCGTCACCGCCGTCGCGACGATCGTGTTCCTCGTCTCGAAGTTCACCGAGGGCGCCTGGGTGGTCGTGATCGCCATCCCCGCCTTCATCTTCCTGTTCCTCCGCATCCACGCCTACTACGAGCGAGCCGGCAACGAGCTCGGCCTCGATCAGATCCCGCAGAAGCCCGAGGCCAGGCGGACCATCGTGATCGTGCCGGTGAACCGGATTTCGCGGCTGACCGAGCTCGCGCTCTCCGAGGCCGAGTCCCTCGGCCAGGAGATCGTGGCGGTGACCGTCGTCCTGCGCACCGGGGACGACGCGGCCCACTGGGTCGACAGCCTGCAGCACCAGTGGCGCCAGTGGGACCCCGGCGTCCCGCTCAAGGTCCTCCATACCGACTACGCGTCGGTCGTGGAGCCGGTCGTGACCTTCATCGACCGGACGAGGCAGGACCATCCCGATGACCAGATCGTCGTGCTGATCCCCGTCATCCGCCCCGACAAGTACCGCTACCGGCTCCTGCACAACCAGCTCGACATCGTCCTGTCGTCGGCGCTGCGCAGTCGTGAGGACGTGATCGTGGCGCGTGTCTCGGTGCCGCTCGAACCCGTCGCAGACCAGCCCGCGGGCGGCTGACGCCGACCACCTCTCCCTTCCGCCAGACCACGGCCCGCGGGGCGACGCGCACCGGCCGCCCCAGGTACCCAGATGGGCGGCCCGAGGCGGCCGGTGAAGGACGCTGGTCCCGAGGGTCCGCTCGCGCTAGGGCATCACTCCGGTCGTTGCCCCGCCGACGACCGGCTTATTGAGCCTTGTCCCACCCATCGAGCCCTGGAAGATGGCATCGCCGTAGTTGAACACCCCGCCGTCGGAGGCGAAGAGGAAGTAACCGTGTCCCGACGGGGTGCTGCCCATGCCCACGACGGGCGCGTTCAACTTGAGCGAGCCGGTCGAGCCGTAGAAGGTGGCATCGCCGTAGGCGAAGATGCCGCCATCCGAGGCGACGAGCCAGTAGCCCTTGCCGTCAGGCGTCGCCGCCATGCCCACCACCGGCTTGTTCAGTTTGAGCGAGCCGGTCGAGCCGTAGAAGGTGGCGTCGCCGAAGGAGAAGATGCCGCCATCAGACGCCACCTCCCAGTAGCCACCGCCGTCGGGCGTGGCGGCAATGCCGACGATCGGCTTGTTGAGGGACTTGCCCCCCATGGAGCCGTAGAACTGGGCGTCGCCGTAGGCGAAAATGCCGCCGTCCGAGGCGACGGTCCAGTAGCCATTGCCGTCAGAAGTCCCGGCCATCCCCACCATCGGGGCGTTGAGCCGCTGGCCCCCCATGGAGCCGTGGAAGAGAGCGTTGCCGAAGGAGAAGACCCCTCCGTCGGACGCAACCTCCCAGTAGCCCCCACCATCGGGGGTGGCGGCCATGCCCACCATCGGCTTGTTGAGGGGCTTGCCGCCCATGGAGCCGTGGAAGACCGCGTTGCCGAAGGAGAAGATCCCTCCGTCGGAGGCGTCCATCCAGTAGCCCTGGTGCACGTACTCGAAGGAGCCGATGTCACAGGCCGGGCCCTGCGGACGGGACACGCCCCGGGCGTCGGTGTCCGGGCACCCCGCGTTCGAGCCGGCATCGATGGCCGGGCTCGTGGCGGCGAGCGCCCCCGTCAGGACCTGTCCGCCGTTATTCGCCAATGGCTGGACCTGGGGGTCGGCGCTGGAGACGTCCCCCGGCTGGTTCAGGTTGCAGCTGCTGCCGCTGTCGAGGTTGTGGCCTTGCGAGTTGAGCGCGCCGGCATCCGTGTAGCAGTTCTGTGCCGGCGTCGTCGAGGCGATGATCGTGTTCAGCAGACCCACGTCCGAGCCATCGACCCCAAAGAGGACGGTGTCGCCGGTTCCGCTCGGGCCGGACACGGAGTCATTGGCGATCGTCGTGTTGGTGAACCCGATATTGCCTGACTCCAGCTCCAGGGCCCAGTTGTAGTCGCCACTCGACGGCACGGAGGTCGTGACGTCGTCGATGGTGCCGTTGACGACTGTCATGGCCCCGTCGCTGTAGAGGATCGAACCATCGGCAGACTGTGACGATGCGTCGGGTCCCCCGAGAACTGTCACGGTGCCCGAACCCATCGTGACGTTCGTCAGGTTGGCCTGGTCGTCGTCATCGTTGAACCACAGGCCGCCTTCGACGTAGTTGTCAACCGTCGCCGTCATCCCCGTGAGGTCGACGTTGGTGAGGTTGGCAAAGTCGTCGTTGTAGAAAAGGCCGCCTTCGATCTCTCCGCTTCCGCCCGACGCGGTGTTCGTCGTCGAAGTGACGGTCGTCGACGACATCGTCGTGTTGTCGTCGTTGTACACGGCTCCGCCGTAGATGTAGGCGATCTCGGACGACGGCGTCGAGGCTGCGGCCAGGTTCGCCGTGTTGGTCGTCCCGGTGATGGAGTCGTTGTCCGCCGTGAGGTTGTCGTCCACGTAAAGGGCGCCACCCTCGACCCCGCCGCCGTACTCGCTGCCACTGTCGTAGCTGGCGGTGTTCGAGGTGCCTGAAACCGTCGAGTTCGTAAGCGAACTCGACTCCTCGACGTCGACCGCGCCTCCTTGGACATATCCACCGTTGTTCGTGGTGGCGGCGATGGTCAGGCCGCTCATGGTCCCGTCAGCATCCGCGTAGATGGCGCCCCCGTCCACGTCGTCACCCGGATTCGCATTGTTGTTCGTCCCCGAGATGCTGACGTCGCTGACACTGGAGTTACCCCCGCCACCGTCCGAGTAGGTATAGATCGCGCCACCCTCGACTTCGTCACTTTCGGTGTCGGTCCCGTTGTTCGTGTTGTCGATCGTCCCACCCTGCCAGGTGATCTGACCTTCCTCATCGTCGAGGTAGAAGCAGACGGCTCCGCCGTAGATCACGTCCCCATCCGACGCCGTGCTGGTGCCGTTCACGGTCACGTTCGTGTAGTCGCCGAAGTAGCCCCCGTCGTAGAGGCCGCCGCCGTAGACGTAGTCTCCGGACTGCGCGACGTTGTTGTCGATGTGGGAGTCCGAAAGGGTCAGTGACTCGTCGTTCTCGACCCCGACACCCTCTCCGCCGGACGTGCTGATGTTGCTGTCGAAG
This sequence comes from Acidimicrobiales bacterium, assembly GCA_036490155.1. GTDB lineage: Bacteria > Actinomycetota > Acidimicrobiia > Acidimicrobiales > RAAP-2 > Bog-473. The sequence goes on along the minus strand of DASXEK010000094.1, from coordinate 5,775 downwards.
GTGTCGCCCGAAGCAACGGTGAGCTCGTCGGTGAAGAGCCCGACGCCATCGCCGTAGGTACCGGCCGGACTCGTGTTGTTGCTGAGGTTGCTTCCGTCCAGCGTGAGTGCGCCGTCGTAGTTGTCGATGCCGGCGCCGTATTCGGCCGTGTTGGCGCTGGCCGAACTGCCACCGAACGTTGAGTTCTCCACATAGGCCGATGCCGTCTCGATGAAGAGGCCACCGCCGCTTTCTTCTGCATCATCCCCCACCGCCGTGTTGTTCGTGAAGGTCGAGTTGTCCACCCACAGATTGCCATCCGTGTACACCCCTCCACCTCTCTCGGCGGTGTTGCCGGTGATCGCGACGCTGTCCAGGAGCAGGTTGCCCGAGTCGCTCTCGATGGCGCCACCGTCCGAGCTGTCGCCGTTGGTGATTGTGAGGCCGGTGATCTGCACGGAGATTGGGTCGTCCTCGTCGAAGACCGAGCCGTCCGCTCCGCCGTTTACGGTGACCCCGGATCCGTCGATGAGCACAGAGTTGGTGAAGTCGATGGTGCCGTTGGACAAGGTCACGTTCGAGACCGAGAAGTCGATGCCATCGGTGTTCCCGGTGTCGGCGTTGGCCGCAGCCACTGCATCACGCAGTGTGCACGTGTCGGCGTTGCCGGCTGCGCAGTTCGAGGGCGTCCCCGTCGCCACGTCACCGGTGCTGTTGACGGTGAAGGTCTGGTTGACGCTGGTGAACGCCCGGAAATTGGGCGACTGCAGTAAGTCGCTGTTCGACTTGGCAACGTGCGGAGACTGGACTCCGCCGTTGGTGCTCGCCGAGCCCAACGGCTGCTTCGGCGCCGCCGGGGTCTTGGGAGGCGCTGGTGGCGGTGGCGTGCCGTGCGGCGCGACGGCACCTGCAGGAGCACTTCCAACTGCGCCGGCGCCCAGTGCTGCGACGGACGTGCCGAGCACGAGGGCAAGGGCTCCCGTCACGCTCAAACCGACCGACAGGTGGGAACTCGTGGTGGAGGGCGTAGAGAATGAAGGACGACGAATATGCATCTGTGAAGCCTCCCGGTTTGCCAATGCCTTGTAGTGCCCCAGCCGGCCAACCGCCTTACCGGGGGTTCATTAAATTGCTTGTGCTGTTCGTAGCACCGGGGATGCGGCCGAAACAAGGGTCTTTCAGCAGTTTCTTTCAATTGCGGTTCAAGCAACCGGCACTCCGCCGCCACGAACTTCTGATCGTGGCTCTGTCTCGGTGCCACCAGAACTCAAGCAAGCCTCCAACTTCCGCGAGCGCAGCTGACGCCTACTCAGCCTTCCCGCCGCACGCTCCCGGGGCATCGCATCTCGCTCGGCACCGCGCGAGCTGATCAGGTGAGGACCGTGACGAAGATAGAGACACCTGGCCCGGTCACCCCACGCCGGCGGGAGCGCAAGGGTGACCGGCAGGCAAGAGGTCACTCGATGGAGTTGGCTGCGCCGCCGACAACCGGCTGCACGAGCGGCGTGCCACCCATGGATCCCTGGAACGTGGCGTCGCCGTAGTTGAAGACCCCGCCGTCGGAGGCGAACAGCCAGTAACCGCCGCCGCTCGGGGTGGCCGCCATGCCCACCACCGGCTTGTTGAGGTGGATAGAGCCGGTACTGCCATAGAAGTTGACGCCAGTTCCGTACGTGAAAATGCCACCGTCCGACGCGACGAGCCAGTAGCCGTTGCCGTTGGGCGCGGCAGCCATGCCGACGACCGGCTTGTTGAGGTGGATGCTGCCGGCGCTGCCTAAGAAGCCGGCCCCGGACCCGTAGTTGAAGATCCCGCCGTCGGAGGCGACGAGCCAGTAGCCGTTCCCGTTGGGCGCGGCGGCCATGCCGACGACCGGCTTGTTCAGGTGGATGGACCCGGTCGAGCCGTAGAAGTGGGCGTCACCGAACGAGAAGATGCCGCCGTCGGACGCCACCTCCCAGTAGCCCCCCCCGTCGGGTGTGGCCGCCATCCCGACGATCGGCTTGTTCAGGTGCTTGCCACCCATGGAGCCATAGTAGTTGGCGTCGCCGAAGTTGAAGATGCCGCCGTCGGCTGCCACTTCCCAGTAACCCTTGCCGTCCGGCGTCGCCGCCATGCCGACAACCGGCGAGTTCAGCGCCGTGCCGCCCATGGAGCCGTAGAAGCCGGCGTTGGCGAAGTTGAAGATGCCGCCGTCGGCCGCGACCATCCAGTAGCCCTGCTTGGAGAGCTGGAAAGCGCCGACGTCACAGTTGCCCGCCGGGCGCGCGACACCACGGGCGTCGGTCGAGGGACACCCAGCACTCACGCCCTTGCCGATGGCCGGGCTCCCGGGCTGGAGGGCGGCCGTCTGGACCGGCCCGCTGTTGTCGGCCACCTGGGACACCATCGGATTGCCCACGTTTGTCTGGTCGCTCGGCGCGTTGAAGTTGCAGGTGTTGCCACCCGCTTCAAGGTTGCCACCGGCCGACGTGAACGTGCCGCCCTCGCAGTTCGGCGCGCCATCCGTCTGGACGATCGTGTTCTTGAAGTTGATCACGCCCATGGCGGAGATCCCCGCGACGTCGCCGCCACCGCCGACCGTGTTGTTGGCGATGGTGTCGTTGGTGAGGTTGACCGGGAAGCCACCGAAGGCCGCGGCGTCCGCGCCCTCCGACGATGACCCGGTCGACGTGTTGTCGTCGACCGTGACGTTGGTGAGCTGGGCCGTGTTGAGGATGAACACTCCGCCGACGGTGCCTCCTGCCGGCAGGTTGGCGGTCGTGCGGGCGAAGGTCGAGTTCGTCAGGTTCGACGCGCTGCCGGGCCCGCCCTCGTCGTCGTCGGCCAGGGCGCCGCCGAGCGCCTCGTCGTCGGCCGTGATCGAGGTGTCAAGCACCTGCAGGCCGGTGGCGTTCAGGTCCGCACTGGCGAACCAACCGCCACCCTCGACGAATCCGTCACCGTTGCCGATGTCGGAGATTGTCGTGTTGGTGACACTCACGTCGGTGGCCGACATGGTGGGATAGGTGTCCTCATTGAACGAGCCCACCGCACCGCCATAGACGTCTCCGCCGGCCGCGTTCACGGTCGTCGAATCAATCGAGACGTTGTTCAGGTTCATCGATGAGAAGGTGGCAACAACGCCCCCCTCGACTCCGTTGGTACCAATCGAGTCGGTCGTCCCAGTGATGGTGGCGCCGCTGACGTCGCCTTGTAGCGGTGCGTCGGAATAGAAGTCGTAGTCGAGGGCGAACACGCCACCCACGATGGAGCCGTCATCGGGTGCATTGTTCGTCGTGCCGTTGACTGTGACGTTTTGATACGGGGTGCTCCCGTCCAGGTTCGGCGGGCACGACGAACCACACTCGTCGGTTGTGTCCTGCAGGAAATCGGTGTCCCCGACCCCTCCGTAGAGCGAGTCCTCGCCGACGTTGTTTGTCGTGGATGACACGTTCAACCCGTTTACCGACGCCTTCCAGTCGTTGAAGAGGATCCCTCCGCCGATCGTGGTGTCCACTCCGCTGGCACCGTTCGAGGTGCCGCTCACGGTAAGGCCGTTGATCGAGAGCACGCCGTCGGACGGGCAGCAGTCATAGACCTGGTTGGCGACGATGCCGCCCAGGAGCTCGTCGCCGTCGGCGCGGTTCGTGGTGTTGCTGACCGAGATGTTGGTCAGACTCATCTGCCAGTCGTTGTAGAACACCCCACCCTCGGCGATTTCGTCTGTCCCGTCGGGGATGGCCCACATTTGGGTGCCCGTGACAGTGACGTTCGACAGACTGGCGGAGTCGTCGTTCCAGAGGACTCCGCCCTCCGGGTCATCTTCGGATGCGGTTGACGTACCGACGTCGTTGCCGCTGTAACTGCTGCCGTTGTCCGACAACGACCATTCGTTGTAGATAGCCCCGCCGTCCACGGCGCCGTTGTTATTGATCTGCGCCGCATCGAGCGACAGTGCGCCCACGTTGTAGATGCCGCCGCCGCAACCGGCAGAGTTTCCACTGATCGTCGATCCACTGATGACGACCCCGCCGCCGTCATTGATGCCGCCGTTGGAAATCCCTCCGCCACAATCGCCGGATTGGTTGTTGGAGATCGTCGTGCCCGAGTCCGTCCACAGCGACGAATCCTCATCCACGTAGATGCCTCCACCGTAATCGGTGGCGGTGCCGCCAGTGACCGTGACGCCGCTCAGGGTGAGGTCCGCCGGGAAGTCGGAGCTGTCGCCCACATAGATATTGGCGCCATAGTCTGCCGACCCGTTCTGGATCGTGAGGTTGGTCAACTCAACTGCCGGAACGATGGAATCGTTGCCGGACAGGTAGAAGACCTCCGTGTTGTTCAGGCCGTCGACGATCGGGGCTGCCCCACTGCCCACTCCCGAGATGAACATCGAGTTCGAAATTTCGAGGACGTCGGCTTCGGTGAGCTGGATGTCAGAGCCGTCCGGCACGTTGATCTGGTCGACGTTGGGGTAGTCGTTATTCGCCGCCTCAATCGCGGCGCGCAGGCTGCAGTTGCCGTCAGAGTCCTGGCACGTCGTCGAGTTCGAGGGATCCACGTCCGTGTCGTTATTCGTGTTGACGGTGAACGTCTGATTGACCGCGGTGTGTGGGATGAGGTGTGGCGTCGAACTGATCGCGGGCGCCGCCTCGCCAACGTGCGTGCCCTTGCCTGTTGCGAGTGGTTGTCCCGTCTGCGGCACCAGCTGCGGTGTCTTTTGCAGTGACTGGAGCGAGGTACCTGCCGCCCCGGCGGGAGCTGCCCCCACCGCAGTCGCGATCGTGTACGACGCCACCATTGCAAGCCCACTGACCAGGCTGATCCCGATCGGTGCGATCCGGCTCATGCCGGTTCGCGTGGGCATGGAACGACGATGAACTCGCATCAGCGGAAGCCTCCCGGTTCGCCAAATTTTTCCCTTGTACCCCAGCCGGCTCCCCAACCGCCTCAACCAGGGTCATCAACTTCAGCCCTGTTCGTAGCACCGTTGCTGCAATGAAACAAGGATTTGTGCACGTTTTTTGCCAGTGCACGCTCAACTATCGCCATGAACGCGCACTGACACCGGGGTTACAGGTCGGTCGGCTGTCGCCCGTCGATGGCAGGCGCCTCTCCGAACAGAGGACGGCGCTATCGCCCCTTCCATACCGGGTCGCGCTTCTCGATGAACGCGGTCGCCCCTTCTTTCGCGTCTTCGCTCCCGAACACCTTGGGTTGCCACTCCGCCGCCAGCGCCCGCGCCTTCTCGAGATTCGTCGACGCCGTGCGCACGAGTTCCTTCGTCGCCTGCAGCGCGAGCGGGCCATTGCGCGCGATGCGCTCGGCCAACGCGACCGCCGCGTCGAGCACCTCGTCCGCCGCCACGACCTGATTGATCAGCCCGAGGGACTGTGCCCGGCCCGCGTCAATGAGGTCACCCGTCAGCGTGAGCTCCAAGGCGACCGCAAGCGGAATGCGCGTGCTGATGAACACGCCGCCTCCGGCTGCAAAGAGCCCCCGCTTCACCTCGGGCAGGCCCAAGGACGCCCCCTCCGAGGCGACGACCACGTCACACCCGAGCAACAGCTCGAAGCCGCCGGCTACCGCCGTGGCATTGGCGGCGCCCACGATCGGCACGCCGATCTCGCCCTGGGTGAAGCGAACGAAACCCTGCATGCCTTCCTTCGACCCGCCGACCGTGCCCCCCTCGGCGAAGGCGCGCAGGTCCATGCCGGCGCAGAACGCTTTGTCCCCCGTGGCGGTCAACACCACCGCACGCGTATCGGCGTCGCTCTCCGCTTCCAGCATGGCGAGGCCGATGGCGGTCAGCAG